>JAYRPZ010000122.1:0-16022 GCA_041910915.1 Acidovorax sp.
ACGCAGCGAGGGGTTGGTCAGCAGGCCATAGCGGTAAAAGCGCTCAATGTCGTTGCCCTTGAAGGTGGAGCCGTCGCCCCAGATGTGCACATCGTCTTCCTTCATGGCAGCCACCAGCATGGTGCCGGTGACGGCACGGCCCAGCGGCGTGGTGTTGAAGTAGGTAATGCCCCCGGTGCTGATGTGGAAGGCGCCAGACTGGATGGCGGCAATGCCTTCGTGCGCCAGCTGTGTGCGGCAGTCGATCAGGCGGGCCTGCTGCGCACCGTACTCCATCGCCTTGCGCGGGATGGCGTCGTAGTCTTCTTCGTCGGGCTGGCCCAGGTTGGCGGTGTAGGCGTAGGGCAGGGCGCCCTTGTTCTTCATCCAGCGCAGTGCGGCGCTGGTGTCGAGGCCGCCGGAGAAGGCGATGCCGACCTTCTGGCCGACGGGGAGGTTCTGCAGGATGGTTGCCATGGAATTTCTCTCAAAAAAGATAGCTGCTTACGCTTGCCTGGTAAGGGCTAGAGGCCAAAAACATTTGAAATTTCAGCCGCAGGTGTTTCAGCCAAAATGGCAGATGTAGTGGAAGGCCTCGCCCACGCGGATATCAAAACTGGAGTTGCCGGGTACGCTGAATTGGTCGCCCGGGCCAGCGTGCAGCCAGGCGTCGGTGCCCGCCAGGCGGTATTCGCAGCTACCGGCCACGCATTCCATGATTTCGGGCGCGCCGGTGTTAAAAGTGAGCGTGGCAGGCAGCACCACACCGACGGATTTTTTCGTGCCGTCTGCCAGCGTGATGCTGTGGCTGACGCACTTGCCATCAAAGTACACATTGGCTTGGGGGTGGATGCTGGCGTTGTCAATCGAAGTCATGCGGGCAGGGGGAGAGGGCCAAGAAAGTCCGCCATTTTAGGAGGCCACTGCCGTAGCGCACGTAAATGGTATGAAAAACAACTTTACAAACCCGTTGCCATCCTGATGGAGGGCTCGTGCGTTAAGGGCTGTATCACTGCGGTGTGGCTCTGCTGGCCGCTTTCTTTTTCTTGCTTGGAGGTGTTGCCATGTGGCGCAATGCATTGCTTTCGTGTCTTTTCGCTGTGTCTGGGTTGGTGCTGCCCGGGGCGGGTGCGGCCCATGCTTACGACCGAGACGGGGTGTCGTGGTCGGTGGGTGTCGCGGTGCCGGGGGTGGTGGTGTCGGCGGGCCAGCCGGGCTACTACCCGCCACCGCCCCCACCGCCGGTGGTGTATTCCACGTATCCGCCGCCGCGCTATTACGCCCCACCCCCGCCGGTGTATTACCCCGCACCTGGCTACCACGCTCGCCCACCCCACCCGCATAAGCATAAACATGGGCACAGACATGGGCACGACCGCGACCACGATGAGCGTGGCCATGGTGGGCATCGTGGCGGCTATTACGGCGGTCGTTGAGGGTGCGCATAATCACGCGCTTGTTCTTGTTGCGAGGAGTGCGAGCGCGTGAAAACAGTTTTTGTCCTCAATGGGCCGAATTTGAATTTGCTGGGTAGCCGTGAGCCCAGCGTGTATGGCGCGCAGACCCTGGCGGATGTGCAGCAGTTGTGTGCGGCAGCCTGCGAGCGCTGGGGGTTGGCGCTGGAGTTTCGCCAAAGCAACCACGAAGGTGTGCTGGTGGACTGGTTGCACGAAGCGGGCACGCTGCACGCGGCGGGTGCCTTGGCAGGGGTGGTGCTGAACGCTGGCGCCTACACCCACACCAGCATTGCGCTGCACGATGCCATCAAGGGCACGGCCATACCGTTGCTGGAGCTGCATATCAGCAACGTCCATGCGCGGGAAAGTTTTCGCCACCATTCCTACATCTCGCCTGTGGCGCGGGCCGTGGTGTGTGGTTTGGGTGTGGCGGGTTACCCCTTGGCGATTGAGGCGGTGGCACAGTGGTGACCTGTTGCGCACCTCTGCAGCCAGTAACGAAAAAAGGCCTGAAAAATTCAGGCCTTTTTTGCTGGAAATGGTGGGTGATACATGGATCGAACATGTGACCCCTGCCGTGTGAAGGCAGTGCTCTACCGCTGAGCTAATCACCCGCTGGCACCCAAAACAGTGCTTGGGTGCCGAAAAACATGGTGGGTGATACATGGATCGAACATGTGACCCCTGCCGTGTGAAGGCAGTGCTCTACCGCTGAGCTAATCACCCGATGTCTTTGCGACAGCCCGCAATTATGTCACAGCTTCAGGCTGCGGCTGCCAAGTTCGCCAGATTGTTTTGCCGTTGCTGGCTTTGTCGAGCTGCTGGAGTTGTTCGGCATGGGCTGCCAGTTCTTCAGCGCTGGGCGAGAGAACGGGCAACTGCAGCGCACTCAGGTCGATGCCTGCACGCTGGCCGGTGCCTGCGGCGTTGGCGTGTGCATCGTCACCGATGAGCAGCGCGTCTTGGCCACGGGTGAGGTTGATGTACACCTCGGCCAGCAATTCGGCATCGAGCAAGGCGCCGTGCAGCGTGCGCCCGGAGTTGTCCACGTCCAGGCGCGAGCACAAGCCGTTGAGCGAGTTGTTTTTGCCCGGGTACATCTCCTTGGCCATGGCCAGGGTGTCGATGATGCTGGCCACCTGGCCCTCGAACGGCGGTTTGCCCAGGCGTGCCAATTCGTGGTTGATGAAGCCCAGGTCAAACGGCGCGTTGTGGATGACGATGTCTGCCCCGGCCGTGAAGGCCAGAAACTCATCGGCCACTTCGGCAAATTTGGGTTTGTCGCTGAGAAATTCTGTCGTCAGGCCGTGCACGCGCAGCGCGCCCTCGTCGCTTTCGCGCTCGGGGTTGAGGTACAGGTGCAGGTGGCGGCCTGTGGGTTTGCGGTTGACCAGTTCTACGCAGCCAATTTCCACAATGCGGTCGCCGTTTTCTGGCGACAGACCGGTGGTTTCGGTATCAAAGACGATGTGCCGCGTCATCCGTGCTGTTCCTTGGCGTGGTTCAGGGTGTATTTGGGCAGCTCCAGCGTCAGCGGCTGCTGGCCAAGCACGGCCTGGCACGACAGGCGCGACTGCGGCGTCAGGCCCCAGGCACGGTCGAGCAGGTCTTCTTCTTCCTCTTCGGCTGCGTTGAGCGAGGCCAGGCCTTCGCGCACGATGACGTGGCAGGTGGTGCAGGCGCAGCTCATGTCGCAGGCGTGTTCAATGGCAATGCCGTTGTCCAGCAGGGCTTCGCAAATACTGGTGCCGGCCGGGGCCTGGAGCGTGGCCCCCTGCGGGCACAGTTCGGCATGGGGCAAGATGGTGAGTGTGGGCATGGCAGTGGGCAATCAATGGCGGGGGCGCAGCAAGCCTACAGGGCCTGCACGTGCTGACCCCGCAGGGCTTGGCGAATGCTGTGGTTCATGCGGGCGGCCGCAAAGGCTTCGGTGCCTTGGGCCAGTTGCTGGGCGGCGGCGTCCAGCGCGGCGGGGTCGGTGCCTTGGGCCAGCCGTTCGCGCAGCGTGTTCAGCAAACTGTCGATGGGCGCGCGTTCGGCGGCGGTAAGCAAATGGCCGTCGGCTTGTAGCGCGCTCACGGTGGCCAGCAGCAGCCGCTCGGCATCTACGCGCGCCTGTGCCAGGGCACGGGCGTGCAGGTCGTGGGCGGCGCTGGCAAAGCCGTCTTGCAACATGCGTGCAATTTGCTCATCGCTCAGGCCGTAAGAAGGTTTGACTTCAATATGGGCTTGTGCGCCGCTGGTCAGCTCCTGGGCTTGCACGCACAGCAGGCCATCGGCATCTACCGTGAAGGTCACGCGCACGCGCGCTGCACCGGCGGCCATGGGGGGAATGCCGCGCAGTTCAAAGCGCGCCAGGCTGCGGCAGTCTTGCACCAGGTCGCGCTCGCCTTGCACGACGTGCAGCGAAATGGCGGTTTGCCCGTCTTGGTAGGTGGTGAAGTCTTGCGCCCGTGCCGTGGGCAGGGTTTCGTTGCGCGGGATGATGCGCTCCACCAGGCCGCCCATGGTTTCCAGACCGAGCGACAGCGCAATGACATCCAGCAGCAGCATGTCGCCGTGCGGGTTGTTGCCCACCAGTTGGTGCGCCTGTTGCGCGGCGCCCAGGGCCACGACTTCATCGGGGTTGAGGTTGGTGAGCGGCGCACGGCCAAAAAATGCGCTCACGGCCTGCACGATCTGCGGCATGCGCGTGGAGCCGCCCACCAGCACCACGCCTTGCACATCGTGCGGGCGCAGCTGGGCATCGCGCAGGGTGCGGCGCACGGCGCTCAGGGTGCGCTCTGTCAGGGCGGCGCTGGCGCTGGCCAGCTCGCTGCGCTGCACCGTCCATTGGTGCGTGGTGCCGCCCAGTGCCACGCTGAATGGGGCGCTGTCGTGGGCGGTCAGGGCTTCTTTGCAGGCGCGTGCGGCCAGGCGCAGCGCCGCTTTGTCGGCCGGGCTGTGCGCCACCACGCCATGGCTGCGGCACAGTGCGTCGGCCAAGGCGGCGTCGTAGTCATCGCCACCCAAGGCAGAGTCGCCCCCGGTGGCCATCACCTCAAACACCCCTTGCGTCAGGCGCAGGATGGAGATGTCGAAGGTGCCGCCACCCAGGTCGTACACGGCGTACACGCCCTCGGCAGCGTTGTCCAGGCCGTAGGCGATGGCGGCGGCCGTGGGTTCGTTGATCAGGCGCAGCACCTTCAGGCCCGCCAGTTGGGCGGCGTCTTTCGTGGCCTGGCGCTGGGCATCGTCAAAGTAGGCGGGCACGGTGATGACGGCGCCGTCAATCAGTCCGCCCAGGCTGTCTTCGGCGCGCTGGCGCAGGCTGGCCAAAATTTCTGCGCTGATTTCCACGGGGCTTTTCACCCCGGCAGCAGTGGCCAGGGCCACCATGCCGGGGGTGGCGACAAATTCGTAGGGCAGGTGCGGGGCTTCGTGCGCCAGATCGTCCATGCTGCGGCCCATGAAGCGTTTGGCCGAGGCGATGGTGTTGCGCGCGTCCAGCGTGCGCGCGGCTGCAGCGTGGTGGCCGATGTGGCGCGCGCCGTCTTCCAAATAGCGCACCACCGAGGGCAACAGCACGCGGCCTTCGGCGTCGGGCAGGCAGCGCGCCACACCACTTTGCACGGCAGCCACCAGGGAGTGCGTGGTGCCCAGGTCAATGCCGATGGCCAGGCGCCGCTGGTGCGGGGCGGGGGATTGACCTGGCTCAGAAATTTGCAAAAGCGCCATGGCGTGCGGGGCTCTCTCGGAGTGTGGGGAAGAAAGGGGCGAAGATGGACGGGGAGCCGCGCACGTCAGGGCGTGAGCTGATCCAGGCGCTGTTCCACGTTTTGCAGCAGGCGCGCCACGAACATCAAGGCGCGCACTTGCTGGGCTGCTGCGGCTGCGTCTTGCTGCACGTCCAGCAGCTCGGCGCAGCGTGCCAGGGTGGCGCTGCGCGCTTGCTCTAGTTCCTGGTGCAGGGCTTCGAGTGCCGGGCCGTCGTGGGCGTCTTCCAGGGCTTCGCGCCAGGCGATTTGTTGCTGCAAAAACTCCAGCGGCATGGCGGTGTTGTCGTGCGCGCGCAGCGGCGCACCCTGCAGCTCGCACAGGTAGGCGGCGCGTGCCAGGGGCTCTTTCAGGCGCTGGTAGGCCTCGTTGATGCGTACCGACCATTGCATGGCCAGGCGCTGCGCGCTGGCCCCTTCGCTGGCAAAGCGGTCGGGGTGGGCGTGCTGCAGCAGGGCTTTCCAGCGGGCATCGAGCTGCGCACGTTCCAGTGCAAAGCGCCGTGGCAACTCAAAGAGTGCAAAGTCGTCAGCATTCAGGTGCATGCGGGTGCTATGAAAGAAAGAGCTGCTGGCGCTTGATGGATAAGGATTTCAGAATGTTTTTCATCTGAAAGCCTTGTGTGGCAAGCGCGAGCAGCTATCAAAAAAAGACTACCGCTGGCCGGGGGCAGCAGCTGGGCGCAGGCTTTTAGACGCGAAAGCTCTCGCCGCAGCCGCAGCGGTCGCGCTCGTTGGGGTTGTTGAACTTGAAGCCTTCGTTGAGGCCTTCGCGCACAAAATCGAGTTCGGTGCCGTCGATGTAGGCCAGGCTTTTGGGGTCGATCAGCACCTTGACGCCGTGGTCTTCAAACACCAGGTCTTCGGGCTGTTGTTCATCGACGTACTCCAGCTTGTAGGCCAGGCCGGAGCAGCCGGTGGTGGTCACGCCCAAACGCACGCCCAGGCCTTGGCCTCGGCGGCTGAGGTAGCGGCTGACATGTTGCGCGGCAGCGGGGGTGAGGGTGATGGCCATGGGGTGTATCTCCTAGTGCGTGCAGCGTTCAGGCCACGGCGGCGCCGTGGCGGGCTTTGTAGTCGTTGACAGCGGCTTTGATCGCGTCTTCGGCCAAGATGGAGCAGTGAATTTTCACGGGCGGCAGCGCCAGCTCTTGGGCAATGGCGCTGTTTTTGATGTGCGTGGCTTCGTCCAGCGTTTTGCCCTTCACCCATTCCGTCACCAGGGACGACGAGGCAATGGCCGAGCCGCAGCCGTAGGTTTTAAAGCGTGCGTCTTCGATCACGCCGGTGTCGGGGTTGACCTTGATTTGCAGCTTCATCACGTCGCCGCAGGCCGGCGCACCCACCATGCCGGTGCCCACGCTGGCGTCGCCTTTGTCAAACGAGCCGACGTTGCGCGGGTTTTCGTAGTGGTCGATGACTTTGTCGGAATAGGCCATGATTTACTCCTGTTTTGATAGCTGCTTGCGCTTGACTGGTAAGGGCTAGCAGCCAATTTGATTCATATTTTTTGGCGATGCCGCTCAGTGGGCGGCCCACTGGATGGCGTCCATGTCCACGCCGTCTTGGTACATCTCCCACAGCGGCGAGAGCGCGCGCAGCTTGGCGACGTTTTCGCGGATGGTGGCAATCGCGTAATCAATTTCAGCTTCGGTGGTGAAGCGCCCGATGGTCATGCGCAGGCTGCTGTGCGCCAGCTCATCACTGCGCCCCAGGGCGCGCAGCACGTAGCTAGGCTCCAGGCTGGCCGAGGTGCAGGCCGAGCCGCTGGAGACCGCCAGGCCTTTGATGCCCATCATCAGCGACTCGCCTTCCACGTAGTTGAAGCTCATGTTCAGGTTCTGTGGCACGCGCCGCGCGGGGTCCATGCTGCCGTTGATGAACACCTGTTCGATGTCTTTCAGGCCTTCGAGCAGGCGCTGCTGCAGGGCGCGGGCGTGTGCGTTCACCTCGTGCATTTCCGCGCGGATGAGGCGAAACGCCTCGCCCATGCCCACGATTTGGTGCGTGGGCAGGGTGCCCGAGCGCATACCGCGCTCGTGCCCGCCGCCGTGCATTTGCGCTTCCAGGCGCACGCGCGGCTTGCGGCGCACATACAGCGCGCCCACGCCTTTGGGGCCGTAGGTTTTGTGCGCGGTCATGCTCATCAAGTCGATGGGCAGCTGGCTCAGGTCAATTTCCACGCGGCCCGTGGCCTGGGCGGCGTCCACGTGCAGCAGCACGCCGCGTTCACGGCACAGTGCGCCAATGGCGGGGATGTCTTGGATGACGCCGATTTCGTTGTTCACGAACAGCACACTGACCAGCAGCGTGTCGGGGCGCAGGGCGGCGCGCAGGGCGTCCAGGTCGAGCAGGCCATCCGGTTGCACATCCAAATAGGTGACCTCAAAGCCCTGGCGCTCCAGCTCACGCATGGTGTCAAGCACGGCTTTGTGCTCGGTTTTCAGTGTGATGAGGTGGCGGCCTTTGCCCTGGTAGAAGTGCGCCGCGCCTTTGAGGGCGAGGTTGATGGACTCGGTGGCACCACTGGTCCAGACGATTTCTCGCGGGTCTGCACCCACCAGCGCAGCCACATGGCCACGGGCTTGCTCAATGGCTTCTTCGGCTTCCCAGCCCCAGGCGTGGCTGCGGGAGGCGGCGTTGCCAAAGTGTTCGCGCAGCCAGGGCACCATGGCGTCCACAACGCGCGGGTCCACCGGCGTGGTGGCGCCGTAATCAAGGTAGATCGGGAAATGGGGGGTCATATCTCAGCAGCCCCAGGGCGGGGCGCAGGGTTCAAACAAGGTGCAACAAAAAGCCGGGCAGCACCCGGCATGAGTGCATCAAGAGATCACGATTTGGCGAAGGCGTTGCCCAGGGCAAACACGGAGTTGGGCGCGTTCACGCGGATGGGTTTGACCACCGGGGCTGTGGAGATGGCACGGCGCACCACGGGCTTGTCTTCAATCTGGATGCCCTTGGCGATTTGCTCGTCCACCAGTTTTTGCAGCGAAACGGAGTCCAGAAATTCGACCATGCGCTGGTTCAGGGCGGCCCACAGGTCGTGCGTCATGCAGCGGCCCGATTCGCCCAGACAGTTTTCTTTGCCGCCGCACTGGGTGGCGTCGATGGGCTCATCGACCGAGACGATGATGTCGGCCACGGTGATGTCACCAGCTTTGCGCGCCAGGGTGTAGCCGCCGCCCGGGCCACGGGTGGATTCCACCAGTTCGTGGCGGCGCAGCTTGCCAAAGAGCTGCTCCAGGTACGACAGGGAAATTTGCTGGCGCTGGCTGATGGCTGCCAGGGTGACGGGGCCGTTGTTCTGGCGCAGGGCCAGATCAATCATGGCGGTGACGGCAAAGCGGCCTTTGGTGGTGAGACGCATCGTGGAACTCCTTGGGTCAGGATGTATGTTTGACAGAGAAAGGTTTCTTCACCGCCTAGATGCCTGCCCGCGAAAGGGTGGCGACGGCTTCAGCATTTGCTCCACCTGGGGTAGGGGTGGACTCCCTGGCAAATAAACTGATTTGTTGACTAATTTGTCGGAGTATAACATTAAAACCCATTGATTTTGTCGGGTTAAAAATGATGACTTAAATCAATAGGTTTTGCGCTAATGCGTGCTGCGCGGCGTGGCTTGCTGTGCTAGGCGTCGTGGGCATCGGCACCGAAGACGCGGGCTTTGAGTAAGGACAGCGCATCGCGCGCCTGCGCGGCTTGCTCAAATTCCAGGTTGCGGGCGTGCTCCAGCATTTGTTTTTCCAGGCGTTTGATCTCTTTGGCCAGGTCTTTCTCAGAAAGTTCTTGCACGCGGGCGCGTTGCAGGGCTTCGTTTTCCAGGCGCTGGGCATCGCGGCCCGCCTTCTCGCTGTACACGCCATCAATCAGGTCTTTCACCTGCTTGACAATCGCGCGCGGTTCAATGCCTTTTTCGCGGTTGTGGGCGATTTGCTTGGCGCGGCGGCGCTCGGTCTCGCCCATGGCCTTTTTCATCGACTCGGTGATGCGGTCGGCGTAGAGGATGGCGCTGCCATGCAGGTTGCGCGCGGCGCGGCCAATGGTTTGAATGAGGCTGCGCTCGGCGCGCAAAAAGCCTTCTTTGTCGGCATCCAAAATGGCCACGAGCGAGACTTCAGGAATGTCCAGCCCCTCGCGCAGCAGGTTGATGCCCACCAGCACGTCGAACAGCCCCAGGCGCAGGTCGCGGATGATTTCCACGCGCTCGACGGTGTCAATGTCCGAGTGCAGGTAGCGCACCTTCACGCCGTTGTCGGCCAGGTAGTCGGTGAGCTGTTCGGCCATGCGTTTGGTCAGCGTGGTGATCAGCACGCGCTCACTTTTCTCTACCCGCAGGCGAATTTCTTGCAGCACATCGTCCACCTGGGTAGCAGCGGGGCGCACTTCCACCGTGGGATCGACCAGCCCGGTGGGCCGCACCACCTGCTCGACGATTTGGCCGGAGTGCTGCTTTTCATAGTCAGCCGGTGTGGCCGAGACAAAAATGGCCTGGCGCATACGGCGCTCAAATTCTTCAAATTTGAGAGGGCGGTTGTCCAGCGCCGAGGGCAGGCGAAAGCCGTACTCCACCAATGTGGTTTTGCGCGAGCGGTCGCCGTTGTACATGGCCGAGAGCTGGCCAATCATCTGGTGGCTCTCGTCGAGGAACATCAGCGCATCGGGCGGCAGGTAGTCGGTGAGTGTGCTGGGCGGCTCGCCCGGCTGGGCGCCCGAGAGGTGGCGGGTGTAGTTCTCAATGCCTTTGCAGTGGCCCACTTCACTGAGCATTTCCAGGTCAAAGCGCGTGCGCTGCGCCAGGCGCTGGGCTTCCACCAGCTTGCCTTCGCGCTCGAAGAAGGCCAGCCGCTCGCGCAGCTCTTCTTTGATGGTTTCCACGGCGGTCAGCACCTTGTCGCGCGGCGTAACGTAGTGGCTGCTGGGGTACACGGTAAAGCGTGGAATTTTTTGCTGGATGCGCCCGGTGAGCGGATCGAACAGTTGCAGGCTTTCCACCTCGTCATCAAACAACTCTATGCGCAGTGCCAGCTCGGAGTGCTCTGCCGGGAAGACGTCAATGGTGTCGCCGCGCACACGGAATTTGCCCCGGCCAAAGTCCAAGTCGTTGCGCTCGTACTGCATACGCACCAGCTGGGCAATGGCATCGCGCTGGCCCAGGGCGTCGCCCGTGCGCAGCGTCATGATCATGCGGTGGTAGCTCTCGGGCTCGCCAATGCCGTAGATGGCCGACACCGTGGCCACAATCACCACGTCACGGCGCTCCAGCAGGCTTTTGGTACACGACAGGCGCATTTGCTCAATGTGCTCGTTGATAGCGCTGTCTTTTTCAATGAACAGGTCGCGCTGCGGCACATAGGCCTCGGGCTGGTAGTAGTCGTAGTAGCTGACGAAGTACTCCACTGCGTTCTTCGGAAAAAACTCGCGAAACTCGCTGTACAGCTGCGCGGCCAGGGTTTTGTTGGGCGCAAAGATGATGGCCGGTCGCCCCAGGCGGGCGATGACGTTGGCCATGGTGAAGGTTTTGCCCGAGCCCGTCACGCCCAGCAGGGTTTGGAAGGATTCGCCGTTTTCCACGCCTTGCACCAGCTGTTCGATGGCGGTGGGCTGGTCGCCGGCAGGGGGATAAGGTTGGAACAGGTGAAAGGGCGAGCCGGGAAATTCCACAAACTCACCCACAGCAGGGGCAGCGCGAGAAGACATGGGGCAAATTCTATGTGCCGCCCTTTGGCCGTGTGTGTGCGGTGCTTTGTGCCGTAGCAAGGGGCGTGGGTGAGCCCACATTAATCTCTTATTGCATGAGGCGATGCTGTCAACGCATGGGCTTGTGCGTCGTTAAAATCGCTGGCCCTGGCTTGTGCCAGCCCGTTTGACTTTCTCTCCAAGGTTCACCATGTCTTTGTTTTCCGCCGTCGAAATGGCCCCCCGCGACCCTATCCTGGGTCTGAACGAACAATTCAACGCCGACACCAACCCCAGCAAGGTCAACCTGGGCGTCGGTGTGTATTTCGACGACAACGGCAAGCTGCCTCTGCTGGAGTGCGTGCAAAAAGCCGAAGATGCCTTGATGGCCAAGCCCACCCCGCGTGGCTACCTGCCCATCGACGGCATTGCCGCCTACGACAGCGCCGTCAAAGCCCTGGTGTTTGGTGCTGAATCGGACGTGGTGCAAAGCGGGCGTGTCTCCACCGTGCAAGCCATTGGCGGTACGGGCGGTTTGAAAATTGGTGCCGACTTCCTGAAAAAAGTCAGCCCCAACGCCAAAGTGCTCATCTCTGACCCCAGCTGGGAAAACCACCGCGCCATCTTCCAGAACGCCGGTTTTGAAGTGGGCAACTACCGCTACTACGCCGCTGCCACGCGCAGCATCGACTTTGACGGCATGCTGGCCGACCTGAAGGCCGCCGCGCCCGGCACCATCGTGGTGCTGCACGCCTGCTGCCACAACCCCACCGGCTACGACCTCACGCCTGCCCAATGGGACCAGGTGGTTGAAGTGGTGAAGGCGGGCAACCTCACCGCTTTCTTGGACATGGCTTACCAAGGCTTTGGCCACGGCATTGCCGAAGATGGCGCTGTGATTGGCAAATTTGTGGCCGCAGGCTTGAACATTTTTGTCTCCACCTCGTTCTCCAAGAGCTTTAGCCTGTACGGCGAGCGCGTGGGCGCGTTGTCGGTGGTGGCCAGCGACAAGGACGAAGCTGCGCGCGTGCTCTCGCAACTGAAAATCGTCATCCGCACCAACTATTCCAACCCGCCCACGCACGGCGGTGCTGTGGTGGCAGCGGTGCTGAACAACCCCGAGCTGCGCGCACTGTGGGAAAAAGAGCTGGGCGAGATGCGCGTGCGCATCAAGGCCATGCGCCAAACCCTGGTGGATGGCCTCAAGGCCGCAGGTGTCAAGCAAGACATGTCGTTCATGACGCAACAAATCGGCATGTTCAGCTACTCGGGCCTCACCAAAGAGCAAATGGTGCGCCTGCGCAGCGAGTTTGGCGTGTACGGCACCGACACCGGTCGCATCTGCGTGGCCGCGCTCAACAGCAAAAACATTGATTACGTTTGCCGCGCGATTGCGCAAGTCATTTAAACGCTCTGGATCGCACGCGTTGCACACGAGCCGCCTGTTTATCAGGCGGCTTTTTTTGTGCCTGATTGTGCGGTGATGTGTGCGGTAGCAATAGATGCATTAAAAAAGGCTCTGGCCCTTGCCTGGTAAGCGCAAGCAGCTCCTTTTTCAGTAGCACACGGAGCTGCCCAGGCTGGTGCCTTACTCCAGCACAGTCGATTTGATTTTGTTTGCCAGCTGCGCCACTGCCAGCGAGGCCGGGCTGCCCGGCGCACCTTGCAGCAACAGCTGGCGGCGCATCACCGCTTCGCGCACGGCGTTGTCGGCGGGAATGTCGCCCAGGTGCAGCAAACGCACGGGGCGGCCTGTTTCCGTGGTGACAAAACGGTTGAGCACCTGCTGCAGCTGGCTGGTGATGGCGCGGCCGTCGCCCGCGCGTGCCGCCTGGTTCACCACCAGGCGCAGGTGCTGGCGTTTTTGCTGCGTGGCCAGCACTTTGATGGCGGCGTAGGCGTCGGTGAGCGAAGTGGGTTCGGGCGTGGCCACAATCAGCACCTCTGCGGCCAAAGACACCGAAAACAGCACCACGTCCGAGATGCCGGCGCCCGTGTCGAGCAGCACCACGTCGTAGCGCGGCGCCAGGGTTTGCACGACGTTGATGAATTCACTGCGCACTTCTGGCGTCAGGCGTGAATACTCCACCATGCCCGAGCCTGCCAGCAGCACGGAAAAGCCCCCCGGCGCTTCGATCACAGCCTCTTCCAGCGAGGCACGGCCAATGAAGACGTCGTGCAGCGTGATTTTGGGGTGCAGGTTCAGCACCACGTCCAGATTGGCCAGGCCCAGATCGGCGTCCAGCACCAGTACCTTCAGGCCATGGCGCGTCAGCGCGGCTGCCAGGTTGGCAGAGATAAAAGTTTTACCCACACCGCCCTTGCCACTGGTGATGGCGATGATGTGCGCGCCGAGGGCGCCACCTGCGGTTTGGCGTGCCCCGGCAAGGGGCTGGGCGGAGGTCGATGGTGCGTCGCTCATCTCGGTTGCTTTCAGTTGACGCTACCTGGCGGGTCAAGCGGGGGCAGTTCGCCCCAGTCGGAGGGGGTGAAGAGGGGGGCGAACAGCATATTTTTTTCTTCGGCACTGACGGTGCTGTCGGGTGGTTCCTCAAGGACGATGCAGTTGCGCCCGGCCTGCTTGGCAAGGTAGAGCTGCTGGTCGGCACGCTCTGCCCATAGCTGCTTGGTGCTACGAATCCATTGCAGCGCAAAGGCGCCACCAACGCTCACCGTCACGTTGACTTGCTCGACAGGCGAGATGCGTACGGGCGTGGTCTCGATGGCGCGGCGCATGCGCTCGGCCACAGTGCGGGCAAAGGTGGCTTGGCACGAGGGCAGCACCACGGCGAACTCCTCCCCACCGTAGCGGGCCACGGTGTCCATGGGGCGCACGCAAGCATTGAGCGTGCGCGCCACCGACTGCAGCACCAAATCCCCGGCCAAGTGGCCGTGGGCATCGTTGATGCTTTTGAAGTGGTCAATGTCGAGCATCATCAAGAGGGCGGAGTCACCGGCGCGGGTCACGCGGTCAATTTCACGGTCCAGCGTGGCATACAGAAAGCGCCGGTTGGCCAGGCCCGTCAGGGGGTCTTTGAGAGAAAGCTCACACAAACCGTCGATCAAAGCCTGCACATACGGTGCGGGCTCACCTTCGGCCAGTGTTGCCACGTCCCCCCCTTCCTGCATCACCAAGGCATGGGCCGTGGCCAAGCGCAGGTCGTGCAAAAAAATGGGAGTACGGGAAGCAGGAAGGGTCACGAAGTGCAACAGAAAAAAGCTGGGCGGGAGTTTAGCAGCCTGTCAGTTGGGCTCCTGGGGCTCAGGCGGCGTGCTGCCGCACAGCGCTGCCAGGGCGGGTGCGTCAGCACGGTACAGCACCAGATCGTTGCCGGGGTACAGGGCGCCCGCGCGCTCCAGGGTTTGCTGCACCGGCAGCTTCAAGCCACTCACGTGCAGCACCCCGCCGTGCTGGTGCAGCAAAGTGCGCAGGCGCACGAACGTTTCCACGCCAGTCACGTCGATGCGGTTGATGGGCTGGGCGAACAGGCATACCGCGTGCAGCTCGGGGCGGCGCTGCAGTTGTTCGCCAATGTGGCGCTCCAGGCTGCTGGCCGAGGCAAAGTCCAGTTCGGCATCCATGCGCAGGGCTAGCAGCCCCGGTGCCAGCATGGGCAGCTGCCACAGCACGCGATCGCGCAGGCTGCCATCTTCATGCAGGCCCACTTCAATGATGCGCGGGTGCAGCCGGTGGTAGAGAAACAGGGCCACATTCATCGCCAGCCCCACCAGCACACCCACATACAGACGCGGTGCGCTGACCAGGGTCAGCACCAGGGTGGTGGCGCTGATCACGGCCTCCGCACGCGCCATGCGCCATAGGCGCAGCAGTGCGCCGGGTTTGACCAGGCTGGCCACGGCCACCACCACCAGCGCCGCCAGGGCCGATTGCGGCACGTGGTAGAGCAGTGGCGTCAGCCACAGCAGCACGCCCAGCACCAGCAGCAGGGCAAAAATCGTGGCCCAGCCAGTTTTTGCCCCGGCATACAGGTTGATGGCTGAGCGAGAGAACGACGCGCTGGTGGCAAAGCCACCGGTGAAGGCGGCGCTGATTTTGGCCATGCCGTGCGCCAGCAGGTCTTGGTTTTCGTCCCAGCGCGTACCGCCTTGCTGGTGTTCAACTTTGGCGCTGGAAGCGGTTTCCAGAAAACTCACCAAAGTAATGACCAGCGCAGGCAGCAGCAACTGGCTCCACAGCGGCCAGCCCGGCCATTCGGGCAGCACCAGGGTGGGCAGCCCGGCAGGCAAGCTGCCCACCACCGCACCGCCGCGTGCGGCAAAGCCGCTGGCCCAGCTGACCAGCCCGGCCAGGGCCAGCACCACCAATGCCGCAGGAAAACTCGGGCGCAAGCGCCGCGCTGCCTGCAGCAGCACCAAGCTGCCCAGGCCCAGGGCACAGGCCCAGCCATCGAGGTGCTGGGCCAGCCAGTGCGCCAGCCAGCCGGGAATCTCGGGCCAGGGCGGCAGCTGTGCCAGCGTGGGCCAGGCGCCCGCAGCCACTTGCAGGCCCAGCAGCGCGGGCAATTGGGTGGCCAAAATCAGCAACGCGGCAGCCAGGGTGAAACCGGTGAGCACTGGCGACGTCACCAACTGCAGCAGCCAGCCCATGCGCGCCAGCCCCAACAGCATTTGCACGGCCCCCGACAGCAGCGTCAGCCACAGCACCAATTGCACCCACTGCGCGCTACCTGGCGTGGCCAGCCCGGCCAGTGAGGCCCCCAGCAGCAAGCTGGTGAGCGCCGTGGGCCCCACGCCCAGGCGGGTGGAAGAGCTCCACAGCACCGCCACCAGGGCGGGCAGTAGCGAGGCATAAATACCCGCCACCAGTGGCATACCCGCCAGCGCAGCGTAGGCCACGCCCTGGGGCACCAGCATCAGGCCGACGGTGATGCCAGCGGCCAGCTCACCACGCAGCAGCGCCAGACTGGGGCGGGGCCAGGCCAAAAAAGGCAGGCAGCGGACAAGGGTAGGGGGCAGCACGGGCATGGCGGCGATTGTCTAGTGTCGCGTCAGTGGTCATCTGTCGGTCTGCGCTGGCCCTCGAATCGCATCGCTGCGTTGCATCGCTTGCCAATACGCTCGGTATTGGCTGCGCAATGCGCCTTGCGCTGCGATCCGATGGCGATGCGCAGCCTTCGACATCTGACCGCTGACG
>JAYRPZ010000123.1:0-3049 GCA_041910915.1 Acidovorax sp.
CAGCAACTGGCCACGCAAGGCGCCGAGCATTGGGGCCGCGCCGCCCTGGCCGCGCTGGCTGGCCCGCACCCCGATGTGCTACAGCGCGCCACCCGCGTGCAGGTCACCCGCTACGGGCACGCCATGTCCATCCCCGTGCCAGGCATTCAAACATTTTTAAGCCAAATTGGCCTGCAGGGGCCGCCAAGTAAGCGCAAGCTGCTATTGAATGGAGAGCGCCAGCGCGCCATTCCCACCCCCGCCACCGCGCGGCTGGCCTTTGCGCACAGCGACTGGTCCGGCTATTCGGTGTTTGAGGAAGCCTTCACCCGGGGGCACGCGGCGGGGCTCTGGCAGGGGTAGAGGGGTGACAGTCTGGGCCACTGTCATGTGACACGAGCGCCGCACTGTCACACCGCCGTCACGGGGGGCGGGCAAACTGGCGGCATTTTCAAAGCACTATCTTTTGAGTCTTCCCATGTCTGCTGTCACCACTGTCTCTACCGTGTCCTCTGCGTCCGCCGCGCCCTCCCTGGTCGCCCGTCTGGCCGCCAACGTGGCCCATGCCAGCAACTGCACCGTGCTGGCGGTTTTGTCTGTCACGGCCCGCGCCTGGGCGCTGCCTGTGGCTCAGCCCTGCGGTATCGCGCTGGCCAAGTAATCCACCCACGCCCGCAGGCGGCTGGGCAAAAAACGATTCGGCGGGTACAGCAGCCACGCCGTGCCTGAGTAGGCCGTGTCGTGCCGCCATGCCTGCAGCACCCGCACCAGCTCCCCACGCTCCAGCGCGCCCTGTGCGGCAAAGCCCGGCAGGCTGGCAATGCCCAGGCCTGCTATCGCGCCTTCGCGGCGCATTTCACTGTGGTTGACCACGTAGCGCCCGCGCACTGCCACTGTGACCGACTCCGCCTGCCCGCGCTGCGTAAAGCGCCAGCGCCGGTCGCTCGGGTCTTCTCCCAGGTAAATGCAATCGTGCTCCGTCAGCTCGCTCGGGTGCCGCGGTGTGCCGCGCCGTGCCAGATAGGCGGGGCTGGCGCACACGATGTGCTCCACCGCCTCCAGCGGGCGCCCCGCCAGCCCCGGTGGAGGGGTGTCGGTGATGCGGATGGCCAGGTCCACATCTTCAGCAAACAAGTCCACCACCCTGTCGGTCACCACCAGCTGCACATCCACCTGCGGGTGCGCGGCCAGAAACGGCGCCACCAGCGGGTGAATGCGCTGGCGCCCATAGGCCTTGGGCGCGCTCATGCGCACCAGGCCCTGCGGCACATGCGTGTGCTGGTCGGCCAGCTGCATCACATCGCGTGCCGCGGCCTCGAGTGCCTGGCAATGGCCATGGGCGGCGTGGCCTGCTTCGGTCAGCCGCAGCTTGCGGGTGGTGCGCTCCAGCAAGCGCACGCGCAGCAAGCCTTCCAGCCGCGCCACCTGCTTGCTCACCGCCGATGGCGTGGTGCCCAGCACCCGCGCCGCGCCCGAGAAGCTGCCTGCTTCCACCACCCGGGCAAACACGGCCATGTCGGCGAGGTGCGCCAAGTGCGCCACGGGGGCCAAGGCTTGATTTGTGCTCATGGGGAACAAATGTTGTTCTGAGATGCCGGATTATCAGCGTGGCAGCGCAAATCTACGATCGGCGGCATGACTTCTTCTGCCGCGGTGTCACCCGCCTCTTCTCTGCCTGTCTCCCCTTCCCCCCTGCTGCGCGGGGCCGACCTGGCCCTGCTGTTGGTCGCCATCGTCTGGGGCACCAGCTACGGCGTGGCCAAGGGCGCGCTGGCTTACTACCCCGTGCTGGGTTTTCTGGCGGTGCGCTTCTTGCTCACCACGGCCTTGCTGGCACCGGTGGCCCTGCGTGGCACCACGGCCGCGCAGCGGTGGGGCGCGCTGCGCAAGGGGCTGCCGCTGGGGGCCTTGTTGCTGTCCATCTTTGTGTGCGAAACCTATGGCGTGGCCCACACGCCCGCCAGCCGCGCCGCCTTCCTCATCAGCCTGTGTGTGGTGTTCACTCCCGTGGCCGAATGGGCGCTGATGGGCCAGCGCCCCAGCCGCGCCGTGTGGATGTGTGTGGCCGTGTCGCTGTGCGGCGCACTGCTGCTGGCTGGGGGCTGGCAAGGCGCCTGGAGCGGGGGCGATGCCCTCATGCTGGCCGCCGCCGTGCTGCGCGCCCTCATGGCCTGCGCCACGGCGCGGGCGGCCCGCCACGTCTCGCCCAGCGCTGCCCCGGGTGCGGCCCCCGTGCCCGTGCTGCTGCTCACCACCGTGCAGTCGGCCGTGGTGGGCTTGGGCACCCTGGCCCTGGGCTGGGCGCTGCTGCCGCAAGGCCTGCCCCCGCTTCCCACTTGGGCCGCCGCCAGCGGCTTTTGGTGGGCCACCGCCTACCTGGTGCTGGGCTGTACCGTGTTTGCCCTGGTGGCGCAAAACTGGGCCCTTAAACACACCAGCCCCAGCCGCGTGGGGCTGCTCACCGGCACCGAGCCCGCCTGGGGCGCGCTGTTTGCCGTGGCCTGGCTGGGCGAAAGCCTGGGGCCGCAAGGCTGGCTGGGCGGGGCGCTGGTGGTGGGGGCTGCACTGTGGATGGCACGGCGGTGAGGGGAGTCGCTGACACCCGCGTCACACCCGCGTCACATCCCCCCGGCAAGGTGGCGCCTTTCATTTTGTGCACTCTTGCCACCATGTCTGCTTTCTTCTCTCTGAATCGCCTGGCTGCCAGCGTTGCGCTGGCTTGCGTTGCTCTGTCGCCAGCCTTCACCGCTCACGCGCAGCAAGCTTTCCCCGCCACGCTGGCGGGCCACGCCGTGATGCCTGCACTCAGCGTGATTCCTGCGCCCGCAGACGCCCCCGCCGACCTGCGCCACGCTGGCAAGTTCACCACCGCCCAGCGCGTGGAAAAGCTGGGTTCGGTGATGGGCTTGTCTGCCGGCCGTCCCACAGGCATCAGCCTGCCTTTTGATGGCCAGCCGGTGCAGGGCCACTCCGGCATCAAGCGCATGGCCGACGGCAGCTTCTGGCTGCTGACGGACAACGGCGCTGGCTCCAAGGCCAATTCGCCCGACTTCATGCTGCACCTGAGCCA
>JAYRPZ010000124.1:0-4845 GCA_041910915.1 Acidovorax sp.
AATGGCCGCAAAGGCGGTGCAGATGGCCCGCAAGGGCGTGGAAAGTGGTGCGAAGACCCAGGCTAAACGCCATCCATCGCACTATCTGAAACCGGTGGCCTTGTAGCACTCACGAATTCGAGTTGTTCAGGACATCCCTAACGGACGTATTGGCATATCATGAGTACGGTTCATTTTTTATCGAAGCCAAAGATCTATCCATTTTTCAATCAGGCTTTCACAGAGAACAAGTGAGGCGAACAAAAGGTACTCAAAAGCAAGCCATAAAAGCCATTAAGCAACTGATTGGGGCATCCAAGGCTGCAAAAAGGGGCAACCCGATTACAGACAAAGACGGGAAACCTCTCCCCATCAATTTTACCAACCCCATACATTGCATCGTCTTGTTAACCGAACTAATGCATGATGGCGATTGGCAGGAAGTAGAGCAGCAAATCAGGCTAGCGATGGTAGAAACCGGTGATTTCTTCCACGTATTGGATTTGCAAGAGTTAATAACAATTCTGAAATACAGCAATGGTGACCCAAAGCTGTTTGACTATAACCTGATGGAACGATGTAAGCATTTCATCGAATCGGGAACGATTCATATGCGCATCAGACTTGCACCACAGCAGATTAATAAATCCAATGGTAATGGCAACGAAGCAGCATCTTGAGCCAAGGGCTAACATGAGCGGTAGCACCTTAATATTCCGCTTTATGCGGGACCACATTTATTCCAGCGCTTCGTCTCTCTCAAAGGTTTCCCCGTTGGAGTTTTGGCGCTTTGCTGGGCTGACCTGTATTCGCTGCACTGGTTTCAAGCCTTTTGGGCCTCTGGCACCTGTGTAGAAAGCGCTACTAGCTATCATTCTTGCAGCACTGCACTGCACCGCTTCCGTGGCCCAGCGCTTTTTTTCTGGGCCGCGCATATCTTCATTGCTGGGTTCCCACTTTTGGATGAGGCTAGGGGGGATTCATCATGGTTCGGCCGCCACCACCCGCACTTGAGTATGATTCGCATCCGCTCATGCTGCGCCGCACCATCCCCGCCCTGCAACTCCACATCCTGCTTCTGCTGGCCGCGTTGTTCAACGCCCTGGCAGGTGTGCCCCTGCACGAGGCGCGGCACATGCGCGAGGCGGTGCGCAGCGTGCAGGTGGCGACAGCCGCTGCCCAAGGCGCGGAGGCTTTGGCCGCTGCCGAGGCCCGCATGGATGCTGCCAGCGGCGAACAAGACACTGAAGCAACCCATGCCCCGTGCGCCTGGTGCCTGACGCATGCGCTGGATGCGGGGCTGGGCCAGCCGCAGGCCTACCAACTGCCTGTGCCCGAGCCGCCGCGCGCGGCGCTGCCCACCGCAACGCTCACCTTCACGGCCCAGCCCATGCGCTGGCCGTTTGCTGCCAGAGACCCACCGCCAGCCCAGCGGGCCTGACATGTTTCAGGCCTGACGGGGCCAGTGCTCGAACCCTGCCCGGTGGGGCGCGGTTTGTGTACATGCCCCAGCCAGCTTGCGCCCTTTGAACACGTTCTGGGGTGCCCCCTTTTTTTGCAGCCATGCATTCACCCCGCCGGGGTGCGTGCGGGCGTGCGGCTGTTTGCGCGCCACTCCATTGCGGATGGGTGCCCTGCCCCGCTGCCCTTTGGCGATTGCATTCATTGCTTTTGGACTGGTTTGCCATGCGTTCTTCTTTGGTTTCTTTTTCTCGCTCCGCCCCTCTGCCGCACCCCACGCTGACGGCTTTGGCAGTGGCTGCCCTTTTTTCGTCCATCCCCGCCGCCTGGGCGGCAGAGGGTGATGTGGTGACGCCACCCACAATGTCTGCCGTAGATGTGGTGGGCCGCAGTGCCTCGGGCACCTATTACGCTGACGAGCCGAGGGGGCCAAGACCAGCCTGCCGCTGCGCGAGCTGCCGCAGTCGGTGCGGGTGATGTCGCGCCAGACGCTGGACGACCTGGGCGCTACGCGGCTGGATGATGTGCTGGACTATGTGGGCGGTGTCTCGCGCCAAAACAACTTTGGCGGGCTGTGGGACAACATTGCCATTCGCGGCCTGCCGGGCAACGAGAACACGGGCATGGCAACGTTGCTCAACGGCTTTTGGTCCAACCGGGGCTTTAATGCGCCGCGTGACTTGGCGGGGGTGGAGCGCATTGAGTTTTTGAAAGGCCCTGCTGCCGCGCTGTATGGCAGCAGCGAGCCCGGCGGCACGCTCAACATTGTGAGCAAAAAGCCGCTGTGGAAGGTCGCGCATTCGGTCGAAGCCTATGCAGGCAGCCACGGCCTGGGCCGGGCGGCGCTGGACACGACTGGGCCTATTTCTGACAACTTGGCCTACCGCCTGAACGTGGCGGTGGAGGACAAGGGCAGCTTTCGCGACCAGGTCAGTGCCCAGCGCCAGGTGGTGGCCCCGGCGTTTACGTGGAAGCTGTCGCCCAACACGGTGCTCGAATACACCTCTGAATACCTGCGCCACGCCACGCCGCTGGACCGGGGCGTGGTAGCGCTCAACAACCAACTGGGCGCGGTGCCTGTGAGCCGGTTTTTGGGCGAGCCAGCTGACGGCGATGTGACGGTGACCAACCAGACGCACCAGCTGGTGCTATCGCACGAGTGGAATGCCGACTGGCGCAGCCGCACGGGCTTGTCGTACCGCGAGACGGGGCTGAAGGGCTTTTCGACCGAGGCCAGCGCCTTGCAGGCCGATGGCCGCACCCTGCGGCGCCAGCGCCGTTACCGCGACTTTCAGTCGGACGACGTAGCGCTGCAAGCCGAGCTGCAAGGCACGGTGCGCGCAGGCGGGCTGGAGCAAGAGGTGCTGGTGGGGCTGGAGAGCTACCGCTTTCACATGGATTCGCTGATGCTGCGCGCCAACCCCAGCGCCAGCGCGCCCTACGCCATTGACATCTTCAACCCCGTGTACGGCCAGACGCAGCCCACGCCGGGCCGCAACACCGACACGCGGGAGAAGCAGCGCAACACCGCGCTGTATGTGCAAGACACGCTGAAGCTGGGCGAGCAGTGGCGCGTGATGGCCGGGCTGCGGGCCGACAACTACGACCAGAGCCTGCAAAACCGCATCACCACGACCACCACCCAGCAAAGCCCCTCGGCCGTGTCGCCACGCCTGGGCGTGAGCTGGCTGCCCAGCGCGGGGGGGACGGTGTATGCCAACGCGGGCAAGTCCTTCCGCCCCAACACGGGCAGCGATGCGGCAGGCAATGCCTTTACCCCCGAAAAAGCCCGAGCCCTGGAGCTAGGCGCCAAGTGGGAAAGCGCCGACCAGCGCTTGGGCGCAACGGCTGCGCTGTTTGACATCACCAAGCGCAACGTGCTGACCAGCGACCCGGTGAACGCGGGCTATTCCGCCGCTGCGGGCGAGGTGCGCAGCCGTGGGCTGGAGCTGGACGTGGCGGGCCGCCTGACGGCGAACTGGCGGCTGAACGCCAGCCTGGTGTTCAACGATGTGGAAATCACCCGCGACAACACGCTGGAGGTGGGCGGCAGGCTGCTGAACGTGCCCAAGGTGAACGGCAGCGTGCTGGCCGTGTACGAAGACGCCTTAGCCAACGGCCAGCGCTATGGCGTGGGCGGCGGCGTGACCTACATGGGCAAGCGCCTGGGCCAGGCCCGCACGCAGGCCGAGGCCAATGCAGGCACCGCCGCGTTTGACCTGCCCAGCTACACCACGGCCAAGCTGCTGGCCTATTGGCGCCTGAGCCCCACCATCAACCTGACGCTGGACGTGGACAACCTGTTCGACAAGGTGCACTACACCAGCTCGTACAGCCGCGTGTGGGTGACTCCTGGGGCACTGCGCACCGTCACCGTGGGACTGCAGGCCAAGTTCTGACGACAGGCGCTGGTTCTGATACACGGCCCTCCCACCATGCCCGCCCGTTCTCACCCACCCGTTTAGGCTGAGCCTGTCGAAGCCAGGGGGCTGCCTGTGCAGACCCTTCGACAAGCTCAGGGCGAACGGGTGGGAATGCATGGCAAGAGACAAGGATGGCTGCCTAGAACCTGTTCAAAGCGCTGCCCCCCATCCCTCCCACACCACATAGGAGATTGATTTGAAACACGGCTTCAAGCCTGACGCGACCACACCGGGCTGCACCCGCCGCGCCGCGCTGCACACCGCTGCGGCGTCCTTGGCTACGGGCGCGTCTCCCTGGGCGCTGGCCCAGGGCAGTGCAGCCCCGGCACCCGCCACGCTGCAAATCGTGGGCCCGTGGGAATTCACCAGCCTCTCGCCCGCCAGCAGCGGCTACATGCTGCTGAACCTTCAGGTGTGCGAGACCCTGCTGGGCGCGGATGACACAGGCCGCCCCCAGCCCGCGCTGGCCCAGAGGTGGAAGGTGTCTGCCGATGGGCTGGCCTGGCACTTCACGCTGCGGCCCGGTGCGCGGTTTCATGATGGCAGCCGCGCGACGGCGGCTGTGGTGGTGCAAAGCCTGCAGCGCGCCCAAAAGGCCCCGGCCCTGCTCAGCAACGCGCCCATTGCGTCCATCACAGCGGAAGGCGATGGCGAGGTGCTTATCCGCCTGAGCCGCCCGCACAACGCGCTGGCGGCGCAACTGGCGCACTACAGCACGCTGGTGCTGGCGCCTGAGAGCTTTGGCGCAGACGGCAAGGTGCAGCGCATCATCGGCACCGGCCCCTACCGCATAGCCAAGCTGGTGCCACCGCAGCAGGTGGAGACAGAGGCGTTTGACAACTATGAACGCCCGGCATCCCCCCCCGCCCCGGCGGTGCGCAGCGTGGCTTACATGGCCGTCACACGGGCCGAGACGCGGGCGCTGATGGTGGAGGGCAGCCAGGCCCACCTGGCCTATGGGCTGGACCCAGCCAGCCTGCGG
>JAYRPZ010000125.1:0-4329 GCA_041910915.1 Acidovorax sp.
GTGCAAAGCCGCATCATCGTTACTCGCCACGATGATGCCCTGCCCGCCACTCACATACACCCACACATATTTGAAAACCGAACGCACCGAACCCATGATGTAAAGAAAATCCATGGTACGCATATGGTGCAGCTGCACCCACTGCTGCAACACCCCTTGCGGACGCAGGCGGGCACTGGCCAATTCGTAAAACTCTTTGTTGTACAAATTGGCGGCCCCGGCAAACCAGATGCTGGTGATTTCCAAACTAATCAAGTCGTATTGTTTGGACTGGGTGAGCAGGTAATTGCGTCCGTCGGTGTAGTGCATTCTGACGGCAGGGTGGCGTGAAATGTCAGCATTGATATTGGAAAAATGCTTGTCCGCCATGGTCACAATATCGCGCGAGGTTTCAGCCACGTCCAAATGCGCAAAGCCTTGGTCTTGCAGTACCCGTGCTGTCATGCCCGTGCCATAGCCGATAACCAACGCTGCATTGCGCTGCACCGTGTGCATGAGTGGAATCAGCGCAATTGACTCCTGCGCCACCATCTCGCCGCCCTCGGAATTATTGCCCTGGAATTTGCCATTGGTCAATAACGTCAAGTGCTTGCCACCCTTTTCATTCAAGCCCTGAGCCACCGTGGTTAAGCCGCCCTCCACACTTTCGGCATGGTCGATGACTTCACCCCAATTTTGCGCAAAAAAATACACGTTGCCGCCGGTGGAAAGCGCGGTCAAATTCCACTGCGCCGGAAACAGTGCCAGCATTGCCGCCATCCCCCCCACGGGCAACCAGCGCCGCCCCCGTTGCCAAGCAAGGGGGCCGCTGGCAGATGCGGCACCGCTGGCCCAGGCCATCCACGCGGCCAGCAGCACAGCCACCACGGCCAGGCCCAGCAAAACATTGCGCGAACCATATTGCGGCAACCACCAAAAGCCTGCCAACAGCACCCCAGCAATGTTGCCCAGGGTGTTCAGCGCACTCGCCAGGCCTACGCCGCGCGCAGCTTTGCCAGCAAAGCGGCGCTGCGCCAGCCAGTCTGCTGCCAAGCCCATAGCTGCTGGGTAGCTCAGGCCAATACAAAACGCAGGTGGCAGCATTGCCAAAGCGCAAACCAAAGCGCGCACCAATTCCCGTGCTGAAAAGTCCAAATACAGCCCCTGCTGCTGCGCGTAGCCAAAGCTGCCCATGTATTCGGCCAAACCGTCCCACACAAACGCGGTGAGCAAAATGGCCAGCGCAATGCCGCATTGCGCGGCCAGTACCAGCGCGGTGCGAGGGAACCGGCGCAGCAGTCCCTCGCCCACCGTAGAACCCAACCCTAGGCCGAGTAAAAAAGTAGCCAACATCAGCCCAAAGGCGTACACACTGTTGCCCGCCACCACGGCCAGCAGGTGCATGAACACCACCTCTAACGCCAGCGTCACCGCTCCGCCAACGGTCAGCACCGCCAGCGCCGCTAGGCCCAGGCGCGCGCGCACAGGAGCAGTGCCGCTATCAGTGGCGGCAGATTTGCTATCAAAAACAGAGCTTTCGGCGCTTGTCCCGTCTGCGTTGCGCTTGATTTTGTCAATCACATACAAAGCCACCATCAGGCTGATGACAGCCGCCAGCAGCGTGCCCCCGTTGCGCCCCACGGCAGGCAACAAGGCGTAGCCCGCCACCAACGCGCCTACGGCAGCGCCCAGCACGTTGGCCGCGTACAGCGGCGCAATGGCGCGCGCCGTAGGAATGCCCATGCCGCGCAGGCACTGGAACACCAGCGGCAGCGTGGCGCCCATGAGCACCGTGGGCACGCCCAACACCGCAGCCCCCAGCCCCATGCGCAGGGCGGTAAGCCAGGCAGCATCGGGCGGACTGTCTAGCGCCAGCGTGACATACAGGCTTTGGATGGCGCTAAACAGCAGCGGTGTGATGGCGGCATACAGGCCAATGGCCAGCTCGAACATGGCGTACAGATACAAGGGCTGGCGCGTGCGCTCGGCCAAAATGCCGCCCAGCCAGGCGCCCAAAGCCATGCCGCCCATATAGGTCATGAGCACTGTATTGGCCGCCAGCGCCGTGCCACCAAAGGTCACGCCCAGCGCCTTGGCGTAAACCACCTCGTACACCAAACCCGCAAAGCCAGAGAAAAAGAAAATACCCACCAACCAGCGCTTGCCATTGAGTTCAACGGGCAACCATTGCGGGGCCACAAAAGGCTTGGGGGCCAGTGCAGGAGGTAGCAACGCCTCGTTGGTGTCTTGTTCGCGCCAAACGCAGCGCACATGGAGCGCCAGCAGCCACAGGCCAGCAGCCACACTCCACGCAGAGAACAGGCGCACAAAATTCAGCTCGGTCGCCAGCCACTCGGGTGCCAGGCGCAAGAGCAGCATCCAAACCACAAAAGTGGTCGCTGCCGCCCATTGCAGGCCATGCTGCCAGCGGGGCGCAGTCTTCCAGCGCGGCGGGTTCATCAAAAACAGTCCCAGGGCAGCGGCAAAGGGCATGGCCACGACGAGGTCAATGACGTAATGCTCGCCAATCGCCAAAGTGGCCCAGGCCGTGCCCAACACAAACAAGGCTCCGGCAACAAACAGCCACTTGCGCCGCAGGGCCGCGCACAGCATGAAAATCCAGATGGCACTTGACACATGCAACGACGGCATGGCGTTGCGCGGCGCGGGTGGGACGGACACCATCGCCGCCTGCACCTCTTGCACAGCGGCCGCCGTGGCTGGATAGCCTGCAATCGCCACCCCGGGCCCCGTAGCAGGCAGCCACAAATAACACAGGGCTGCAACCACATAGGGCACAAACAGGGTGCGCCAAACGTTCAAGCTGCGCGACTTGTTCTCACCCACGAAAAGCGCCAGCAACGGAAAAAACAAAAAACCCAAAATGTCGTACACCCCGTGGGTGAGCTTGCCCAGCAGGTGCGATTGATCCGCCCCAACCAAACCTGCCAGGGTGCGGGCGGTCTGACCAAAAGCGGCGTCAATTCTGTAGAGATGAAAATCAAAAGTCAGCGGCAACAGCATGCCGTTGAGCTGCAACAAGGATGATGTGCCTACGATCAGGCTGGCGATGGTAAGCGACATCCACAACCAGGGCCGCACCCAGGCGGCAAGCGGCTGCCCCGCACGGCGCTCTTGCCACAGGGCGTGCAAGGCCTGAGCGGCGACGTACACCCCCAAAGGCAGCATCAGCACATTGACCTTGGTACCAAAACTAAAAAAAGGCAGTTGATAAGAATCAAAAGCCCACAGCCAAGCCATCAAACCCAGCCCGGCAGCGCCTAGCCACAGCGCTTGCCTGCGCGTACAAGACCACAGGCGCGACAACCACAAAAACATCACGGCCAAAGTCAGCGGAATAGCCCATTGAACGACCAAAGCATCGACAGTTTTATTACCCCAATACACCGTCCACCACATGGAATGGCCTTTGAGCAGCAGCAACATGCTGTCGGCCACCACGCTGGCGGAAAAAAGCACCAGAGCCCAAAAACGAAACACCGCTACATCGGTGGGCAGCACAGAGGGCGAGGCAGGGGCAAAAGCGCTGGTTTTCATCAAAAAACATCCACAAGCAGCAAGCAGGGCAGACAGGTCAAAAGCAGCCACCCAAGAAAAAACCCCGCAGGGCGAACCCATGCGGGGCTGGGTGCAAAGCAGCAGGTCAGGCGATCTGCTTTGCTTTGCTTACGCCATTTACACCATTAACGGCATTCCGAAGGACGGTACTTGGCCGACAGCGAACCGGTGGTGCAGCTCCAGCCGATGCGGTCGGTGGGGATGGTGCCAGCGGCCAAGGCGGTATGGGCCGAACCCGTACCAGGGACAAAGATAAGCGTGCCGTTACCCGCCTTGGATGTAGTGGTCACGGTAATTTGGCCATTTGTCGAAGTAATCGACACACTGGTCACGTTGCTGGTAGCAGTGGGAGCCACATAGCCCGCACCCAAATCCGCAGAGCCCGAAGCGGCATTTTCAGACACTGTGACCTTGGCAGCAGAAGCGGCTACCAACGCTTCAGACACACGACCGCGCACGGTGTAGTCCTGGTAAGCCGGCAAAGCCACGGCAGCCAAAATACCAATAATCGCCACCACGATCATCAGTTCGATCAGGGTAAAACCTTTTTGCAGGGAACGCTTCATAAATCTCTCCTCGGGGTAAGTTGCAATTGATACCTGTGGATCGCTCTACAGGCTGGCTTTCACCAAGCAGATTGCGTGCCAGCTTCGCCGTACGTATCAGAAGTCATAAGAGCCGGGGGGATACGGCTTGCGTACGGACCTAACAAGGGTGCGGGTGAGCGATTCACCTCAAATTCAAACTTGCAATGACATTTTTGTTCTGCCA
>JAYRPZ010000126.1:0-9849 GCA_041910915.1 Acidovorax sp.
GCCAGAGCATCGAGGGCCAAAGGCTCGCCCTGGCGCGCAATGCTGGTGACGTCGCGGTGCATTTTGGGCGGCTTGCCCAGCAGCACATCCATGGGCATGTCCACCGGCAGGTTGGCGGGCACTTCGGATGGGGCCGCGCCGTTCAAGGGCAAGTCCACATCGCCCACCACCAGACGGCGCTCTTCGGTGGCTACGCCTACCACGGCAAACGGGCAGCGCTCACGCTCGCAAAAGGCCTGGAACTGCGCCAGCGATTCGGGCGCAATCGCCAGCACGTAGCGCTCTTGGCTCTCGTTGCTCCAAATCTCTTTGGGTGCCAGGCCAGACTCCTCCAGCGGCACAGCGCGCAGGTCAAAGCGTGCGCCGCGCCCAGCGTCGTTGGTCAGCTCAGGAAAGGCGTTACTCAGGCCGCCCGCACCCACATCGTGGATGGCCAAGATGGGGTTGGCTGCGCCTTGCGCCCAGCAGTGGTTGATGACTTCTTGCGCACGGCGCTCGATCTCGGGGTTGCCACGCTGCACGGAATCAAAGTCCAGCTCGGCGGCGTTGGCGCCTGTGGCCATGGAGCTGGCGGCGCCGCCGCCCATGCCAATGCGCATCCCTGGCCCACCGAGTTGGATGAGCAGCGTGCCTGCGGGGAAGGCGATTTTCTTGGTCAGATTGGCATCGATCACGCCCAAGCCACCGGCGATCATGATGGGCTTGTGGTAGCCGCGCTGCACACCGGCCACTTCTTGCTCGTACTCGCGGAAATAACCGGCCAGGTTGGGGCGGCCAAATTCGTTGTTGAACGCTGCGCCGCCCAGCGGCCCTTCGGTCATGATTTGCAGCGGGCTGGCAATGTGCGCGGGCTTGCCGCCGGGCTCATCGCTCAGGCCACCCCAAAGTTTAGAGACGGTGAAACCGGTCAGGCCCGCCTTGGGTTTGGAGCCACGGCCTGTGGCGCCTTCGTCGCGGATTTCGCCGCCCGCGCCTGTGGAAGCGCCAGGGAAAGGCGAGATGGCCGTGGGGTGGTTGTGCGTTTCCACCTTCATCAGCACATGGTGAACCGCGCTCTCTTTTTCATAGCTGCTAGCGCTTGCCTGGTGCGGCTCAGAGGCCATTTTGGCCACAAATCTCTCTACAGGCGAGCCTTCCATGATGGAGGCGTTGTCGGCATAGGCGACGATGGTGTGCTGGGGCGAGACTTGTTCAGTGTGGCGGATCATGGCAAACAGGCTTTTCTCCTGCGCCACGCCGTCGATGGTGAACTGGGCGTTGAAAATTTTGTGGCGGCAGTGCTCGCTATTGGCCTGGGCGAACATCATCAGCTCCACATCGGTGGGGTTGCGCGCCAAGTTGGTGAAGGCGTTGACCAGGTAGTCAATCTCGTCTTCGGCCAGCGCCAGGCCCCACTGCTGGTTGGCCGCTTGCAGCGCCGCGCGCCCGCCGCCGAGCACATCCACGTGCTCCATGGGGGGCGCTTGCAGTTCGCTGAACAGCTGCTCGGCCTGCGCGCGGCTGGCCAGCACCGATTCCGTCATGCGGTCGTGCAGCAGGGCTGCCATCTGCGCCCATTGCTCGGCGGTGACCTCGGGCTGACCGCCCAAGAGGCCGGTTTTCAACGTCAGGCGGTATTCGGTAATGCGCTCCACGCGGTGTACATCCAGGCCGCAGTTGCGCGCAATGTCAGTGGCCTTCGAGGCCCAGGGCGAGACGGTGCCCAGGCGCGGGGTGACCACCATCAGCACGCCACCTTCTGCGCTGCCTTGGTAGGGCTCGCCATAGGTCAGCAGGGCCGCCAGGCGCTCTTGCTGTGCGGCGCTGGGCGCGGCGTCGAGCGCCACCAGATGAACGTAACGCGCTGCCACGCCCGTGATTTTGGGGTGGATGGCCGACAGGGCCGATTGCAGTTGCTGGGCGCGGAAGGTGCTGAGGGCGTTGCCCCCCGCAAACGAAATCTTGTGCATGGTCACGGTAGCGGCGGGCGCTGTAAAGTCACTGTGTGGAGCGAAGCGCGCGATTTTACCGGCGCCCCTGCCCCAGCAGCCCCTCACTCTGCAGGCCCACGGGGTGGATGGGATAATTTGCCCATGAATATCCATTTGAAAACGGCGCAGGACATCGCTGCCATGCGCCAGGCCTGCCGCCTTGCTGCCGAAGTTCTGGACGCACTGGCTCCCCACATTCAACCCGGCATCACCACCCTGGAAATCGACCGCCTCGGTGCTGAATGCATGGCGCGCCAAGGCACGAAATCCGCCACCATCGGCTACCAGCCACCGGGCTATCCGGCCTATCCGGGGCACTTGTGTACCTCGGTGAACCATGTGGTGTGCCACGGCATTCCCAACGACAAGCCTTTGAAAAAGGGCGACATCGTGAACGTGGACGTCACCGTCATCACCGAAGACGGCTGGTTTGGCGACACCAGCCGCATGTTCCTGGTGGGCGAATGCTCGATTGCCGCCAAGCGCCTGTGCGCCCTCACCTACGAAGCCATGTGGCTGGGCATTGCACAGGTCAAGCCCGGCGCGCGGCTGGGCGACATTGGCCACGCTATTCAAAGCTTTGCCGAGGGCCATGGCCTGTCGGTGGTGCGCGAATTTTGTGGCCACGGCATCGGCAAAAAATTCCACGAAGACCCCCAGGTGCTGCACTATGGCCGCCCCGGCACCGGCGAAGTGCTGCGCCCCGGCATGATCTTCACCATCGAGCCCATGCTCAACCTGGGCAAGCGCGACATCAAAGAGCTGGGCAAAGACGGCTGGACCATCATCACCAAAGACCGCAGCCTCTCGGCCCAGTGGGAGCACACGGTGGCCGTGACCGAAACCGGGCACGAGGTGCTGTCGCTGTCGCCAGGCTACCCGCCACTGCCAGCGTTTGTGCAGTCCACCTGCAGCTAAACCTCGGCCTCGAATGCTCCTTAATTAAGAGCTGCTTGCGCTTGCCTGGCGGGCCTGAGAGCCGGTTTTTCTTCTGATTCTTCTGATTGAAAGCCCCTATGTCTGCCCTCACCCCGCTGCGCGAACGCTTTCGCCAAGACAAAGCTGCCCTGGTGGCCACCCACACCCAGGGACGCACCTTGCGCAGCGCCCGGCGCCTGTTGCAGCAGCTCTCGGCCCTCACCGACCAGCTGCTGCAACAACTGTGGCAGCGCGCCCAGTTGGGCAATGCCTACACCCTGGTGGCCGTAGGAGGGTATGGCCGGGCGCAGCTGTGTCCTCACTCTGATGTGGATGTGCTGGTGCTGTTGCCACAAGACGCGACCGAAGCGCAGCGCGAAGCTGTGGGCCAGTTCATCAGTAGCTGCTGGGATGCCGGGCTGGAGCTGGGTTCGAGCGTGCGCACCGTGGCCGAATGCTTGCAAGAAGCGCGTGCCGACATCACCGTGCAAACCGCCCTGCTGGAAGCACGGCGCATTCTGGGCAACACCGCCCTCTTTACCAAACTGCGCCACGCCTACAGCACGCACTTGGACGTGGCGGCTTTTCTCACCGCCAAAACGCTGGAGATGAACCAGCGCCACACGCGCTACGAAAACACCCCCTACGCGCTAGAGCCCAACTGCAAAGAGTCCCCCGGTGGGCTGCGCGACCTGCACACCGTGCTGTGGGTGGCGCGTGCCGCAGGCCTGGGCAACAGTTGGCGCGAACTGGCGCACAACGGCTTGGCCACGGCTTTTGAGCTGCGCCAAATCGAACGCAACGAGGCGCTGCTGCTGCTCATTCGCACCCGCTTGCACGCCCTGGCCGGGCGGCGTGAAGACCGTTTGGTGTTCGATTTGCAAACCGCCGTGGCCGAATCGCTGGGCTACCGCAGCAGCTACAGCGAGCCAGGGCGCCCCCACCTGCGCGCCAGCGAGGTACTGATGCGCCGCTACTACTGGGCCGCCAAAGCCGTCACCCAACTGAGCCAAATTCTGCTGCAGGGCATGGCAGCCCGCCTGGCCCCCACGCGCCAGGAGCTGCGCCCGCTGAACCCGCGCTTTTTTGACATGGGTGGGCAAATCGAAGTGGTCAGCGACGACCTCTACCAACGCCAGCCCCAGGCCATCATGGAAACCTTTTGGCTCTACGCCACCACGCGGGGCCTGCGCCAGCTTTCGGTACGCACGCTGCGGGCGCTGTACAACGCGCGCCATCTGATGGACGCGTCGTTTCGCCATGATGCCAACAACCGACGCCTGTTCATGGACATCCTGCGCCAGCCCGAAGGCCTCACGCGCACCCTGCGCCTGATGAACCAAACTTCGGTGCTCGGGCGCTACCTGTGGCCATTTCGGCGCATCGTCGGACAGATGCAGCACGACCTGTTCCACGCCTATACGGTGGACCAGCACATTTTGATGGTGCTGCGCAATATGCGGCGCTTTTTCATCGCCGAGCACGCGCACGAGTACCCGTTTTGCTCGCTGCTGGCGGGCGGCTGGGACAAGCCCTGGGTGCTGTACCTGGCGGCGCTGTTCCACGACATTGGCAAAGGGCGCGGCGGCGACCATTCAGACATTGGCGCGCAGGAAGTGCGCCGCTTTTGCCGCCAACACCAACTGGACGCAGCTGACACCGAATTGGCCGAATTTTTGGTGCGCGAACACCTCACCATGAGCCAGGTAGCGCAAAAACAAGACCTGTACGACCCCGACGTGGTGGCGGCGTTTGCCCAGCGCGTTGGCACCGAACGCCGCCTGACGGCGCTGTACCTGCTCACCGTGGCAGACGTCCGTGGTACCGGCCCCAAAGTGTGGAACGCCTGGAAAGGCAAACTGCTGGAAGACCTGTACCGCGCCAGCGTGCGCGTGCTGGGCGGGCGCGCCCCAGATGCCGCTGCCGAGATTGAAGCGCGCAAACGCGAGGCCTTGATTTTGCTGGCCCTCAGCGCCCTGCCCCACGAGGCCCACAAGCACCTGTGGCAAACGCTGGATGTGAGCTATTTCATGCGCCACGAGGCCCCCGACATTGCCTGGCACACGCGCCACCTGTCGCGCCACGTTGGCAGCCCCACGGCGATTGTGCGCACCCGCCTGTCGTTGGCGGGTGAAGGCCTGGAAGTGCTGATCTACAGCCCAGATCGCACGGACCTGTTTGTGCGTGCTTGTGGCTACTTCGAGCGCAGCGGTTTTTCTATTCTGGATGCACGCATCCACACCACCACCGATGGCCATGCCCTGGACACTTTCCAAATCGTCGCACCCACACTGGGCACGCCCTACCGCGAGCTGATGCAACTGGTAGAAAACGGCCTGGCCCAGGCGCTCGCTTCAGACGCACCCCTGCATGAACCCGGGCGAAAAATGCTCTCGCGGCGGGTGCAGTCCTTCCCGATTGCGCCCCAAGTCAGCCTGCGCCCAGACGAAAAAGCACAGCGCTGGGTGCTCTACATCACGGCGACCGACCGTGCAGGCCTGCTCTACCAGGTAGCCCGGGTACTGGCACGCCATGGCCTGAGCGTGCAACTGGCCAAGGTGAGCACGCTGGGCGAGCGGGTGGAGGACAGTTTTTTGATCCAAGGCAGCGCCTTGCAAAACAACGCACGCCAAATCGACATAGAAACCGAACTGCTGCAGGCCTTGGCATGAGCGCCTGACCGCATCACCGCCAGGCAAAAAAAAGCGCCCAACAAGGGCGCACGGGGGGAGGCAGGTCGAATTTCGGGGGGCTAGACGAATTCATCGACCACACTGCCCATGGTGCTGTTGGCGGCCTTGGGCGGCGGCACCACAATGGGCGCGGCACGCACATCCACCACGTCTTGGGCGGCGCGGGCGCGCTGCGCATCGAACGCATTGCGCGCGGAGTCAGAGCGGCTGACGGCGGCATCTGCACGGCCCTGCGCGCTGTCGGCACGCTCTTGCTCTTTGTCTGCCGAGCGCTGGGCAGCGTCGGCCTGGCGGCGCAGGTTTTGCGCCGTTTGTTCGGCTTGGCGCGCTTCACGCTCGGCCGATTGCAGGGCATACGAGGGCCGCGCGGAGGCGGCCACGGGGGCGATGGCAACTGCCATGGTCTGTTCCTTTCTTAAGCGGGTGCGCCGTAGGCTCGGCGTAATTGTGCATTCAGCAACGCCATTTGTTGCATGGTTTGCTGCTCTTGCGTACGCGCCACCTCAGTGCGCGACGTGGTATTGCGATTGCTCTCATCTTCATTGCGCGCTGCGGCCAATTCACGCGCCCGAGGGCTGATGGTGACGGTGGTGCTCGGCTCTGCGCGTGCCTGGGCAGCGACGCTATTGGTCTGCCCCTGGGAGTTATCACCTGCGGCCTCGGGCACCGCCTGCGTGCGCTTGGTCAGGCTGTTCAAGGAAAGCTGGCTGGCGCCAGCCATGCGGATGCTTTCAGTAGCCATGGTGATTCTCCTAGAGACAGTGATGCTTTGATGGTCGACCAAGCGAGGGGAAAAGTAAAGCGCCGTTACACGCCGTCGCGCCCCAGTGCGGGTTGCAGCACTTCGGTGAAACCAAAACGTGTGAAGTCACGCACCCGCATGGGATACAACGTGCCCATCAAGTGGTCACACTCATGCTGCACCACCCGCGCATGAAAGCCATCGACCGTACGATCGATAGGCACCCCATACGGATCAAACCCTTGGTAGCGAATGCGCTCCCAGCGCGGCACCCACCCTCGCAGCCCAGGCACGGACAGACAACCCTCCCAATCCTCCTGCTCTTGCGCACCGAGCGGCGTGATACGAGGATTGACCAACACCGTAGGCGGCACCAAGGCACGGTGGGGGTAGCGCGGATTGGGATGCTCCGAGCCAAACACCACCACCTGCCAGTCTTCGCCAATTTGTGGTGCAGCCAAGCCTGCGCCCTGGGCAGCGCGCATGGTGTCGTGCAAATCAGCCACCAGACTGTGCAAGGCTGGGGTGTCCCACGCGATCACGGGCTGGGCTGTGCGCAACAAACGCGGATCACCCATTTTCAACAAGGTTCGAACGGCCATTTTTCCCCATCATTCACAAAAGCTCCGCCTTTTACAGGACAAAGCAGCACAGACTCCGCACAATGGTGCCATGCCCCCCATTTCCTCGCCTGCGGCGCCACCGCGCCGTGCACTCTCCCCGCTGGCACGCTGGGCGTACGCAGCGGCAGCGGTGCTGTGTCTGGCACTGGGTGTGGTGGGCCTGGTCGTGCCAGGGCTGCCCAGTACGGTGTTTATTTTGCTGGCCAGTGCCGCCGCCGCGCGCAGCTCGCCGCGCCTGCACCATTGGCTGTGGCAGCACCGTTGGTTTGGCCCCATGCTGCGCGACTGGGCACAAGGCGGGCGGGTCAGCCGCCGCTCTAAATGGCATGCCACGCTGGCCATGGCCATGAGCGCTGCCTTGCTGTGGCTGGTTCCCGTGCCCTGGTGGGCGCGCGCACTGGCGCTGGGCAGCATGGCTGTGGTGTTGACGTGGCTGTGGCTGCGGCCGGAATCACGGTGATTTTTCAAGCGTTTTGGTGTTTTTCAAAAAACACCAAAAAATTTGCATATAATCATGGTCTTGTTCCTCGATAGCTCAGTCGGTAGAGCGCCGGACTGTTAATCCGTAGGTCCCTGGTTCGAGCCCAGGTCGAGGAGCCATCCAAAATCCCGCTTCGCATCCGTGCCAAGCGGGATTTTTTTCGTCTTTTCGCTCATGCCTCGATGGGATCATGATTGCGAATAATTCGCGTTTAATTTATTATGCGCGGGTTTTCATTTGCGTTTTTTGCGAAAGAACCTGCCCATCATGCCCCTCCCACTCAAAGCCCTGGCTGGCGCTTGCCTGCTTGCCGTGCTGGGTAGCGCCAGCGCCCAGCAGCAGGTCGTCAACTTGTACTCAGCGCGCCACTACTCCACCGACGAGGCGCTGTACGACAACTTCACCAAAGCCACAGGGATTGCCATCAACCGCGTAGATGCTGACGACGCTGGCATCCTCGCGCGCCTGAAAGCCGAGGGCAGCGCCTCGCCCGCTGACGTGATTTTGCTGGTCGATGCCGCGCGCTTGTACCGTGGCGAGGTCGATGGCCTGTTCCAGCCCATCCGCTCCTCGGTGCTGGAAAACGCCATCCCGGCCAATTTGCGCGCCCAGCCCACAGCCGACGGTGGCATTGCCTGGTTTGGCCTCTCGACCCGGGCGCGTGTAATTGTGTACAACAAGGTCAAAGTGCAACGCGAAGATGTGGACAGCTACGAAAAGCTGGCCGACCCCAAGCACAAGGGCAAAGTGTGTATTCGCTCAGGCTCACACCCCTACAACCTGAGCTTGTTTGGTGCCATCACCGAACACCTGGGCGAGCAAAAAACGCAGGCCTGGCTGCAGGGGGTGAAAGACAACCTTGCACGCCCTCCCAAAGGCGGCGACACCGACCAAATCAAAGCCGTTGCGGCCGGGGAATGCGACATCGCCGTCACCAACAGCTACTACTTTGCCCGCCTGATGCGCTCGAACAAGCCCGAAGATGTGGCTCTGGCCAACAAGGTCGGCGTGGTTTTTCCCAACCAAAGCTCCTGGGGTACGCACCTGAACATTGCTGGCGGTGCCGTCGCCAAATACGCCAAGCACCCGGCCAACGCTGTCAAATTCCTCGAATACCTGGCCAGCCCGCAAGCCCAGGAATACCTGGCGAACGGCAACAACGAATGGCCTGCCGTACAAGGCATTGAACTGGGCAACCCGGCGCTCAAAGCCATGACGGGCGGCAAACCCTTCAAGAGCGAGACGATTCCCATCAGCGCTGTGGGTGCGAATATGCAGCGCGTACAGCAAATGCTCGACCGGGTGGGCTTTCCCTGAGTCACCCCGCTGCACACCCGGCACTGCCGGGTTTTTTTGTGCCGCATAATTGACGTTTACGTCAACGTCACCTCGACACTTCCACTTCACTCACAGGAGACATTCCATGGAAATTCAAGGCAAGGTATTCATCGTCACCGGCGGCGCTTCGGGGCTGGGCGAAGGCACGGCACGGCACCTGGCATCGCTGGGCGCCAAGGTGGTGATTGCCGATATGCAGGCCGAGCGTGGCCAAGCTGTGGCGCAAGAGATTGGTGGTGCCTTCGTGCGCTGCGATGTCAGCAGCGAAGCCGATGGCCAGGCCGCGATTGCCCAGGCGCAGTCCATGGGCAAGCTGATGGGTCTGGTGAACTGTGCCGGTATCGCTCCAGCAGAGAAAACTGTGGGCAAGAACGGCGCGCACAACCTGGGCCTGTTCCAGAAAACCATCATGGTGAACCTGGTGGGCACCTTCAACATGATCCGCCTGGCCGCCGAAGCCATGGCCAAGAATGAGCCCGAAGCCACGGGCGAGCGCGGCGTGCTGATCTCCACCGCCAGCGTGGCGGCCTACGACGGCCAAATCGGCCAAGTGGCCTACTCTGCCTCCAAGGGCGGCGTGGTAGGCATGACGCTGCCGATTGCACGCGATTTGGCACGCAGCGGCATTCGCAACATGACCATCGCTCCCGGCATTTTTGGCACCCCCATGCTGTTCGGTATGCCCCAGGAAGTACAAGACGCTCTGGCTGCCAGCGTGCCCTTCCCCAGCCGCCTGGGCCGCCCACAAGACTACGCCAAGCTGGTGCAGCACATTGTGGAAAACGACATGCTCAACGGCGAAGTCATCCGCCTGGATGGCGCCATCCGCATGGCACCGAAATAATCACTGCGGTAGCGCTGCATACGGCAAGCAGCTCACATTTCAATAGCTGCTCGCGCTTGCTGCATAAGCCTTGGCGGCCTTTTTGGCTCCAAGGCTTTTTTTAGAGCGTGTTCACGATCTCGCGCGAAGGGGTGCAGGATGCGAATCGGGATGGGCTGCTAGGCGCAAACCGCAGCAATAGCCTTGCTATTGCGAGGATTTGCAACAACGCAGACCGCCCGATTCCGCGCCTGCACACCC
>JAYRPZ010000127.1:0-1568 GCA_041910915.1 Acidovorax sp.
AGCTTTTCGTAGGCCGATTCCCGGTCCACCACTTTTTCGTAGATCCCGGCCACCAGCGATTGCGCGATGAGCGCCTGGCGCTGCTGGGGCGTGATGGGCCCGAGCTGGCTGGCGGGGGGCAGCACAAAGACGCGCTCCGTCACGCTGGGTCGGCCCTTGGCGTCCAGAAAGCTCACCAGGGCTTCGCCCACGGCCAGTTCGGTGATGGCGGTTTCGATATCGAGCCCTGGCTTTTGGCGCATGGTGGTGGCGGTGGCCTTCACGGCCTTTTGATCGCGCGGCGTGAAGGCCCGCAGCGCATGCTGCACGCGGTTGCCCAGCTGGGCCAGTACGCTGTCAGGGATGTCGAGCGGGTTCTGCGTGACGAAATACACGCCCACGCCCTTGGAGCGCACTAGGCGCACCACCAGTTCGATGCGCTCGATGAGCACTTTGGGCGCTTCGTTGAACAGCAGGTGGGCCTCGTCGAAGAAGAAGACCAGCTTGGGTTTTTCAGGGTCGCCAATTTCGGGGAGGGTTTCGAACAGCTCGGACAGCATCCACAGCAAAAAGGTGGCATACAGGCGCGGCGAGTTCATGAGCTTGTCGGCCGCCAGGATGTTGATGACGCCCTGGCCGTCCACCGTCTGCATGAAGTCCTGGATGTTGAGCATGGGCTCGCCAAAGAACTTGTCGCCGCCTTGCTGCTCAATTTGCAGCAGGCCGCGCTGGATGGCCCCCACGCTGGCCGAGCTGATGTTGCCGTACTCGGTGGTGAAATCCTTGGCGTTGTCGCCTACGTACTGCAGCATGGCGCGCAGGTCTTTCAAGTCCAGCAGCAGCAGGCCGTTGTCGTCGGCAATCTTGAACACCAGGTTCAGCACGCCCAACTGGGTTTCGTTGAGATTGAGCATGCGCCCCAGCAGCAGCGGGCCCATGTCCGAGATGGTGGCGCGCACGGGGTGGCCTTGCTCGCCAAACACGTCCCACAGCGTGGTCGGGCAGGCCTGCGGGCTGGGTAAATCAAGGCCGCGTTCCTTGAGCACACCGGCCAGCTTTTCACCGATGTGACCGGGCTGGCTGGCGCCCGTCAGGTCGCCTTTGATGTCGGCCATGAACACGGGCACCCCGATGCGCGAGAAGTTTTCCGCCAGGGTCTGCAGGGTCACGGTCTTGCCTGTACCCGTGGCGCCGGTGATGAGGCCGTGGCGGTTGGCCAGGCCGGGCAGCAGGTGGCATTCGGTGGCGGCGTGTTTTGCGATCAGCATGGGGTCAGCCATTTGGGGGTTCCTCGGGGTAAAGGAATCTCTGCACGCATTGCGCTGCGTGTGCATCTGTGGTCTCGGCTGGTCTGCGGCGTTGCAAATGCTCGCAACAGCTGTGGCTATTGCTGTGCTTTGCGCCTGGCAGCCCCTCCCGATCCGCAGCGCACCCTTCCCGCGCGATGCGTGCAGAGATTTCCTGTGTTCTGCAAAAAGTAAAATCAGTCGGCTAGATTAAATCAATACAAAAGGATCTCTCGTGGCAGGACACAGTAAATGGGCGAATATCCAGCACCGCAAAGGGCGCCAGGATGAAAAACGCGGCAA
>JAYRPZ010000128.1:0-6366 GCA_041910915.1 Acidovorax sp.
ATGGCCGCAAAGGCGGTGCAGATGGCCCGCAAGGGCGTGGAAAGTGGTGCGAAGACCCAGGCTAAACGCCATCCATCGCACTATCTGAAACCGGTGGCCTTGTAGCACTCACGAATTCGAGTTGTTCAGGACATCCTAAGGTCTTTATCTTGCGGGCTGTTTCTGCAATTCGCTTGCCTAAATCATCTTGCAGTTCTTCGCCCGATAGCAGCCTATCGGCCAGCTCCACGGCGTTCTCTGTTGGGACTTGGCCGATACGGGCGACACGTAGGAAATCCAGCTCATCGGCTACCCGCTGCGCCTCAATAAGTGCAGCACGATAGCTGCCCAGCTTGTCCATTGCTTCGCGGTAGTCGTCTTGGCTATGGATGGGTTTCAGTTGTTCGGGCATTGGTTTTTTAGATGTTTGCATGATGTTCTTTCGATTCAAAGGGAAGGGTTCAAACGGCGGGCCATCGCCATAACGGCGCGGCGCTGTTCGGCTGTCAGGTTGCGCGGCAGCAGCGCGCCACGGTTTGCGACGTTGTGCGCCAGTTGCTCAAGTTGCGCGGTTTCAAATTTCGCCATCGCGGCGACCAGTTTTGGGGGCGGTGTCTGCCCGGTTGATTTTTGGTACATGGGTTTGTCTTTCAGAAAGTTCGTGAATGGATGCGGTGCGGCAGCCTGTTACGGGGCTTGCGCCTCGCCCAAGGTGCGCAACACATCGCGGCAGTCACGCGCCACAAAGGCCACGCCACCAGCGGCACGGATGCGCGCCAGGAATAGGGCTTGCTCTGGGCGCAGGCGTCCGGCTTGGGCTTTCACTTCCACACCCAAAAAGCGGCCATCCTTCAATTGCCCAAGCACATCAGGGCATCCCGGCCAGCCAAAGCGGATAAAGCGGTTGCCCACCTTTGCAGCCCCGGTGTTCATGCGCTCGGCCCATGCCACGGCGGGGTGCGTTCTCAGCGCCTTCAATACTTCCACCAGGGCGGCAGCTTCGGGGCGGCTGTTGGCTCGGGGTGTCTTTATTTCATCCCCCAGCAAGTCAGTGTCAGCAGCAGGTGCGGGGCAGGTGCGGATTGGTGCACCCCTATAGGGTGCTGCACTCATCTGCACCTTTTCTGCCCGGCGGTGCGGATTGGTGTTTGCATCAGTTCGCACCATTTCGCACCTCACTAGCAGCCGTCACAATCCCGATGCACTCCAGCACTTGCCCGGCTGTCACCAGCTTTTTGAGTTCCCGGTAAACGGCGCTTTTGTCGTACAGCGGTTGAAAGTGTTCCACCACCTCGCGCTTTTTCTTTCCGGCGGGTTGGGTGCGCAGGTACTCCAGCACAGCGCCACCGACTTCGGAAACCCGCTTGCCCTGGGGCTTGTCGGGTGCGTCAGCAGGAACCACCACGCAGGACGTTGCAGCGGCTCCCCACTTGGTCGTGCCCAGCGTCACGGTGTCCAGTCGAAACCCGATGCGCTCGCCCTTGGTGCTCAGGTCGCGTTGCTTGGTGATTTCAGCGCACCGGCCCGTGGGCGAGTCCGTCACCTCGATTTCGGTATCCACTGCGGCACGAATGCCACTCCAGCCACGGGCACCATTTGCGGCAGCTTTCCCGCTGTGGTGAATCAGCAGAAAGTGCGCATTGCAGGCGGTGCGGATGCGGTCGAAGCGGCGCACCACTAGGCCCATGTCCTGCCCGGCGTTCTCGTTCGCGCCAGCACTCAGGCGTGCCAGGGTGTCGCCCACAATCAGGCGCACCTTTTGGCCTCGCTGGCGCTCTAGCTGGCGCACCACTGCAATAACGGCTTCGGTGTCTGCATCGCCGTCGAATAAGTCGATAGGGCTTTGCACAATGGCGAAGTTCGGCACGCGCACCCCGTGGTGACGTTGATAGGCTTGCAGGCGGCCACGCACGGATGCGGGGCTTTCTGCGGCCAGATACACCACTAGGCCCGGCTCAGTGTTGCGGCCCATCCATCGCGCACCACGCGCCACAGCGGCGGCCATGTCGATAACGAAAAAGGTTTTCCCGCTGTTGCTGTCGCCGTAAAGCACGGAACCATCACCAGCAGTCAAAACCCCTTCCACCAGTTCATCAGGCGGCGTGAATGCTTCGGGCAGTTCGTCGGCAAAGGCCACCGACAAGGGCAGGCCCGGCGGCGCAGGCTCTCGGGCATCCTCCAGCAGCCCGGCCAGCACATCAAACCCGTCACGCTGGGCAAGGTCGTTCGCGTCGAAGTTGGTTTCCTCGCCCTGGGGCATGAGGCACACGGCAGCGCCTACGGCCTGGGCAATCTCTGCGGCGCTTTCCTCCTTGCCCACATCAGGCACCAGAACCAGCCGGGCGGCGGCGTCACGCTGGCGCAGGGCTTCGGCCACCTTGCCCACGTTGCCCCAGCCAAAGCACGCCACGGCAGGATGCCCGGTAGCCTGCCAGCAGGCCCACGCGGTGCCCACGCCCTCGCACAAAGCCACGGGCGCACCGGGCACCAGCTCGCCCACGGCAAAGGATGCACCGGCCATCGGCGCACCGGGCAAGTTCAGCTTAGGCTTTTTGCCCTTCGCTTTCAGGCGGGCGGCTGTCTCGCCAGTTGTCACACATTGCAGGCTCTGCAAACTGCCATCGGGCGCATAGGCGGGCACCACCAGCGCCCCGGCCATGCTCTCGCCTTGAATGCGCAGCGGGTCACCAGTAGGCACCACGCGCAGGCCATCCAAAGGCACACCGGCGGCAGCCTTTGCCGCGATGTAGCCATGCGCAGCGGTTGCAGGTTCGCAGCGCTCCCACACCTCGGCAGGGCTCATGCCTGGGGCGGGCTTGCGCGGGGGCTCTGCGGCCTTCTTTGGGGCTTGCGCGGCCCTTTGCTGGGGCTTGCCTTCACCCATGCGCCAGCCGTTTTCAGCGGCCACGCGGTACAGCGTGCCAGCCCCTACGCCTTTGCCCGGCTTGATGCTGCGCCACACATCGCGGGCGGCTGCGGCATCGTAGTTTCCAGCCCCGGCGCTCCAGGCGTCGAAGGTGTCGAAGTCAAGGCCAGCAGCGTGCGCAGCCATGCCCACCTTCACCCATTCATCACGCGGCAGGTCGGGCGGGATGCTGTGCAATGCGTCGATTGCTTTTGCGGTGTCGTGCATCAAAACGGGCACCCCCCATCGTCCGCTTCGGCGGGGTTGTTCGGACTGTTGCCCGGCTCGTTCAGCGGCTTCAATAGCTGGGGCTCGCGTTCCAGCTTCGCAGCCAGCAGGCGCAGCAGTTGCGCGGCCTCCAGCGCGTCAGGCGTCAGCACGTACACGCTAACGGGCGCGTTCGGCAGTTGGTGCCCGTCCGGGATGGTGCAAGCGTCGAAGGAATAGGGCATTGCACCGTTCCAGCGGTCGCCCCACCATTCGTAGGAACTGCACACGATTTCGATTGCTTTCATGCGCCCCCCTTTTGCTGGCGCTTTGCCATCCATTGATGCAGCTTGCGGCGGTCGGCATCAGTCAGCAGGTACACGCCAGGGCGGCAGATAAACCCGTCACGGTCAACAAAGTTGATTCGATGACAAGGCACCTCAAGGCCACGGCGGCGAAGCTCTGCCACCAGCTCCGGGCCATTGCTGCAACCCGCTTCGGTGTCCAGGTTCTCGCGTGGCATAGGGCGGCGCAGCAGTGCGGCGATTGCGCGCAGGTGACGCGGGTTGTCGGTGCCTGTAAACTTCGGTGTGTGTTCTTTGGAAAGCCCCTTGTCCGCTGCAACGGTCTGGGGCTTTTTCTTTGGGGCGGCATTCATGGGCGCCCCCCCTTGCGAAACCAGCGGGACGGCGCGGCGCACCACAGCGCCAACAAAGCGCGATTGATGGCGGCGGTCATGCTTGCACCCCCAGCCACTGCAACGCGGGCTTGTGGCTGTCAAATTCGGCCAGGGTGTGCCCATCCTTTTGCAGCAGGACGAACGGCTTACCAGTAATGCGGGCTTGGTGGTCAACCCACACATGCAAGCCCTTTGCGCGTGCTACGGTGCGCAGCTTTTTCAGTGCGTCCTGGGGGACAAACGGGGCGGCCATTTACTGCACCCCCAGCACGCGGCGCAGTTCAGATACGGGCCATGCAAGGCGGCCATTGATGCGGATGGGGCGGATTGGGCCATCCTCGCGGCAAGCCCAAATGCGCAGCGTCTGTTGTGCGCGGCTCAGATGTCCGGCGGCCTCGCTAGTTGGCAGTGCAGCGCGTGTTTCTTGCGCCAGTGGGGTAAGCAGTTGGTGTGCCATCGTTGAATCCCTTTCGGGTTTGTTGCGATGGCTGTATTGGCTTGCTGCAACCCCGGCTGCACGCAATATGCAACCCCTTGCAAATTGCGAAAAGCCTTATTTCATGCGGGTTGCAGCCAGATTTATGCAACCCCTTCAACCCCTCAGCTTTTGACGCCTGCCCTCTTTAGCGCCTTGTCTATGGTCGGGTTCGACACTCCAAACCTCTGTGCTAGCTTGTTGACAGACACCCCCCGGCCCCTGTCGAACAGCCTCACAACTTCGGCCTCTTGTGCGTCTGTTAAAGCCTTGGGTGTGCCACGATTTACAGCAGGCGCGGCCTCGGGCTTTGTACTGGCTTCAACGGGCAGCTTTGAGCCGAAGTGCAGCAATACAAGCTCCCCGGCTTCTACGGCCCGTTCTAGCAGGCGGCGCCATTGCAGGTGGGCATCAGCCCCTACCAACCAGCGCGGGGCAACCTCGGCGGCGCGGCTGGACGCAAGGTGCGGCGTTGCTTGAACGATTGCAGCGGCCATAGGCTCGGGTGTGTTCTCCCTTGCTGCGTTCTCAATCGCGCACAAAAATGCTTCCACTTGGACAAATTGAAAGCCCCCGATTGGCGGATGCGTGACAACCTCCAGCCCTTGCTTTGCCGCCCACTCGGCCAGTTTTGGAACTGCTATCAGGTGGCTCCCAAACTCCCTATCTACCAAGTCGGGATGAAAAAGTATCGGGTTCGGCTGCGGCGCAGGCTGGGCAGGCGCATTGCTCAAAGCCCGCAGTAGCGATGCCTGTTCGGCGGCTCTATCAATCTCGTGTTCCTCGGGCTCCCATGCGCCCTGGGCTTCATTGAATTTTGGCAATGTGGCACCCCTTCAAGTGCGGCCCTCATAAGGAGCCCCAGCAAGTCGGCGAAGGCGTCCGACTTTTCGGCAGGATTGCGGCCCTGCCTAGCTGGGGCGAAACGGTCAATCTACGTAGATGATGGCGTTACGGTCGCCATATTTGGCCTGCATCATTTGCAGCCCCTTGCGTGCATGGTCACGGTCGTAGAGCCATGCGGATTTGCGCTCCCGTCCGTTCACCAAGTACATGACGCAGTAGCGGGGCGCGGAAATTGGCTGTTGCAGCACAGTGCGCAGACGGTCACGCTCGCGGCGCTTCTCCAACGCGGTTTTAGGTGTGGCGGCATGGGCTCGCAGTTCTTCCCGAAGCCCGGTAAAAAATCCCTCGTTGGGGTCTGTAAACTTGCTTTCAGCCATTTTCAAAGCTCCGTTTTGATGATGGTCAGGGGCTGGCGCTGTGTTCCTGCACATGCTGGCCCCGCCTGTTTTGCCCTGGGTGAAACGCGCCAGGGCTTCGCGTTTGTCAGTTCACCGCACGTAGCTTGCCCGGCTCTGCCTTGGCATCAAACACAATCCCGGCCTGTTCCAAAATCCACGCCTCGATGCGCTCATGGTGTACGCGCAGCAGGTCAAGCGGGCGCACGCGGTAGTGCTTTTCAGCCGTGGCGCTGGGCTTGTGTCCTTGAATCTGCGCCACCACCCCGGCGGGCACCTCCAGCCACTCGGTAAGGGTGCCGAAACTGCGGCGCAACCCGTGCAAAGTCAGGCCCTCAATACCAGCCACGGTGCAAGCCTTATCGTGGGCGTGGTTTGGCTCCGTTAGCGGGGCATCGTCGGTGCGGTTGCTCGCAAACACAAAGGCATTGCGGCGGGGCAGGGCGGCCAGCATTTGCGAGACATACGGTGTAAGCGGTATCACGCGCTCGCCTTCCACCTTGTCGCGGATGGTCAGGCCCTTCCATTGGGTGTTCAAGTCATCCCAGCGCATAGCCAGCACCTCGCCAGGACGTGCGCCGGTCAGTAGCAGCGTTTGCAGATAGGCGGCCACGGTTGGATTGCCAATGCTGCGCACGGCTGCAAACCATCCGGGCAATTGCTCTTTCAGTAGTGAATCGTCCTTTGCCTTCGGCTTGCCCAGAGCCTCGCGTGCCTTCTTTGTCTTGGCGGGGTTCATGCTGGGCAGCACTGGCGCATATTCCGGCTGTTCTGCGCACCAGCCTAAAAACGCTTTCAGCAGTCGCCACGCCAGCCGGGCGGCAGTGGGGCGGGTCTGCGCTTCCCGCGCTGCCCATGCCTCGATAACGGGTGCTGTCAG
>JAYRPZ010000129.1:0-16049 GCA_041910915.1 Acidovorax sp.
CTCAGCTGCATTTGGGCAGGAGGCGTAACGGGTTTTGCCAAAGCAAAAAGGCCGTTGCATATGCAACGGCCTTTTTGCTTTGGCAAAACCCGTTACGCCTCCTGCCCAAATGCAGCTGAGCTGTTGCGTGCCATGGCCGCACGGATATTCGCTGCAGCAGCCTGCAATTGCGGCACAAACTGCTGCGCAGCCTCAGCCAGTCCCAAAGCCTTGCGTAAAAAAACTACGTTCACGGTGGCAATCACCTTGTCTTCATGGCTGAAAACGGGTACTGCCAGGGCTGAAATTTTTTCTTGGCTGCTCCATTCGCCATCGTTGTTGGCATACCCCTGGGCGCGCACTTTATCGATGATGCCTGCCACCAGCTTGTCGTTGCGTGCCAGCATAGCTTGGGCATCATCCCCCTGGCGAATCAGGTTAAGCACCTGCTGGCGCTCTTGCTCAGGGCAAAACGCCAGCCAGGCACGCCCGGCGCTGGTGAACAAAATCGGCATACGCTGGCGGATCATGGCGCGGTGAAACGACAGCGGACTAAAGCGGTGCGTGGTTTCGCGCACCAGCATGCAGTCGCCGTCCAACGTGCATAAATCGGACGGCCACACCAATTTTTTCAGCAACTCGCCCAACACCGGGTTAGCGATTTCGGCAATCCACTCATCGTCAGTAAAACCATCACTGAGCTGGCGAATTTTGTGGTTCAAACGATAGCTGTCGTCCGATGGCGAGCGGCGCACATAGCCCTCGGTTTGCAAAGTTTCCAGCAAGCGACGCACGGTGGTGCGGTGCAACCCGGTCTGGGCACTCAACTCTGCAATGCGTGCCCAGCCCTGGGGCGCACGGTTGAGCGCATGCAGCAAAAACAAGCCCCGACTCAAGCCCTGCACCGGGGTATAGCGGGCAGCTGTGCGTGGTCGCATACACACTCCATTGGCCGCTCAAGCAGCTAAAAAATTCAATAAAAACAAGGTTGTGCATTCTATGCACCACTGGGAAATAAATTTCCCCTGCGCATACCCCCTTCCTAGAATCCGCCCACACAAAAACCAGCCAAGGAGACCCATGCCCGTCCAATTGAAATGCCTGTCGCACACACCGCTGCGTGGCCTGAACGATCCGGGAGCGGAAGTGGTGGCGCAGGTGGATGCCGTCATCGCCCAAGCGCGCGCCGAGGTCGAAGCTTTTGACCCCGAGCTGATCGTGCTGTTTGCACCCGACCACTACAACGGCTTGTTCTACGACCTCATGCCCCCCTTTGTGCTGGCCACCGCCGCCCAGGGCATTGGCGACTACCGCAGCCTGGCGGGGCCGCTGTCCGTAGAGGGCGACGTGGCCATGGTCATGTACCGGCACATCTTGGCGTGCGACGTGGACCTCGCGCTGTCGCACCGCTTGCAAGTCGATCATGGCTGCACCCAATCGCTTGAAGAGCTTACCGGCAGCCTGACGCGCTACCCCGTGGTGCCCATCATCATCAACGCCGTGGCACCGCCCTTTGGCCCCTACCGGCGCATCCGCAAGCTGGGCGAAGCGGTGGGCAGCTTTGTGGCGACGCTGAACAAGCGCGTATTGATAGTGGGCACCGGAGGCCTGTCGCACGAACCACCGGTGCCCCTGCTCCAGGGTGCCAACGACGAGGTGGCCGAGTTTTTGATTGCCGGGCGCAACCCCACACCGGAATTTCGTGCCGCCCGCCAAGCCCGCACCCTGGCCACGGGCCAGGTCTTTGGCACACCGGAATGCGGCCTCACGCCGCTGAACAGTGCCTGGGACGAGGCTTTCATCCAGCAAATGATCGAAGGCCGCCTCGACGAGGTAGACCAGTTCGACATCGACGCCATCTCGCACACAGCGGGCCGCTCCACGCACGAAGTGCGCACCTGGGTGGCAGCTTTCAGTGCCCTGCGTGCCGCCTGTGGCAGCTACCACGCCCAGTGCGACTACTACCGCCCCATCAACGAATGGATTGCTGGCTACGGCGTGGTCAGCGCGCAAGGCCAGTGAAGCGGGCAGACATAGCCCCTTCCGCAATTTTTGAAAGAAATCGGCCTCTAGGCCAATCACAGCAAGCGCAAGCAGCTACTAAATCAGGAGCAATTTGAGGTCTCCTGTGGTGTTTGTTGCGTCTGCTGAACCCACCACACCCCCGACATTGCCCTGCAACGAAAGAATGGCCATGCACACCGCACCCCACCTGCCCACCGAAGCCGAGATCGTCCAGCGCGCCCACGACCTCATCCCGCTGCTGCGTGAACGCGCAACGGAATGCGAACGCAACCGCATGGTGTCGAAAGAAACCATCCAGGCCTTTCACGACGCCGGTTTTTTCCGCATCCTGCAACCCAAGCGCTGGGGCGGCTACGAAATGTCGCCCAACGTGCTCAACCGCGTACTGATGGAGCTGGCACGGGGCTGCCCCTCCAGCGCCTGGAACGTCATGGTGCTGGGAGTGCATCCGTTTGAAGTGGGTTTGCTGCCACCCCAGGTTGGCGACGAGCTGTGGGGCGACGACGACACGCGCCTGGTGTCCTCCTCCTATGCACCCTTTGGCACGGTGAAGGCAGTGGAAGGCGGCTATGTGCTCGATGGCGAGTGGCTCACCTCCTCGGGCTGCGACCACGCGGATGGCGGCGCTTTCATTGGCGGGCGCGTACAGGAAAACGGCGAACAGGTGTTTCGCTCCTTCTGGGTGCAGCGCAGCGACTTTGACATCGTGGACGACTGGTTCGTCGTCGGCCTGGCGGGCACGGGCTCGAAAAAACTCATCCTCAAGCAGGTGTTTGTACCCACCTACCGCAGCCACCCGATTGGCGCCTACGACGCGCACTCGCACGGCACGCTCGACCCGCTGTACAAAATGCCCTTCTTCTACGTCTTTTACGCAGCGGTGTCGTCGGTCATCGTCGGCATGGCACGTGGCATGGTGGACTTGTACATCGATCACATGGTGCCGCGCCAGAACATCAACCAGGCCGTCGGCGCTGCGGTGAACGACCCCTTCATCAAAAGCCGCCTGGGCGAGGCCTACGCCAAAATCATCGGCGCCTCTTCGCGCATCCTGGCCAATACCGACGAAGCCTGGAGCTACCCCTCGCGCGGTGAACTGGTGCCGCTGGACGTGCGCATCCGCCATTTCGCCACCAACCAATTCACCGGTAGCGAGTGTTTTGACGCTGCGCACATGATTTTCAAAAAAACCTCCACCCGTGGCATCTGGATGAACTGCCCCATGCAGCGCCAGATGCGCGACATCCTGGTCGGCGCCAACCACATCACGCAAAACCAAGACAACATTGGCGATTTGCTGGGCGGGCACTTGCTGGGCAACCCCCTGCCCCAACCCAACCCCTTCGGCGCCAAGCCGCAGCAGGCCTGAGCAGGAGGGCGCCATGCGCAACGACATCAACCAACGCCTGGACTGGCAGGGCAATGCCGAGCTGGCGGCACTGCCTGCCGTTTCTGCCCCAGAGTTTCGCAACGGTATGCGCCACTTTGCGGTGGGCGTGTGCATCATCACGGCACAGCACGGCGAGCAGCGCGCTGGCTTGACGGCGACAGCCGTGTGCTCCGTCACGGCCGACCCGCCCCGGCTGGTAGTGTTCGTGAACAAAAACGTGCTCGCCAACCAAATCGTGCTCGACAGCGGTGCGCTGTGCGTCAACGTGCTCGCCGCAGACCAGGAAGACGTGGCCCAGGCCTTTGCTGGCATGTTGCCCAACGTACACGGCGACGCCCGCTTTGCCTACGGCAGTTGGACAGCAGGGCACACCGGCGCACCGCAGCTCGACGCCGCGCTGACCAACTTTGACTGCCGCGTCATCAAGGTGTTCGATGAGAGCACGCACCACGCCTTCCTGTGCGAAGTTGTACAGGTGCGCGAACGCCAAGACGGTGCAGCGCTGATCTACCTCAACGGCGGCTTTTGCCACGTGCCCCAAACCGCTAGCGCCTGAACCACTTTGCCTGCACCCACTGGCCCCGGCCTGTGGGTGCAGGAATTTGGTGGCGTTTGGCGCTGCGCTTGTCCTTTTTCTGAAACCCCGCAAACAACCAAGGAGACTGCACATGAAAAAACTACTCGCCCTGAGCGCATGCACCCTGCTGGCCGCCCCCGTGCTGGCGGACGTCCACGTCGGCGTGATCGCTTCCCTCACCGGCCCTGCCGCTGCCCTGGGGGCGGAGACGAAAAAGGCCGTGGCCTTGCTTCCGACCACGGTAGGCAAGGAAAAAGTGCAGTACATCGTGCTCGACGATGGCTCCGACCCCACCAATGCCGTGAAGAACGCGCGCAAGCTGATCACCGAGCACAAGGTCGATGCCATCCTCGGCCCCAACCTGATTGGCACCGCCATGGCGATTGCCGATGTCGCCAACAGTGAAAAAACCCCCATGGTCTCGGTGGCGCCCCTGGACGTCTCGGGTGACAAGCGCCAGTACGTTTTTCGCTCTGAACCCTCGGCCGATTTGATGGTCGCGCGCGTGGTGGCCGATATGGTGGAAAACGGCGCACAAACCGTGGGCTTCATCGGTTTTTCCGACTCCTGGGGTGAGCTGCTGCTCAAGGCACTGAACAAGGCCAGCGAAGGCAAGCTGAAAATCATCGCCACCGAACGCTACGCCCGCGCCGACCAAAGCGTGCAGGCACAGGTGCTGAAAATCATGGCGGCCAAGCCCGATGTGGTTTTCGTGGGTGGTTCGGGCACACCTGCTGCCATGCCCCAAATTACTTTGCGCGAGCGTGGCTACAAAGGCCGCATTTACCAATCCCACGGCGTGACGAGCAAAGAATTTCTGCGCGTAGGCGGCAAAGCCGTGGAAGGCGCCCTCATTCCAGTCGGCCCCGTGCTGATTGCCGAGCAACTGCCCGACAGCCACCCCACCAAAAAAGCCGGGGTGGCCTTCTTGCAAGAGCTGGAAGCCAAGCACGGCCCGGAAGCACGCTCCACTTTCGCCGGTGCCTCGTGGGATGCCTGGCTGATCGCCCGCAACGGCATTGAGCGCGCACTCAGCGGACCGCACAAGCCGGGCACGCCAGAATTTCGCATCGCGGTGCGCGAAGGCATTGAGCAAGCAGGCCCGCTGGTCGGCAGCAACGGCATTTACACCATGAACGCGACGGACCACGCTGGCTACGACCCCTCGGCCATCGTCATGATCCAGGTAGAAAACAACCGCTGGAAATTGGTGAAATAAGGCACATGACCGCACTCAACGAAACTGACAGCAGCCGCCTGGTACGCATCCAAGAGGGTGAGCTGGCGCTGCAATTGCACTACAACGACTTTGGCCAGGGCGAGGAGACCGTCATCATGCTGCACGGCTCCGGGCCGGGAGCCAGCGGCTGGGCCAACTTCCATCGCAACGTGCAACCGCTGGTGGATGCAGGCTACCGCGTGATCCTGATGGACTGCCCCGGCTGGAGCAAAAGCGATCCCATCGTCTGCACGGGCTCGCGCTCTGAGCTGAATGCGCGGGCCCTCAAGGGGCTGATGGACGCGCTGGGCATTGCACGCGCGCACTTGGTGGGCAACTCCATGGGGGGACACAGTGCCAATGCTTTTGCCCTGAACTACCCCGAGCGCGTGGGCAAGCTGGTGTTGATGGGCGGCGGCACAGGCGGCCCCAGCCAAAGCGTGCCCATGCCGACCGAGGGCATCAAGCTGCTGCAGGCGCTGTACCGCGAGCCCAGCATCGAGAACCTGAAAAAGATGATGGCCGTGTTCGTGTACGACAGCAGCAGCCTGACCGAGGCGCTGTTCCAAACACGGCTGGAAAACATGCTGCAGCGGCGTGAGCATTTGGAGAACTTCGTCAAAAGCCTGGCAGCCAACCCACGCCAGTTCACTGACTTTGGCCCTCGCCTGGCAGACATCACGGCACCCACGCTCATCATCTGGGGGCGCGACGACCGCTTTGTGCCTCTGGATGTGGGCCTGCGCCTGCTCTGGGGTATGCCCAACGCGCAACTGCACGTTTTCAACCGCTGTGGCCACTGGGCCCAGTGGGAACATGCCGAGCAGTTCAACCGCATGGTGCTGGACTTCTTGCAGCACGCCCACTGAATAGCCGTGCCCCACCCCACCGGGAAGCTCCTTTTTTAGGAGCTGCTTGCGCTTGCTAGGCAAGGGTTTGAGGCCGATTTACCTCATCAATAAAGTACAAAAAAGGCTGCTGAGGTTATTTCCTCAGCAGCCTTTTTGGCTGGGGCGGGCACCTTGTGGCGCACGCCCTGGGCGCAGGGTTATTTGCGCAGCAAGGCTTTCAGTGCCGCCTGCAGGCGGCGGGCGCTGGCCGCGTCGCTGGCACTGGCCAGCACGCGGGCCGTGTCTTGGCCCCAGGTTTGCGCAGGCGCAGGGTCGTTGCGGCGCGTGAGCAGGTGCAGCTGCAGCGCACGGCGGGCATTGAGGTGTTCTGCCGGGGTGGGCACTTCAGCAGCCATTTCCAAGCGCAGCAGGGCCTCACTGGCATCGCCCGCAGGGGCAGCGGACAGGGCTTGGCTCCACGCGCTGCGCACAGCCGCTGTCACACGCCCACCCAACTCCTGGGCACTGGGCAACTGCGCAGCATCGCGCTGCTCCCAAGCCGCGAGCAGGTGCGACAAGGCTTCGCCGTGTGCCTGCGCAGCGAGTTTTTTCAGCGTCAACTGAGCGTGCTCCATGGCTTCGCGCTGGGCACGGAAAGCGGCGTCACCCAAACGCGGGCCACGCTCTTCACGTGCTGGGCGATCGCCCCAACGGCTACCACCAGCACGCTCACCATCGCGGCCTGCGGCACGGGGCTCGCCGCGTGCGGGGCGGGCATCGCGGCCACGCTCGCCCGGACGGGCACCACGCGCAGCCGCTGGGGCGGCGGTGGCTTCGCGTTGCATGCCCGGGCGGTCATCACCACGCACGGCCACCACAGGGCGCACGGGTGCGGCTTTGGCAGGGGCCGGGGCAGCCTCGGCTTCAGGCGCAGCCGCTGTGGTGTCCGCCGTTGTTTCAGCTGGCGCAGTGGCCGCTTCTGCGCTTGGCGCAGCACTGGCAGCAGTCTGCGGCTCGGCTTGCAAGCGCTGGGCATCTTCCAAGGCTTGCATGGCAGCGCGGATTTTTTGGACGTCGCCGCTGGCGTTGGCAGCCTCCAGGGCTTTGGCCGCTTCCAGCACGGCACGATCACGCGCACTGATTTCACCCACAGCACGCTCACGCTCGGCGCTCTTGCGCTGGAAAGCCTCGTCAATAGGTTTGCGGAAGGCATCCCACAGTTTCTGCTCTTGCTTGCGCTCCAGGGGCACGCTCTGCGCTTCGGTTTGCCAGCGCTGCTGCAGTGCCTTCACCGCATCAATGCGCAGCTGCGCTGCTGCGCCGAGCTGGGTGGCTTCTTCAATCATGGCGTGGCGGCGCGCCAGGCTGGCTTTTTGCGCAGCATCCAGCGGCGCGCTGGCCAGGGCCAAGGCCTGCTTCCACAGCGGCTGCAGCTCGGCAAACACTTTCTCGCCCACATGGCCGCCAGCACGCCAGCGCTCGGAGAACTGGTGCAGGGCGCGGCCCATGGCTTTCCAGTCGGTGCTGCTGGCGTGGGCCTCGGCCCAGGCTTTGACTTCATCAATCAGGGCCTGGCGCTGTGCTTTGTGCTGAGCAGATTCGGCACGCACCTTGTCCAGCCAGGCCTCTACCACTTTGTGCGCGTTGTTGCAGGCTTCATCGAACTTGCGCCACAGCACGTGGTTGGCGGGGCCCCCCTGGTCGGCCTGCTTCCACTGTTCGCGCAACTGGCGCAGGGTTTCTTGCATCTTGCGTCCGCCCAGGGCGTGGCCTTCAGGGCGCTGCAGCAGCGCCTCGGCTTTGGCCACGAGTTCTTCGCGCACTTGGTCTGCGCTCCAGCGCTGCCAACCCTGCAATTCACCCGCAGCCACCAGTGCCTGGTGAACTTGCTGCTCCAGCGGGCCATCAATGTGTCGGCCATGCACTTTGAGCACGGCACGCAGCTGAGCAGCCGCCTCAGCACTGGCCTTGCCGTGGCCTTCGGCCGTTTCTTTTTCCAGCTTGCTCACAGCTTCACGCACGGCTTGCTGGGCTTTTTCCAGCACCGCCGGATCGACCTTGGGTTTGGCAGGCTTGGCCGCAGCTGCAGCGACCGCCTCTGCCTCGGTGGGCAGGCCACGCGCTGCGCGCAGTTCGTCAGCCCAGACAGGCACTGACGGCAAAGGTGCTGCCGGGTCAGCCGCCGCGGCCAAGGTTTGCGCCAACGCTGCTTCAAAAGCATCCCAGACCAACTGCAACTGGTTGCGCGAAGCATCCAGCAAGGGTGGAAAACGCGTTTCAACGCTCGACCAGCTGGCGTCACTGGTCAGCTGCTGGGCCTGCTCTTGCCAGCGAGCAACGTCGGTACGCAGCAGTTCCAAAGCTGCTTGTGCATCAGACCAGGGCTTGGTGGAAAGCACTTCAATGCGCTGGGCCAGCAGCACAGCAGCTTCACGCTGCACCTGCACGCGGTGCTGCAGGTCTTCAATGACCTTGATGCGTTCGGCCAACTGGGCCTTCAAACCCGCCAGAGGCTCGCGCGACAGCGGCGCACCGGCTTTGGCGGCATCACGCTGCCAAGCCATGGCATCGGCAATGTTCAAACGCGCTGCCGACAGCAGTGCCTGGGCTTTGTCTGCCCATTCCGCCGCAATGGCTTCTTGATTTTTTGCACGTTTGCGCTCGTCCAAACGCTCGCGGATGGCGCGCGCCGCGCCTTTGTCGCGCACGCTCAGTTCTTTAAAGACTTCTTGCAGCTGCTCAGACGTGGGCTCTTGGGCCAGCCAGTCGCGCACGCGCGCGGCACGTTCGCCCGAGGTGGCTGCTGAGAAGGCGCCGCCAGTGAGCGCATCGAGCGGATGGACCTCAGGGGTCTTGGCCGGAGCCGGGTTCACTTCAGGTGCGTCAGACATGGTGGGGCGAGAAGAGAAAGGGAACATGGATCTTGGATGACAGTGGGATGGCGTGGCCTGCAGGAAAAAAGACCTACGCCACATACAAGGGTTTATTTTCGCCGGTATTTCATGCAAGACGACATCTGGCGGTGGCCATGATCTTCCCAGACGACCTTTTTACCCATAAGAAAGCCCGGTGCTCGGCATGAACCGAACACCGGGCTTGACGGCTGGCACAACGGCCTTTGCCATCGATGGGCGGCACAGGAGAGTCAGCGTCCTTGCCGTCCCGGGGGCAAGGGATTGCCCCCAAGAGTTGCCATCAAGCCAGCGCATGTCCGAGGCACAAGACTCCTTCGAAGAACAAAGCCAGGAACGGCGTGCTGAGCTTGAGGCGAATGCCTTGCTGAACGAGCAGGCGGGTCTAACCTTACCAAAGACACCGACCTCTATCAACTAGGGAAAACAGGCTCGTCGGCGAGTGCAAAAAAATGTACGAAATGGGCATGCACAAGGCAAAAACATGATGATAAAAACAGTATTTTTATAAAAATTAGATATAAAAATAAGTTTCTTTAGTATTGACCAAGCATTTTAAGCCCTTCTAGAATCCGCCAGCTTTGTACTCCTCCGTACAAACCCGAGCGCTGCCGTCCCCCGGCAAAGTCCGTTGGCACCTTCTCCTCAGCGCTTGCAGCGCCCGAGCCAACCCGATGGCGCACCAATCCCAAGCCCACGTTGTTTTACCTGTGCCTGCGCACAGCGATAGCTGGGCCCCAAGAAAGGAAGAGCTATGACAGCCTCAGGAAAATTGACTTCTTTCGTGCGCACGCTGGTGTCCGACACAGTCAGTGGTTTTCTGGAAATCACCCACAACAGCTTTGCGCTGCTTGGCCTGGCTGTGGCATTTGTGGTGCTGACCTTGCTGGCGCGTCCCGACCTGCGCCTCAGCGGTGAGGAGCAGTTGCGCAGCTGGCTACAAGAGCGCCAAAGTGCCGCTTTGCCTGTGCCAGCGGAACCCACGGCTATTGCACGTGCAACTGCCAGCAATCCCCAAACACTGCCCCAGGAGCAAGCCAAAGTCGCTTACTGGTTGAGCAAAAAATACCGCGTAGCGCCCGAACCCGTGGCGGCCCTGGTCAGCGAAGCTTATGAGCTGGGCATGCGTAACAAGCTCGATGCCACCCTCATCTTGGCCATCATGGCCATTGAATCGAGCTTCAACCCCTTTGCCCAAAGCACCGTGGGTGCCCAAGGCCTGATGCAAGTAATGACCCGCGTTCATGAAGACAAATACCAGCACTTTGGTGGTCAATGGGCTGCCTTCGATCCGCTGAGCAATTTACGTGTGGGTGTGAGCGTGCTCAAGGAGTGCATTGCCCGGGCTGGTTCCCTCGAAGGCGGGCTGCGCTACTACGTGGGTGCAGCCAATTTGGACGACGACGGTGGCTATGCCGCCAAAGTCATGGCAGAGCACGAACGCCTGCGCCTAGTAGCCGCTGGCAAGAGCGTGCCACTGAACCAGCCTATCTTGTCCACCAAGGCTGCTCCCACCCCTGAAACACCCAACCCTACCGCCAACGACAAGGTGGCCCTGCTTTCTGAGAACCTGTAAGCCTCAGTTACACTAAGAAGGTACGCGACTGGCGATAGGCGCAGCACCCCGCAAAGGTACTGCCGCTGAGGTGGAAATCCAGCAGGCATGCTCCTGCCAACCACTGGGAAGCGTACCGCTGGGGTAGCACGCCCTGCAGCGTTTCAGCCGTTCGCCTGGGCAGCCCTTGTTTCTTTTCAAGGGATTCCAATGCAAAAGGACTGCCATGTACCACCGCAATATTCTTGTCGAACAGACCGACCCCGAACTCTTTGCCGCCATCCAGGCCGAAAACAAGCGCCAGGAAGAGCACATTGAGCTGATCGCCAGTGAAAACTACGCTTCGCCTGCCGTCATGTGGGCGCAAGGCACGCAACTGACCAACAAATACGCTGAAGGCTATCCTGGCAAGCGCTACTACGGTGGCTGCGAATACGTGGATGTGGCCGAGCAACTGGCCATCGACCGCGTGAAGCAACTCTTTGGCGCCGATGCGGCCAACGTGCAGCCGCATTGCGGCGCCTCTGCCAACGAGGCCGTGTTCCTGGCCTTTCTCAAGCCTGGCGACACCATCATGGGCATGAGCCTGGCCGAAGGCGGCCACCTGACGCACGGTATGCCGCTGAACATGTCGGGCAAGTGGTTCAACGTGGTCAGCTACGGCCTGGACAAGAACGAAGCCATCGACTACGACGCCATGGAAGCCAAGGCACGCGAGCACAAGCCCAAACTCATCGTGGCAGGTGCATCGGCTTACAGCCTGCACATTGACTTTGCTCGCTTTGCCAAGATCGCCAAAGAAGTGGGCGCCATCTTCATGGTGGACATGGCCCACTACGCTGGACTGATCGCTGCTGGCGTGTACCCCAACCCCGTGCCGCACGCGGATGTGGTCACCTCCACCACGCACAAAAGCCTGCGCGGCCCGCGTGGCGGCATCATCTTGATGAAGGCCGAGCACGAAAAGGCCATCAACAGCGCCATCTTCCCCGGCCTGCAGGGCGGCCCACTGATGCACGTCATCGCTGCCAAGGCCGTGGCTTTCAAAGAAGCACTGACGCCTGAATTCAAGGCCTACCAGCAGCAGGTAGTGACCAACGCCCGCATCGTGGCTGAAACGCTCACACAACGCGGCCTGCGCATCGTCAGCGGTGGCACGCAAAGCCACGTCATGCTGGTGGATTTGCGCTCCAAGGGCATCACAGGCAAGGAAGCTGAAGCCGTGCTGGGCCAAGCCCACATGACCATCAACAAGAACGCCATCCCCAACGATCCGGAAAAGCCGATGGTGACCAGCGGCATCCGTGTGGGCACCCCGGCCATGACCACCCGTGGCTTCAAAGACGAAGAGGCCCGCGCTACGGCCCACCTGATTGCTGACGTGCTGGACAACCCACGCGATGCCGCCAACATCGAGGCCGTGCGCGCCAAGGTACACGCCCTGACCAGCCGCTTCCCGGTTTACCGCTGACACCCTCCAGCCCTGGCACCAGCGCACCATGAAATGCCCCTTCTGCAGCCACGCTGAGACGCAGGTCGTCGAAACCCGTGTGGCGGAAGATGGGGCTTTCATTCGGCGCAGGCGCCAGTGTGCAGGCTGTGAAAAGCGCTTTACCACCTACGAGCGCCCCGAAGTCAGCTTCCCCGCCATCGTCAAAAAAGATGGTCGGCGCGTGGAATACGAGCGCCGCAAGCTACAGGGTTCGTTTGCGATTGCCTTGCGCAAGCGCCCTGTGAGCACCACCCAGGTCGATGCGGCACTAGAGCACATCGAAGAAAAGTTGCGCAGCCAAGGCCAGCGCGAAGTGCAGGCCAGTTGGTTGGGTGAACTGGTGATGCGCGAGCTGCAAAAACTCGACAAAGTGGCCTACGTGCGCTACGCCAGCGTGTACCGCAGTTTTGAAGACATTGACGAATTCAAAACCCTGGTCGATGAAGTGCAGCGTTGAATGCACGTAAGCCAAGCCATAGCGCCTTTTGGCGCTATTTTTTTGTGAGCTGCTCGCGCTTACCCAGTAAGGCGTAGAGGCCAAAAAGGCTTAAAAATCTCCTAGAGCCTCTTTCCCCTCACCACAAGGCGTTAACTTGCCAGTGCCAAGCGCGCACGTGCAGCTTGGTACTCACGGTGCAAGCGGGCCACCAATTCAGCCGTACTGGTAACGGCCTGCACAGCACCAATGCCCTGGCCACAACCCCAAATGTCTTTCCAGGCCTTGGCCGCGCCATCGCCAAAGTTCATCTTGCTGGGGTCGGATTGCGGCAAGTTTTGTGGATCCAATCCCGCAGCACGGATGCTAGGGGCCAAATAGTTGCCATGCACTCCAGTGAACAGATTGGTATAGACCACGTCATCGGAATTGCAATCCACCACGGCCTGCTTATAAGCCTCGCTGGCCCGTGCTTCATGGGTGGCGATAAAGGCCGAGCCAATATAGGCAAAGTCGGCACCCATGGCTTGGGCTGCCAGCACCGCATCGCCCGTGGCAATAGAGCCTGACAAAGCCAGCGGACCTTCGAACCACTGGCGAATTTCCTGCACCAGAGCAAACGGGTTTTTCACGCCTGCATGACCGCCCGCACCTGTGGCAACGGCAATCAAACCATCAGCGCCTTTTTCTACGGCTTTGCGGGCAAAGGCATTGTTGATGACATCATGCAGCACCAGCCCACCCCAGCCATGCACGGCTTGGTTCACGTCTTCGCGCGCGCCCAGTGAGGTGATGACCAAGGGCACCTTGTATTTGGCACAGACCTGCATGTCGTGCTCCAGCCGGTCGTTGCTCTTGTGCACGATTTGGTTGATGGCAAAGGGGGCGCTGGGTTGTTCTGGGTGGGCCTGATCCCAGGCTGCCAGCGTCTCGGTGATTTCTGCCAGCCAGTCCTCCAACTGCGCAGCAGGACGGGCATTGAGCGCAGGCATGGAGCCAATGATGCCAGCCTGGCATTGCGCAATCACAAGCTGGGGGGTGCTGATGATGAACATCGGTGAAGCAATCACCGGCAAAGTGGTTTTTTGCAATACGGCGGGAAGGGTCATGACTGTCTCCGGTCTCAGTTAGTTATGGACAAAAAAGGCAAAAAAATAGCTGCAAGGCCCATACAGCAAGCGCTAGCAGCTATTGAATCAAGAGCAGATGCAGCCGTTTTGGCACATCTGCTTTACCCACACATCAGGGCATCAGAAAGCTTCCAGGGGCAAAGCGCATGCACTCTCACCGCCTTGAACGATGGCCTCGCGCAAACCTGCCGTACGCACCAAAATGTGTTCGGCATAGAACTGGGCGGTGGTGATCTTGGCTTGCATGAACGCAGTTTCTTCGCCTGCTGCCAGCTTGCTTTGTGCCACCAGCAATGCACGGCCCATTTGCCAGCCAGCCACCAGGTTGCCCGTGAGCATCAGGTAAGGCACGCTGCCTGCGTAGGCGGCATTGGGCGCACGCTTGGCGCTGGCTGCAATGAAGTCCACGGCGGCCAGGAACGAAGCACGGGCCGCTGCCAAACGCTCGGCCACGGACAGTGCCGCGGGCGTAGCGCTGGCGCGCAGTTCGGCCTCCGTCTTTTCAATTTGCGCGGCGATGGCGCGGGCCGTCTGGCCACCATCACGGGCGGTTTTGCGGCCCACCAGGTCGTTGGCCTGAATGGCGGTGGTGCCCTCGTAGATGGTGAGAATTTTGCTGTCGCGGTAGTACTGGGCAGCGCCTGTTTCTTCAATGAAACCCATGCCGCCATGCACCTGCACGCCCAGCGAGGTGACTTCCAGACTCATCTCGGTGCTGTAGCCCTTGACCAGCGGCACCATGAATTCGTAGAAAGTGGCGTTGTCCTGGCGCACCTGGGCGTCAGGGTGATGGTGCGCGGCGTCGTAAGCGGCAGCGGCCGTGGTGGCCATGGCGCGGCAGCCTTCGGTCAGAGCGCGCATGGTCATCAACATGCGGCGCACATCGGGGTGGTGAATGATGGCCGCAGCAGCTGGCAAGCTGCCATCCACAGGGCGGCTTTGCACGCGGTCACGGGCGTATTGCACGGCTTTTTGGTAGGCACGTTCGGCCACGGCAATGCCCTGCACGCCCACGCCATAGCGCGCGGCGTTCATCATGATGAACATGTATTCCAGGCCACGGTTTTCCTCGCCCACCAGGTAGCCCACGGCACCGCCGTGGTCACCAAACTGCAGCACTGCAGTGGGCGAGGCCTTGATGCCCAGCTTGTGTTCGATGGAGACACAGTGAACGTCGTTGCGTGCGCCCAGGCTGCCATCCGCACCCACCATGAACTTGGGCACCACAAACAAGCTGATGCCCTTCACGCCCTCGGGCGCTCCGGCCACACGGGCCAGCACCAGGTGGACGATGTTGTCCGCCATGTCGTGCTCGCCGTAGGTGATGAAAATCTTGGTGCCGAAAATTTTGTAGGTGCCATCAGGCTGGGGTTCAGCCTTGGTACGCACCAGCGACAGGTCAGAACCGGCCTGTGGCTCGGTCAGGTTCATGGTGCCCGTCCACTCACCGGACACCAGTTTTTCCAGATAGGTGGCCTTGAGCTCATCGCTGCCCGCGGTCAACAAGGCTTCAATGGCACCGTCGGTCAGCAACGGGCACAGGGCAAAGCTGAGGTTGGCGCTGTTGAGCATTTCCATGCATGCGGCACCAATGGTCTTGGGCAGGCCCTGACCGCCAAAGTCCACAGGATGCTGCAAGCCCTGCCAGCCACCTTCAGCAAATTGGCGATACGCCTGGGCAAAGCCAGGGGTGGTGGTGACCACGCCATCTTTCCAGGAGGAAGGGTTTTTGTCGCCTTCCCAGTTCAAAGGAGCCACCACGCCCTCATTGAACTTGGCGCACTCTTCCAGCACGGCCGCTGCAGTTTCCAGACCGGCATCCTCGAAGCCGGGAATCTGAGCCACTTGCTGGATGTTGGCCAGGTGCTCAATAGCGAACAGCATGTCTTTGACGGGAGCTTGGTAGGACATAGTCGGTCAGGAAAAAAATGACAGGAAAACTGCCTGCACAAGGGCAGACCAGGCGCAGGAGGAAAGAGGGGCGATGGCGAGGAAAAAAACAGCGCAGGCACGGGCAATATGCCATGGGCCTGCGCTGCCAGCGCCTTCAGGCGCTGGGGTGATGGCTTACAGCGCTTTCACCAATTCCGGCACGGCGGTGAACAAATCCGCCTCCAGGCCATAGTCGGCCACGGAGAAGATGGGTGCTTCGGGGTCTTTGTTGATCGCCACGATCACCTTGGAGTCCTTCATGCCCGCCAAGTGCTGAATGGCGCCCGAGATACCGCAGGCCACGTACAGCTGGGGCGCCACGATCTTGCCCGTTTGGCCCACTTGCCAGTCGTTGGGCGCGTAGCCTGCATCGACTGCAGCGCGGCTGGCACCAATGGCCGCACCCAGCTTGTCGGCCAGCGGGGTCATCACTTCTTGGAACTTCTCGCTGCTGCCCAGCGCACGGCCGCCGCTGACGATGATCTTGGCGGCGGTCAGCTCGGGGCGGTCGCTCTTGGTCACTTCGCGCCCGACAAAGCGGCTCTTGCCGCTGTCGGCCACCACGGCCACGC
>JAYRPZ010000130.1:0-1512 GCA_041910915.1 Acidovorax sp.
CGTGCTGCCCGGCCAGGCGCGCTTTACACGCACCTTCTGGATGAGCATGCCCGCCGAAAACAAGCACATGGCCCGCATGCAGGCCACCTGGGCCTACCTGCGCGAGGCGGTGGGGCAGCGGCAGGGGGTGTTGAACCCGGCTTGAGGTGCTTAACCGTCAGGCACTGCATGCCTACGTCGGGGCAAATGGATTGAAAACGTCCAGCCCCAACGCATTGAAATCATTGACGTTTCGGGTCGCAACGGTCAATCCGTGCACCTGCGCAGTGGCTGCAATCATGGCGTCTTCATAAAGCGTATCGGACTTCCTGTGCATCAATCGTGCCCACGCCCTGAAGGTCCCAGCATCCATCGGCAGCACGTTGTATGTGTTGGCGACCAATTCAAGCCAGTTTTCGATTTCTTGCGCCTTGGCAGGGTCTTGTTCCCGTGTCAGCTCAATGCCCGCTTGAATCTCGCCCAGCGTCACCGCAGACAGATGCAGTTGGGTGTCATCCAGCGATTGCAGCCAAGCGACCACGCCACCGTGTGGTCGTTGCCTGCGAAGTTCCGACACAACGTTGGTGTCCAGCAGGTACTTATGCATCACAGCATTGGCGCCACCTTGCGGCGCGTGGCGTGACCACGTACAGGCAACTCAAGGTCTGCACGCGCGTCATCGGACAACAAGAGCTGTTTGAGCGAGGGGCGTGCCGCCGATTGGAGCCTGCGCCATTCGTCCACAGGAATGAGCACGGCAGCTTCTGCGCCTCGTCTGGTCACCATCTGCGGCCCCTCAAGCAGGCAGGCATCAAGGAACTCACTGAAACGCGCTTTGGCATCCTGAACTGGCCACGTATGCATCGCAACCTCCATAAAACTAGTCATTTGACTAGTCTGCACCACTTGCCTTCACAAGTCAAACACCCGCTGGTAGCCCGGCTCCTATTGAACAACCAAGGCTGCCGACCCCGCCGTCCCGCCACAGCCAGGGCCTGTTCACACTATTTTTGCACTGGCAAAAATAGTGTGAACAGGCCCTAGCGCCGCCCCACCAGCAGCACCCCCGCCAGCACCAGCCCGGCGCCCGCCATTTGGGGCAGTGAGAGCGGCTCGCCCAGCAGCCAGTAGCTGAACACGATGGTCAGCATGGGGCCCAGGGTGCCAATCAGCACCGTGGGCGCCGCGCCTATGCGGCGGATGGCGGCCGATGTCATGAACACCGGCAGCACGGTGGACAGCAGGGCCATGCCCAGTGCGTGGCCGTACACCGCTGCGGGCTGCACCAGGGCCTGCAGCGGCTGGGTGGCGGCAAAGTGCGCCAGCGTGGCCACGGTGGACACCAGCATGGCCAGCGCGGTAAAGCGCGCCGCGCCCAGGCGGCGGATCACCGGCTCGCTGCCCGCCTGGTAAAACGCATACGACACGGCCGAGCCCAGCACAAAGGCACCGCCCAGCAGCACCGGGCCCATGTCGCTGGCGAGTTGCAGGTCGTGCGTAAAGGCCAGGCCAATGCCTGCGTAGGACAGCAGC
>JAYRPZ010000131.1:0-5776 GCA_041910915.1 Acidovorax sp.
GGTGTGCAGGCGCGGAATCGGGCGGTCTGCGTTGTTGCAAATCCTCGCAATAGCAAGGCTATTGCTGCGGTTTGCGCCTAGCAGCCCATCCCGATCCGCATCCTGCACCCCTTCGCGCGAGATCGTGAACACGCTCTTAACCGCCCTGGTGTGACTGGCTGGCCCAGGCTTGCAAGTTGGCTTCAGACAGCGGTCGGCTGAAGTAATAGCCCTGAAAAATATCGCAACCGGCACGCACCAGGCGTTCGCGCTGGGTGGCCGTCTCCACCCCTTCGGCCAGCACGCGCATCTCCAGTTGGTGCGCCATGGCAATGATGGCGTCAATGAGCACCGCCGGGCGTTTGCCTGGGCCGCTTTGTATGGGAGCATCGATGTCCATGACAAAAGAGCGATCAATTTTCAGCGTATCGATCGGCAAGCGCTTGAGGTAAGCCAAGCTAGAGTAACCGGTACCAAAATCATCCAGGGCAAAACGCACGCCCCGGCTACGCAGCAAGGCCATTTTCTCCAGGGTGGCCTCCAAATCGTCAGCCACCACACTCTCGGTCAGCTCCAGCTCCAGCGACAGGGCACTCACCCCTACCTGTGCCAGCACATCTTCAATGCGAGAGATGAAGTCGGACTCGCGGAACTGGCGTGGACTGACGTTCACCGCCATCGTCAGCTGACTGGCCCATGGGGCGCCATCGGCCTGCTGCTGCCAACGGCGCAAACACGCCACCGCCTCGTGTAACACCCAATGCCCCAGGGGCACGATCAGACCGCAAGACTCGGCCTCGGCGATGAAAGCCCCCGGCGGAATCATCCCCCGAGTGGGGTGCTGCCAACGCACCAGCGCCTCCACCCCAAGCAAGCGACCTGCGGCATCGACCTGTGGCTGGTAATGCAGCAGCAATTGCTGGGCCTGCGGCGGCAAACGCAGGGTCTGGCGCAAATCGTTGCGCAGCGCCAAGCGCTCGCTCGCTGCTTCCTGCAAGGCGTGGGCAAAGAACTGCACCTGGGTGTCGCCCGCTTCTTTGGCGCGGTGCATGGCGGTTTCAGCCTCACGCAGCAGTTCGGGCGGATCACGGCTGTCGTTGGGAATCATCACCACGCCCGCCCCGGCAGACAGGTGCAAGGCATGTCCCCGCACTTCCAAAGGTTCGGCCACCGCCGCCAGCAGTTGCTCAATCGCCCGTGCCGCCTGCGCACTGGCGGCCTGCAAGTCACCATGCAGGTCGGTGATCAGCAAAGCAAACGTGTCCCCATCGACACGCGCCAAACTCTGGCCGACTGTGAGCAAACTGCTCAAGCGCTGCGCCACGATGCGCAGCGCCGCATCACCAGCGGCCATACCCAGGGAATCGTTCACCGCCTGAAAGGCATTCAGATTGAGCGTGGCCAGCGCAGCACGCCGAGGTTGGCCATCGATTGGCGGGCGGGCCAGCTCTGCCGCCACCTGTTCCAGCAAAAAGCGCCGGTTGTGCAGCCCGGTCAAGGCGTCGAAATGCGCCAATTGGCGAATTTGCGCTTCTGCCGCCAAACGCTCGCGAATATCACGCACCGCCACCACCCGCAGCACGTTGCCATCCAGCTCTCGCTGGCGCACGCTGGCCTCCGCAGCAATCAGCTGGCCCTGGGCATCGACCATGTCCACACCCCAGGTGCCCTCGACGCGCAAAGCGATGCGCTGACGAATGGCATCGCGGCTGCCAGGGGCCACCCAAGACAGCATATCGGTACCGCGCAGGCCTCCGGGGGGCACGCCCATCAAACGCTCGGCGGCGGCGTTGGCGTCCACAATGTGGCCCCCCGAATGCAGAAAAATGGCCTCAAACGCCACGTCGGAAAGCTGGCGAAAACGCGCCTCGCTCTCGCGCAGGGCTTGGCTGCTGTGCTGTAGCTCTTGCGCCATGTGCCCCAGGGCCTGGCCCAGTTCTTGAAACTCGCCCTCGCCACGCAGCGCTGGCACCGCCGTGAAATCACCCGCGCCAATGCGCGCCATGCTCGCGCGCAGCGCGTTGACCGGGCGCATCACGCCCCAACGCGCCAACACCAGCAAGCACATGGCGGCCAGCAGCACCACTGCGGCAAAGACCTGGGCCTGCTGGCGAATGTGGGCGCTCGATTGCACGGCAATCGGCGTCAAGTCGTACTCCACCAGCAGCACACCCTGGCGGCTGGAGCGGATGGCCCCAGCCTCCAGCGCCAGCATGACCGGCGTCACAGCCCACAGGTGGCGCTGCTCTATATCCAGGCGCAATTGCTCGCGTTGCTCCTGGCGCGCTTTGCTCACCAGGTCTTGTGGGTAGTGCGGCAGCACCTGCGCCCCCGGGCTACCACGCCAGGCAAAGCGGGTAGCCGCCAGCACTTCATCGCTGGCATTGAGCAAGAGCGCATGGGCCACCGCCGGGTTCAATCCCAACTCGGTAATCACGCCATCTAGCCCACTGCCATCTTCGCGGCGCAGCACGGTTTCCAAGTTGCGCTGCGTGCCCAGCAGCTCGGCGTGGGCTGTGCGCTCGCTAAAGCGCTGCAAATCCAAGGTGTAGTGGCGCTGCTGCTGCAGCACCAGCAACGCAAAGGCCAAAACGCAGGTGAACACCAGCGCCAAAGGAAGCCACCAGCGCAAGGGCACCACCCGCACCGTAGGCAGCGGGGCGCTGTGGCTCGGCGAAGAAGCGTCGTGTGTCATGGCGCCTGCTCCTGCGCAAAGCGCGCGTCGATCAAGGTTTGCACCGGCACGGCATGGCTCAAGATATCTTTGGCGCGCATGATGTCGGCCAAACGCTGCGCCGTATCGTGCAGCGTCGGGCCTTGGCCTGAAGCCGATGCCTGCAACAAGCTGCGGTTGCGGGCGCTGTCAGGCAGCTCCATGCCCGCCAAAGCCCGGCCCACATCTTCTGGCTGCGTACCAGGGCGGCGCGACATGCGCAGCAACGCATCGTCACGCTGCTGCGCCAAATAATCCAAGGCCTGGCGCTGACCACGCAGCAACGCGGCTATGCGCTGCTCACAGCACTGCAGTGCGCTGTGGCGTGCCACCAGCACATCCACGATTTCTCCTGGCAGCGAGCGGCTATCAAAAATCTCCTGCCCCCCTTCGTGCAACAGCACCTGGCGAGCGGGATCGAAGGTCACCAAGGCATCCACACTGCCACTGCGCCACGCGGCAACATGCTCATCAATCGGCAACGGCACCACCGTCACCTCGCTCACTTTCAAGCCTGCCTGCTGCAAGGCGCCTTGCAACATGTAGGCACCTACCGCTGTTTGCTCCACCCCCACACGGCGCCCGCGCAGGTCAGACACCTGAGCGAGGGGTGGGCGGGCGATGATGACATCGGCTCCTGCCGAGATATTCATGACCCAGATGACAGAAATCGGCACCCCCTCGTGCGCCAAGGTCAGCGCCTCATCCAGGGTCACACCAGCCACATCCAGGCGCCCGGTACGCAGCGCATCCATCACCTGGGTGGTCGAGCCCAGCTCCACCAGGCGCAGCGGCTGACCATCGTAGTAACCCAGGTCACGTGCCAAATACAGCGGCTCGTACCCCGCCCAAATATTGGTGCCCACCATCAACGGAGGCTCGTAGCGCGGCCCACAACCGACCATAAGCCAGGCCATGCAAACCGACGCCAGCCAAGCCAGCCAGCGGCACCCAAAGGGGCGGGACAGCAGGCCCAGCATGGTCAGAAGGTTTCCCAGTCATCGTCGCTGGCAGCAGCGACTTTCTTCGTGGGCGGGGGGGCAATAGCAGGGGCTTTGGGGGCGGTACTGGCCGTCACCTTGGCCGGTGCGGGCGCACGCGCCGCCAGCTTGGCGGGGGCAGGCGCCTTGGCCAGCGGCTTGGGAGCTGGTGCTGCAGCGCGCGCCACAGGTGCCGGTGCACTGCGTGCAGCGGGACGGTAGGCCGAAGCAGCGCCTGCATCCAAGCGGAACACGGCCACGGCCTGCACCAGCTCCTGCGCTTGCTGGTTCAGGCTGGTGGCGGCGGCGGACATCTCTTCCACCAGCGCGGCGTTTTGCTGGGTGGCCTGGTCCATTTGCGTCACGGCCTCACCCACTTGGTTGACCCCGGCGCTTTGTTCGCTGCTGGCGGCACTGATCTCGCCCATGATGTCGGTCACGCGACGCACGCTGTGCACCACTTCTTCCATGGTTTGCCCGGCTTGGTTGACCAAAGTGCCGCCTTGCTCCACACGCTCCACGCTGTCGGTGATCAAGCGTTTGATCTCCTTGGCAGCTTCGGCACTGCGCCCGGCCAGGCTGCGCACCTCGCCCGCCACCACGGCAAAGCCGCGGCCCTGTTCACCGGCCCGCGCGGCTTCCACCGCAGCATTCAGGGCCAGGATGTTGGTCTGGAAGGCAATGCCGTCAATGACGCTGATGATGTCGGCAATTTTCTTGCTCGACGCGCTGATGCCGTCCATGGTCTGCACCACCTGGGCCACCACCTCGCCGCCTTGCACCGCCACGCCCGAGGCGCTTTGCGCCAACTGGTTGGCTGCGCGTGCGTTGTCGGCGTTTTGGCGCACGGTGGAACCCAGCTCCTCCCTCGAGGCCGCCGTGTCCTCCAGCGCGCTGGCCTGGCTTTCGGTGCGCCCGGACAGGTCTTGGTTACCCTGGGCAATCTGTGCGCTGGCGGTGGCCACGGCCTCGCTGCCCTGGCGCACGCGCGCCACCACCTGGGCCAGGCTGTCGCGCATCATCTGCATCGTGGCCAGCAAACTGGTGGTATCCCCCGGGCGCAGTTGCACCTGCACCGCCAGGTTGCCCTCGGCAATTTCATGCGCAATCGCTGCAGCGTATTCAGGCTCGCCCCCCAATTGGCGGGTGATCGAGCGGGTGAGGAAAAACGCCACCCCAGCACCCACCAAGGTGGAGAGCAAGGCAATTACCAGCATCAGCCGGCTGGTGTTACTGGCAATGTCTTCAATGCGGTGCGCTGCCGCTTCCATCATCTTTTGCTGGAAGGCCACCACGCCTTCAATCGCCGTAATCGCCTGCTGGTGGCCCTGGCGGGCTGGGCCGGAAAGCACCGCACGCGCCTGCTCGCCATCCCCCGCCAAACCGAAGGTCATGGCCTGGTCGAGTTGCCCCACATACGCCAAGCCCGCATCTTTGGCACGCTGGAAATTGGCTTTGCCCTCGGGCGACTGGATCGACTGCTCCAGCAGCTTGAGCAACTCGGTACTCTGTGCGCGCAGCTCCGTCATGCGTTGCTTTTCTGCATCAATGGTGGCCTGCATGGTGGCCGTGTCCAGAGACAACACCACGTTGCGCACAGCGTTGGCTTGGCTGTTGAGGTTGTCAATGGTCTGGTTGGCACGCATCACCTTGACCATGCGATCTTCCACTAGCAAAGTGGCCTCAGCGCTGGCGCGTGAAAACTGCACCCAGGCCACCAAGGCCATCACAACACCCAGCACAATGACCAGGGCAAAGCCCAACCCCATGGCGGTGCCCACCTTCATGCGCGAGCGCGCGGAGGAAGGCGAAACAGAAGAAGTGGAAGAAGTCATAAACGATGTGGTTGGCAGAAAGAGAAGGCACCACGAAAGTCGCGCCGCACCGACAGCGTAGGATTAACCTTCGGCCCTTTGTGACAATTCGCTGCAACATCCTACCGCAGGAAAAAGACGCCTCGCCACTCTTAGAGCGTGTTCACGATCTCGCGCGAAGGGGTGCAGGATGCGGATCGGGATGGGCTGCTAGGCGCAAACCGCAGCAATAGCCTTGCTATTGCGAGGATTTGCAACAACGCAGACCGCCCGATTCCGCGCCTGCACAC
>JAYRPZ010000132.1:0-84143 GCA_041910915.1 Acidovorax sp.
GGGGTGCAGGATGCGGATCGGGATGGGCTGCTAGGCGCAAACCGCAGCAATAGCCTTGCTATTGCGAGGATTTGCAACAACGCAGACCGCCCGATTCCGCGCCTGCACACCCGCGTGGAGATCGTGAACACGCTCTAAGGCCTTTCCCGACGAGCAGATCGTTTCTACGCCAACGCCCGGCAACTGCTCACGCGGGCATGAACGGCCGCAGCGCTATTCGGTGGAGACGAAACCGCTGTGGGCGCTGATGCAGTTGCGGCCACGGTGCTTGGCGCTGTACAGCGCTGCATCAGCGGCGGCAACGAGTGCAGCCGGGCTGCCCCCTGCTTGGGGCTGGGCAACCGCCACGCCGATGCTCAGCGTCACCCATGCTGCCGTGGGTGATGCCTCATGGGCAATGCCTTGTGCCGCCAATGCGGCCTGCAAGGCCTGTGCTTTGGCCAGCGCTGGCGCCTGATCGCACCCTGGCAACAGGCACACAAATTCCTCACCACCATAGCGCGCCACCAGGTCGCAAGCGCGCTGCATGGCGGCCTTGAGCACGGCAGCCACTTGCTGCAAGCAGGCATCGCCCGTGGGGTGGCCGTAGTGGTCGTTGTAACGCTTGAAATGGTCAATATCGATCATCAGCAGCGCCAAAGGTGTGCCCGCACGCCGGCACTGGCGCCACTCACTCAGCAAAGCCTCGTCGAAGCGACGGCGATTGGCCACCCCCGTGAGCCCATCGATAAACACCAGAGAACGCAAAAAATCTTCCTGCGCTTTGAGTGTGAGATGGGTTTTGACACGCGCGCGCACCACCATCGGATTGACGGGTTTGGTAATAAAGTCCACCCCACCTGCCTCCAGCGCGCGGGTTTCGTCGGCAGGGTCCATGCAGGCAGTGACAAAAATCACCGGGATGTTGGCCAAGACAGGATCGGCTTTGAGTTGCTGGCACACGGCCAAACCGTCCAAACCCGGCATCACCACATCGAGCAAAATCAAATCAGGCAAAGGGTTGCCACGGCAAAACGCCAGAGCCTGCTCGCCGCTGGTGGCCACGAAAACTTCGTGGTCGGCATGAAAAACTTGGTACAGCGTCTGGATGTTGATGGGCTGGTCATCCACCACCAGCAAACGTGGGCGGGCGGGCAAGGTAGATAGCACGTGCCAATCAGGAGCAACGGGCAGGGTGGGCGTGGTCATGGTTCGGGGGTATAGGTATGTTGTAGATGGGCAACCACGGCGCGCGCGGCCACAAAATCCAATTGCTGCAGCGCCGCTTGCAAAGCATGTAACTGCTCAACCAGCCTCGCCTCCTGGCACTGACCCAGCTCCTGCTGCAAGGTGGCAAACACCTCCAGCGCACGCATATTTTGCTGTGCCAGCAAGGCATCCAAAGTCGCCATCTGGCCCAGCAGCTGCGCGACATCCAGTGCTGGCAAGGCCGCGCCATGCGCCTTGCTGTCCGCAAGGTCTGCACTGCTGCCCGCAGCCTGCGGCCCCTCGGGGGGCAGCGGATCGAGCGCATCGGCCAACCCACCCAAAACCTCTGCAGCCTGTATGCGTGCGCCAGCTACGGCATCCACGGCCTGCAGAGCAATCGCATCGGCACTGCCCGTGGTGGCCCCCGCCACGGCCACCGCTTGGCAGGCCACCTCTGCCTGCGCTGCCTGCTGCGCCAGCGCCGTAGCGCCTAGCGTGGCCGCCACCCCTTTGAAGGTGTGCATGGCCCGCGCAGCACCCAGGTAGTCGCCCTGCTGCAGCGCAGTGCCAGCGGCGGCCACCATGGCCGCGCTCTCGTGCTGCCACTGCCGTGCCAAACGGGCAAACAGCGGGTGGTTGCCCCCCAGGCGGGCCAGGGCCGCGTCCACGTCAAAGCCCGCAGGCACGCTGGGCAGCGGCGCTCGCTCACTCGCCTCGGTAGCCTCGGGCGGCGGGGCAGAAGGGGCAGGCGCGCCAGCCTCACGGGTGCAATAGCGCAGCAGCAAGGCGACGAGTTCGCGCGCATCAATCGGCTTGCCAATGTGGTCAGACATGCCTGCCGCCAGGCAGGCAGGGCGTTGGCCGTCATGGCGATGATGGGTGTGGTCACGCCCATCTCTTGGCGCAGCACGCGCGTGGCGGTGTAGCCATCCATGCGCGGCATTTGAACGTCCATCAAGATGGCGTCGTAGGGCTGCGGGGCGTTGCGCACACACGCAAGGGCATGCACACCATCTTGCGCCACCTCCACCTCGGCCCCGGCGTAACTGAGCAACTCACGCGCAACCTGCTGGTTGAGCGGGTTGTCTTCCACCACCAGCAGGCGCATACCCGCCAGCGTGTGCGGCAAAGGCTCCGTGCTGCACTCCTGCACCACCGAAGCCCCCTGCGTTGCCTGGGCTACGGCGTCAAACAGCATCGACGGCGTGACCGGCTTGACAAGAAACCCATCCAGCACCGGCCCACCCTCCGGCCCATCCCCCTGCTCCTCCAGATGCTGCAGCGCCATGGCCCGGCCATGGGCGGTGATCATCAAAATTGCCGGCAGCGTGGCCCCTTGGCGTGCGCGCAGGTGCTTGATGGTTTCCCAGCCATCCATGCCGGGCATCACCCAGTCCACGCACAAAATGTCAAACGGCGTGCCCTGTTCGGTGGCTGTGGCCAGCAACTCCAGGGCTTGCGCACCATTGCTGGCCGTTTGCACCTGCCAGCCAAACGACTCCACCATGGCCGACAGCACCTGGCGCGCGGTAGCGTTGTCATCCGCGATGAGCACCCGCAGCCCCTGCGGCCTGAGGCTGGGCCGTGCCGCAGGGGTGCCCTTTTGCACGCTGGCGGCGGCATCGCAGCCCAGCTCCAGCGTGAAGGCAAAGCGGCTGCCTTGCCCCGGCGTGCTGGTCACGGTCAGCTCACCACCCATCAAATGCACCAAACGGCGACTGATGGCCAAGCCCAGGCCGGTGCCGCCAAAACGCCGCGTGGTCGAAGCCTCTGCCTGGGTAAAACCTTCAAAAATAGCCTGCAGACGGTCGGCGGCAATGCCAATGCCCGTATCGCGCACGGCAAACTCCACGCGCACCCGCTCAGGCCCGGCCTGCAAGAGCTGCAAAGCCACCACCACCTCGCCGCGCTCGGTGAATTTCAGGGCATTGCCCGCCAGGTTCAGCAGCACCTGCTGCAGGCGCAGATCATCGCCGCGCAAAACGCGGGGCACGGCAGGATCGAGCTGAAACAGCACCTCCACCTCTTTGTGCTGCAAAGCCGAGGACAGCACCACCGAGAGGTTGCGCAGCAACTCATCGAGGCGAAACGGTGCGTCATCAAGCACCAGCTTGCCCGACTCCACCTTGGAAAAATCCAGAATGTCATTGAGGATGGCCAGCAACGAGCGCGCCGCGCCTTCAGCCTTGTGGACGTAGTCTTGCTGGCGCGCATTCAAACCACTCAACTGCAGCAATTGCAGCAGCCCCAGCACGGGATTCATGGGGGTGCGAATTTCGTGGCTCATATTGGCCACAAATTCGCTCTTGGCCTGGCTGGCCGCTTCAGCCTCGCGCGTGCGCTGGGCCAGTGCAGCCTGCGCGGCCTCGGCCAGGGCGTCTGCCTGGCGACGGCGGCGCTGGGTCAGAAACAAGCCGGGCACCGTCATCAGCACCAGCAGCGCATACATGCTGCCCGCCAGCGCCGCCTCGCCGCGCCAGCGGGCATACATGGCCTCCACACTGCGCCCCACACCAATGACGATGGGCTTGTCCATTTGCAGCGCAGACGGCTGCAGCGTGTGCTGGGCCTGCAGCGCATTGACGCCAGAAAAAATCGCCGTACCGCTGAGCAAGGTGGTGGGCTGGCCGCTGGTGCGGTGGCGCACAAACAGCGAGCCAGGTTGAGCCAAATCCATGCCCAGCCACTGCTCGTTGTGCGGGGCGCTCAGAAACAACATGCCATTGCCATGCACCAGCGTGACCCACATATCAGGGGTAGCGCGCACCGACTCCAGCACATAAGAAAGATCGGCCGGGTCCAGCGTGGCGGCCACCACCCCGGCAAACTCCCCGTTGGGGCCGCTCACCATGCGCACCAGGTTCATGCCAAACACACCCAAAGACGTTTTGAACGGTGGCCCCAAATACAGCGTCTGGGCCTGGGGCTGGCGCTGCACCGCCTGAAAATAACCACCCTCACGAAAATTCTTGCCGCGCAGCGCCTCATGGTTGGCCGCCACCACATTTCCCTGGGCATCCAACACCAGCAGCGTGCGCACGGCAGGCATGGCGTCCACAAACGCCTGCAGCCGCTGTTCAGCCAGCTCAAGGCCATTGGCCTGGGCCTGCCAACGCGGCAGCTCGTCACGAATGCCCACCAGCGTGCGGTTCACCGTATCGAGCTGGCGCACCAGCGCATCGTGAACCACGCGCGCATTCACCGCCAGCCGATCGCGCTCATGCACGCCAATTTCTTGGTGTTTTTGCGCCACGAACAGCCCCAAAATCAGCGCCACCAGCAGCAGCACCCCTCCCAGCAACACCCACTCGGCGGCGTAACGAGACAAAGACGACAAGGGCAGGCGGAACTTCATCGCTTGAGTATAGGAGGGCGGTGCGCGGGCTTTGCGCAGCGCATACCATCGCCGCCATGTCAAACCTCACCCCTCCCCACGGCCCCCTGGAGGCGGCCATCATCGACCTCGACGGCACCCTGGTGGACACCCTGGGCGACTTCGCCCAAGCCCTGGGCGGCATGCTCGACGACCTGCAGCTGCCCGGCATCGCACCCGCGCACATTGCCCAGCTGGTGGGCAAAGGCTCGGAACACCTCATTCAATCAGTGCTCCAGCACGCCCTCAGCCAAGCAGGGCAAGCGCAAGCAGCTCCTGAAACAAGAGCAAACCTTGACGCTGAAGTGCAAGCCCTGTTCCCCCAGGCCTGGGCGCGCTACCAGCACCACTACACCCAAATCAATGGCCGCTACGCCAGCGTGTACCCCGGCGTGGTGCAAGGGCTGACGGCCCTGCGCGCCGCCGGCGTGCGCCTGGCCTGCCTGACCAACAAACCCCAGCGCTTTGCCGAAGGCCTGCTGCAGGCCAAGGGCCTGGACGGCTATTTCGAGCACGTCTTCGGCGGCGACGCCTTCGAGCGCAAAAAGCCCGACCCGCTGCCGCTGCTGCGCACCTGCGCCGCCCTGGGCACCCTGCCCGCGCACACGCTGATGGTGGGCGACTCCAGCAACGACGCCCAAGCCGCCCGCGCCGCCGGCTGCCCCGTAGCCCTGGTGACCTACGGCTACAACCACGGCCAGCCCGTGCACAGCGTGGACGCCGACAGCTACGTCCACAGCCTGCACGAACTGGTAGCGCAATGGGTGTGCCGCTGCGCGTGAGGGCCATGACCGCCCTCACCATCCGCCTGCCAGACGACAAGTACCAGCGCCTGAAAGAGCTGTCGCGCCAACGCGGCACCAGCGTGAACCGCTTGATGGATGAAATGGCCACCTTGATGCTGGCCGAGTTCGACATGGAAACCCGCTTTGCCCTGCGCGCGGCACGCGGTGCGCAGCAGCAGGCACGCGGGCTGGAGCTGCTGCGCAAGGCGGCAGAACCGCATTGAACTCAGCCTGCGCGCCACGCCACGCCCTCGGGGTGTTCTTGGGGGTGGGCGCGGCCCAGGGCGGCGAGGGTTTGCAAGAGCGTGGGCAGGTTTTTTTTCCAGGCGCCACGGCCTTTGAAGTGGGCTTCGATGTCGGCCAGGGTGAGGGCGCTGGGGCTGGCCGACAGCAGCGCGGCCACGGCGCCCACCTGTTCGGGCAAGGTGGCGGGCCAGGGCTGGGTTTGCTTCTCTTTTGATAGCGGTTTTTGCTCTATCGAATCGGCCTCTAGGGCAGTATTTTCAAGCGGTACCAGCTCTTGTTTTGATAGCGATTTTTGCGGATTTTGGAAGCTGGGGCGCAGCCAGCGGATGTGGCCTTGGGCCTCTTGCTGGGCGCGCTGGGTGTTGAGCTGCACCAGGTGGGCCAAGATGGCATCGGAGCTGGCGTGCGGGGGCAGGCCGTAGGCGGCGAGCACCGCCGCGTCTAGCTCGTCGTGCAGTTCGCGCAGCACGCCCACCAGGCCCTGGGTGTGGATGGCTTTTTCTTTGGCAGTGAGCGCGCGGCCTGCGCGCAGCGCGGCCAGCACGTTGTACAGGCCGGTGAGGGTGAGGGCGGCGCTGGCTGTTGTACCTGCGGCGGGTAGTGCTGGGGCTGGCGGGGACTGCGGGGCGCTCATCCGCGCTGCGCTGGCGAAATCCCCCCCCGCTGCCCCCGCCAGCCCCAGCACGCGTTTGCGGTGCGCGTCGATGTGCTCGGCCAAGGTGGCAATGCGTTCGCGCAGTGCGGGCGTGAGGCCGGTGTCTTCGTCGGGGAAGGGGAAGGTGTCGAAGCAGGTGGATTTGCTGTAAACCGGACGATCTTCCAGCGTGCCACCTGTGGCCAGCGCCCAGCAAATGTGCAATTGGCTGGAAAGGATGCCCAGAGAGAAAGCGTCGTCGAGGGCGATAGCAATTAGTTTGTCGTCGGGCAGGATGCTGGCGTCCAGGAATTGGAAGACGCGGTGTTTGGCAACTTGGCCGGTGACGATGTAGCGTTTAAGGCCAGACAGCGAAGCACGCATCACCACTCTGGCTTCTGCAAAAAGCCACCACAGATCACGAACTCTCGCCCGGTTGTTTTGTTCGCGCTCGGGTTTGACCCGCTCCAACAGCCACTGGTAAACCGAGGGGTATTTGTCGCGCAGTTCTTCTGCGCTAAGGCCATGGGCGTCGATGACTAATGCGCCGCGTGGTGTTTCGGTGAGATCGCGTCCGTTTCGATAGGGGCGAATGAACGGAGGATTGCCCAATTGCGCTGCTTCTGCCTGGGAAACGACGAAGCCTGCACCGTGCGGAATTACCCCTCGGTTGCCAATTTTTGCGTTGGCCCTCAATGGCTGCGCTGCTGCCACATTGGCACCCACCTTCAGGTCAGCATGGATCACACCGGCGGTCGTGGCGAGGCTCACGGCCACTTCACCATGTTCCCCGGCCTGTTCATCCGTCGCCGTGAGCACCTGCCCTTCGCCGCTGCCTGCGGCCAGCACGGTCATGGCAATGCGCACAGCCGCACCATTGGCGCTGTCCACCCAGGGGTGGTCGGGAATGGCCATCACCAAGTGCGTGCCTTGGTCCAGCGCAGCCTGCACCACACGGCGGTTGAACACCATGGTCAGGCTGTTGGTGGTGATGAGGCCCATGCGCTGCGTGTGGCCTGCGGCCACCTGGGCGGCGGCGCGGTGCCACCAGTACATGACGAAATCGGCGCTGTCGGGCACTTCGGGCCAGGCGGCGCGCAGGGCTTGCACGTAGCCATCGCCCAGCGCATCGCGCATCCGTTTGTTTCCAATAAACGGCGGGTTGCCCACAATGAAATCGGCTTGCGGCCAGGTGGCTGGGCGTGCGCCCACATAGCGCCATTGCGGCATCTGTGCGGCTTCGTCGGGCACCTGCTCGCCAGTGACGGGGTGGGTTTTGTAGGTGCTGCCATCCCAGCGGCTCAGGAGCTGGCCCGCGTCGTCGTAAGCGGGTTCTTGTGCGTCCCAGGCCAGCACGGCGTCGCGGCATTCGATGTTGCCGTAGTTGTGGACGACGGGCGTGGCCACGGCGGCGTGGCCCCGGGTGCGGATGTGCCACTGCAGGTAGCCAATCCACAGCACCAGTTCGGCCATAGCGGCGGCGCGTTCGTTCAGTTCGATGCCGCGCAGTTGCTGCAGGGTGACGGTTTCGCCTTCAAAGCCGAGCTGGTCTTGTGTGTGGCCCAGGGCTTCGAGCTGGTTGACGACTTCGCCCTCCAGGCGCTTCAAATGTTCCAGCGTGACGTACAAAAAATTGGCGCTGCCGCAGGCCGGGTCGAGTACGCGCAGGGTACACAGGTGGTGGTGAAATTTTTTCACCTCAGCGCGGGCCTCGGCCAGTTTGGCGTCGCGCGCCTTGCCCTCTAGCAGCGCCGCTTCATGTGCCAGCATCAGCGCGGCGGCTTGGGCGTTGGCCCATTGGGCGCGCAGCGGCTCCATCACGGTGGGCAGCACCAGGCGCTCGACGTAGGCGCGTGGCGTGTAGTGCGCGCCCAGGGTGTGGCGCTCGGTGGGGCTGAGGGCGCGCTCCAGCAGCGTGCCGAAGATGGCTGGCTCCACCTCGCGCCAGTTGGCGCGCGCGGCGGCAATCAGCAGGTCGATTTGCGCGGGGGTGAGCAGCAGGCTGTAGCCGTCTGCGCCCGCGCCTTTGAACAGTTTGCCGTTGAAGTGCAGCACGTCTTGCGCCAGCGCGGCGCTGAAGCCGCCCTTGTCCATATCAGCCCAGAGGATGGCGAGCATTTTTTGCAGCACCGCAGGCTGCTCGCGGTGCTTTTGCAGCAGGCCCAAGAACGCGCCTTTGGGCAGCAGCTCCACATCTTCCGCAAACATGGAAAACAGGCAGCGGGTGAGGTATGCCGCTACCATTTCAGGAGCTGTTAGCGCTTGACTGGCGTGGCCTAGAGGCTGATTTGCCTCAGATTTCTCTTGCAGACTACTTTCCAGCGATTTGGCCAGCTCGCCCAGCAGTTGCGCCACTTCGCGCGTGACTTGCGCGCTGATGCGCGCGGGGTTGAGGCTGTCGGGGTCTGTCCAAATGCGGTGCAGACGCTCGCGCACCTCGGGGCGCGCCAGGTCGGCCAGCTGCAGGCGGTGGCTGCGCGGGTCAGGAAAGGGCGTGTAGGTGCCGCCCGTGCGGCTGAACTCGGCATACACCTCGATGACGGTGCCCACATCCACCACCAGCACAAAGGGCGGGCGGCCCTCCTGCGCGGGCAGGGCGCGGGCGTAGTTTTCCGCCTGGTTGCGCGCTTGCAGCAGGCCGTTGCCAAAGCCCTGGGTGTGGCTGCCCACCTGGAGCTTTTTCGCCTCCAGCACAAAGTGGCCCCGCCGGTAGCAGTCAATGCGCCCGGCGCTGGTGCTGCCGTCGCCGTGTGTGAACGTCACCGGGCGCTCGAACATATAGCTTTGCTCGGGCGTGGGGTGCGGGCGCTCCACCCCCAGCAGCGCGCACAGCTCGATGACAAAACTCTGCGCCGTCGATAGCTCGCTGGCCGTCACGCCCTGCCAGCGGGCGATGAAGGCGTGGGCGGCGGCGGTGTCTGCGGGCGCGTCGGCGCCCATGGCGGTGTGGTTGTCTCCCATGCGAAAGATGATAGCGGGGGGCCTGCGTCACGCACGCTCAGCCCAAGCACCACGGTCACAGCGGCGCCCAGTGGCATCAGGGCCGAGGCAAGGCAGGCGGTAGATGCTGGGCGCGCGGGGCGCTATACAACATTCATGGAAGATGTTCTATAACTGGCGCAGCCCATTCAGGCCCTTGGCTGGGCGTGCTGGCGCAGCCAGGCGGCAAAGGCGTCTTCGGTCAGCGTGCCTGCGGCGACGTTGAGCATGGTGATGGTGGTGTCGGCCTGGCTGGCCGTGAGCCGGTAGCCATTGAGGTAGAGGAACAGGCCGGTGGCCAACAGCGCTGCGCGCTTGTTACCGTCCACAAAGGGGTGGTTCTTGGCAACGCCTACGCCGTAGCTTGCCGCCAGCGCCGCGCAATCAGGTTCGCCATAGGCCGCCAGGTTTTGCGGACGGGCTAAAGCGGAGTCCAACAAGCCCTCGTCGCGCATACCTTGGCCACCACCGTGTTCTGCCAGGCTTTCCGCGTGCAACAGGAGCAGTGCCTGTTTGCTAATCCAGCGCCACTTGCTCATTTGGCCAACTGGTGGAAGGTGTCACGGTAGTCGCGCATAAATTCGCGGCCTGCGCTAATTTCTTCTTCCAGTGCCGGGTCGTAGGGCGTGAGGATGAAGCCTTCGGCGCATTCGGTCAGAAAGACAGATGCACCCTTTTGGAGCTTCAGGCGGCCCAAGGCCTCCTTGGGCAGGATGACGCCCACAGAATTGCCAATCTGGGTGAGTTTGAGGGTGTGCATGGCTGGCCTCTTGCAAGTTATTACGTCTGTAATACTAACACGATGCGCAGTGCGCTGCACTATTGGCATTCATAGCCAAATAGGCCTCTTAGGCGCTCTGGGCAAGCGCGAGCAGCTATCAAAATAAAAGCAAACTCACGCACCCAGGGCACCCAGCGCACCCTGGCATCCCACTAGGCGGCACCTCGTTCAAGCGTGCCTCTACCTGCCGTGCCCCTGCGCAGCCTGGTGGAGGCGGGTCAACACCGGGGCAAGGTCAAAGGGTGGGGGCAGGGGTGGAAAGGGTGCATTCGCATCCAGCGCCGCTGCACGCCGCCAGTGCAGCATCTCCAAACTTCGGCTGCCCTGGGGCTTGCGCACTTCGACGAGGGTGTCGTTGGCCAGAAAAAGAAAGCGCTTGTTGCGGTTGTCGGGCCATTCGCCTTGCGGGCACTGCACCAGCACTTGCTTGTAGCTTTTGAGTGGGCTCAAAGGGGCAAAGGCCTCGGTGGGGCCGGGGTCGTGGGGCGAGATGGCGGCAGAGAGCGCAGGCAGGTAGCCCAGCGCGGTGTCGGTGGCCGTGCTGGCGTGGCGGTTGCCTTCGGGGCGCAGGCTGCTGGCACCGCTGTAGCGCAGTGCGCAGGCATAGCCCGGTGGGCCGCCTTCAGCAAACTGGGCGATGGCGGGGGCCGGGCTGACGCGAATGCGCAGCTGCGCCGCCGCTGGTGGCACTGGGACTGCCACCGGCTTGAAATCAACGAATTTTTTCTCCAGCACCCAGTGCCCCTCCCAGGCCGGGTCGAGTTGCCCCAAGGGGGACTCCATGCCTTGGGGAATCCATTCGTGGTGGCCGTGGCGGTGCAGCACAAAAACGGCCCAGCGCGGGTCGCGTTGCAGCCAGGCGTCGATGCGTTGTTCCGAGCGCGTGAGGGTGTCGTACAGCATGCGCTGGTACTGCGCATCGCGCGGGCCGCCGACGGTGATTTCACGGCTACGCTCGTATTGCAAATAGACCTGAAAGCCATCCCACGCGGGGTCGTAAGGCCCGCTGTAGGGGCTGCCGCTGTGCAGCACATTGGCGCTCCAGGCGAGTGTGGAGGTGCCCAGCGGCTTGCGATTCAGGCGCAGTTGGGCGTGCGATTCCTGCTCCCAGCCGCCCTGCAGCCGCACGTAGGTGAAGCTGCGGCGCACCAGCATGGAGGCGGCACTGATGACGGCGGCGCGCCGCATATCGAACAGTTCTTGCGGGCTGCGCGGGGCGTTGCCGCCGTGGTAGGCGTCGATGCTCCAGCCGCCAAACACCCCGGCTTCCATCTGGCGCAGGATGCGCTCCTGGCTCAGGGTGCGGCGCTTGTTTTGGTCGGGCTCCCAAGCGGGCAAGCTGCCTTCGGCTTCGTCGTCGAAGGCGGCTTCAAAGCCAATCTGGCGCAAGCGCCGGGCGGCCTCTTGGCGGCGCTTGGGGTCGGCGTCGCAGGTGGAGGCCAGGGCGCTGCGATCGATGGCGGGTGTGGTGCCGCACTGGCGCCAAATGACTTCCGCCACCTCATCCCCGCCACGAATGGCTTGCAGCAAAGCGCCCTGCCACTTGGCGTTGAAGGTCTGGCGCAGTGCCTGGTAGTGGGCAAATGCCTGCTGCATGCGCTGCACGCAGGCCTTTTCTGCCTGGGCCAGGCGCGCTTGCGCTGCGCGGCTCAGGGGGAGGTCGTCGGGGCTGCCCTCCTGGTAGCAGGCATCGGTTTCTTCAGACGCCTGGGCAGCTTCCACCTGCCGCACGTCATCGCGCAACAGCCATACGTTGATGCGGCTGCGCTCATCCAACAGCTTGCCTGGCGCCGCGCTGGGAGGGCTGGCGGTGTGTGCGGCCACGGGCCAGACCAGCGCCCAGAGGACGGTAGTGAACAGGTGTTTCAAGGAGCACTCCAGTGGTGTAGCCGCAAAAATAGCAGAAACCACTGAACACCCAAAATATCAGCCAAATCAGCCTCTGAGCCGCTCTAGGAAAGCGCAAGCAGCTATGAAAAAAGAAGCGACTTGCGCTGCTGATTTACGCTGCCTGCAACGGTGGCGTGTGTGCCAGCCAGGCGGCGATGGCCTGCTGGCGTGCCTGGGCAATGGCTTCGCCCACGGCTTTGCCTTGCAGGCCTTGGCGCGCCGCTGCCTCGGCCAGGGGGGCGGTGGGCACGGCCAGGGCGGCGTGCAGGGCGGCGTGCAGGTGGGCACGCTGGGGGTAGGGCTGATGCTGCAGGCCCTGGCGGCCCCGGGCGTCGCACTCGCAGGCCCACAGCACCTGCTCAAAGCGCTCGGGCTTGCGCAGGGCGTCGCAGCGGCCCAGCAGGCGCAACAGGGCTGCCGCGCCCAGGCTGGCGCAGCGGTGGATGTTGCCGTGCTCGCGTGCTACCACGTCGGCCAGTTCGCGGCAGTCGGTGGGCACGCGCCAGCGCTGGCACACGCCTTGCAGCAGGCGCGCGCTGCGTTCTTCGTGGCCAATGTGGCGCGGCAGCACGTCGGCAGGGGTGGTGCCTTTGCCCAGGTCGTGGCACAGGCAGGCAAAGCGCACGGCCAGCGGTGCCTGCAGCTGCGCCGCCATGTCCAGCACCAGCAGGGCGTGGATGCCGGTATCCACTTCGGGGTGGTAGTCGGCGCGCTGGGGCACGCCCCACAGGCGATCCAGCTCGGGCAGCAAGCGCGCCAGGGCGCCGCACGCGCGCAGCACCTCGAACATGCGCGAGGGTTGCGGCTCCATCAGGCCGCGCGAAATTTCTTGCCACACGCGCTCGGGCACAAGGTGATCGACCTCGCCCTCGCGCACCATCTCGCGCATGAGCTGCAGCGTGGCCTCGGCCACATGAAAGTGCGCAAAACGGGCCGCAAAACGGGCCACGCGCAAGATGCGTACGGGGTCTTCGCGGAAGGCGTCGGTGACATGGCGCAGCACCCCGGCGCGCAGGTCGGCCACGCCGCCATAGGGGTCGATCACCGGGCCGCTACCGTCCCAATCGGGGGGAGCGGCGATGGCGTTGATGGTGAGGTCGCGCCGCGCCAGGTCTTCTTCCAGCGTCACGTCGGGCGAGGGATGCACCACAAAGCCACGGTAGCCGCTGCCGCTTTTGCGCTCGGTGCGCGCCAGGGCGTATTCCTCGTGCGTGCGCGGGTGCAAAAAGACGGGGAAGTCGCGCCCCACCGGGGTGAAGCCCTGCGCCAGCAGGTGCTCAGGGGTGGCGCCCACCACCACCCAATCGCGGTCACTCACGGGGCGCCCCAGCAGTTGGTCGCGCACGGCGCCGCCGACCATGTAGATGTGCAGGGGCGAGAGGCTGGCGGGGGCGTTCATGGTGCGGGTGGGGGTGTGGGCGAAGGGGCGGCGCAGGTGGTGCGGCCTCAGGCGGGCTGGGGCTGCACCAGTTGCTGGTAATAAGTGGGCAGGGCAAACAGCGCGCCGTGGGTGGCACGGTTGTAGTACTGCAAATCAGCCACAGCGCGCGCGCTCAGGCGCTGCTCAACATCTGCCGCCGTGAGCGCGGTGGGGTCGAGGCTATCGGACGCCACGGCAAAGCCCCAGTAGGCGCCGTACAGCGGAATGTACAGGCCGTAGCAATGCACCTGGGCAAAGCGCGCGCGCAGGCTGGCTGCCAGGCTGCGCACTTGTTCGGGGTGGAACACCGGGCTACCCAGGTGCAGCACCAGGGCGCCGCCAGGGGCCAGCACGCGCTGGGTGCGGGCCAGCGCAGCCTCGGAATACAGCGCGCTGGCGGGGGTGTCGGGGTCGGTCAAATCCATCAGCACGAGGTCGAAGCGCTCGGTGCAGGCATCGACATAGGCGTATGCATCGCCCAGTTGCAGTTGCACGCGCGCATCGTCGAGCGCGCCGCGGTGGATGCTGCCCAGGTGGGTGCGTGCGGCTTGCACCACGGCCTCGTCCAGCTCGGCCAACACAATGCGCTCCACGCTGGGGTGCTTGAGCAGCTCTTCTGCCGCCCCGCCATCGCCACCACCGAGGATGAGCGCGTTGCGCGGTGCAGCGTGGGCGATGGCAGCCGGGTGTACCAGCGCCTCGTGGTAGAAAAATTCCTCGCGCTCGCTGGTCATAAAGCAGCCATCGAGGCGCAGCACGCGGCCAAAGCGCGGGGTGTCCAGCAGCTCCATGTGCTGGTAGCGCGTGCGCTGCTGCTGGCGTGCGGTGACGGCGAAACCAAAGCGGGCGTCGGGCGTGAGCTGCTCTTCCACCCACTCCAGCATGGGGCTGGCCGGGGCCGGGCCAATGTCGCCGCGCTGCAGCTCTTGGTACACGCGCCGCGCGGGGGCGTAGGCGGCAATCACGCCCTCCATCAGCGCGCGCGCCTTGCCCGAGTTGTCCGAGGAAAAGTTGCACACGTACACGTCGATGGTGACGTTGCCCGTCTCCGGCCAGGTGTGGATGGCCAGGTGCGACTCGGCCAGCAACACCGTACCGGTGACGCCACCGGGCTGGCCGTTGTAGGGCGGAAAGGTGACCCATTTGTCATCCACCAGGGTCAGGCCACTGGCGTGAACTTGGGTGCGGCACAAGGCGGCCAGGGTGTCGGCGCACAGCATGTAAGCCGTGTCGCCAGCGCATTGGTACAAATCAGCGGTCAAGTGCAGGCCTTGCATGGCAACGGGGCTCCTCCAAGGGCTGTGGCCCCAAGCCGCGCAACGCCGCCGGGTGCCAGGAAAAAACCGCGCATTTTAACTTCAATGCAGTTGACGGTGATTTAGACCCCAAAAAGCACGGATCGATAGGGGTAGATGCATTTTGACGGCAAGAAAACGACAAAACACAGATGCCGCGTCAGTGCGTCAGGGCAAACTGCACCACGCGATCACTGAGCCAAATGCCTTGGGCACGCATACGCTGCAGCGCCTCGGCGATCGACACGTCATACCCCTGGCGCTTGGCTTTGAGCAAGATGCCCACCGAGCCTGTCAGCGTCAGATCGCACAAACGGGCGACACGCCGCCCTGCAGCTTCGTCAATGCACACGAGTGACAGCCCCCGATTCAGCGCGGTTTGGATGACAGACGCCTCGCCTCGGTCGAGCGTGTTGTGCAAAAACGGCTGGAGCACGACCGGCGCGGACTGAATGTCGAGCCAGGTGGCTTGCTGAAAGGCATCCACGCCAAAGGCATGGCGTCCTCCGGCGCGCACCTCCTGGGCCACCTCGTAAGGCACCACGACCTGACGATAGAGAAAGCGCAAAACGTCCAAACTGCCGGTCGCCGCAGCCAGCGCAATCAAGGGCGTGGTGTTGGTCACCAAGACAGGGGGACGCTCAGGCATGATCCACGTCCGATGCCAGCTCGTCTTCCTCTAAATCGATCAACGGCACACCGAAGCGCTGCAGTTGTGCCAAAAATTGCACCCGCTCCATGCCAATCAGCTGGGCAGCCATGCCTGAGGAAAGACGCTTCATCTCAAACAGCTTGATGGCCATGGCCAGTTTGGCCTCTTGGGCGAACGCTTCGGGCGCACTGTGCATGGCGTCCAGGTAATGGGCGGGCACATCCACAACGATTTGCATGACAAGCTCCTTTCAGCAGGGAAAACAAGGGGAAATGGGCGCAGAGGGGCCATGGTAGTGCCTGCCCTGCCGCAAAGGTGCCACATGCCCTGTGCATCAACGGACGTCCTGCCCCCACTCTCTGCGCACAGCGCGCAAGGTCAATGCGCGGGCCTCGGTGGCCAAGCCTCGCACTTCCTAGAATCTTGGGCCTCATTGACCAACCACCTTCTGCCATGACCCAAGGCCTGATCCGCATTCACGGTGCGCGCCAGCACAACCTCCAGAACCTGGACCTGGACATTCGCACCGGCGAGTTCACGGTGGTCACCGGTGTGAGTGGCTCGGGCAAGTCCAGCCTGGTGTTTGACACGCTCTACGCCGAGGGCCAGCGCCGCTACGTAGAGACTTTCAGCGCCTACGCGCGCCAGTTTCTCGACCGCATGGACAAGCCCGCCGTGGACAAGGTGGAAGGCGTGCCCCCGGCCATTGCCATCGACCAAACCAACCCCGTGCGCAGCTCGCGCTCCACCGTGGGCACGATGACCGAGCTGAACGACCACCTCAAGCTGCTGTTTGCGCGCGCCGCGCAGTTGTTTGACCGCGAGACAGCGCAGCCCGTGCGCCACGACCACCCCGAAAGCATTTACGCCAGCTTGCAAGAGCGCTGCGCCGCGCTGGGCGACCCGCGCCTGGCGCTGACCTTTGCTGTAGAGCTGCCCGCAGGCACCAGCGCCGAGGAGCTGGCGCAGTGGCTGTCGGCCAGTGGCTTTACCAAAGTGCAAGCACAGCGCGTGGTGGACGAGCGCCTGCACCTGGACGTGGTGGCCGACCGCTTTCGCCTGGGCCGGGTGGAGCGCGCGCGCGCCATCGAAGCCATTGAGGTGGCGCTGCAGCGCGGCAACGGGCGCATGGCGGTGTACTGCCAGCCCGAGAGCGACGACCCTGACGCTAGCGCCGCACCCACGAACACGCCCACGCTCTGGCAGTTCTCCAGCGGCCTGCACTGCCCCGACAGCGGGCTGCGCTACAGCGCGCCCCAACCCGCCATGTTCTCCTTCAACTCCGCCATGGGCGCGTGCGCGAGCTGCCGCGGCTTTGGCCGGGTGATTGGGGTGGACTGGGGGCTGGTCATTCCCAACGACAAACTCACCCTGCGCGCTGGCGCCATCAAAGCCATCCAGACCCCGGCTTGGAAAGAAATCCAAGACGACCTGCTGCGCCATGCCGAGACCGCAGGCATTCCACGCGACACGCCCTGGAGCCACCTGAGTGCAGAGCAACAGCACTGGGTGCTCGAAGGCCAGCCGGACTTCAAAGAAGGCCAGTGGAACAAGAAGTGGTATGGCATCCGGCGCTTTTTTGGCTACCTGGAGAGCAAAGCCTACAAGATGCACATTCGCGTGCTGCTGTCCAAATACCGCAGCTACACGCCCTGCCCGGCCTGCGCGGGCGCGCGCCTGCAACCCGAGAGCCTGCTGTGGCGCCTGGGCAGCCGCGCCACAGCCGATGCGGTGCTCGACCCGGCGCAGCGCTTCATGCCCCCTGGCGTGGCCTGGACGCGCGCGCAGTTAGAGCAACTGCCCGGCCTGTGCCTGCACGACCTGATGCTGCTGCCGCTCGATAAGCTGCACCAGTTCTTTGCCCTGCTGCAGGCCGAAGCGCCCACCGCCACGGCCCAGGCCAGCGCAGACCCCAGCCACAGCGCCACCAGCGCCGCCAGTGCTGACATCCAGGCCCAGCGCCTGATCACACAAGAAATCGCCACACGCCTGCGCTACCTGTGCGAGGTGGGCATTGGCTACCTCACGCTAGAGCGGCAAAGCCGCACGCTCTCGGGCGGCGAGGTGCAGCGCATCAACCTCACCACCGCGCTGGGCACCTCGCTGGTGAACACGCTGTTTGTGCTCGATGAGCCCAGCATTGGCCTGCACCCGCGCGACATGGAGCGCATCAACCGCGCCATGCGCCGTTTGGTTGATGCGGGCAACACGCTGGTGGTGGTGGAGCACGACCCCGCGGTGATGCTGGCCGCCGACCGCGTGATCGACATGGGCCCCGGCCCTGGGCGCGCTGGCGGGCGCATTGTGTTTGATGGCACCCCGGCCACGCTGCGCCAGGCCGACACCCTCACCGGCCAGTACCTGAGCGGGCGCAAAAGCCTGGCGCTGGGGCCAGGGCGGCGCGTGAGCGAGGCCACGCCGCGCCTGATTTTGGAAGGCGCGCGCCAACACAACCTGCGCCACATCACGGTGGAGTTTCCGCTGCAGTGCCTGGTGACGGTAACGGGCGTGTCCGGCTCGGGCAAATCCACGCTGGTGCAAGACATTTTGGCGCCAGCGCTGCTGCGCCAGTTTGGCAAAAGCACCGAAACCGCTGGCGCGCACGAGCGGCTGCTGGGCGCCGACCACCTCAGCGGCGTGGTGTTTGCCGACCAGTCGCCCATTGGCAAAACGGCGCGCTCCAACCCCGTGAGCTACGTGGGCGCCTGGGACAGCCTGCGCGAGCTGTTTGCCACCGCACCGCTAGCGCGCGAGCGCGGCTACACGGCCAGCAAATTCAGCTTCAACAGTGGCGATGGCCGTTGCCCCACCTGCAGCGGCTCGGGCTTTGAGCACGTGGAGATGCAGTTTCTCTCTGATGTGTACCTGCGCTGCCCCGACTGCAACGGCCAGCGCTACCGCCCGGAAATTCTGGAAGTACGCATCGAGCGCGGCGGGCGCTGGCTCAACGTCGCCCAGGTGCTGGAGCTGACGGTGAGCGAAGCCGTGCAGCTGTTTGCCAGCGAGCGCGAAGTGGTGCGCGTGCTGCAGCCCCTGGTGGATGTGGGGCTGGACTACCTGCAACTGGGCCAAAGCGTGCCCACGCTCTCGGGTGGCGAGGCGCAGCGCCTGAAGCTGGCGGGCTTTTTGGCTGAAGCGGCCAAAACCGTCAGTGCCAGCCGCCAGCCGCTGGGGCGCAAGGGCCAACTGTTCATCTTTGACGAGCCCACCACCGGCCTGCACTTTGACGACATTGCCAAGCTCATGCGCGCCCTGCGCAAGCTGCTGCAAGCTGGGCACTCGCTGCTGCTCATCGAGCACAACCTGGACGTGATCGCCGCCAGCGACTGGCTCATTGACCTGGGCCCCGAAGGCGGCGAGGCCGGGGGCCAGCTGGTGGCCGTGGGCACACCGGCCCAGCTGTGCCAGCACCCGCACTCGCACACCGGCCAGGCGCTGCGCGCCTACCAGGCAGCGCTGGCAGCAGGCACCCACAGCCCCCACCGCGCCGAAGAAGCCCCCGGGCCACTCCTAAAAAAGGAGCTGCTCGCGCTTGCTGCACCTGGCTTAGAGGCCCAAAACACTCAAAAAACGCCAACTGCAGAACACAGCGAGCACATTCGCATCATCAACGCGCGCGAACACAACCTGCAGCACCTGAGCGTGGACATTCCGCGCGGCAAGTTCAACGTCATCACCGGTGTGAGTGGCTCGGGCAAATCCACGCTGGCGTTTGACATTTTGTTCAACGAAGGCCAGCGCCGCTACCTCGAAAGCCTCAACGCCTACGCCCGCGCCATCGTCCAGCCCGCTGGCCGCCCCGAGGTGGATGCCGTGCATGGCATTGCGCCCACCGTGGCCATTGAGCAGCGCCTGTCACGCGGCGGGCGCAAGTCCACCGTGGGCACGCTCACCGAGGTGTGGCATTTCTTGCGCCTGCTGTACGTGAAGCTGGGCGTGCAGCACTGCATCCACGACGATGCCCCCGTGCAGCCGCAAAGCGCCGACAGCATTGCCGCCCAGCTGCTGCGCAGCTACAGCGGCCAGCACATTGGCCTGCTGGCGCCGCTGGTGGTGGCGCGCAAAGGCATTTACACCGAACTGGCGCAATGGGCGCACGCCCGTGGGCACAGCCACTTGCGTGTGGACGGCGCGTTTGTGCCCACGGTGGGCTTTCCCAAGCTCGACCGCTTCAAAGAGCACAGCATTGAGCTGCCCGTCTTCAGCCTGGATGTGCGCCCCGACAACGAAGCGCTGCTGCGCGACAAACTGGCGCTGGCGCTGCAACTGGGCAAAGGCGTGGTGCAGGTGATGAGCGATCTCGACGGCCTGGCCGAGGCCATGGCACACGACGCGCCCACCCTGGGCCTGGGGCGCGTGCAGGTGTTTTCCACGCTGCGCGCTTGCCCCCAGTGCGCCACCAGCTACCAGGCGCTGGAGCCGCGCCTGTTCTCCTACAACAGCAAGCAAGGCTGGTGCCCGGACTGCGTAGGCACGGGCCTGCAGCTGACCCGCGCGCAACGCCAGCAGCTCGACGATTCGGTGCTGACCCAAGCCAGCGGCGGCGCCGACGCAGGCCGCAGCTACAGCTTTGCCGAGCCCGAGGTGGAAGACGTGGGCAGCACGCCCTGCCCCAGCTGCCAGGGCACGCGGCTGAACGCCACGGCGCGCGCGGTGCGCTTTGCCGGGCAGAGCATCACCGACGTGGCGCGCCTGCCCGTGGCCACGCTGCGCCCCTGGGTGGCGGGGCTGCAGGCGCAACTGCAAGGCCGCGAGGCCGACATTGCGCGCGATCTGCTGCCTGAAATCCACAGCCGCCTGGCCTTTTTGGAGCAAGTGGGCCTGGGCTACCTGACGCTCGACCGCGGCGCGCCCACGCTCTCGGGCGGCGAAGCGCAGCGCATTCGCCTGGCCGCGCAACTGGGCAGCCAACTGCAAGGCGTGTGCTACGTGCTCGATGAACCCACCATTGGCCTGCACGCGCGCGACAACCGCATCTTGCTCGACGCCCTGCACCAGCTCGCCGCCCAAGGCAACACCCTGGTGGTGGTGGAGCACGATGAAGACACCATTCGCCGCGCCGAGCACCTGATCGACATTGGCCCCGGCGCAGGTCGGCGCGGTGGCCGCTTGGTTGCGCAAGGCAGCGTGCAGGCGCTGCAAGACACGCCCGACTCCCTCACCGGGCGCTACCTGCGCGAGGCCATGCGCCACCCGCTGCACGCACGCCGTCCCGTGGCACCCAATGCTCCTGAAATAGGAGCTGCTAGCGCTTGCTCTGAGCCACTTTCAGATAAAAAAGCACCTCAAAGCACCAAAAAACAAGCGCAAGCAGCTACCAAAAGTGAAGCAGCACCGGCTTGGCTCACCGTTCACGGCGCGCACCTGCACAACCTGCAGCAGGTCACGGCGCGCGTGCCGCTGCAGCGCTTGGTGGCCGTCACGGGTGTGAGCGGCTCGGGCAAATCCACGCTGGCGCGCGACGTGCTGCTGGCCAACGTGGCCGCCTGGGTGGCGCAGCGCCAAACGCAGGCTGGGCGCGCCGCCATGGACGCAGGCCAGGCGCCCGCCCTGGTGGGCTGCCAGGGGCTGTCGGGCTTTGAGGGCCTGGCGCGTGTGCTGGAAGTGGACCAAACGCCCATTGGCAAAACGCCGCGCTCGTGCCCCGCCACCTACATCGGCTTTTGGGACAGCATTCGCAAGCTCTTTGCCGACACCCTAGAAGCCAAAGCGCGCGGCTATGGCGCGGCGCGCTTTTCCTTCAACACCGGCGCCGGACGCTGCCCCGCCTGCGAAGGCCAAGGCCTGCGCACCATCGCCATGAGCTTTTTGCCCGACGTGAAGGTGCCGTGCGAGGTGTGCCACGGCGCGCGCTTCAACCCCGAAACCCTGGCCGTGACCTGGCGCGGCAAGCACATTGGCCAGGTGCTGCAAATGGAAGTGGACGAAGCGCTGGCGTTTTTTGCCAGCCTGCCCAGCGTGGCCCACCCGCTGCAACTGCTGCACGACGTGGGCCTGGGCTACCTCACGCTGGGCCAGCCCAGCCCCACGCTCAGCGGCGGCGAGGCCCAGCGCATCAAACTGGTGAGTGAGCTGACCAAGGTGCGCAATGACGTGGGCCGACGCGGCCAAAAAACACCGCACACGCTGTACGTGCTCGATGAACCCACCGTGGGCCTGCACCTGGCGGATGTGGACAAGCTCATTGCCGTGCTGCACCGCCTGGTGGACCAAGGCCACAGCGTGCTGGTGATTGAGCACGACCTGCACGTCATCGCCGAGGCCGACTGGGTGCTCGACCTCGGCCCCGAAGGCGGCAGCGGCGGCGGCCAGCTGGTGGCCAGCGGCACGCCCGAAGACTTGGTGCGCCTGGGCACCCACACTGGGCAGGCCCTGGCGGCGGTGCTGGGCCAGCCTTGAAAGCGCCTATGCTCCGAACCAAAAAAGGCTGCAAGCCTTGCTAGGCAAGCGCAAGCAGCTCTTTTTTTGATAGCTTTGGCGTGGCTTGTCGGCCTTACTGGGGCACTTCGGCGCAGAGTACGCGGCGGTCGCCCATTTCCAGGGCCATCACCATGCGGCGGTAGGCAATGCGCCAGCCGCTGGGCGTGGCCACCCAGTCGTCCACGTATTCGCCCAAAGCGTCGTAGCGCAGCGCCTTGAGGCTGCCAGCACCGCGGTGGCCCGCGCGCACCGCTGTGTGGCTGCGCCACACGGCACCGGCAGCCGCGCTGGACTGCGTGGGCACCAGTGGCTGCACCACCAGGTTGCCCAGCAGGTGCTGGGTGGGGCCGCAGCCGCTCAGGTGCTGGCGCACCATGCCCACCAGGGCGGCCCGGTCTGGGCAGTGCCAGCTGCCGTAGTTGGCGTGGGCGTCGGCGGTGAACACTTCGTCCATGGCGGCCCAGTCACGCGTGTCGCAGGCGCGGGCGTAGCGGCACAGCACCTGGTGCAGTTCGCGCTCCAGCAGCAACTGGGCGTACAGGCCGTGGTTCAGGGGGTTGTCCATCGCCATGCCCTCAGGTGCGCGCGGCGGCGGCCGGGCGCGGGCCCACGCCCAGCCAGCAGGCCAGCGCGGGCAGCAAGAAGATGGCGCCCAGCACGTTCACCAGGAACAAGAAGGCCAGCAAAATGCCCATGTCGGCCTGGAACTTGAGCGCGGAAAACGCCCAGGTGCCCACACCAATCGACATGGTGATGGCCGTGAACACCGCCGCCGTGCCGCGCTGGTGCATGGCTTCGTAGAAGGCCACGCGCAGCGAGGAGCCTCGGTCGTCGATTTCATGCTGAATGCGTTCGAACAGGTAAATGCCGTAGTCCACACCCACGCCCACACCCAGCGCAATCACGGGCAACGTCGCCACCTTCAGGCCAATGCCAAGGATGGCCATGAGGGCGTTGCACAAGATGGAGACCAACGCCAGCGGCACGATGATGCACAGCACCGCGCGCCAGGAGCGGAAGGTGAGCCAGCACAGCAAGGTGATGGCACCAAAGATGGAGGCCAGCATTTCCACCTCGGCTTTTTCCACGGCCTCGTTGGTGGCTGCGGCCACACCGGCATTGCCGCCCGCCAGGCGGAAGGTGGCGTGCTCGGTGGTGTCCGACGCGATGAATTTGCGCACTTCATTGACCACGTGCGAGAGCGTGGCGCCTTCGTGGTCTTTCAAGAACACCTGCAGGTGAATGGTTTTGCAGCCTTCGGAGTTCATGCCCAGGTCGGGCGAAGCGCTCTTGGCACCGGTGCGCAGCGCGGCTTCGGTGCGCTGCAAGGCGGCCCAGCGCGGGTTGGCCTCGTTGTTGCCCGAGGTGGCCAGCTTGGCAAAGCCCGCCACGGTGACCACGGACTGCACGCCATCCACCCCGCGCATGTACTGGTCAAAGCGCTCAACGGCGTTCATCACGCCCCAGTTCAGGCAGGCTTCTTCCAGGCCTTCGGTTTCCAGGTAGACCGAGAGCACGTCCATGCCGATGGCGTACTGGCTGATGATGGCGGCGTTGTCGCGGTTGTAGCGCGATTCGGCACGCAGCTCGGGGGCGCCAGAGCCAATGTCACCTGTGAGCAGGTGGCGCGACATGACGGTGCCCCCCGCCAGCAGCACCAGCGAGATGGCAAACGTCACCAGCGCGGGCTTGGGTTCGGCCAGGGCCGAGACGGCCCACCAGCGGGCGCGCGAGCGGGCATCCATGCCGTCGGGATTTTTCTCCTCAGCCGAGCGCTTGTAGGGCAGGTACGACAGCGCCACGGGCAAGATGACTTTGTTGGTGAAAATCATCAACGACACGCCCAGGCAGGCCGTGAGGCCCAGTTCATGCACGATGGGGATGTCGATCAGCATGATGACCATGAAGCCCAGCGCGTTCATCAGCAAGGCCAGCGTGCCCGGAATGGCCAGGCGGCGAAACGCCAGTTCAGCGGCGTGGATGGCGGTGCTGCCGGTACGCATTTCGTACTTCCAGGCGTTGGTCATCTGCACCGCGTGCGAGACGCCAATCGAGAAAATCAAGAAGGGCACGAGGATGGACATGGGATCGATGCCATAGCCCAGCAAGGGCAGCAGCCCCAGCAGCCACACCACCGGCAGCAGCGCCACCAGCAAGGCCAGCAAGGTCAGGCTGAGCGAACGCGAATACACCAGCAGCAGCACGGCGGTGATGACAAAGGCCACGCCAAAGAACAAGATGACGTTGAACAGCCCCTCCATCACGTCGCCCAGCACCTTGGTAAAGCCAACGATGTGGATTTCGACGTTCTCACTCTGGTGGCGGGTGCGAATCTCTTCGAGCTTGCGGGCCACATCGGCGTAATCGAGCCGGGCGCCGGTGGCGGGGTTGGTTTCCAGCAGGTCGGCGCGCACCATGGCGGCGTGCTGGTCTTTGCTCACCAGGCGGCCAATTTGCCCGGACTTGGAGACGTTGGAGCGCACCTGGGCCAGGCCCTCGGCATCGGCGTTGAAGCGCGAGGGAATCAGCACCTCACCGACAAAGCCGTTTTCCGTCACTTCCACATAGCGCACATTGGGGGTGTACAGCGAGAACACCTGGCCCCGGTTCACGCCGGGGATGAAGAAAACTTCATCCGTGATCTGGCGCAGGGTGTCTAGGAATTGGGCGTTGTAGATGTCGCCCTCGCCCTTCCAGCGCACACTGACCATGACCCGGTTGGCACCGGAAAACTGCGCCGCGTGCTGCAAAAACGCCTGCATATAGCTGTGGCGCAGGGGAATGAGCTTGTTAAAGCCCGCGTCCAGATGGGTGCGCATGGCCGCCGTAGCCAGCAGTGCGGTCACCAAAATGGCCAGCACGGCCACGGTGCGGCGCCAGGCCAGCAGGCCCTGGGCAATACGGGCAATGGCTTGCTCTACCCGGGTGGCAGGAACGGGCAGACTCATGGCTGGGCTCCTGACGCGGTGGGGGCCTCGGTCGGGGCGAACGGGCTGTAGGCAATGAGGCCAGCGTCCGAGGCCAGCCAGCCGGTGCCATCTTCACGCAGCACCATGTCCATCAGCGTGGCGCGCCCCGGCAGGCGCACCAGGGTGAAGTGGGCGCCGCCATCTTGCGTCACGGCCATCATGCTGCCCTGGCCCAGCAGCACCAGCTTGCCATCGGGCAGCTGCGCATGGCCAAAGAAGGAGATGGGTGCGGGCATCTCCGAGCGCTGCCACGGCCCCCCGTTGCGGTGCACAAAGGCATTGCCGCGCATACCGTACACCAGCCAACCGTTGTCGGGCAGGGCAACGGCGTTGTAGAACGAGCCGTTGTAGAACTCGGGCTCGGCGGCCCAGGTCTGGCCCTGGTCGTTCGAGCGCAGCACCAGACCGCGTTCGCCCACGATCAGCCAGCGCTGGCCATCGGGCGAACCGACGATGCGGTTCATGTGCTTGTCTTCCACGGCCTCGGGCAGTGTGAGGGGCTGCCAGGTTTTGCCATCGTCGAGCGACTGCACGGCCCGGCCAAACGAGCCCACGGCAATCCACTGCTGGCCCTGCACGTTGGCCGCGCTCATGTAGGGTTCGCCGTTTTTCTCGTCGAAAGCCACTTCCTGCCAGTTCAGGCCGCCGTCGGTGGTGCGCAAAATCCAGCCTTCGTGGCCTACGGCCAGGCCGCGCAGGCCATCGCTGGCAAACACCACCTGGGTGATGAGGGCCTGGCGGTCTTGCGACAGTGCGCTCAGGTGCCAGCTTTGACCCTGGTCGGTGGAGTACAGCAGCTTGCCCAGCTCGCCCCCGGCAATCAGTGCCGACTGCGAGAGCACCAGGCTGTTGAAGTGGATCTTTTCTACGGCCAGTCGGGTGGCGGCCAGTGGGGGCGTATGGCGGGGGGAAAATGCCTGAACGGCAGCCACCGCCATGAGGGCGGACATGGTCAGGCCAACGAGTATGCGCACGCTTGTCTCCTTGTTGGGTGCTTGGCAATCGCGACGGACGGATTACCGATGTTGGACATTCTGTCGGCTCGTGGCCATTTTTCATCGTCCGAAAGGACGACACCCACACAGAAAAAAACGCACCGGGAGCCTGCGCTCGCCAGTGCGTGAAAAAAACCGGAACGCGCAGGCGGGCTACACCTGGCGCTCCGGAGGCCGCATGATGCGAATCAAAAAATGGGGTTCATCCGTGCGCTCAGAAGGCGTACTTCAACGTCAGCGAGAGGTAATCGCGGTCGGTGAGCAGGCGGTTGGTGCGTGGGTCGAGCGATGCGCCCCCCAGGTAACCGTTGTAGCTCAGGCCTGCCGAGAAGTTGCCTTTGTAGGTAAAGGTGGCGCCCACGCTGTAGCGCTTATCGCCCTCACCACCCACACCGCCCACCAGCGTGCGGCCACTGAGCTGCTGCTGGTAGCTGATGGGCACGTTCAAGTCCCAACCTTCAAAAATGCCAGGGTAGCCCAGCACCAGGGTGCCGGAAATGGCCAGGCCATTCTTGGTCTGGAAGGTGGGGTTGTCGCTTTCGGTAAAGCCGTAGGCTGCTGGGAAGGCATCGGCACCCACGGCCTTGCGGGCTTTGATACCGCTGATGTTCACTGCCGACATTTCAGCCAACAACTGCACTTGGTCAGCAATGGCGGTACGGCCAATGTTGTAGAAGCCGCCGATGTTCAACTGCGTGATGTTGGCGCGTGTCGGGGTGGCCATGGTGGCACCCGTGGCAGGGTTGACCACAGCATCCACCAGCACCGGAGCGCCATCACGGTAGGTCAGCTCGCCATAGGCAGAGACAGGGCCAAACGTGGTACTGACGGTGCCGCCCAGCAGTTTGATATTGTCAAAGTACTGGATTTGGTAGGAACCGTTGCCAATTTGGGTGATGCCCCCCATCGCAGGCCGCAACGCAGCAGGAATTTGCTGGCCGGGGGTGAAGGCGTTGATGGCGGTGATCGGCGTGCGATCGTGGTAATTCATGTAATAGACGCCGACTTCGGTTTCATCCGTCACACGATAGCGCGTACCAATGCCCCACTGGCCAGTCTTGCTGGGCTCAATATCGTCACCACGCACACCAAAGGAGCAGCCGTTGAAGCCTTGGTAACCGGCTGCGGGCACGGCTGGAATGGCGGTGTAGGGGCCCAGGCAGGTGGCGCCGGGGCCCACGCCGTCGGACGTGCTCAAAAACGAGCCCGGTGCGGCCGGAATGGTGGGGTGGAAATTGAACTGTGCGTGGGCCAGCACAGACCAGCGAGGCGTGACCTCCACCGAGAGGGAAATCTGGTCTTCCGGCAGCACCGAATCCTTCACCTCCGTGCCAGGCACACCGGCCTTGGTGCCATCGAACGGCCCCTGGGCCATGGCCATGTTGCCAAAGAACACGGCCTCGCCCCAGTTCACCGCATGGCGCCCCAGGCGCACCGTGGCACGGCTGTCGCCCAGACTGAACGAGGAGTAGGCGTAGGCGTCCAGAATGCGGCTGTAGCCGCCGTGGTAGCGGCGCGTTTCGTCGGTAAATTCATCAAACGGCGCAGGCTTGTTCGTGCTGCGCGAACGGGGATCGTTGTCGTTGCCATGGTGGTACACATCGTCATAGAAGGTACTGCCCGAGAGCACGAAACCGCTGTCGCCTTTGTACAAGCGGGTGTCAAACAGCGCCGACAAGCGGTTGGCCGTGAGCGCACCTTTTTTGAAATTGTTGTCACCATCGTTGCTGCCGGAGGCCCCGCCCAGCACAGGATCGATGTCCTTCATGCGTTGCGAAGCGGTGTAGGTGCCGGTCAGCTTCCAATCCAACTTCACATCGTTACCCAAGTCCAAGGTCTCGCCCGCGTGGGCGGCGCCTGCGACGGCAAGGGTCAGCACGGCGGCCGCAACCGGCCTGAGTGGGGTGCGATAGCTCACAGTTAAGTCTCCTCAGTAATTGCTATGTTCGGCGCGCGGTGCGCGATCAGGGCGCCATTGTTTCGGTGCCCCGTCAGCGCTTCATCGTCTGTTGAGACTAGAGGCTTTCCCCAAGGCCCAGCGTGTGCGAAAGCCAGCGCGTATCGTCCATTTGCGTGTAGCGCCGTGCCTGCGGCTGCGTTCTGATGTACGTTTTCACCCCCCTGAGCGAAAGGAAGTTGTATGCCCACCACTTTGCTGACCGGATCGGCCTCCGGCATTGGCGCCGCTACCCGCAAGGCCTTGGAAACCGCTGGCCACCGTGTGATTGGCGTGGATTTGCAGCAGGCCGATATCTGCGCCGACCTCTCCCAGGCCAGTGGCCGCCAGGCGGTGCTGCAACAAGCGCTGCAACTGTGCAACGGCGTGCTCGATGGCCTGGTGCTGTGCGCCGGTCTCGGCCCCCAGGTGCAGCCACCCTCGAAAGCGGTGTCGGTGAACTTTTTTGGCGTCACCGAACTGCTCGACGGCCTGTTGCCCGCACTGCAAAAAGGCCAGCACGCGGCTGCCGTGGTGGTGTCATCGGTGGCTTCGGCCCAACTGGGCTGGGCACACAACCCCCTGGCCGCCGCGCTGCAAGCCGGTGATGAGGCACAGGCCGGACAGATCGTCGATGGCGCGGGCGACAAAGGCGGCCAGCTGGCCTACGCAGGCTCAAAAAATGCCGTCACCGTCGCGGTGCGCCAGCGTGCCACCACCTGGGGTCAAGCGGGTATCCGGCTCAACACCGTGGCCCCCGGCGCGGTCGAGACACCGCTGCTGCAAGCCGGTCTGCACGACGCACGCTACGCCCAGGCCATCAAAAATTTCGTCGCACCACTGGGTCGGCGTGCTGACCCCAGTGAAATCGCTGCCGCCGTGGCCTTCTTGCTCAGCCCCCAGGCCAGCTTCATCCACGGCACCCAGCTGTTCATCGATGGCGGCATGGACGCCATGGTGCGCCCCACGCAGTTCTAAGCCCTCCGCCCAAGGCCCGCCAGGGCCTGCCGCCACGGGCTATGCTTTCGCGCGCTGCGATAATTCGCTCCTATGAATGTGGAGCGTTTTTGTCATCGTATGTCCGGCACGGCCTTGGCGGTGCTCTGGGGTGTGTCTCTGGCCTGGGTGCCGCAGTGGGCGCAGGCCAACGTGGTCTCGGGCCAGCCTTTGCGCGAGGAGTTGCGCGTGCGCATGGAGTCGCCCATCGTGCGCGAACTGCAGGTGCGCCTGCGCCATGCCAAGTATTTTGCGCTCTACGACGTGGACGACCGCTTCAGCCTGCGCACACGCGAAGGCGTGCGCAAATTCCAAGAAGACCACGGTTTGCCGCCCACGGGGGTGGTCAACCAGGCCACCTGGAGTTTGCTGCTGAGCAAATCGCGCACCCCCACCGCGGCCGAGTTGACCAACACCGACATCGGCCCCTGGTTTACCTCGCCCGAGCAGCACGGCTATCTGCGTGAACTGCAACACCGGCTGCGCCAGTTGGAGCACTACGAGGGGCCCCTGAGCGGCACGCTGGATGCCCCCACGCGCCAGGCCGTGCAGGCTTTTCGTGCCAGCCAAGGCCTGTCCCCAAGCGAGGTGATGGATGAGCGTGCCTGGGCGCGCCTGATTGCACGCACCCGCCTGCCCAGCTACAAACAACTGTTCGACGCGCCACCGCGCAGCGAGATGACGCAAGAGCTCGACCCACGCTGCGCCGAAGGCAAGGTGGTGTGCATCTCGAAAGCGCAGAAAAAAATGTCGCTGGTGGTCGATGGCCAGGTGCTGTTCACGCGCGAGGCGCGCTTTTCCCGCCCCGGCTGGGAGAGCCCCACAGGAGTGTTTCGCATTTGGTACATGAACCAGGACACGGTCTCCACCATCTTTGGCGAACGCACGCCCATGCCCTACGCCATTTTTTACGATGGCAACGTCGCCATCCACTACTCCGACGACTTCGCCCAGGTGGGCTACGAGGGCGGCTCACACGGCTGCAGCCAACTGCGCGACTACCAGGCAGCGAAATGGCTGTTTGAGCAAGTCAAGCGTGGGGACAAGGTAGTGGTGTACTGACGAGAGCTGGCGTAGCAGCCCCCCGCCCTCCAGCCTGCAAAAAACCCCGGCCTGTGCTTTGCGCACCGCCGGGGTTTTTTGCTTTTATTTTGATAGCTGCTTGCGCCTGCTACGTAAGGGCTAGAGCCGAATTTGACTCATAAGCTTCGCAGCTTCAAGCCAGCAAGGCATTGACGCGCTTGACGTAGTCTGCCGGGTTGTCCAGTTGGCCACCTTCGGCCAGCAAAGCCTGGTCGAACAAGATGTGTGCCAGGTCGTAGAAGTGCACGCTGCCATCGAGCTTTTTCACCAGCGGGTGCTCGGCGTTCACTTCCAGCACGGGCTTGGTGTCGGGCGCTTTTTGGCCCGCTTGCTTGAGCATGCGTGCCAGCTGGGTGCTCATGCCGTCGTCTTGCACCACCAGGCAGGCGGGCGAATCGACCAGGCGGGTGGTCACGCGCACGTCTTCGGCTTTGTCTTTCAGCGCTTCTTTCAGCTTGGCCAGCACGGGCTTGAAGGTTTCGGCGGCTTCTTCGGCGGCTTTCTTTTCGGCTTCGTCTTGCAGCTTGCCCAAGTCCACCGCGCCCTTGGCCACGCTTTGCAGCGGCGTGCCGTCAAAGTCTTGCAGGTAGTTCAGCGCCCATTCGTCCACGCGGTCGGTCATCAAGAGCACTTCAATGCCCTTTTTCTTGAACACTTCCAGCTGCGGGCTGTTTTTGGCAGCGGCCAGGGTGTCGGCGGTGATGTAGTAGATGGCTTCCTGGCCCTCTTTCATGCGCGCCTTGTAGTCGGCAAAGCCCACGCTGGGCGTGTCGCTGCTGGTCGAGGCAAAGCGCAGCAGCTTGGCAATGCGCTCGCGGTTGCCAAAGTCTTCGCCCAGGCCTTCTTTCAGCACGGCGCCAAACTCGGCGTAGAACTTGCTGTATTTGCCTTCTTTGGCCTTGTCTTCTTCGCTGACCACATCGGTCACGCCATCGGTGCCTTCGGCAGCGGCTTCGTGCTTGTCGTGCTTGGCCAGGTCTTCCAGCATGGAGAGCACGCGCTTGACCGAGCCGTCGCGAATCAGGCGCACGTCGCGGCTTTCTTGCAGCAGTTCACGGCTGACGTTCAGCAGCAGATCGCTCGAATCAATCACGCCCTTCACAAAGCGCAGGTACTGCGGCATGAGCGCCTCGGCGTCGTCCATGATGAACACGCGCTTGACGTACAGCTTGATGCCAGCGTGCTTGTCGCGCTGGTACAAATCAAACGGTGCCTTGGCAGGGATGAACAGCAGCTGGGTGTATTCCGTGTTGCCTTCCACGCGGTTGTGCGACCACGTCAGCGGCGGCTCGTAGTCGTGGCTGATGGATTTGTAGAACTCTTGGTACTGCTCGGTGGTGATGTCTTTTTTAGGACGGGTCCACAGCGCGCTGGCTTTGTTGACGGTTTCCCATTCGCCGGTTTTCACCATGGCGCCAGGCTCGCCTTCTTTCTCGCTGTCTTTCCACTCTTCCTTTTCCATCAGGATGGGCAGGCTGATGTGGTCGGAGTACTTGCTGATGAGCTGCTTGAGCTTCCAGGCGTTGAGGAATTCTTCGTGCTCATCGCGCAGGTGCAAGATGACGCTGGTGCCACGGGCTGCGCGGGTGATGTCTTGCACTTCAAAGTCGCCCGTGCCGCCGCTCGTCCAGCGCACGCCCTCTTCGGCCTTCAGGCCCGCGCGGCGCGATTCCACGGTGATTTTGTCGGCCACGATGAAGCCCGAATAAAAGCCCACGCCAAACTGGCCAATGAGCTGGGCATCGGCTTTTTGGTCGCCGGTGAGCTTGCCCATGAAGTCTTTGGTGCCGCTCTTGGCAATGGTGCCCAGGTGGTCAATCGCCTCTTGCGCACTCATGCCAATGCCGTTGTCGGTGATGGTGAGCGTTTTTGCGGCTTTATCGAAGCTCACGCGCACTTCCAGATTCGGCGCGTCTTCGTACAGGGCTGCGTTGTTCAGGGCTTCAAAGCGCAGTTTGTCGCACGCATCGGAGGCGTTGGAGATCAGCTCGCGCAGAAAAATCTCGGGGTTGGAATACAGCGAGTGCGTGACCAGGTGCAGCAGTTGCGCCACTTCAGCTTGGAAGGAATGGGTTTTAGTGCTCATAAGAAAAGTGTGTGCAAACAAATCACGAGAAAAACAGGTTACGCCAGCGCCGCAACTTCGGCCCAACACAGCCCGGAGCAGCAGCTGGTGTGTGCAGCCTGCCGCACATGGGGATGGGTGGGCCGTTTTCAAGCCTGCACGCTGACGGCACCGCACCAGCGCACCCAGGCGCACGCACTGGTAATTTGCCACTGCCCTGGCGGCCCACCAGCCGCTACCATGCACAGCCCTGAAAAAACGATTTTTTCCCTTCGATCAAGGAGATGGTGATGAAGCAATCCACAGCCTGGGTTCTGGGTGGCACAGCGCTGTTGCTGGCCGCCTGTGGCGGTTCCGACAGCAGTGACACACAGTACGACAACAGCGGTGCCCGAGGTTCGCTGGTCATGAATCCGCCGCTGCAAGTGGCGGCGCTGGACGCCGCGCAGTTCCAAGCGCGGCTCAGCCCCAGCCTGCTGCAGCTGGCAGGCACGCCGCAGTGCGGCGTGGACTTTCGCACCATCGAATACGGCACCGTGGGCGGCGCGGGCGAGCAAACCAATGCCACTGGCGCGCTGATGGTGCCCACCGGCAGCGCCCCAGGCTGCAGCGGCCCGCGCCCCGTGGTGCTGTACGCACACGGCACCTCGGAAGAAAAAACCTACAACATTTCCAACATCACCGACCCCAGCCGCCCCGGCGCCACCGAAGGCCTGCTGCTGGGGGCCATGTATGCCGCACAAGGCTTCATCGTGGTGGCGCCCAACTACGCGGGCTACGATGCCTCGCGCCTGGGCTACCACCCCTACCTGAACGCCGACCAATCGGCCAAAGAAATGGTGGACGCCCTGAGCGCCGCGCGCAAAGCGCTGCCGCGCATCGGTGCCAGCCAAGACAGTGGCCAGCTGCTGCTCACGGGCTACTCGCAAGGCGGTCACGTCACCATGGCCACGCAGCGCGCACTGCAAGCGGCGGGGCAGAAAGTGACGGCGGCGGCGCCCATGTCGGGGCCCTACGCACTCAGCGCCATGGGTGATCAAATGTTCTTCGGCAACGTCAGTCTGGCGGCAACACTGTTTGTGCCCATGCTGATGACCAGCTACCAAAAAGCCTACGGCAACCTGTACCGCCAGCCCAGCGAGGTGTACACCGCGCCCTATGCCGCCAAGATGGAAAGCCTGCTGCCCGGCACGGGCTTGCTGGAAACTTTGCTCGCCCAAGGCACGCTACCCCAGGCGCTGTTCAGCAGCACCGCGCCAGCGCCGGAGTTTGCCGCCATCACCCCGCCCACCGAGCCTGCCGACATGGCCCCGCTGTTCGCCCTGGGCTTTGGCAGCAACCATTTGCTGAACAACACCACCCGCCTGGCCTATCTGCAAGATGCCCTGGCCCATCCCGATGGCGCGCACTACACCGGTGGCAACGTCATGCCCCCGGCCAACCCGCAAAACCCGCTGCGCCAGGCCCTGCAGCGCAACGACCTGCGCGGCTGGCAGCCCCAGCGCCCCACGCTGCTGTGCGCGGGCAGCGCCGACCCCACCGTGCCCTACCGCCCCAACACCCGTTTGATGGAGCAACTGTGGTCGATTCCCTCGCCCCACGCTCTGCCCCCGGGCGTGCTGACGGTGCTGGATGTGGACAGCGCTCCCAGCGGCCCTAACGACCCATTTGCTGCAGCCAAGGCAGGCTTTGCCCAAGCGAAAGCCCAGGCGGCACAGGCAGGCGGTGCCAGCGCCGTGCTGCGCGTGTACCACCGCGAGCTGGTGCCACCGTTTTGCAACGCCGCCGCACGCGGCTTCTTCCGCCAAGTGCTGGCCAGCGGAGGCTAAAAACGGCAACGCCCACCGCCTCAACCAGAGGGGGTGGGCGCTGTGCCTACCGCAGACCTACCGCCAACCTACCGCCAAGCCAGCGCCTGTGCGGTAGCTGCTGCTACTGCTGCTACTGCTGCTACTGCTGCTACCAGCGCGCGCGCACCTTGTCGCTGGCGTAGTAGCCAAACTGGCGCTGTGCGCTGGGCGTGAGGTACACGCCATCGGCAAAGGCGTAGCGGTCGTAGTTGGCCCCGGCCAGCAGCGTGGTGGGGGTACACAGGGCGGAGTTCACCAGCCCGGTGCCGGTGCCAATGCCAGCGCCCGCATCGATCGAGGTACACACGGCCTGCGCCACGTTGTCAAAGCCGTAGCTGCCGGGGTACTCGGTGTAGAGGTTGACGTAGTACTCCAAGTCCACGTATTGCACGTTTTTGCCCAGGTCTACCAGACTCACTTGCAAGCCCGTATTGAAGGCGCGGCTGGCCTCGGTAAGCAAGGCCTGCTGGCCAATCACCGTCGCCCAGGGCGTTTTGCCCAGGTCGTACACCCCGGCCAGCACCACGTGGGTGGCGCCCGCAGCCACCAGGCGGCGCACTTCCACCGCCAGCGCCTCGCCCCACTGGCGTGCCTGGGCCACGTAGGTGGCAGGCAGCACATCGCCCGCGCGCACCTGTGCCATGCCAGCAATCAGGTCGCTGGTGCCTGCACCCACCAACACGATGTCCTGTGCGCCCGGCGCTTGGCCAGCGAGGTAGCGGCTGATCTGCTCTTGCACCGTGGGGGTGGTTGCGTCGCCCGCCGCGTCGGGCTTGAGGTTGATGCGCGCGTTGCCCTGGGCGAAGTTGTAGCCCCCTTGCGAGGCAGGCTTGGCACTCAGGCCCCACTGGGCACCAAACTGCTCTGTCCAGTTGCGCAGCGTGCCGTCGGTCACGTTCACGGTGTAGGCCGTGCCTTTTTGTCCGGTGTCGCTCATTGCGTCACCAAACGCCACCAGGCGTGTGGGGCTGATGGCCGAGTCGATCGTGCTCGATCCGCACGCCGCCAGCAGCGCCACCGAAGCGCAGGCGCCCGCCAGCACGGTGCGGCGCATCCATTGAGAAACCATGTTTTTCTCCAAAAAAGTGGGCAAGAGTGTAAGGCAGGGCCTGCGCCCTCAGGCTGCCGCAGCGGCGCGCTGCAGGCGGTCGCGCACGCCTTCCCAGTCTTGGGTGGGCGGCGGCGTTTCAATCCAAATCAGGCGCACGCCTGCAGCATCAAAGGCGCGCAGTTGGGCAAACAGCGCCTGCGCCGCTTCAGTCGCCTGCACAGGCATGGGCGTGAGCAGCACCTGGCGCGATGGGCTGCGCAGCGGCGTGCGCGCATACACCGCCAAATGCGCCGCTTCAGCCCCCAGCAAGTCCAGCCCGGCCTGCAGCGCCTGGGCATCCATCAGGCGCACCGTGGCGCGTGGCGCGTAGTGGGCCTCAAGCGTGCCAGAGGCCCGTGGCGTGAGCGCAGGCAGCTCCTCTTTTGAGAGCGGCTGCAGGCCACAGGCAGCGGCCACCTGGGCGCGCGTGATGGCCCCCGGGCGCAGCAGCACGGGCACGCCGCGCGTGCAGTCGATGATGGTCGATTCAATCCCCACCTGGCAGGCACCGCCGTCGAGCACCAGCAAGTCATTGCCAAACTCGGCCTGCACATGCGCCGCCTGCGTGGGGCTGACACGGCCAAAGCGGTTGGCGCTGGGCGCTGCCAAACCATGCACCCCGGCGCTGCGGCAGGCCAGCAGCAGGGCATGGGCTACCGGGTGCGCGGGGCAGCGCAACCCCACACTGCCTTGCCCGCCCGCCGCCGCCTCGGCCCGGCCGGGCTGGCGCGCCAAGATGAGGGTGAGCGGCCCCGGCCAAAACGCCTGCACCAGCGCCTGGGCGAAGGGCGGCACGTCCTGGGCGAAATGCGCGATGTCTTCGGCCCCTGCCACGTGGACGATCAGCGGGTGGTCGCTCGGGCGGCCCTTAGTGGCAAAAATGTGCGCCACCGCCGCGTCGTTGTCGGCATCGGCGGCCAGGCCGTACACGGTTTCGGTGGGCAAGCCCACCAGCTGGCCCTGCGCCAAGGCCTGCACGGCGCGGGCGATGCTGTCGCTGTGGTGGCCGTCTGCAATCACGGGCAGGCCTTTCAAAACGGCGCGACGCCCAAAATGTGCGCAGCCTGCAGCGCCGTGGCACGCGCCGCTTCGGGCGTGGCAGCCACGATGTTCAGGTGCCCCATCTTGCGCCCGTGCTTGGGCGCGCTTTTGCCATACAAGTGCAGCTGCGCGCCGGGCAAGGCCAGTACCTCGTTCCACGGCGGCGTGCGCGCCTGCGTGCCTTGGGTGAACCACAGATCGCCCAGCAGGTTGAGCATCACCGTGGGGCTGTGCTGGCGCGGCGCCACCAAAGGCAAACCGGCCATGGTGCGTACCTGCAGGCCGAATTGCGACAGATCGCAGGCGTCTTGGCTGTAGTGGCCGCTGTTGTGCGGGCGCGGAGCGATTTCATTGACCACCAAACTGCCGTCTTGCAGCACGAAAAACTCCACGCACAGCACGCCCACGTAACCCAGCCCATGCGCTATCGAAGTTGCAGCTGCTACCGCTTGACTGGCAAGGGCTGGAGGCACATTTCCTTCATAAACTTCGGTGACCGCCAAGATGCCATCGCGGTGCAAGTTGCGCTGCACCGGCAGGTGAACCGTGGCGCCATCGTGGCCGCGCGCGATCAGCACCGAGCATTCGAGCTGCAGCGGCAGCATTTTTTCCAGCACGCAGGGCACTTGGCCCAACTCGTCCCAGGCGGCGGCCAGTTGCGCGGCGTCGGCCACGCGGCGCTGGCCTTTGCCGTCGTAGCCCAGGCGGGCGGTTTTCAAAATGCCGGGCAATAAGTCGCTACCTACCGCGGCCAGTTGCGCTGGCGTTTCAATCACCGCATAGGGCGCACAAGGCACGCCGCAGGCCACGAAATGCGCTTTTTCCTGCGCCCGGTCTTGCGCTACCGCCACGCAGCGCGCGGCTGGCGCCACCGGGCGCTGACCCGCCAGCGCGGCCAAAGCACTGGCCGGGACGTTTTCAAACTCGGTGGTGATGGCGTCGCACAGGCGTGCCAGCTCGGCCAGGGCATCGGGGTCGTTGTAGGCGCTGCGCAGATGGTGGTGGCTGATCAAGCCTGCCAGGCTCTCAGGATCGGGGTCGAGCACCGCCGTGAAGTAACCCATGGCCTGGGCCGCGTGGACGAACATGCGCCCCAGCTGGCCGCCGCCCAACACGCCCAGCGTGCTGCCCGGTGGCAGCGTGCGGATGGGGTGCGCGCTCATACCGGCGGCACCACCATGGCGCGCGCGGCTGCGGTCTGCTGCGCGCGGAACTGCTCCAGCTGCTGGCGCAGCGCTGGGTCTTCGTTGGCCAGCAAAGCCACGGCAAACAGCGCGGCATTGGCCGCACCGGCGGCGCCAATGGCAAAGGTGGCCACCGGAATGCCCTTGGGCATTTGCACGATGGAATGCAGCGAATCCACCCCCTGCAAATGGCGGCTGGCCACCGGCACACCCAGCACGGGCACACAGGTTTTGGCAGCCAACATACCCGGCAGGTGCGCCGCGCCACCCGCTCCGGCAATGATGGCCTTGAGGCCGCGCCCGGCGGCGCTTTCGGCGTAGGCGAACATGTCGTCAGGCATACGGTGGGCCGAGACCACCTGCGCTTCGTGCGCGATACCGAATTGCCGCAGAATCTCGACTGCGTGCTGCATGGTCTCCCAATCGCTGGAAGAGCCCATGACGACGCCAATATGGATGGGTTTCATGTGCTGTGGGGCCCGCCCTGCCAAGCGCTAGACCCGCCGTGAATAAACCCGCGATTTTACTTTTGCACGGCGCAGGCCGTGCTTTGACCAGGACTCCAACCCCATGATTGATGCAAACGTCCAGAATTTCGAGGCCGAAGTTGTCGCCGCTTCCATGCAAGTGCCCGTGTTGGTGGACTTTTGGGCGCCCTGGTGCGGCCCGTGCAAAACACTCGGCCCGGTGCTGGAAAAGCTGGAAGTGGCCTATGGCGGGCGCTTCAAGCTCGTCAAAATCAACACCGAAGAAGAGCAGCAACTGGCCGCCATGTTCGGCATCCGCAGCATTCCCACCTGTTACCTGATGGTGGGCGGCCAGCCCGTGGACGGCTTTGCCGGTGCCTTGCCAGAAGGGCAAATCCGCGCCTTCCTCGACAAACATCTGCCCAGCGCCGACGAGCTGCAGGCCGACACCCTGGACGAACAAGCCCACGACGCCCTGGCCTCGGGCGACGTGGAGGGTGCGCTGGAGCAACTACAGCACGCCGTAGCCACCGACCCTTCGAACCAAGACGCGCGCTTTGACTACGTCAAGCTGCTGCTGCAACTGGGCCACGTGGAAGAAGCGCGCCTGGCCTTCACCCCCGTGCAGCCACAAGCGGCCAGCGTGCGCCGCCTGGGTGCGCTGCAAGACTGGCTCAATGCTCTTGATTTTGTAGCTTCTAGCGCGCTTGGGGCGGACGCTGGAGCCACTTTTGATGCCCAGATCGCCGCCAACAAACGCGATTTCGACGCCCGCTTTGGCCGCGCCCGCTGGCTGATGGCACAGCAGCGCTGGACGGACGCCATGGACGAGCTGCTGGAAATCCTCATGCGCGACAAGGCCTGGAACAACGAAGCCGCGCGCACCACCTACATCTCCATCTTGGAGCTGATCGCCCCGCCGCCGGTGAAAGTGGCCGAAGGCCACATTCCACCCGAAGACCCGGTGCTGGCCAGCTACCGTCGGCGCCTCAGCTCGGTCGTGCTCAGCTGACGCCCGCTGCTGCTGCTGCTACTGCGCGAAGCCAAACCAGCCCGCAATTGCTGGCATGATGCACACAGCGCCGCACTCATTTCTTTCACCTCAATGCAGGCGGCGCTTTCGAAGGAGAAACCATGCAAGTACAAGTCCACACCGACGACAAAATCCATGGCGGCGAATCCCTGGCCCAATGGGTGCAACAAGAGGCGCTCAGCCGCTTGGCGCGTTTTCGTGACACCGTCACGCGCATTGAGGTGTTTCTGACCGACGAAGATGCCGGCAAGTCCGGCGCCAACGACAAGCGTTGCCGCATTGAAGCGCGCCCCGCCGGTCGCCAGCCCATTACCGTGACCGCCGATGCCGACAAAGTGGCCGACGCCTTCACTGGTGCTGCAGACAAGCTCGTGCGCGCCATCGACCACGATCTGGGCCGCGCCAAAGACCGCCACGGCCGCGACACCATCCGCACCGCAGAAGGCTAAGCCTTCTGCCTGGCCCGGCCAGCCCTGCGCAGGCTGGCGGGCCTGCAAAGCAGCAGCTCCCGCAGCTGCGCGCTTTGCACCACACGGGCACTTTTCACTCCCCCGTTCACCCCCCTTTTTCCCCTCTTTTTTGCGCTTTTTGCTCCGAGGCCCGCTCGAAATAATGCGGCCATGGCCTCCGCACTTGCCGCAACCTCTTTTGCTTCCCCGCCGGGCTGGAGCTCGGCTGCCGCAGCGCTGCGTGTCCAACGCCAGCGCGCATCCAGCGAAGCATCTACAACCGAACTGCCCACTGAGGCGGGCCGTACAGCAGCGCCTGATGCCCGCGCCGCCAACGATGCCGAGCAGGCGCGCGCCCTGCAACGCGAAATCGAGCGCCTGAGCGCCCGCGACAAAGAGGTGCGCGCACACGAGCAGGCCCACATGGCTGCTGGTGCAGGCTTGGTGACGCGCGGCGCCAACTACACCTACGTCATCGGCCCTGATGGCCGCCGCTATGCCACGGGCGGCGAAGTGGGCATCGACACCTCCCCCGGCCAAACGCCACAAGAAACCATTGCCAAGGCGCAGCGCATCCGCGCCGCTGCCATGGCCCCGGCCCAACCTTCGGGCCAGGATATGCAGGTGGCCGCCCAGGCCATGCAAATGCAAATGCAGGCGCAAATGGAGCTGATGCTGCAGCGGCGCAACGCAGCCTACAGCCGCATGGCCGAAGAAACCGACGACAGCACCGCCCAACGCCGCGCCCAGCTCTACGCGGTGGCGTGAAGCTATCGCTGGCCCAAATTCACACGGCCTACAGCTCCTTTTTTAGGAGCTGCTTGCGATTATCTGGCGTGGCTTAGAGCCACTTTTTGCCTGATTAGCGACTTACCTCAGAGTGTCGTGAATGTTTCGCTCACTGCACAGCTTCAACAAGCAACGACCACAGGGCATCGTCCATTGACAGTGCTGCGTGTGCGTCTGAGGTATGTAGCTAATCAGGACTTTTTGTTATCAATCAGCGCCCAGATGCAAAAAGCCACCGACCTGACGGCGCGGTGGCTTGTGCGTTACGCAGGCACGGGGCGCTGCGCACAGGGTGAGGACAGGCTTACGCGCTGATCACGCGCACCATTTCCAGGCACTTGTTCGAGTAGCCCCACTCGTTGTCGTACCAGCTCACCACCTTGATGAAGGTCTTGTCCAGGGCAATGCCGGCTTCGGCGTCGAACACCGAGGTGCAGCTCTCGCCACGGAAGTCGGTGGCCACCACCTTGTCTTCGGTGTAGCCCAGCACGCCCTTCATGGCGCCCTCAGAGGCGGCCTTCATGGCGGCGCAGATTTCTTTGTAGTCGGCTTCTTTTTCCAGCTCAACGGTCAGGTCCACCACCGACACGTCGGAGGTGGGCACGCGGAACGACATGCCGGTGAGCTTCTTGTTCAGCTCAGGAATCACCACGCCCACGGCCTTGGCGGCGCCAGTGCTGGAAGGAATGATGTTTTCCAGAATGCCACGGCCACCGCGCCAGTCTTTGTTCGAAGGGCCGTCCACGGTTTTTTGCGTGGCAGTCGCTGCGTGGACGGTGGTCATCAGGCCGCGCTTGATGCCCCAGTTGTCGTTCAGCACCTTGGCCACGGGAGCCAGGCAGTTGGTGGTGCACGAAGCGTTGGAGACGATGGCCTGGCCCGCGTATTTTTCGTGGTTCACGCCAAAGACGAACATGGGGGTGTCGTCCTTGGAAGGAGCGGACATCAGCACCTTCTTGGCGCCAGCGTCCAGGTGCTTTTGCGCCGTGGCCTTGTCCAGGAACAGGCCGGTGGCTTCGATCACCACGTCGGCGCCGACTTCGTTCCACTTCAGGTTGGCCGGGTCGCGCTCTTGCGTCAGGCGAATCTTCTTGCCGTTGACCACCAGGGTGTTGCCCTCGACGGACACGGTGCCCTTGAAGCGGCCGTGCACGCTGTCGTACTTGAGCATGTACGCCAGGTAGTCGGGTTCGAGCAGGTCGTTGATGCCAACGATTTCGATGTCAGAGAAGTTCTGCACTGCAGCGCGGAACACCATACGGCCGATGCGGCCGAAGCCGTTGATGCCAACCTTGATAGCCATTTCAGTCTCTTTCTTACGGAGTTACAAAAACACAACCGACACACAAATCTGCCGCGCGATCACTTCGCCTTTTTTTGCTGCTTGAGCACTTCGCGCACGGTGGCGGCGACGTTCTCGGGCGTGAAGCCAAAGTGCTGGAACAGCACGGGCGCCGGGGCCGACTCGCCAAAGCTGTCAATGCCCACCACCGCGGCCACGCCGTACTTCCACCAGAAATCGGTGACGCCCATTTCCACGGCCACGCGCGGCAGGCCCTCGGGCAACACAGATTTCTTGTACTTCACGCTTTCGCGGTCAAACGTGGTGGTGCTGGGCATGGACACCACGCGCACCGCCACTTTTTTCTCGGCCAGCATTTTTTGCGCCGCCAGCGCCAGCTGCACCTCAGAGCCGGTGGCGATGATGACGGCTTGCGCCTCTTTCTTCAGGCCCACGTCGGCGGGTTCGCTGAGCACATAGGCGCCGCGCGAGATGTTGCCCACGTCTTTCTTGGGCGCATAGGGCAGGTTTTGGCGGCTCAGCAGCAAGGCGGTGGGCTTGTCGCGGTTGGACAGGGCCACGCTCCAGGCCACCGTGGTTTCGGTGGTGTCGGCAGGGCGCCAGACATCCAGCCCGGGAATCAGGCGCAGGCTGGCAGCGTGCTCTACCGGCTGGTGCGTGGGGCCGTCTTCGCCCAAACCGATGGAGTCGTGGGTGAGCACGTGGATGATGCGCTGCTTCATCAGCGCCGCCATGCGAATGGCATTGCGGCTGTAGTCTGAGAAGGTCATGAAGGTGCCGCCGTAGGGGATGAAGCCGCCATGCAGCGCCACGCCGTTCATGATGGCAGCCATACCAAACTCACGCACGCCGTAGTTGATGTGGCGCCCGCCCACACCGTCCTCGGTTTTCACCACTTCGCCCTGCTCGTCAAAGCGCAGGTTGGGCGTGCTCTTGGTGTTGGTGAGGTTGGAGCCCGTGAGGTCGGCGCTGCCGCCGAGCAGCTCGGGCAGTTGCGCCGTGAAAATCTCCAGCGCCAATTGGCTGGCCTTGCGGCTGGCCACGGTTTCTTGCTTGCTGTGCGCTTGCACCACGGCATCTACCGCCACCTGGGCAAAGTGCTTGGGCAAATCACCGGCCATGCGGCGGGTGAACTCGGCGGCCAGCTCAGGGTAGGCCTTGGCGTAGGCGGCGAAGGTTTTGTTCCAGGCGGCTTCGCGCTTGGCACCGGCTTTTTTGCCATCCCAGTCGGCATACACCGACTTGGGAATTTCAAACGGCGCACTCTTCCAGCCCAGCGCAGCGCGCGTGAGGGCGATTTCCTCTGCACCCAGGGGCTCGCCGTGGGCCTTGGCGGTGTTGGCGCGGTTGGGGCTGCCTTTGCCGATGTGGGTTTTGCAGATGATGAGGTGGGGGCGGTTGTCTTGCTGCGCTTTGGCCTGGGCAATGGCTGCCGAGACGGCGCTGGCGTCGTGGCCATCGATGGGGCCAATGACGTTCCAGCCGCAAGCGGCAAAGCGCTGCGCGCTGTTGTCAATGAACCAAGGGGTGACCTGGCCGTCGATGCTGATGCCGTTGTCGTCGTACAAAGCAATCAGCTTGCCCAGGCGCCAGGCACCAGCGAGCGAAATCGCCTCTTGGCTGATGCCCTCCATCAGGCAGCCATCGCCCAAGAAGGCATAGGTGTGGTGATCCACCACGGTGTGGCCGGGGCGGTTGAACTCAGCGGCCAGCAGCTTTTCTGCCAGCGCCATGCCCACGGCATTGGTAATGCCCTGGCCCAGCGGGCCGGTGGTGGTTTCTACGCCCGGCGTCACGCCCACTTCAGGGTGGCCGGCAGTTTTGCTGTGCAGCTGGCGGAAGTTTTTCAGCTCTTCGATGGGCAGCTCGTAGCCCGTCAGGTGCAGCAAGGCGTAAATGAGCATGGAGCCGTGGCCGTTGCTGAGCACAAAGCGGTCGCGGTTGGCCCACTGCGGGTTGGCGGGGTTGTGCTGCAGGTGCTCACCCCACAGGGCGACGGCCATGTCGGCCATACCCATGGGGGCGCCGGGATGGCCGGAGTTGGCTTGTTGAACGGCATCCATTGCGAGTGCGCGGATCGCATTCGCCATTTGTGGGGTGTTGGCCATGAGGGCGGCTCCAGGGGGCGGGGGAAACAAAGCCCGCCATTTTACCGGCGCGTTACAGTGCGCCCCATGCTCACATCGACCAAATGCCCCGCTGCCACTGGGACTTGTCCACCGGCCATGCTGCTGGCTGCAGGCCGGGGCGAACGGATGCGCCCGCTCACTGACCACACGCCCAAACCACTGCTGCAGGTGCAAGGCCAACCCCTGCTGGCGTGGCATCTGCAAGCGCTGGCTGCAGCGGGCGCCACGCAAGCCGTGGTGAACACGGCCTGGCTGGGCGCGCAGATCAGCGATTATTTTGGGAGTGTTTTTGGCCTCCAAGGCACGCCAGGCAAGCGCGAGCAGCTATCTATTTCATACTCTCACGAAGGGCAAGACTTTGGCCATGCGCTGGAAACTGCGGGCGGCATTGCCCGGGCGCTGCCGCTGCTGGGGCCGGTGTTTTGGCTGGCCGCAGGCGATGTGTACGCGCCCGACTTTCACTTTGACCGCGCTGCCGCCCAGGCTTTTAGCGCCAGCACCGACCTGGCCCACCTGTGGCTGGTGCCCAACCCAGCGCACCATCCACACGGCGACTTTGGCCTGAGCCCTGAAGGTCGGGCGCTGAACCTGCCCACCGACCACCCCGGGGCGCGCTACACCTACAGCACCATCGCCCTGCTGCGCGCGGAATTGTTTGCCCCGCCCTGGTGCCGCATTGCCCCGGGCAACCCGCAAGGCGAGGCTGCGCCGCTAGGCCCGCTGCTGCGCCGCGCCATGGATGCCGGGCGCGTATCGGCGCAGCTGTACACGGGCCGCTGGACGGACGTAGGCACGCCCGAGCGGCTGGCGGCGCTGAACACTGACGCTGCATCACCGCTGCGCCAGTAGCTTGGCCACGCACAGTTGGCTGTGCCGTTCCGTTCTTTACATCCCCGCGCGCTTCTGAAAGGATGGCGCGCTTGTCACCCGATGGAGCACTGCTTTGAGAGTCCCCAGCGATTTTTCTGCCTCCGAGGGCACTGCCGCCCCCGACAGCGTGCAGCGCTTTTGCGCCCACACCACGCCCTACCTGCCTGAAGCGCACACCGATGCGCAATTCATCGCTGCCATGCGCGACCTCACGCGCTGGCACCAGCAGCGCTCGCCCTGGTACCGCGCGCTGCTGGCGCAGCAGGGCGTGCAGGTGGATGCGCTGGTCACGCTGGACGACCTCGTTGCCCTGCCGCCCGTGCATGCCAACTTCTTCAAGCAGCACGAGGTGCTGTCGGTGCCTGAAGACGCCGTAGCGCTGCACCTCACCTCCTCGGGCACGACGGGGCAGAAGTCGCAGATGTTTTTTGACGCCTTCACCATCGGCAACGCCCGGCGCATGGTGGACGATGTGATGCAGGCGCGTGGCGTGGCCAGCAGCGCGCCAGCCAACTACCTCGTCAACGCCTACGAGCCCTACGAGGGTCTGCGTGTGGGCACATCCAACACCAACCAGTACCTGATGCGTTACGCACCGCCTGCCAAGGTGTTTTGGTCGCTGCGCGCCGTGGGCGAAGGCCAGCACGAGTTCGACGCTTTTGGCGCCCTGGCGGCGTTGCAAGACTATGCGCAGGACGGCGTGCCCACACGCATCATCGGCTTTCCGGCCTTTCTGCACTTTGCGCTGCAGCGTATGCAGCGCCTGGGGATGGCGCCGCTGCGCCTGCCCGAAGGCAGCTGCGTGATCTTCGGCGGCGGCTGGAAAGGCCACGCCGACCAGGCCATCGCCAAAGATGCGCTGCACGCCAGCATCACCCACTGGCTGGGCATCGCACCCGAGCGCATCGTCGAAACCTTTGGCGCGGTGGAGCACAGCATTCCCTACGTCGGCTGCACCCACCACCACCTGCATGCGCCCATGTGGTCGCGCGTGCTGGTGCGCGACGTGCGCACCCTCGCCCCCGTGCCCGACGGCCAGCCGGGCTTCCTGTCCTTCCTCTCGCCCTACATCACTTCGGTGCCCGCGCACAGCGTGGTCATGGGCGACCTGGCCGTGCGCCACCCTGCGGGCAGCTGCGGCTGTGGCTGCCCCACGCCATGGTTCGAGGTGCTGGGCCGCGCCGGTACCTCCAGCAACAAGAGCTGCGCCGCCGCAGCGGCGGATCTGCTGCCCTCGGCCTGAAAGGAATTCCATGCCAACGACCGACTTGACCCCCGAAACCGGCGCGCATTACTGGTTCGGCCAGTGGATCGCCGCCCATGCCTTGCCCCAGGCCCTGCAAGGGCTGGGCGCGCACGTGGATGCCACGCTGCCCCGGCCCTTCCCGCTGCAGGCACTGCTGGCAGCTTGCGACCAACTGGCGCAGCAATTGCAGGCGCGCAGCGGCTGCTATGGCGCGCTGTTCGAAGAAGCCTGCCGCACCTGCCCGGCCGAGGACGCCGCTGCCATGCTGCAGGCCATGGCCGCCATGCTGGCGCGCGACGCCATGCAGGAAAAGCTGCGCAGCGAACTCGGCAGCGCCCACCCTGGCGCGCTGCAGCGGCGCTACCCTGGGCGCCAGTACGAGGCCTGGGCGCCTTGCGGCTGCGTGGTACACGTGGCGCCGTCCAACGTGTTCACGGCCGCCGCCATGGGCCTGGTCGAAGGGCTGATGGCGGGCAACGTCAACGTGGTCAAAATCAGTGCGCGCGATGGCCGCGTGGCCGCGCTGTTCGCCGCTGCGCTGGCTGCGGCCGACCCGAGCGGCCAGCTCGCCGCCTACATGGCCGTGCTGCGCCTGCCATCGAGCGACCAGGGCGCGCTGCGCCAGCTCTTCGCCTGCGCCGACGTGGTCTCGGCCTGGGGCGGCGAGAAGGCCGTGGCCGCCGTGCGCGCGCTGGTGCCCGCGCACGCGCGCCTGGTCACCTGGGGGCACAAGGTGTCGTTCGGCTACCTGGCAGCGGATTGCCTGGACGACGACGCTGCGTTGGAAGGCTTCGCGCGCGACATCTGCCGCCTGGACCAGCAGGCCTGCTCCAGCCCGCAGACCCTGATGGTGGAAACCGACACGGCCGGCCTGCACGCCGTGGCCGCGCGCCTGGCGGCGCTGCTGGCACGCGTGTCGCCCCAAATTCCCGGGCAGGCGCCCGACAGCGCCGAGCAGGCCGAGATCACCACCGTGCTCAGCGTGGCACGCTGCGAGGCGCCGCTGGGCCTGACGGCCATCACCGAAGACCCGCAAGGCCAGTGGCGCATCGTGCTCGACACACGCCCCGGCCTGCGCCCCTCGCCGCTGTTTCGCACCATCTGGCTCAAGCCGGTGCAGCGTGCGCAACTGGCTGCCTTGCTGCGCCCCATGCGCGCCTGGCTACAGACTTGCGGGCTGGCTGCCGGTTTGGCCAGCATGGCGCCCCTGACGCGCGTGCTGCTGTCAGCGGGCGTGAGCCGCATCACCCGCCCCGGCGAGATGGTGGACAGCTACCTGGGCGCGCCGCACGACGGCGTGTACGCGCTGCAGCAACTGGCGCGGCGCGTGTCGGTCGATGGGCCACCCGTGCTCCAGCACTTTGGCCAGCTCGATGCGCTGGAGCCACCGCAAATGCTGCCCGCGCCGCGCGTGCCGATTCTGGACAAAAGTGGCTTTCAGTCGCTCGAAACGCGCGACCCGCACGCTGGTTTGGTGGTGCGCAGTGGCGGCTCCAGCGGCAAGGTGGCGTATTCCAGCTTCCGCTGGGCCGACTACCACACCCAGATGGCCGCCACCGCCGACGGCATGGTGGCCGCCGGGCTCGATCCGGCCACCGACCGGGTGATGAACCTGTTTGCCGCAGGCCACCTGTATGGCGGCTTCATCAGCTTTTGGACCATCTTGGAGCACCTGCGTGTGCTGCAGCTGCCCATGGCGCTGCTGCCCGACTACGAACTCATCGCCGAGCAGATCATCGAGCACCAGGCCAACACCCTGGTCGGCGTGCCGCCGCACCTGCTGGCGCTGTTCACCGCGCAGGGCGAGCGCCTGCGCGCCTGGGGCGGGGTGAAAAAAATCTTCTACGGCGGCGAGCCGCTGTCGGCTGCGCAAGAGCGCTTTTTGACCGAGGAATGCGGTGTAGCGCTGGTGCGCTCGGCCGCCTACGGCTCCAACGACGCGGGCCCCATGGGCTACCAGTGCCTGCACAGCGGCGGCACCGTACACCACCTGCACACGCGGCTGCAGACGCTGGAAATCGTCGAACTGGAGCGCGACGCGCCGGTGCAGGGCGATACCGTGGGCCGCTTGCTGTTCACGCCGCTGGCGCGCAGCGCGCCGCGCATCGAGCGCTACGAGATCGGCGACATGGGCCGCTGGGTGCCAGGCCCCTGTGCCTGCGGGCGCCAGGAGCCGCGCTTCGAGCTGCTCGGGCGCCTGGGGGACGTGTTCAAGGCCGGTCCTCTGATGAACTACCGCCACTTCACCGACACGCTGGGCCAGCGCTTTGGCTATGCCGGGCCGGTGCAGCTGCACCTGCAAAGCGATGGCCCGCGCACGCTGCTCGACATCTGGGTCAGCGACCTGTGGGACGAGCGCCGCAGCGATGCCGTGGTGGCCGAGCTGTTCGCCACCTACGAGCCGCTGCAGTGCGTGGCTGAGAATGAGCTGCCGTTCGTGCTGCGCATTTGCCGCGTGCCCGATGCCGACTTTGTACGCAACGCCGCCAGCGGCAAGCTCATTCATGTCTGCGACCACCGCGCCGGAGCCTGAACCATGTCTTCTCTCCCCCCCGACCACGCCTTGGGCGAACTGCTGGCCTTCGTGCGCGCGCACTCGCCTTTCTATAGAGACTTCTACGCCGCTGTCCCCCCAGGCAGCACGCGGCTGGCCGACTACCCGGTGCTCGACAGCCAACGCTTTTGGGCGGCCAACACGGTGCAGGGCAACCAGGTGTTCACCGCACCGCCCACCGAAGGCATCACCTTCAAGAGCGGCGGCACCACCGGCCAGCCCAAGTACTCGGTGTTCACGCACGCTGAATGGCGCAGCTTTACCGACGCCTTCGGGCAGGGCATGCGCCGTGCCGGGCTGCAGCCCGGCGACCGCATCGGCAACCTGTTCTACGCGGGCAAGCTGTACGCATCGTTTTTGTTCATCGCACGCTCCATTGAGGCTGCGGGCGTGGGCATCTGCTACCCCATCGCGGGCGATGACCTGGACGAAATCCTCGCCACCTGGCGCCAGTTCGACCTGAACGTGCTCGCCGGTGTGCCCACCACGCTGATGAAGCTGCTGGAGCGGCTCACACCCGAGGACCGCGCGCGCCTGCGCCTGCAAACCTTTTTGTACGGTGGCGAGCCCATGTTCGAGGACCAGATCGCCGCTGTGCAGGCCGTGTTCCCCGGCTGCCAGGTGCGCTCGATTGGCGTGGCGGGGGTGGACTATGGCGAGCTGGGCTGGGCCAGCCCCGGCGGCGCGCCGGGCGTGCACCACTGCTTCGACGCGAGCACCGTGATGGAGCTGCTGGACGAGCACGGCCAGCCCATCGAGGCCACGGGCCAGCCTGGGCGCATCGTGCTCACCAACCTACACCGTCGGCTCATGCCCATCGTGCGCTACCCGGTGGGCGACCAGGGCGAATGGCTCGATCCGCCCGGCACGCCGGCACGGCGCTTTCGCCTGCTCGGGCGCACCGAGGAAGGCGCGCGCATCGGCCCCATGACGCTGTACATCGACGACGTGCGCCAGGCGCTGCACGCGCTGGAGCAGTCCGGCACGCCCCTGGGGCTCAAGGACTTCCAGCTCGTCATCACGCACCACGACCGGCGCGACGCCTGCTGCCTGCGCATCGCCGTGGCCGACCCTGGGGCACAGGATGCGCAGGTGGATCAGCGCGTGCTGGACGGCATCTACGCTGCGCGCCCCATGTTCCACGATCTGCTGGCGCAGTCACTGGTGCACCCGCTGGCGGTGCAGTGGGTGGCGCTGTCGGCGCTGCACACCAACCCGCGCACCGGCAAGCTGCTGCGCGTGATCGATCAGCGCCATGGCTGAGCCCACCGCCGTCGCCCCCTGGTTGCACCTGAGCCTGCCCGCCACGGTGCAGGCGCTCGGCCCCCTGCAGGCGCTGGTGCTGGCCCAGGCGCAGGCGCTGGGTTTTGGACACGCCGTGCAGCAACGTATGCGCGCGGCTTGCGATGAGGCCCTGGCCACCATCTTGCGCCTGAGCCACGACGCCAGCGCCGACGCCGACAACGTGCTACAGGCCCACCTGGGCGTGGAAGATGGCGCGCTGCTGCTGCGCCTGAGCGACAACGGCCTGCCCTACGACATGAGCCTGCTGCCGTCCTACAACCCGCGTCGCCCCGAGCAGGCGGGCGAAGACGCGGCGGGCCTGGCGGCCTTCTTGATGCAAAAGCTCGCCGACCGCTGCCTGGTGCTGAACCAGGGGCAACAGGGCCACCATGTCGAGCTGCACTGGCGTCTGCCCGATGGCGTGGCAGAGCCCGCAGCGGCCCCTGGCACCGCCGCGCCGCAAACGCCCGCGCCCACCGGGCCCGAGCCCACCATCCGCCCGCTGCAGGCGCCGGACGCCATTCACCTGGCACGGCTCATGTACCGCAGCTACGGCTACTCCTACGTCAACCCCGACATGTACATCGCCGAGCGCATCCTGGCGAGGGTGGACGACGGGCGCCTCACGTCCTGGGTGGCGGCGGTGCCTGGCGAGGCTGCGCCCGTGGGCCACATCGCCTTCATGAAGGGCCACCGCGACGACGACACGCTGGAAGTTGGCGCCGCCGTGGTGGCGCCGCAGCAGCGCGGCGGCGGGCTGCTGGGCGCGCTGCTGTCCACCGCCACCGAGGCGCTGCGCCAGCGCCCCGAGCGCGCGGCCTTCGTGCACGCCGTCACGGCGCACCCCTTCACGCAGAAAACCTTTGGCCGCCTGGGCTACCTGCCCACGGCGCTGCTGCTGGCCTACACACCGGCCAGCCTGCGCTTTCGCAGCATTGGCGCGCGCCCCACGGGCGAGCGCGGCAGCGTGTACTACGCCTGCAAGCTGCTGCGCCCGGCCGCGCCGCAGCCCGTGTACCTGCCCGAGGCACTGCAGCCGCTGGTGCTGCCGCGCGCGCACGACATCGGCCTGCCGCTGCAGCCCCAGCCCCTGCCCGCGGCGCCGCTGCAAGGCAGCACCGACCTGCAGGTGCAGGCCGAGCCTGCGCTCAACGCCGCCTTCCTGACCCTGCGCCACGCGGGGGCCGACCTGGCGCCCGTGCTGCGCCGCACCCTGCGCCAGCTGTGCCGCGCACACATAGACGTGGTGTACCTGAGCCTGGACCTGGGCCAGCGCGCCACCGGCGCCGCCTGCACCGAGGCGCTGGGGCTGGGCTTTATTGCCGCCGGGCTCACGCCCTTCATGCCCTGGCCCGCCACGCTGTGCCTGCAGTACCTGAACAACCAGACGCTGGAGGAAGCGCGGGTGTGCGCCGTGGGCCCCGCCGCTGAGGAATTGCGCAGCGCTGTCTTCACGGCCTACCGGGCGCAGGAGTACCTCTAACTCCCACCAGCAGTACGATGCCGCGCATGAACTCCGTCCATGCCCAACGCCGCGCGCGCCTGGCCGCGCAACTCGGCCCGCGCGCCGTCGCCCTCATCCCCACCGCCGTCGAGCAGCCGCGCAACCGCGACAACGGCTTTGCCTTTCGCGCTGACAGCTACTTTTATTACCTGACAGGTTTCACCGAACCACAGGCGCTGCTGGTGCTCACCTCTGAAGGCCACAGCACGCTGTTTTGTGCGCCCAAAGACCTCGAGCGCGAAATCTGGGACGGCTACCGCCTGGGCCCCGAAGCTGCACCCGCCGCCCTGGGGGTGGACGCTGCGCACTCGTTTGCCGAACTCGACGCCCTGCTGCCGCGCCTGCTGGAAAACCGCCAGCAAGTCTGGTACCCCTTTGCCACCCACCCCGGCCTGGCTGCGCGCGTGGAAGGCTGGCTGGCTCCGGTGCGCGCGCGCGTGCGCCAAGGCGTGCTGGTGCCCGCGCAGCAAGGCGACCTGTGTACCTTGCTCGATGAAATGCGCCTGGTGAAAGACGCACACGAGCTGGACGTGATGCGCCGCGCCGCGCACATCAGCGCCGGGGCCCATGTGCGCGCCATGCAAACCTCGGCGCAGATGCTGCGCGCTGGCCAGGAGGTGCGCGAATACCACCTCGAAGCCGAGTTGCTGCACGAGTTTCGCCGCCACGGCGCGCAGTCGGTGGCCTACAACAGCATCGTCGCCGCCGGTGCCAACGCCTGCGTGCTGCACTACCGCGCCGACGCCGCCCCCGTGCGCCCCGGCGAGCTGGTGCTGATCGATGCAGGCTGCGAGCTGGATGGATACGCCAGCGACATCACCCGCACCTTCCCCGCCGATGGCAAGTTCACCGGCCCGCAGCGCGCGCTCTACGAGCTGGTGCTGGCCAGCCAGCAAGCCGCCATTGCCGCCACGCGTGCGGGCGCCCGCTTCAACGACCCGCACGAGGCCACCGTGGCCGTGCTGGCGCAAGGCCTGCTCGACCTGGGCTTGCTCGACAGCAACAAGGTGGGCAGCGCGCAAGACGTGATTGCCAGCAAAGCCTACAGCGCGTTTTATATGCACCGCACCGGCCACTGGCTGGGCCTGGACGTGCACGACTGCGGCAGCTACATCGAACCCAGCGAGGCCGAGCACACCACCGAGCGCCAAGACCCCCTCACCGGCCAGAGCGTGACCGAGCGCCCCAGCCGCATCTTGCGCCCCGGCATGGTGCTAACCATCGAGCCCGGCCTGTACGTGCGCCCCGGCAGCGATGCACCCGGGCCGTTTCACGGCATCGGCATCCGCATTGAAGACGACGCCATCGTCACCGACAGCGGCTGCGAGCTGATCACGCGCGGCGTACCCGTGGCGCCCGATGAGATCGAAGCGCTGATGCGCGCTTGAAGCTCTTATTTTAATAGCTGCTTGCGCTTACCCCGTGCGGCCAAGAGCCTAATTTGGCTATGAATTTAGCCTTATGAAAGCGCTTTGTGGTGCGGGCGGCGCCTGCACCCCTGCCTGGAGCCCACGCCCGGCCATTTTTTCAGACTGTTTTTGGCCTCTTAGCCGCACGGGATAAGCGCGAGCAGCTCCTGAAAAAAGAGCACCCCCAGCATCTGCCATAGCCACATGGCACATGCTGGGGGTGCGTGGTTTGACGGCGAACGGGGTTCAGCCCTTGTTGCTCAGGCACTCTTTCATGAAGGCCTTGCGCTCATCGCCTTTGAGGGCCTTGGTTTTGGCCTCGGCGTTGCAGGTTTTCATTTTTTCTTGCTGCGCGAGCTGTTTGTTGCTGGCAGCGGGTGAGGCGCCCGCTTGGTTGGCGCCAGCGGTGGCGCCCAAGCACTGCTTCATGAAAGCCTTGCGCTCGTCGCCTTTTTTGTCGCCTGCCTCAGTGTTGCAGGTGGCCATTTTCGACTGCTGGGCCGTAGGGGCCTTGGCGGGGGTGGCGGGGGCGGCCCCTTCGGCAGCGTAGGCGGTGGTCAAGGACAAGGCCAGGCCAGCGCCAGCCAGGAAAGTGAAGAACGTGCGCATGGAAGATATCTCCTGCAAGAGCGTAAAACAGCCCGACAGCGGGCAGCGCAGCATAACCGCGCACACCCGCCCGACCACTGCGGGGTGACCCGTAGAATGCGCGCCCATGCTTCTCGTGAAACAGCAATTGCTCGCCGCGCTGGCGGCCGAGCTGGAAAACATCTCGCCCGGCGCCGGTGCGCGCGCCGCCTTTGAAAACCCCAAAGTGGCTGCCCACGGCGACTATGCCTGCACGGCCGCCATGCAACTGGCCAAGCCGCTCAAGCTCAACCCGCGCGCCCTGGGCGAGCAGCTCAAGGCCGCGCTGGAGGCCACGCCCGCCTTTCAGCAGTGGGTGGATGCCATTGAAATCGCGGGCCCCGGCTTTCTGAACATTCGGCTCAAGCCTGCCGCCAAGCAGGAAGTGATCCGCGAAGTGCTGGGCCAAGGCGCCCAGTTTGGCCACCAGCCCCAGCGGGGCGAAAAAATTCTGGTGGAGTTTGTCTCGGCCAACCCCACCGGCCCGCTGCACGTGGGCCATGGCCGCCAGGCGGCGCTGGGCGATGCGATTTGCAACCTGTACGCCAGCCAGGGCTGGAACGTACACCGCGAGTTCTATTACAACGACGCGGGCGTGCAGATCGACACGCTGACCAAATCCACCCAGCTGCGCGCCAAGGGCTTCAAGCCCGGCGACGAGGTCTGGCCCACCGACGCCGACAACCCGCTGGCCAAGAATTTCTACAACGGCGACTACATTGCCGACATCGCCCAGGCCTTCCTGAACAAGGAAACCGTGAAGGCCGATGACCGCGAGTTCACCGCCAATGGCGACGTTGAAGACTACGACAACATCCGCCAGTTCGCCGTGGCCTACCTGCGCAACGAGCAAGACAAAGACCTGCAGGCGTTCAACCTGAAGTTCGACGAGTACTACCTCGAATCCAGCCTGTACACCAACGGCCACGTGGAAGCAACCGTGCAGCGATTGATTGCCAACGGCAAGACCTACGAGCAAGACGGCGCGCTGTGGCTCAAGTCCACCGACTACGGCGACGACAAAGACCGCGTGATGCGCAAAAGCGATGGCGGCTACACCTACTTTGTGCCCGACGTGGCCTACCACATCCAGAAATTCAAACGTGGCTTTACCAAGGTGGTGAACATCCAGGGCACCGACCACCACGGCACCATCGCCCGCGTGCGTGCGGGCTTGCAGGCGGCCGATGTGGGCATTCCTGCGGGCTACCCCGACTACGTGCTGCACACCATGGTGCGCGTGGTGCGCAATGGTGAAGAAGTGAAAATCAGCAAGCGCGCGGGCAGCTACGTGACGCTGCGCGATTTGATCGAGTGGACGAGCAAAGACGCCGTGCGCTTCTTCCTTTTGAGCCGCAAGCCCGATACCGAGTACACCTTTGACGTGGATTTGGCCGTGGCGCAAAACAACGACAACCCTGTGTACTACGTGCAGTACGCCCATGCACGCATCTGCTCGGTGCTGCGTGCCTGGCAAGAGCAAGGCGGCGCAGGTGTGGCAGCGCTCAAGGATGTGGACTTGTCCGCCCTCGAAGGCCCGCAAGCCCAAGCGCTGATGCTCATGCTGTCCAAATACCCGGAAATGTTGACGGCGGCGGCCAACGGCAACGCCCCGCACGACGTGAGCTTTTACCTGCGCGAGCTGGCTGCCAGCTACCACAGCTACTACGATGCCGAGCGCATTTTGGTGGATGACGAACGCGTCAAGCGTGCGCGCCTGGCGCTGGTGGCGGCCACCGCCCAGGTACTGGCCAATGGCCTGCAGATGCTGGGCGTGTCGGCGCCCGAACGCATGTGAGCGCTGCGCGCACCCCCCTAGGTCACGCACGCTCCCTCCCGCAGCCCCTCCAGCCTCTTTCAACCATGAACACACAACGCGGCGGCACCATCTTGGGTTTGATCCTGGGTTTGATTCTGGGCCTGGGCGCGGCCCTGGCCGTGGCCATCTACGTCACCAAGGTGCCCGTGCCCTTCCTCAGCAAGGGCACCATGCGCTCGAACGACCAGGAAGCCACGGAAGCAGAAAAAAACCGCGACTGGAACCCCAACCAGATGCTGCAGCAAGGCAAACGCCTGGCAGCCTCTGAGCCTGCCCCGGCACCGGCACCCGCCAGTGCCACAGTGGAAGTGATGGCGCCGCCCGTGATCACGGTGCCCGCCAAAGATGCGCCCACCAAGGCCGCGCAAACGGCAGCCTCGGCAGCCAAAGAGAGCAAAGACGCCAAGGCCAGCGCCTCGGCCGACCCGCTGGGCGACTTTGCCAAAGCGCGTGCCAGCGCTGCGCCCGCCTCGTCCCCCGCAGCGGCAACGGCCACCGCCGATGCCTTCGATTATTTCGTGCAAGTGGGCGCCTTCCGCTCGCAAGCAGAGGCCGACGCCCAGCGCGCCAAAGTCGCCATGCTCGGTTGGGAGGCGCGCGTGAGCGAGCGTGAACAAAATGGCCGCGCCGTGTTTCGCGTGCGCGTAGGGCCGTTCAACAAGCGCAGCGACGCCGAACAGCTCAAAGACAAGCTCGACAGCGCCAGCGTGGACTCCAACCTGGTGCGCGTACAGCGCTGAACTTTTGCCGCCCGGCGGGCTCAGTCTTGCCGCTTTTCAAGGAGTTTTTCACTATGCAACGCCGCGCGTTTTCTCTGACTGCTGCCAGCGCTCTGGCCGTTTCGACCCTGGGCCTGGGCCTGCCCGCACATGCCCAGCTGCGTGAGGGCAAGGACTACCGCAAACTCGACAAACCCGCCCCCACCGACGCGCCTGCAGGCAAAGTGGAGGTGATTGAGTTCTTCTGGTACAGCTGCGGCCATTGCAACTCGTTCGAACCGCGTTTTGCCACCTGGAAACAATCGGCCCCCGCCTCGGTGGTGGTGCGCCGCGTGCCCGTGGCCTTCAACGCCAGCTTTGTGCCCCAGCAAAAAATCTACTACACCCTGGAAGGCCTGGGCAAAGTGGACGAGTTCCACGCCAAAGTGTTCCGCGCCATCCACGTTGATCGCCTGAAGCTGAACAAAGACGACGACATTTTTGAGTGGTTTGGCAAGCAAGGCATGGACATGGCCAAGTTCAAGGAGATGTACAACTCCTTCACCGTCTCCAACCAGGTGCGCAAAGCCACTCAGCTGCAAGACGCTTATGGCGTGGAAGGCGTGCCCTCGATGGGCGTGGCGGGCCGCTACTACACCGACGGCACCATGGCCGGCAGCCTGGAAAACGTGCTGCGCGTGGTCGATCAACTGGCCGAACAAGCTCGCAAAGGCTGAGCCTGCCGCGCCCCCTCGCCCACGGCCCGCACCTGTTGCGGGCTTTTTTTCAGCACCGGGGGCTACAATCCATGCAAGATTCGTGCCCCATGACCCAACGCCGCCCTCTCCCCTCCCACCGCATCCTCGCTGCGCTGCTGCTGTGCCTGGCCTGTGCTGCGGCGGGCATGGCACACGCCGAGCGTGCTGACCGCGACAAGCCCATGAACATCGAGGCCGACAGCCTGCGCCACGATGAGCTGCAGCAAACCACGGTATTCACGGGCCGGGTGGTGATGACCAAAGGCACCATCGTGCTGCGCGGTGCCCGCCTGGAGGTGCGCCAAACGCCCGAAGGCTACCAAGCGGCCACCGTCACCGCTGAAGCGGGGCAGCGCGCCTTCTTCCGCCAAAAACGCGACGTTGCCGCAGGCCAGCCGGAAGAATACGTTGAAGGCGAAGGCGAAACCATTGAATACGACGGGCGCAGCGACACCGTCAAGCTGCGCCAGCGCGCGCAACTGCGCCGCTACCGGGGGGCGTTGCTGGGCGACGAGATCAATGGCAGCACCATCACCTACAACAATTTGACCGACCATTTCGCCGTCGATAGCGCAGCCACCGCACGCAACGACGGTGCAGGCGACGCCCCTGCAGGCGCTCGTGTGCGTGCCATGCTGGTACCCAAAGAAGCGGCTCCACTGTCCACCCAGCCGCTGCCCGGCGTGGCCCCGGTGCTGCGCCCCAGCTCCGCCACCCAGGGGGCGCAGCCGTGAAAGTCGCAGCAGCCGCGCCCGCAGCGCAGGTGCAGGAAAGCTGCCTGCAAGTGCTGCACCTGAAAAAATCCTACGGCGGGCGCAAGGTGGTGAAAGACGTTTCACTGACCGTGCGCAAGGGCGAAGTGGTGGGCCTGCTGGGCCCTAACGGGGCGGGCAAGACGACCTCGTTTTACATGATCGTTGGCCTGGTGCGCAGCGACGGCGGAGACATCCGCATCGATGAGCAATCCATTGCCAACATGCCCATCCATCGGCGCTCACGCCTGGGCTTGTCTTACCTGCCGCAGGAAGCCTCGATTTTTCGCAAGCTCAACGTGCAAGACAACGTGCGCGCCGTGCTGGAGCTGCAAACCGATGCACAGGGCCAGCCCCTGTCCAAGGCCGAGATCGAAGAGCGCCTGACCCGCCTGCTGGAAGAGCTGCGCGTGGAGCACCTGCGCGACTCACCTGCGCTGGCCCTGTCGGGTGGCGAGCGGCGGCGCGTGGAAATTGCCCGCGCCCTGGCCACACAGCCACGCTTTATCTTGCTCGACGAGCCCTTTGCCGGCATCGACCCGATTGCCGTGATTGAGATTCAACGCATCATCGGTTTTCTGAAAGAGCGCGGCATTGGCGTGTTGATCACCGACCACAACGTGCGTGAAACGCTGGGCATTTGCGACCACGCCTTCATCATCAGCGACGGCCAGGTGCTGGCCCAGGGCACGCCCTCGGAAATTGTGGACAACGCGGACGTGCGCCGCGTCTATCTGGGCGAACACTTCCGCATGTAGATGTCCTCCATGCAAGCTGGCCTGTCCCTGCGCGTCTCGCAGCACCTTGCCCTGACCCCACAGCTGCAGCAATCCATCCGGCTGCTGCAGCTCTCGACGCTGGAGATGGAGCAAGAAGTCGAGCACATGCTGGGCGACAACCCCTTCTTGGAGCGCGACGAGGCCGACAGCAACAACGACAGCACCAGCAACGACAGCGCCCAGCCACCCACCAGCGCACCAGACAGCCGTGCAGAAGAGCCTCTGGATGCTATTGATTCAGGAGCTGCTAGCGCAGACCAGGAAAGGGCTGGAGCCGAATTTGATGCCATACCCCCAGATTGGGAGGGTGAGGGCAGCTTCGACGATGCCGATGGCCTGGGGGGCACAGATGGCCCCGAGAGCCTGCTGGCCCGCAGCAGCGCCAGCGCCCCAGGCGACGACGGCAGCGAAGCCTTCGAGCGCGTAGCACAGCACGAATCGCTGGCCGAGCACCTGCACCGCCAGGCCCTGGCCCTGCGCCTGGGGCCTGCCGACCGCGCAGCGCTGTATTTCCTGATCGAGTCCCTGACCGACGACGGCTACCTGCCCGACCCCCTGCCCAATCTGGCCGAGCACCTTTGCGAGAGCACCGACCCCGAGGAGCGCGAGCAAGTGCTGCACCACCTGCAGGTGGCGCTGGGCCTGCTGCAGCACCTGGAGCCTGCCGGTGTCGGCGCACGCGACCTGGCACAGTGCCTGGTGCTGCAACTGCGGGCACTGGCGCGCGCGGGCGAGGTACACGACCCCGCCGTGCTGCAAGTGGCGCAGCGGGTGTGCAGCCAGCCGCTGGAGCTGTTGGCACGGCGCGACCTGCGCAAACTGGCCCAGCTGTGTCACGGCACGAGCGAGCAGGTGCGCCAGGCACTGGCGCTGATCGTGCGCCTGGAGCCTCACCCAGGGCGCAGCTTTGTGGACGTGCAACGCCAGACCCTCGTGCCCGACGTCATCGTGCAGCCCCAAGGCAGCGGCTGGTCGGTGCAAATCAACCCTGAGGTCATGCCGCGCCTGCGCATCCACGAGGCCTATGCCAACGCTTTGCGCGGCCAGCGCGGCAGTGCCGGTGGGCCAGCGCTGCAAGCCCGGCTGCAAGAAGCACGCTGGTTCATCAAAAACATCCAGCAGCGCTTTGACACCATCTTGCGCGTCTCCAAAGCCATCGTGCAGCGGCAAAAAAACTTCTTTGTCCATGGCGCACTGGCCATGCGTCCGCTGGTGCTGCGCGAGATTGCCGACGAGCTGGGCCTGCACGAATCGACGATTTCGCGCGTGACCAGCGCCAAATACATGGCCACGCCACAAGGCACCTACGAGCTGAAGTATTTTTTTGGCTCCGGCCTGGGCACCGACACCGGCGGCAACGCCTCCAGCACGGCCGTGCGCGCGCTGATCCGCCAGTTGATTGAGGCCGAGAGCCCGCGCAAGCCGCTGTCGGACAACCGCATCGCAGAGCTGCTGAAAGAGCAAGGCATCGAGTGCGCGCGGCGCACCGTGGCCAAATACCGTGAGGCGCTGAAAATCGCCCCCGCCCATTTACGCAAGGAACATTGATGGCACGCGTCACCCTCGAACTGCCCGAACGCTTTGGTTTTTCCACCGAGGTGCAGGTGTATCTCAGCCTGGTCAACTACGGCGGCCACCTCGACAACGCCCTGCTGCTGACCCTGGTGTCAGAAGCGCGGGTACGCTTTTTCCAGTCTTTGGGCTACCACGAATCGAATGTGCAAGGCCTGTCTCTGGTGGTGGGCGATATGCAGGCGCAGTACCTGTCAGAAGCCTTCCACGGCGAGACGCTGCGCATTGATGTGGCGCCGCGCGAGCTGAGCCGCTGCGCCCTGGATTTGGTGTGGCGCGTGAGCGAGGCCTCGCAAGGGCGCGAAGTGGCGCGCGGCAAAACCGGGCTGGTGTTCATTGACCCGGCCAGCAAGCGCGCGGCCACCATTCCCGACGCCGTGCGCGCGCAGTTGCTGGCGCTGTGACGCTACAGCCAGCCCTGCACCTGAGCCCACGGGCTTAGAGCGTGTTCACGATCTCGCGCGAAGGGGTGCAGGATGCGAATCGAGATGGGCTGCTAGGCGCAAACCGCAGCAATAGCCTTGCTATTGCGAGGATTTGCAACAACGCAGACCGCCCGATTCCGCGCCTGCACACCCGCGTGGAGATCGTGAACACGCTCTTAGGGCATGGAGGACACGTAGGCCACCAGGCCTTCAATGTCGGCGTCGGTGAGGTTGCGCGCGTTGGGCGTCATGATGGAATTAGCGCGCACGTTCACGCCATCGCGGTAGCGGCGCAAGGTGGTGCGCAGGTACTCGTCTTGTTGCCCGGCAATGCGCGCCACCACGTCACTGCCCCGACCATCGGTGCCGTGGCAGCGAAAGCAGTTTTTCTCAAAAATGGCCTGCCCCCGATTCGCCAGCACCTGGTTGGTTGCGGGCTTGTGGGTGACTTTTTGCGTCGAATAGAACAGCACGCTGCCGATTTTTTCATCGTTGCTCATGGCGCGGATCATCCCCTCCATGAACTCGTAGCGCCGCCGCCCATCGGCAAACTGGCGCACCTGCTCCAGCAAATAGGCCGGGTTCTGGCCCGCCAGGTTGGGCACCGAAGGCAACACGCTGTTGCCGCCTTCACCGTGGCAGTTGGCACACACCGCCGCCACCTTGCGCCCCACCTTGAACAGATCTTCCGCCTGGGTGGGGTTGGCCACCACCTCTTTCAGGCGGGCGTCCAGATCAATGGGCGCGCGGGCCTGGGCCGTATCGGCCAGGGCCGCGGGCTGCCACACCCAGCCGCTGGCAAACGCCAATGCCAACACCAAAACCGCAGGAAGTCGCCGTGCCATGGTCTGAACCCTTCTTGAGAAAAGGGCATTCTAGGAGAGGCGGCAGGCCTGCCGCGTCGCAATTTTGCGACGCAACGCCACTCAAGCGCCCTGCAGCTCCAGCCCGGCATGCTCGCGCAAGGGGTGAAAGTGGATTTTGGGAAAACGCTCCTGCGCCAGACGCACGTCGTAGGGGCTGGTACACAAAAACGCCAGGGTGTTGGCCGCGTCGTGCGCCAGGCGCAGCGGGTAGGCGCCCTCAAACTCGCGCAGCTCGGCAGGCGTGTCTGCCGTGATCCAGCGCGCGCCGGTGTACTGGCAGCCTTCCAGGCGAATGTCGCAGTCGTACTCAGTTTTCAGGCGGTGCTGCACCACCTCGAACTGCAGCTGACCCACGGCGCCCAGCAACATGTTGCCGCCCGCATCCGGTTTGAACACCTGGATGGCGCCCTCTTCGCCCAGCTCCATCAGGCCCTGCTGCAACTGCTTGGAGCGCAGCGGGTTTTTCAGCACCACGGTCATGAACAGCTCGGGGGCGAAGAAGGGCAAGCCGGTGAACTGCAGCGCCGGGCCGTCGGTGATCGAATCGCCCAATTGCACACCGCCGTGGATGGTGAAGCCAATGATGTCGCCTGCGTAAGCTTCATCCACGGCCTCGCGGCGCTGGCTCATGAAAGTCACCACGGAAGTGGGGCGCAGCTCCTTGCCGGTGCGCTGCACTTTCATCTTCATGCCGGGGATGTACTTGCCGCTGGCCACACGCACAAAGGCGATGCGGTCGCGGTGGTTGGCGTCCATGTTCGCTTGCACCTTGAACACCACGCCAGAAAAACCGCTGTCCTCGGGGCGCACCGTGCGCTCTTCGCGCTGGCGGTTCACCTCCTGGTAGGCCAGGCGTGGGCCCGGTGGCGGCGACATATCCACCACGGCGTTGAGCACTTCCTGCACCCCGAAATTGTTCACCCCGGAACCGAAAAACACCGGCGTGAGCTTGGCGGCCAGAAACTGTTCGTGGTTCCAAGAAATGGAAGCACCTACCGCCAGTTCCATGCTTTCCATGGCGTCGTCAAACGCTTGGCCAAAGCGCGCGCGCAAGGTGTCAGCCTCCGACAACGGAATGACCTCAAAGTCTTCCGGGCGCTTCTCACTGCCGGCCTGGAACACCGTCATGCTCTGCGTGCGCAAATCGATGATGCCGCCGAACGATTTGCCCTGGCCCACGGGCCAAGTCATGGGACAGCAGGGCATTCCCAGTTCGCGCTCCACTTCGTCGAGGATGTCCAGCGGATCGCGCACCTCGCGGTCCATTTTGTTGACGAAGGTGATGATGGGCGTGTCGCGCTGGCGGCAGACCTCAATCAGGCGGCGCGTTTGCGCTTCCACACCATTGGCCGCATCAATCACCATCAGCGCCGAGTCCACCGCCGTGAGCACGCGGTAGGTGTCTTCCGAGAAGTCTTTGTGGCCGGGCGTGTCGAGCAGGTTGATGACGTGGTCGCGGTAGCTCATTTGCATCACCGAGCTGGCCACCGAAATACCGCGCTGCTTTTCAATTTCCATCCAGTCCGACGTAGCGTGGCGTGAAGCCTTGCGGCCCTTGACGGCGCCCGCAATCTGAATGGCACCCGAGAACAGCAACAGCTTTTCCGTCAGCGTGGTTTTACCCGCGTCAGGGTGGGAAATGATGGCGAAGGTGCGGCGGCGCCGGGTTTCAGAGGCGTAGGACACAGGGGGATTCCGAAAAAACAAGGCCCGCAACCCATGCAAAACAAGAGGCGGGCAGGGCGCGCCGAGAGCGGGCGCGGCAAAGGGGGCGGATTTTACCGGCGGGTGGCTGCGAGCGTTGCACCAGTGCCAGGGTGCAAGGCCCACCGCCCCAAGCCACACCCCAGCCTCAAGAGGCCGATTTGATTTTCATCTCGGCAAAGCGATCTTTGTACTTTTGAACCTTGTCTTTCATCACCATGCCCAGCGGATGGGTTGCCTTGATCACTTGCACCAAGCGTTCGGTACTGAGGTCTGCACGGCCATCCAAAAAGGCCAGCTCAATGCCTTCTTTGACAATCGATTCAATATCAGCGCCGGAATACTTGTCGGTGGCTTTGGCAAGTTTTTTCAGGTCAATGTGTGCATTCATTTTTTTGCGCTTTTCCAGATGCACCTTAAAAATCGCACTGCGCTCATCTTCACTCGGAAAATCGACGTAAAAAATCTCGTCAAACCGGCCTTTGCGCAGCAATTCAGGCGGCAGGGCAGAAATATCGTTGGCGGTAGCCACCACAAATACCTGGGCGGTTTTTTCTTGCATCCAAGTCAGAAAATAACCAAACAGGCGCGTAGCCACTTCCGAACCGGCACCGCCGCTGCCAATACCGGAAAAGGCTTTTTCCACCTCATCCACCCACAAAACGCAGGGGCTCACAGCTTCAGCCACAGCAATAGCGCGGCGCATATTGCCTTCGCTCTCGCCCACGTATTTGCCCATCAGCGAGCCCATGTCCATTTTCAGCAGTGGCAAGCCAAACAGGCTGGCCGTAGCTTTGGCGGTAAGCGATTTACCACAGCCGGGCATACCCACAATCATCACGCCCTTGGGCGATTCAACACCAAAATCCCGCGCCGCAGGCCAATCGGCAAAAATTTGGGACTTTTGCACCAGCCAGGGTTTGAGTTTTTCCAAGCCACCAATATCATCCATTTGCTCACGCAGCTTGACCATTTCCAGCAGGCCGCTTTTCTGGATGATTTGGGATTTTTCAGTTTGCACCAGCTCAATGTCTTTGGCGCCAATCATGCCGTCTTTTTGGTAGCCGCGATTGATTAACTGGCCAATCTCGTAACGGCTCAAGCCCTGAAAAGCCAGGCACAGTTTTTTCAACCCATCTTCATCCACGGTCACGCCGTAGGCATCGGCATATTCCAAAATCAGCGCCTGGATGGCAGCTTCATCGGGCAGCGGCATTTCAAACAGCGTGATGAACTTCTCCAGCTCGCGCGGCACGCATTTTTCAGAAGAAACCAAAATAATGGTGACTTCCATCTCCGTCGATTCGAGGATTTTGGTGGTCAGCGCTTTGAGCCGCGCCACAGCCAGCGGCTGGTCACACAGGCCCATATGGGCGTCGCGGATCACGATGAAATGCTGATGCAGCTCTTGGTCCAACAGATTGTCCAGCGCAGCGGCCAAATCACACCAGTCCATCAGCGGGCGCTTGGTATCAAACCGCACCAAGCCGCGCGCCATATTCCATTCGATGATTTTTCGCTCGGAGTCAATATGGGAAATTAGCGCATCTACTTCTGCATCATCGTGAGTGATGATATGCAAAATGGGGTAATGCGATAGCGCGTGTGTACGGAGGGCTTCTTGGAGAATCATTTTCTAGGAACGCAGTTTTTAATGAATTTTATTTATTAAAATAATTTTCATCCATTTTTTACAGGAAATAAATATACAATGAATTAACCCCTCGCCCTAACCACCTCCCTCACAATTGAGAGTACATCTTTTTCTTTTTCTTTTAAATCAAATTTTCTCTTCGTGGATTTTCTAAGAATTTGCTTAAGATGCTCCCTTAATTCATCGTTTTCAAATTTTACAGACATCATAAAATCTGCACGATAACCATTTTCACTCAAACGCACTACTCCACTTTTTGTGGTAAAAATTTTTTCGATGGCCGATTCGAGTTCGTCGATTCTATTGTCCGCACTCTCTTGCATTGCCTCATGGGATTTTTTCAGCTCTTCATATAAATCAAAATATTTTCCACCTTTGATATGCCGCCCTGCCTCGGGTGGCGCATCAAAAATCGCACTGGCGTCGTCGGGATGAACCTCCACTTCCAGCACTGCGCACAGTGCCAAAAACAGCGCTTTGTCTTCAGCGTGCTGCGAAACAGCAGCTGCCACTGCCTGGGCCTGCTGCGGCATTTGCCGTGACTTGAACCAGCGTTCTAATTGGCCCGAGCGCGCCAGTGGGACGATTTCATCCGTCAGGTTGTCGCGCAACGCTTCCAGCGTGGTGACTTTGGTGCCGTTGATAGGCAAATCGAATTTAATGATCTTAATGGCCATGTTTTTCCCTTTACAAATCAGAATCCAAACCAAGAGGCAACCGACTTGACCGCGTTGCCCACACCCTGCGCCACACTCTTGACCGCCGACACCACCGCCCGCGCCCCCGACTTGGCCAGTTCCACACCCTTTTGAATCACTTTACCGGCGGCGCTGCCAGCCAGTCTGCCCAAGGCATCGCCCAAAAACTCGCCCACCTTGCGCCCCAGCGGTGCGGCAAACGGCGCCAAAAATGGAAACCTCTTACCCACAGCCTCACCCAGTTTCTGCCCAAGTTCGCCACCCATTTTTCGGCACACCACGCGCGTGGTGCTGACCAGCGAAGCCGTGGCGGTTTCAGCCATGCGGTCGATGGCTTCGTTGGCGTCCAGCTGGCCGGTGCCCACGGCGTAGAGCGTGCGGGCGTTTTCGGTGCCAATAAAGGTGTTCTGGGCAAACCATTCGGGAAGTAGCTCGCCGCGCTCTTGGGCTTGGCGCAGGTCGCCGCCCAGCAGGCCCTGGCGGGTGGCAATGTCGGTGGCAATGGCTAGCGTGGCTTGCAGGCCGGTAGCGCTGTTCACATCCAGTTCACCGCGCAGCAATTTTTGCGCCAGTGCGGCGCTGTGGGGTTGCTCTTGCAGCCACACGTCCACCGCGCTGCTGGCCCACTGGCGCGCGCCGTCTTCCAGCACGCTGCCTGCGGTGAGCAGCAGTTGCTGCTGCTCCAGGTCTTTGGCAAAGGCAATGCGGCTGATGTCGTTCCAGTCGCGCGGGCTGGTGGGCTCGCCCTCGGCACTGGTTTGGCCCGAGAGCAGCGCACTCAGGGCAGCCACGTCGGCGGGGCTGGCCTGGTGGTCGCTGGCAATGCGCTCAATCTGGCTGGCAACCCAGCTGCTGCGCGATTTGCCCTGTTCCACATGGGCGCGCAGGTCGGCGCGCAGGTGGTGGCTTTGTTGCAGGTAGCTGGTGATGCTGTCGGCGGTGGCGCGCGCGGCTTCGGGGCTGGCGCCGGTGCGCTGCACCAGGGCATCGGCCAGCCAGTCGTTGAGCGCCTGGCTGGCGTCGCGCTGGGCGTATTGCAGCACCATCTCGGCCAGCAGAGCGGCCACGGGTTGGGCGGAAGGGGCGTTGTTCGGGGTGCTGGGGGCGGTGGTCACGGCGGTTTGTCCTTGGGTTGCAACGGGTAGCGTAAGCCTACCCGAGCGGGCCGACAGGGTGTGTCGCAGTGCGCCCCGCAGGCCGCTCAGGCGTGCAAGTGCTGGCGAATGCGGGTGGCCAACCGCTGGTTCAGCAGTGGTTGCTCCTTGGCGATGTTAATTTGCATGGCGGTGTGCGCCACATCCAGCACCGCCTGGGGAAAGGCGTATTGCCGCTCTTGCAGAAATTCCAGCACTTGCGCCAAGTGCCAGACCGACGGGTTGCCGCTGTGTACCGGTGCCGGAAACTGCTGGTGGTGCCCCAGCATCAATTTGCGCATGTTCTGCCGCGAGAGGCCGACCACGGCGGCCACGTCGGTCAGCCCGACAAAATCGGGGCCAGCCTCGACCAGCACGGCGCCTGGCAACGCCCGCTGCACGTCATCCATGGCGCTGAGCAAGGCAGACTGGGCATCTTCTGCCTCCCGCACAAAATCCAGCCCGACATAGCCAGGCTGGCCCAGTCCCAGCAGCGCATCGGTGCAGCCTTGCGCGCCCAGGCGTTCTGCCACTGCATCCATGTCGGTCATGTCGGCGCCGAGCTTGAATTTAAGGGTGAATGCGTATTCCATGGCTTACTCCTGATTCAGCAACGTCTTGCGCTGGGTGGTGCAGTTGTCCACCACGCGGCGCAACTGCTTGGCAAAGTTGCCGGGGTTCTTCGGGGTGCTCCAGATGCTGGTGATGCAGTGGATGCCGCAGCGGCATTCCTCGTCGTTATAGGGGCAATACATCTTGCCCCAGGCATGGGCACCCCCGATGTCAATGCGCCACCCCTGTGCTTCGGCGTGGGCCAAGGCGGCTTCCACGTCTTTGTGGGGATGTTTGCTTCGGGTCATGATTCCGCATTTTATGCGGCGAACATCTTAAAAGTTGTCGACTGACAACCAATACACCCACCCAGCCCGCTTTCCGTATAATCCGCCGCTTCCGAGGAGCGTTGCAGCGCCCCCACCAATGCGGGGCGTGAGGCTCGGAATCATCTCGCAACGACGCTCATCCACTTTCCGCGTGGTGAGCTTTTTTCCCTGTCCCCCGGTGAGTGGCCTGTCCAACTGTTTCCAAAGCTTTGGAGCACTCCATGAACGCACGCATCAACGCCCCCGTGAACACCGACTGTGTGATTGCCGACATCACCCTGGCCGACTGGGGCCGCAAAGAAATCAAAATTGCCGAGACCGAAATGCCCGGTCTGATGGCCATCCGCGAGGAATTCGCCGCCAGCCAGCCCCTGAAGGGCGCGCGCATCACCGGCTCGCTGCACATGACCATTCAAACGGCTGTGCTGATCGAAACGCTCCAAGCCCTGGGTGCCAGCGTGCGCTGGGCCTCGTGCAACATCTTCTCGACCCAAGACCACGCGGCGGCGGCCATTGCCGCTACCGGCACGCCGGTGTTTGCCGTCAAGGGCGAGTCGCTGCAAGACTACTGGGACTACACCCACCGCATTTTTGAATTTGGCGCCGCTGGCTCCGAAGGCGAAGGCCCCAACATGATCTTGGACGACGGCGGCGACGCCACCATGCTCATGCACCTGGGCAAGCGCGCGGAGAAAGACCTCTCGGTGCTGGACAACCCCACGTCGGAAGAAGAGCGCATCGTGTTTGCCTCGATCAAGGCCAAGCTCGCGCAAGACGCCACCTGGTACAGCCGCAAGAGCGCGCAGATCATCGGCGTGACGGAAGAGACCACCACCGGCGTACACCGCCTGAACGAAATGTCCGCCAAGGGCACGCTGCTGTTCCGCGCTATCAACGTGAACGATTCCGTCACCAAGAGCAAGTTTGACAACCTGTACGGCTGCCGCGAATCGCTGGTCGATGGCATCAAGCGCGCCACCGACGTGATGATTGCTGGCAAGGTGGCCGTGGTGGCGGGCTACGGCGACGTGGGCAAGGGCTCGGCCCAAGCGCTGCGTGCCCTGAGCGCCCAAGTGTGGGTGACAGAAATCGACCCCATCAACGCCCTGCAGGCTGCGATGGAAGGCTACAAAGTGGTGACCATGGAATACGCCGCCGACAAGGCCGACATCTTCGTGACCACCACCGGCAACAAAGACATCATTCGCCACGAGCACATGGTGGCCATGAAAGACCAGGCCATCGTCTGCAACATCGGCCACTTCGACAACGAAATCGACGTGGCGTCGATCGAGAAGTACCAGTGGGAAGAAGTGAAGCCCCAGGTGGACCAAATCACCTTCCCCGACGGTAAGAAGATCACCTTGCTGGCCAAGGGCCGCTTGGTGAACCTGGGCTGCGCCACTGGCCACCCCAGCTTCGTGATGAGCAGCAGCTTTGCCAACCAAACGATTGCGCAAATCGAGCTGTTCACCAAGCCCGATGCCTACCAAGTGGGCAAGGTGTACGTGCTGCCCAAGATCCTCGACGAGAAGGTGGCGCGCCTGCACCTGAAGAAAGTGGGCGCCATGCTCACCGAGCTGACCGACGAGCAGGCAGCCTACATCGGCGTGCCCAAGCAAGGCCCCTACAAGCCCGATACCTACCGCTATTGAGCTTCAAAAACCATAGCTGCTTGCGCTTGCCACAAGCCACTTTCAGGGAAAAATCGGCCTGAAAGTGGCGCCAAGCAAGCGCTAGCAGCTATCAAAATAAGAGAGGACAGGCCATGCGCGCCGATGTATTTCTTGTCGAGCACGGGCACGCCAGCACCCGCTCGCAGGCCCAGCGCCTGATTGCTGCCGGGGTGCAGTGGCGCCTGGCGCCCACCTTGCCGTGGAACCGCGTGCAAAAAAATGGCGACGACATTCCCAGCTGCGCTGAAATTCAGCTGCTCGATAGCGCCGAGGCCAAATACATCTCGCGCGGCGGCTTAAAGCTCGAAGGCGCGCTGGCCACCACCGGCCTGAGCGTGGCCGGGCTGTGCTGCCTGGACGTGGGCCAAAGCACCGGCGGCTTCACCGACTGCCTGCTGCAAGCGGGTGCGGCCATGGTGGTGGGCGTGGACGTAGGCCAAGGCCAGCTGCACGAGCGGCTGCGCAACGATGCCCGCGTGATTGGCTGCGAAGGCGTGAACGCGCGCCACCTCAGCGCCGAGCTGCTGCAAGAAGCCTGCGAACACGCCCTGAGCGAGCAGGTGGAAGCCGAGCCAGAAGACAACGACACCCAGCCCGAAGCGCCCTACGCCTGGATGCGCAACGGCGGCCAGGTCGATGAAGACTACGACGACAGCGACGACGCCAAAGAGCACGACATCGAAGCCTTCAAGGCCGAGCGTGCCGCCAAGGCCCAAGCGCGCGCCGCGGGCACCGTGCCCATGCTGCGCCAGCGCCGCGCCGGGCGCGAAGACGTGGTGGCGCCGCAGCAGTTCGAACTCATCACAGGCGATCTGTCGTTTATCTCACTCACGCTGGTGCTGCCCGCCTTGGTGCCGCTGCTGGCGCCGCAAGGCCAGCTGCTGATGCTGGTCAAGCCACAGTTTGAGCTGCAACCCGGCCAGGTCGGCAAAGGCGGCATCGTGCGCGACGCCGCGCTGTACCCCGTGGTGCAAGAGCGCCTGCGCAGCTGCTGCACCGCACTGGGCCTGCAGGTGCTGGGCTGGCACGACAGCGCCATCACCGGCGGCGATGGCAACCGCGAGTTTTTCATTCACGCAAGGAGGGCTGCATGAGCCTGCCCATCAGCTTCGAGTTTTTCCCACCCAAAACCCCTGAGGGCGCCGACAAGCTGCGCACCGTGCGCCAGCAGCTGTACGCGCTGCAGCCGCAGTTTTGCTCGGTGACCTACGGCGCCGGTGGCTCCACGCAAGAAGGCACCTTTGCCACGGTGCGCGAGATTTTGGCCGAGGGCCAAGACGCGGCCTCGCACTTTTCCTGCATTGGCGCCACGCGCGAGAGCGTGCGCGCTGAACTGGCGCAACTGCAGGCCATGGGCGTGCGCCGCCTGGTGGCGCTGCGCGGCGACCTGCCCAGCGGCTACGGTCTGGGCGGAGCCTTTCAGTACGCCAGCGATTTGGTGGCCTTCATCCGCGCCGAAACCGGCAACGCCTTTCACATTGAAGTGGCGGCCTACCCGGAAATGCACCCCCAGGCGCGCTCGTTCGAGGCCGACCTGCAGGCCTTTGCCACCAAGGTGCGCGCAGGGGCCAACTCGGCCATCACCCAGTATTTTTTCAACGCCGACGCCTACAGCCGCTTCGTCGAAGAAGCGCAGCGCCTGGGCGTGAACATTCCCATCGTCCCCGGCCTCATGCCCATCACCGGCGCCAGCCAGCTGCTGCGCTTTTCTGACGCCTGCGGCGCAGAGATTCCGCGCTGGATTCGCCTGCGCCTGCAAGGCTTTGGCGACGACACGGCCAGCATCCGCGCCTTTGGCCTGGATGTGGTGAGCCAGCTGGGCGAGCAGTTGCTGCGCGCTGGCGCCCCCGGCTTGCACTTCTACACCATGAACCAAAGCGCCCCCACGCTGGCGCTGTGCCAGCGCCTGGGGCTGGTTGGGTAAGATCGGCGCCTCTTTTTGACTTCGCTCCGTGTGCTGCCATGAACACCATGCGCATCCCTGCTCTGCTCATCGCCTCTATGGCCGCCGCCGTGCCCGCCTCACCCGCCTGGGCCCAGTCCTATGGCTATGGGCGCGGCTACGTCGCCCCCCCGGAAGAGCCGCCTTACGTGCAGTACATGAGCCCGCGCTGCCGCACGCTGCACCACAGCCTGCGGGCGCGCACGGTGTCTTCGTACCAGGTGATTGACGGTATGCGGCGCGAGTACCGGCGCGATTGCGAAGAACAGGAATCGGACGCACGCCAGCGCTACTACGACGAGCGCCAAGACGCGCGCCGCCACAAGTACGACGACTGGCGCGATGCGCGCAAGCACGCGGCCGATCAATACAAAAGCGAGCGCGCCGAGGTGCTGGCGCAGCGGCGCGAACAGGCGGGCCAGCAAGTGCGTTCAGCACAGCAATCGGAGCAATGCGCTGAGTCGTTTCGCATCCTCGCAACGAAAAAAGCGCGCACTGACCTGACTCCCGGCGAAATGGATGACCTGCGGCGTTTTGAACAGAACGTGGCCACACGCTGCGGGCGCTGAGCAGCGCAGCACCGCCTGCCCACCAGCCCCCCGTGTGTGGGCCTGGCTGGGCGGCGTGTGCCTGGCCTGGGCGTGTGCCTGGGCCAGCCCGGCCCAGGCCAGCGAAGGCCTGCAGCCCAAGGCTGAAGACTTTGCACCCTTTGTTCTGAGCGTGCCCGGCGAAGCCATGCTGCTCGACCCTGCCGGTCTATCCCCCGACGAGGATGAGGACGAGGACGCCCCACCCCTGCCCAGCAACCCCTACGAACTGCGCGAAACCGAGCGCGGCGGTGCTTCGTGGTACGGCGCACGTTTTCATCGCCGCCGCACCGCCAGTGGTGAGCTGTTTGACATGCGCGCCCTCACCGCCGCACACCGCACCCTGCCCTTCGGTACAAGGGTGTGCGTGCGCAGCCTGCGCACCGGGCGGGCGGTGGAAGTGCGCATCAACGACCGGGGGCCGTTCCACCCTGGGCGGGTGATCGACCTGAGCCAGGCAGCGGCAGAAAAGCTTGGCAGCAAAGGCTTGGGCATCAAGCAGGTGGCGCTGGCCACGCTCGGCCAAGGCGCGCTGTGCCTGGATGAGCCTACGCCCGCACCAGACGAGGAGAAAGACGGGCCGACCGAGGCCGTCGCCACGCGCCCAGACACAGACGACGCACGCCCGGCACCCCAGGGGCTCACCCCCCGCTGACCTCCAGCGTGTGCGCGGCGTGGCGATCTTGCCCCAGCAGGGCCTGCATTTGCACCAAGGCAGGCTGCAAAGCAGCACGCAAGGTGTAGGGCGGGTTGATGACAAACATGCCGCTGGCGGGCAGCCCAGGGCGTTTGTCTTGCAGCGCGGTCATCTTGCTGGACTTCACTGTCAAGGTGGCGTGCAGCCAGCCCTTGCCCGCTTTGCTGGCCAGGGCCTTGAGGCGGCGCGGCAGATCGTGTGCTTCCTGGCGCGCAATGATGGGGTACCACACCACGTAGCAGCCGGTGGCAAAGCGCAGCAGCGCGTCTTGCACCATGGCGGGCACGCGGGCGTAGTCGCTCTTGATTTCATAGCTGGGATCGCACAGTAGCAGGGCGCGGCGGGCCGGTGGCGGCAGAAATTTTTTCACCCCCTCAAAGCCATCTTCTAGCGCCACGGCCACCTGGCGTCCGGCCTCCAACTGGGCCACGTTACCTGCCAGCAGACGGTGGTCGGTGGGGTGTAGTTCGAACAGCTTGAGGCGGTCGTGCGGGCGCAGCAGGCGCTGCGCGATAAAGGGTGAACCGGGGTAAATTTTGGTAGCTGCAGCCGCATTGAAGCCCTGCACCAGCTCCACATAGTCTTGCAAGGCCGGGGCCAGCACCTGGCCTTGGGCTTGTGCCTGCAGCAAGCGGGCAATGCCGTCTGCGGCCTCGCCACTGGTGTGGGCATAGTCGCCATCGAGGCGGTACAACCCGGCACCCGCATGGGTGTCAAGCACCAGCAACGCCGCTTCTTTTTCGGTCAAATGTTGCAAAACGGCAACCAACACCGTGTGTTTGAGCACATCGGCATGGTTGCCCGCGTGAAAGGCGTGGCGGTAACTGAACATAGGGCGCTATGGTAGCGGCGTGCTGTGCAAGCGCAGCGGGCGGGGTTACAGTACCGCCCACCCGCTGCGCCGCGCGCACCCCTTTTCCACACCTCCCCCCTCTGAGGATGAGCAGCTCCGCTGATTTCCCTTCTGCCTTGCACGCCGACCACGTGGACGCACTGCCCACCGGCACCCGCCTGGGCGAGTTCGAAATCCAGGGCCTGCTGGGAGTGGGGGGGTTTGGCATGGTGTACCGGGCCTTTGACCACTCCTTGCAGCGCCCGGTAGCCATCAAGGAATACATGCCCTCGGCACTGGCAGGGCGCCAGCAAGGCCAGCAACTGTCGGTACGCACCCGCGCCGACGAAGCCACCTTCCAGGCCGGCCTGGCCTCGTTCATCGACGAAGCACGGCTGCTGGCACGCTTTGACCACCCCTCGCTGGTGAAAGTGTTTCGCTTTTGGCAGGAGAACAACACGGCCTACATGGTCATGCCCTTGTACCAAGGCATGACACTCAAGCAGGCGCGCAGCTACATGCGCCGCCCGCCCTCGGAAGACTGGCTGCGCAAACTGCTGTGGTCGATTCTGGACGCGCTGCGCGTGCTGCACGACAGCAACACCTTGCACCGCGACATCTCGCCCGACAACATTTTTCTGCAGGACAACGGCCCGCCCGTGCTGCTGGACCTGGGGGCCGCACGCCACGCCATCGGCGAGGGCGAAATGCAGCGCCAGCTCACGGCCATTCTCAAGGTCAGCTACGCGCCCATCGAGCAGTACGCCCCCAGCGCTGACAACGAGCCCGGCTTGCCCCAAGGGCCGTGGACAGATTTGTATTCCCTGGCCGCCGTGATCTATGGCTGCCTGTGCAACGACGCCCCCCTGCCTGCCACGCTGCGCCTGATTCGCGACCGCATGGTGCGCCCGGCGCGCATTGCCAAAACCGTGCGCCAGCAGTTTGGCGTGGAATACTCCAAGCGCTTCATCGGTGCCATCGCCCATGCGCTGGCCCTGCAGCCCGCGCAGCGCCCGCAAACCATTGACGCCTTTTTAGATGCCTTGGAAATGCGCTCGCCCCCCGAGGGCTGGGCGCAGTTTGACTGGCGCGCCGACCTGGGCTCGGCCTGGGCCACAGCACCCGAATCGCGGCAAGACCTGTCGGCCACCGCTGATTTGCCCACGCGCTTCATGGACCACGCCACGGCCATGGAGGTGGACTTTGGCGCCACCATCTTCGCGCCCGCCCCATCAGACGCCCAAGCCCCTGCAGCACCCGAACCGCCGCCTGCGCCGCCGGTGCCAGAAGCCGCCGCCTTCGTCCCCGAGCGCCCGGCCCCCGCACCTGCACGCATCGCCCCCCGCGCGCCCCGTACCCGCCTGTGGGCTGGTGCAGGGCTGCTGACCACAGCCCTGCTGGCAGGTGCCTGGTGGATGGCGCCAAACCGCGCTCCTGCACCAGAACATATGCCAGCGGCCAGCCCGCCACCGAGCCCAGCCCCAGCCCTGGCTCAGACAGCCAGTCTGGCAGCCTCCGAAGCCATCGGCCCTGGTGAGGAGGTGATCGAGCCTCGGCACGAAGAAGCGCTGCCTCCCAGCCCCGTGGCATCCGCCACGTCCAGCCCAGTGGTTCCGGCACGCAAACCGAGTGCTCCAAAGGCTGCCACAGCACCTGCATCACGCCCGCCAGCACCAGCCGCCACGGCAGGCGAAGTCCCCAGCCCCCCCCCAGCACCCAAACCCGCGCCCGCGGCAGCACCCGCACGTGGGCCATTGGAGGCCTGTGCGGACAGCAACTTCCTCACCCGCCCCATGTGTGTGTTCAACGAATGCCAAAAACCCGCACTGGCCCAACACCCTGTGTGCGTGCAAGAGCGCAAGCGCTACGAAGAAGAAGAGCAGCGCAAGCGCCTGCTGGGCCACAACTGAGCACTGCTCCAGCGCCGCAGTACACAACTGCCCGTTTTTATTTTTTGTGAATTTGTATAATGGCGGGCTTTGCAGCGTTTGCTTGGCCCCGCGGCAAAGATTTACCCCACCTAAGAGGCTCCCGTGAGAAGAGCACCGACCGTGGAAAAGGGCTGCCTACACTCCCAGAGAGAAAACCCATGACTACTACTGTCAGCGCCAAACCCGCTGAGGTTGTGCATGAGTGGTTTGTGATTGACGCCACCGACAAGGTGCTAGGCCGGGTCGCCAGCGAAGTGGCCCTGCGTCTGCGCGGCAAGCACAAAGCCATCTACACACCTCACGTTGATACCGGTGACTACATCGTCATCATCAACGCTTCCAAAATCAAAGTGACTGGCACCAAGTCCCTGGACAAGGTGTACTACCGCCACTCGGGCTACCCCGGCGGCATCACTGCAACCAACTTCCGCGATCTGCAAGCCAAGCATCCTGGCCGCGCCCTGGAAAAAGCCGTCAAGGGCATGCTGCCCAAAGGCCCCCTGGGTTACGCCATGATCAAAAAGCTCAAGGTCTATGGTGGCGCCGAGCATCCGCACAGCGCCCAGCAGCCCAAGCCCCTGGCAATCTAAGGAGCCGAGATGATTGGTGAATGGAACAATGGCACCGGCCGTCGCAAATCCAGCGTCGCCCGCGTGTTTCTGAAAAAAGGCTCCGGCAAGATCACTGTGAATGGCAAAGACATTCAGCAGTACTTTGGCCGTGAAACCTCGATCATGATCGCCAAGCAGCCCCTGGTGCTGACTGGCAACATCGAAGCGTTTGACATCCAGATCAACGTCCACGGTGGCGGTGAATCCGGCCAGGCTGGCGCTGCCCGCCACGGCATCACCCGTGCCCTGATCGACTACGACGCCACACTCAAGCCCCAGCTCAGCGCTGCCGGCTTCGTCACCCGTGACGCCCGTGAAGTCGAGCGTAAGAAGGTCGGTTTGCACTCTGCACGCCGCCGCAAGCAGTTCTCCAAGCGTTAATTTCTACGCTTGCAACTGCCCACAAAGCCACCTGTCCACGCAGGTGGCTTTGTGCTTTTGGCGCCGGGCAAAGCCCCTGTGGGGGGCGCTGGCAAGCCTTCAGCCCGGCCCTGCCTCGCCGCGCTTTGCAGTAGCATTCGCGCAGTTTTTTGCCTAGCGGAGAAGTCCATGAGCGCCGTTGCCGATATCGCCACCGAGATGCCCGATCCCATCCTCTTTACCGACAGTGCTGCCAGCAAAGTGGCCGAACTGATCGCCGAGGAGGGTAACCCTGACCTGAAGCTGCGCGTATTCGTGCAAGGCGGCGGCTGCTCGGGCTTTCAGTACGGCTTTACTTTCGATGAAATCACCAACGAAGACGACACAGTGATGAGCAAAAACGGTGTCTCGCTGCTGATTGACGCCATGAGCTACCAGTACCTGGTGGGCGCAGAGATCGACTACAAAGAAGACCTGCAGGGTGCGCAGTTCGTCATCAAGAACCCCAACGCCACCACCACCTGCGGCTGTGGCTCTAGTTTTTCTGCCTGAGCGCCCTGCGCGCCAGCGTATTACCGCCCCCTGCCGGGCGGTATTTTTTTGCCCATGAGCACCCCCGCCGCCCCGCCACAAGCGCACGCACGCCAGCCGCTGCTGTGGCTGGTGGCGATTGGCTTTTTCATGCAGACGCTGGACGCCACCATCGTCAACACCGCCCTGCCAGCGATGGCGCAGAGCCTGGGCGAAAGCCCACTGCAGATGCAATCGGTGATCGTGGCCTACTCGCTGGCCATGGCCATGCTCATTCCGGCATCGGGCTGGCTGGCCGACCGTTTTGGCGTGCGCCCAGTGTATTTGGGCGCCATCGTGGCGTTTGTGCTGGGCTCGGTGCTCTGTGCGCTGGCAGCCACGCTGGAATGGTTGGTGGCTGCGCGTGTGCTGCAGGGCTGGGGTGGCGCATTGCTGCTGCCGGTGGGGCGGCTGGCGGTGCTGCGCAGCTTTCCTCGGGCGCAATTTCTGCACGCCATGGGCCTGGTGACCATTCCCGGGCTGCTGGGGCCCTTGCTGGGGCCTTCGCTGGGTGGCTGGCTGGTGCAAGTGGCTTCGTGGCACTGGATTTTTCTCATCAACGTACCCGTGGGGCTGGTGGGGCTGCTGGCCAGCCTGCGCTTCATGCCCCACCTGCGCGCAGACAGCCCGCCGCCGCTAGACATGCCCGGTTACCTGTTGCTGGCACTGGGCATGGTGGCGCTGTCGCTCGGGCTGGAGAGTCTGGGCCAGCGCTGGGAGCTGGGGCTGGCCTGGTGCGCCGTGGGTGCAGCCAGCCTGGCGCTCTACCTGGCACATGCGCGGCGCTGCCAGGCACCGCTGTTTGGCCCCCACCTGTGGCGCATTGCCAGCCTGCGCATTGGCCTGTGGGGCAATTTGCTCTCGCGCCTGGGCAGCACCAGCATGCCGTTTCTGGTGCCCCTGCTGCTGCAGGTGGGACTGGGCTATTCGCCCCTGCAAGCTGGCCTGTGGCTGCTGCCCATGGTGGCGGCGGGCATGGCGGTAAAAACCCTGGCGGTGCCCCTGGTGCGGCGCTGGGGCTACCGCCGGGTGCTGGTGGGCAACACGCTGGCCCTGGGTCTGGGCATGGTGAGCTTTGTCTGGCTGACAGCCGAGCAGCCGCTGGCGTGGCGCCTGCTGCAACTGGCGTGGTTTGGCGCGGCCAATTCGCTGCAGTTTTCCGCCATGAACACCGTCACCCTGCAAGAGCTGGATGCCAACACAGCCAGCAGTGGCAACAGCCTGTTGTCGATGGTGCAAATGCTGGCGCTGGGCATGGGGGTGGCCCTGGCCGGGGGGTTGTTGGCGGCATTTGCAGGCGGCCATACCGAAGGTGCGCAGGTGCTGCCTGCCTTTCAGGCAACGTTTGTTTGCATGGGGTTGCTGACCATGGCTGCCAGTGCCATTTTTGCCCGCCTGCCCCACTCCCCTCAGGCGGGGTAAATCGCCCCCAGAATGCGTGGCCCGGCAGCACCCGTGACCCGCGCGAGGTTGCCCGGCTGGTGGCTCAGGCAGCGCTGGGCCAGCCAGGCAAAAGCGGCGGCTTCCACCTGCAACGGTGGCAAACCATAGGCCGTGCAAGCCTGCACCTGCCAGCCCGGCAGGCGCGCGGCCAGGCGGCGCATCAGATCGCCATTGAGCGCGCCACCACCGCAAACCAACAGCAAATCGCTCTCTTTTCCATAGCTTCTCGCGCTTGCTGCACAAGCCTCAGCGGTCAATTCGGCCAATGTTGCCTGGACATCAACGGGCGCCGCCTGCAGTGCGCCCGCCTGCGCCAAGCGCTCCTGCAGCCATGCGGGGTGGAACAGGTCGCGCCCCGTGCTTTTCGGGGGCGCAGCAGCCAAAAAGGGCTCGTCCAGCAGGCACTGCAGCAGGCCAGGCAGCACCTGCCCCTGGGCCGCCCAGGCACCATCGCGGTCGAACGGTTGGCCCTGGTGCTGCTGGCACCAGTGGTCGAGCAAGGCATTGCCAGGGCCGCAGTCAAAACCCAGCACAGCGCCCTCGGCAGGCAATACGCTCAGGTTGGCCATGCCGCCAATGTTGAGCACGCACAGGCTGCGCCCCGGCTGGGCGAACACGGCCTGGTGAAACGCCGGCACCAGTGGCGCACCCTGGCCACCGGCAGCTACATCGCGGGTGCGAAAGTCGGCCACGGTGGTGATGCCCGTCAATTCCGCCAGCAAGGCAGGGTTGTTGAGCTGCACGGTGTAGCCCGTGCCATCAAACGCCTGCGGGCGGTGACGTACCGTCTGGCCGTGCACGCCCAGCGCCTGCACCTCGGCGGCAGGCACGGCGCAGTTGTGCAGCAGTGCCTGGACGGCGCTGGCATAGCAACGCGCCAGGGCGTTGGCCGCCAGGGCGGCGCGGTGCAGCTCATCGGGGCCAGAGGTATTCAGTGCCAACAATTCGGCACGCAGCGGTTCAGGAAAAGGCTGGGCCACATGGCCCCGCACCTGCAGCGACGGCCCACCAGCATCAGCCGCACCACCTGGGCCTATGTGCAACAGCACGGCATCCACGCCATCGAGCGAGGTGCCAGACATCAGACCAACAAACCAGCCCTGCACAGCAGTGGAGGCAGCGACCAAGGCTGATGGCATGGGCGGGATGTGGCGCGGCGAATGCAATGCCAGCGTCAGTTGGCGCTGGCCTGCTCAATGGTCTGCGCTGCAGTCCACTGGGTGCGCATCAAACCTGCCACACGAGCAAACTCTGGCCGTGCGGCAGCAGGGATGGGCGTGCCTGCCTCGCTGGCCTGAGCAATCTCCATCGGGTCACGCTGCTGGCCATTGACGCGGAACTCAAAGTGCAGGTGCGGCCCGGTAGACCACCCGGTGGAGCCAACTGCACCAATGGTTTCGCCCTGGCCCACGCTTTGGCCCTTGCGCACATCGATGCGACTCAAGTGGGCATACACAGTTTCGTGGCCGTTGCGGTGGCGAATGAAGATGACGTTGCCAAAGCCGTTTTGCACTCCGGCAAAGTCCACCACGCCATCGCCCACGGTACGCACGGGCGTGCCCGTGGGTGCGGCGTAGTCCACGCCGTTGTGCGCGCGCCAAGTGCCCAAAATGGGGTGCATACGCATTTTGAAGCCACTGGAGACACGCGTGAACGCGACGGGCGAGCTGAGATAAGCGCGCTGCAAACTGGTGCCGTCAGGGTGGTAGTAGCCGCCCTTGCTGCCTTTGACCTGGAACCACACAGCCTGGTGGGCCTTGCCTTTGTTGTGAAATTCAGCGCTCAGCACACGACCGGCGCGCAGCGGCTCGCCATCGGCCTCTAACGTTTCATACACCACGCTGAAGCGGTCGTCTTTGCGCAGATCGCGGCGAAAGTCGATGTTGCCCGAGAACACCTCGGCAATCTGCGTGGCCACGGCGTCGGGAATACGCGCCTCGTCGGTGGCAGCAAACAGCGAACTGCGGATCACGCCCCCCACCAGGCGGGTGGACACCTGCAGCGCAGCCGTGTCAATGCGCGAAGCAAACGTGCCATCGGCTTGGCGCTCAATCACCAGGCGCTTGAACTGGCCGCTGTCGTCGTGGGCCCAGCGCGCCGTTAAACGCTCCAGGCGGTGGCTGTCGGTGGTTTCAGCTTTGACCAAGCGCCCTGAACGCCCCAGCACCTGCTGGCGCGCCAAGGTGTCGCTGCGCAAAAATGCGGCCGCTGCCGGGTCGGCCACGCCCAGGCGCTGCAAGAGCGACTCGGCGGTATCGCTGCTGCGCACCTGGTCGGAGCGGTACAGCGCAAACGGCGCCAGGCTGTCGGTCAACGCGGCCAGGGTTTGGCCGTCGGCCAGCGACTGCACCGGGTGCTGCACCGTTTGCACCGGCAAATCGGCCGGATCGGGGCCCAAAGAGGCCACAGCAAAAGCACCGCCCGTGCCGCACAGAAACAAGGCGGCAATAGCGGCAGTGAGGCGACGGGGGTGGTGCTGGGCGCTGCGGATGAGTCGTTCGAGCAAAGCTTGACTGGCGGTGGTGAAGCCGTGGTTCAAAGTCATTCCCCAGGTGGTAGATGCGCACCCTTTAGAACGAAGGCGAGGCCTGCCAAAGACAGGTGCCTGGGTGCGCAAAGCAATCCAAAAAAGCAAACCTTCAGCGAGGCCGAAGGAGGCAGACCACTAGAATCCGCCTTTTGCAAACGTGGGGCGCAGTATAGCGACGCACGCCCCCATGGCACCCAGGAAAACCCTTATGCATTCGGCTGCACCACACCCGCAAACCCTGAGCAATGACGTGCATCAAGCACTGGAGATTTCGCTGCGTGGCGCACAAGAGCTGCTGCCCCAGGATGAGTGGGTAAAAAAACTGCAGCGCGCCCAGGCCAGCGGCCAGCCGCTGCGCATCAAACTCGGCCTCGATCCCACGGCGCCCGACATTCACCTGGGCCACACCGTGGTGCTGAACAAAATGCGCCAACTGCAAGACCTGGGCCACCAAGTCATCTTTTTGATTGGCGACTTCACCAGCCTGATTGGCGACCCCTCGGGGCGCAACAGCACACGCCCACCGCTCACGCCCGAGCAGATCAAGGCCAACGCCGAGACCTACTACACCCAGGCCGCGCGCGTGCTCGACCCGGCGCGTACCGAGATTCGCTACAACAGCGAATGGTGCGAGCCGCTGGGTGCCAGCGGCATGATCCAGCTGGCCGCCAAGTACACCGTGGCGCGCATGATGGAGCGCAACGACTTTCACGAGCGCTTCACCGCAGGCAACTCGATCAGCGTGCATGAATTTCTCTACCCGCTGATGCAGGGCTACGACTCCGTGGCCCTGAAAAGCGACCTGGAACTGGGCGGCACCGACCAAAAATTCAACCTGCTCATGGGGCGCCACCTGCAGCAGGAATACGGCCAGGAGCCGCAGTGCATTTTGACCATGCCGCTGCTGGTGGGCCTGGACGGTGTGGACAAAATGTCCAAATCGAAGAACAACTACATCGGCATCACCGAAGACGCCAACACCATGTTTGCCAAGGTGCTGAGCATTTCAGACACGCTGATGTGGGACTGGTACACGCTGCTGTCGTTCAAAAGCCTGGCCGAGATTGATGCGCTCAAGGCCGAAGTGGCTGGCGGGCGCAACCCCAAAGACGCCAAGGTGGCGCTGGCCAAGGAAATCACTGCGCGCTTTCATAGCAGCGACGCTGCCGACGCTGCCGAGCAAGACTTTCACAACCGCAGCAAGGGCGGTGTGCCCGACGACATCCCCGAGGTGCAACTGTCTGGCGCGCCGCTGGGCATGGGCGCGCTGCTCAAGCAGGCGGGCCTGGCCCCCTCCACCAGCGAAGCCAACCGCCTGATTGACGGCGGCGGCGTGCGCGTCGATGGCAGCGTGGTCAGCGACAAGGGCCTGAAGCTGGCCGCTGGCAGCTACGTGGTGCAGGTGGGCAAACGCAAGTTCGCCCGCATCCACCTCGCCTGAGGCCTGGGCCTGCGCCACCTCAGGCGGCCAGAACCTCCTGGCGCGTGGCGAAAACCTCTTGGAAAAAAGACAGGTAAGCACGGTCCACACGGCAAATGTGGTGCACCAGCCAGTCTTTGAGAAAGTCCAGCGCCTCAGTGGACACCTCCTCGCCATCCTCAAAGCGCAGCAGCAAATCCATGGCTTTTTCCGTGAAGCGGTTGTGGTGCGCCGGGGTTTCCGGGTAATCGTGCTGCTGAAACAGCACCTCCTCCACAATGAAGTGGTTGTGCGTGTAATCCACCAGCCCCTCCAAAATGCCGTGGATGGTCTCGCGGTGCGGCGAGGCACTGGAGATTTCATCGTGCAGTGCGTTGGTCAGGCGCACCAGCTCTTGGTGTTGGCTGTCAATCTCTTCTACCCCCAATGCCAAATCTGGGGTCCAGGGCATGAATGTCATAGTGCGCGTCCTCCTCAAACAGCCCGATACGATGCCGTTCGCAGCGGCACCAGGGATGGGTGTTTACCCGAAATTAAAACTCTTTTTTTCACAATTTATTGATAAAACCATCACATGCCCGCTTTGCCACGGGCTGGCGTTGACGGCACACCCCCCGGGCGCGCACATTCTTGCCCCAGCACGTGAAGCCCGCGTGACAGCACTGACCCATACGCAAACGCTGTGGGCACAACGCGCCAGACAGCCGTTTCACGATAATCCAGCGCAGCACGGCCACCCAGGCTCGCACCCAGACTCCCTCCTCTCTCCCTCTTTCTTATGAGCATTCCACTGGACATCGTGATCATGGCGGCCGGCAAAGGCACGCGCATGCAAAGCCGCATCCCCAAAGTGCTGCAGCGCCTGGCTGGGCGCCCTCTGCTGGGCCATGTGCTCGATCTGGCTGCGCAGCTGCAACCGCGCCAAGTGGTGGCCATTACGGGCCACGGCGCTACAGAAGTAGAAGCTGCCAGCGCAAGCCTGGTGGGCCTGAACCCGGCTTTTGGCTTGAAATTTGCACGCCAAGAGCCCCAACTGGGCACCGGCCACGCCGTGCAGCAAGCCCTGCCCCACCTGGCAGGCGATGGCCTGGTGGTGGTGCTCTCGGGCGATGTGCCACTGACCCAGGCCGACACCCTGCGCGCCCTGCTCGCGGCCAGCCAGGGGACACAACTGGCGCTGCTGACGGTGCGCCTGCCCAACCCCACGGGCTATGGCCGCATCCTGCGCAGCGAAGCGGGTGCGGTGCAAGGCATCGTGGAACACAAAGACGCCAGCGAGGCGCAGCGGTGCATCGACGAGGTGTACAGCGGCATCCTGGCCGTACCGGCACGCCTGCTCAGCGGCTGGTTGGCACGCCTGAACAACCACAACGCCCAGGGCGAGTACTACCTCACCGACATCGTTGCCATGGCCGTACACGACGGCGTGCCCGTGGTGGCGCACTGCATTGACGACGCACTGCAGGTGGAAGGCGTGAACAGCCCGCAGCAACTGGCGGCGCTGGAGCGCGCCCACCAACGCGCCCAGGCCGAAACGCTGATGGCGCAAGGCGTGCGCTTGCTCGACCCCGCGCGCTTTGACCTGCGTGCCGACGCCCGCACGGGCGAGCGTGGGCAACTGCACTGCGGCCAAGACGTAGAGATCGACGTGGGCTGCATCTTCAGCGGCCACGTCGAGCTGGGCGAAGGCGTGCGCGTTGGCGCCTATTGCCACATCAGCAACGCCCGCATTGCGGCGGGCGCCGTCATCCACCCCTTCACCCACATCGACGGCGAGCAGCTTGGCGCCAGCGTGGGCGCGGGCGCCCTGGTCGGCCCGTTTGCCCGCCTGCGCCCCGGTGCGCAGCTGGGGCGCGAGGTGCACATTGGCAACTTCGTCGAGGTGAAAAACTCCCAGCTCGCCGACGGTGCCAAAGCCAACCACCTGGCCTACCTGGGCGACGCCAGCGTGGGCGAGCGCGTGAACTACGGCGCGGGCTGCATCACCGCCAACTACGACGGCGCGAACAAGCACCGCACGGTGATTGAGGCCGACGTGCACGTGGGCAGCAACTGCGTGCTGGTGGCCCCGGTGACGCTGGGTGCCGGTGGCACCGTGGGCGCGGGCTCCACCGTGACGAAAAACACCCCTGCGGGCGTGCTCACCGTGGCACGCGGCAAGCAAACCAGCCTGGACGCGAGCAAATGGCAACGCCCGCAGAAAACGCCCAAACCCTGAGCCCCGCCCTCCCAGCGCGCGACGCCGCGAGCGAACTGGCCGCGCTGCGCCACACGCACGAGGCGCTGCTGTACGCCGTCTCGCACGACCTGCGTGCGCCGCTGCGCCACCTGACCTCGTTTGCCCCGCTGCTGCGCGAATCCGTGCAGGCACTGCGCGCTGGCGACGCCCTGGCGGGCGAGGAGGCCGAGCAGTTCCTGGGCACCATGGAGCAGGCCACGGCGCGCCTGGCCGCCATGGTGGAGGCGCTGCTGCAGCTGTCGCGCGTGCAGCGCGCCACGCTGCAGCCCGAGCGGCTGGATTTGGCCGCCCTGGCGCACGAGCAGCGCACCCGCCTGCAGGCCCTGGCCGCGCCGCGCACCCTGGCGTGGGAGCTGCCCGCACCTGCCAGCGCCTGGCTGCACGCCGATGCTGCGCTGCTGCGCCAACTGCTGGCCGTGCTGCTGGACAACGCGGTGAAATTCACCCGCCCCTGCGCGCAGGCACGCATCCGCATCAGCACCCAGGCGCTGCCCGGTGGCGGCCTGCGCTGGAGCGTGCACGACAACGGCGCAGGCTTTGACGCCACGCGCGCGCAAACGCTGTTTGGCCTGTTCCAGCGCATGCACCGCGAGAGCGAATTCCCCGGCGTGGGCGGCGGCCTGGCGCTGGCGCACGCCATCGTGCAGCGCCACGGCGGGTGCATCCAGGCGCAGGCCGCGGTGGGCCAAGGCTGCACCATGGTGGTGGACTGGCCCGCCGAAATCGCTCCTTTTTCAGGAGCTGCTTGCGCTTATCCAGTAAGCCTTAGAGGCGAAAAACATACTTAAAAACAGCGCCAGGTAGCACGCCAGAGCCTGTGCAGCGCCGTGGGGGCCACGCAGCACCGTGGTGCCAGGCTGCGCGGCGCTTTTTTGAGGATCAAAACAGCCCCTAAGAGCGTGTTCACGATCTCCACGCGGGTGTGCAGGCGCGGAATCGGGCGGTCTGCGTTGTTGCAAATCCTCGCAATAGCAAGGCTATTGCTGCGGTTTGCGCCTAGCAGCCCATCCCGATCCGCATCCTGCACCCC
>JAYRPZ010000133.1:0-151344 GCA_041910915.1 Acidovorax sp.
CGCAGCGGCGCACGGGCATCGTCTCGCGTGGCGGCTCCATCATGGCCAAGTGGTGCATGGCGCACCACCGCGAGAGCTTCCTGTACGAGCACTTTGAAGACATCTGCGACATCATGAAGGCGTACGACGTGTCCTTCAGCCTGGGCGATGGCCTGCGGCCCGGCTGCGCCAGCGACGCCAACGACGAAGCCCAGTTTGCCGAACTGCACACCCTGGGCGAACTCACGCAAATCGCCTGGAAGCACGACGTGCAGACCATGATTGAAGGCCCCGGCCACGTGCCCATGCACATGATCCAGGCCAACATGACCGAGCAGCTCAAAACCTGCCACGAAGCGCCGTTCTACACCCTGGGCCCGCTGACCATCGACATTGCTCCCGGCTACGACCACATTGCCTCGGCCATTGGCGCGGCCATGATCGGCTGGATGGGCACGGCCATGCTGTGCTACGTCACGCCCAAGGAACACCTGGGCCTGCCCGACCGCGACGATGTGAAGCAAGGCATCATCGCCTACAAGATCGCCGCCCACGCCGCCGATGTGGCCAAGGGCCACCCCGGTGCCCGCGCGCGCGACGATGCACTGAGCCAGGCGCGGTTCGACTTCCGCTGGCAGGACCAGTTCAACCTGGGCCTGGACCCCGAAACGGCCAAGGAATACCACGACGAAACCCTGCCCAAGGACTCGGCCAAGGTGGCGCATTTCTGCTCCATGTGCGGGCCCAAGTTCTGCTCCATGAAGATCACGCAGGAAGTGCGCGATTTTGCCGCCGCCAAAGGTGTGGCCGAAGCCAAGGCGCTGGAAGAAGGCCTGCACGCCAAAGCCGAAGAGTTCCAAAAGGGCGGCGGCAGCCTATACGTACCCATCAAGCCGGTGTAATTGCTCCTGATTTAAGAGCTGCTTGCGCTTGACCAGAGCGCTTTAGAGGCCGATTTGGCTTAAAAAATCCCCCGGTGTGCCGTGCAGGCAGCGGGGGATTTTTGCGTGCTGGCAGCCGTACCGACAGCAACCCTCAGGCGGCCTGAAAGCGCACCCGCCGCGCCAGCCACAGGCCCAGGCAGGCAGCGCTGCCGGTCAGTGCCCAAGTCCAGTGCCAGCCGCCCACGTTGCCTGAGATCCAGGCGATCAACGGTGGCCCGAAAAACTGGCCTGCCGAGGAGCATTGCTGCATCCCGCCCACGGTGCTGGACACGGTGCGCTCGCTGGGCGCCACGCGCACTGCCAGCGAAAACAGCACGCCCGGAATCAACCCGCCCACTGCCGAGAACCCCAGCACCGCCAGATAGCGCAGCATGGGCAGCTCTTGCGTCCACGGGCCAAACACCAGCACCGCGCCCAGCCCCATGCTGCTGTAGCCGATCCACAACAAATAGCGGGCGCACCAGCCCTGTTGCAATAGCCGCCCTGCTGCAATGTTGCCCACCACGTTGATCCACGAGGCCAGGGCAGTCAGTGCCCCAGCTTGGCTGGCACCCAGCCCGGCCTGGGCATAAATGGCGGGCAAAAAGCCAATCACTGCCAGCCATTGGCTGGAATACAGCGCAAACAGCAGCGCCACTTGCCAGGGGCCACGGTGGCGCAGCGTCAGTGCCAGGGGGGCCCACCAAGCAGCTGGTGGGTGGGCTGCTGGTGGTGGCGCAGACGCAGCGGCTGTGCTGGCACGGGCCTGGTCAGAGGGAATGACCCACACAATGCACAGCGCCATTGCAGCAGACAGCAAGCCCAGCAGTCCCCACCAGCCTTGCCAACCCAGCGCTTGCATGGCCAGTGGCCCGGCCAGCAGCGCCAGAGCAATGCCGGTGCCCATGTAGGTGCTCCACAGGCCCAGGTACAGCGGCAGCTGCGAGGGACGCACCAATTGTCGAATCAGGCTGGGAGCGGGGAGTGCCGCCAGCAAAAAGCCCAGGCCCTCCAGTGCGCGCAGCAGGAGCAAACCGCTAGGACTGGTCACCACCATGCCGCACAGGCTGGCGGTGGCCAAGATGGCCTGCCCGGTCAGCAGGCTGCGGCGCAGGCCCAGGCGGTCGGCGCTCATGCCGGCCAGCACTCCCAGGCACATCCCTGCCAGTTGTACGGCAGAAAGTAAAAAACCGGCCTGCACCAGAGTCACCCCCAGGGCTTGTTGCAGCACGGGGATAGCCGGGGGCATTTTGCCCACGTGCATGGCAATGACGACGCCCGACAGCACCACAAGCCAGGCTGGGGGCAGGCGCATGGCGCCCAGATGCCTTGCAGGCGCGTTCACAGACAAAGAAGAAAGGGGCACGCACAAGTCTCCGCACCGGGCTCGATGCGGCCCGTATGCGGCGATTGTCCCGTATGCGTTCGGGAGGCGCGGCCTTCAGGGTGCTGACAGGCGCAAGCGTGCGTACGCCATGGCGTCGGCTTCATCCCCCGTGCTGGCGGGGCTTGCCGTGCCAGGCAGCAGAAACTGGCTCACCAGGCCTGCCAGATCGTTGGCCTGGATGCGCAGGCTCTCGGTAGCGGCAGAGGACTGCTCGACCAGCGCGGCATTTTGCTGCGTCATGTTGTCCAACTGCGCCAAGGCGGTGTGGATGGCAGCCAGGTCTTCGTTTTGCGCCTCGCTGCCGGCTTTGAGATCGGCCATGGTTTGTGCGGCCTCACGGATGGCATGCACCACCTGCTGCATGGTGTGCCCGGCATCGCCTGCCAGGCGTGAGCCTGTTTCGACTTGCTGCACAGAGGTGGCAATCAGCGCCTTGATCTGGCGTGCCGCCTCGGCTGAGCGGTTGGCCAGGGTCCGCACTTCACTGGCGACCACGGCAAAGCCCCGTCCTTGCTCGCCCGCGCGTGCTGCTTCCACCGCCGCGTTGAGTGCCAGGATGTTGGTCTGGAAGGCCAGGCTGTCGATCATCCCGGTGATATCGGAAATTTTGTGGGCACTGTGGGAAATCTCGTGCATGGTTTGCACTACCTGCGTGACCACCTCCTGGCCCTGGTGGGCCAATGTGGCTGCCTCGGCAGCACGTGCCTCGGTGTGGCGTGCGGTTTGCGCCGAGGTGTTCAGCGCGCGCTTGACGTGTTCCAGCGCCGCAGCCGTTTCCTGTAGGCTGGCGGCGGCTTCTTCGGTGCGGTCAGACAAGTGGGCGTTGCCGCTGGCCATGTCGGTCGAGGCCGTGTGCAGGCTGTACACCGAGGCGCGCACCTGCTGCGCCAGGTGGCGCAGAGCGGTTTGCATCACCGCCAGCGCGTGGAGCATTTGCCCGGTTTCATCGCGGTCGTGGCCCTGGATGTCGTGGCGCAAGTCCAATCCTGCCACCCGGTTGGCTGTGTCGCTGGCCAGGGTGATGGGCCGGGTGATGCTGCGCACCAGCCACAGCGCCAGCAGCGTTCCCAGCACCAGCGAGAGCGCACCGAAGGCCAGCAGCGACAGCCGGGCCGTCCAGCTCCAGTTGGCGACTTGCATGGCCGCAGCGTCAATCGACTGGCGCTGCGCTTGTGTCAGCTCCTCCAGTGCAGCCAGCAGCGCCTGTGAGGCGGGCAGAAATTGCGTGGTGTACACCTCGTGGATGCGCTGCGTCAGGCCATAGTCACGCGCCTGCACCAAAGCGGTGCGTGCGGTGTGAAAGGCCTGCAAGCGGCTGCCCAGCTCCGCCAGGCGTGCTTCATCGGCGCTGCCCGCCACGCGCTGGGCCAGGGTATCGACCAGGGCCTCGTACTGGCGCTGCGTTTGTGCAATGTCGGCACCCAAAATCTCACCCACTTCAGGCTCGGAACTCAGTGCCACGGCTTTGTAGCGTTCCGCATTGATGGCTTGCAGGCGGTAGGCATCGGCCACCAGGCGCTCGTTGGCGATGCTGCGCTGCACGATGTCGTCGGTGGAGACGCCAATGTGCTGCAGTGCCCACAGCCCGATGGCAGAGCCCAGCAAACTCAACGCCAGCACGGCGGCGAACAAGCCCAGCAAGCGCCGCCCCAAAGGGCCGATGCTGGACAAGAGGGGCAAGAAAGAGGTGTGGGGCATATGCGTACGTCACGCCAGCGTGACGCCCTAGTGAATCCGCTGCGCACTGTGCCCGTGATTTGTGACAGTATGTTTTCCCGCCCCGATCTCCGGCGGTGGAGCAGCGCCGCTTCAGTAGCTGCGCCCGCCCTTGTACATGGCGTGCTGGCGGCGCGACAGCTGTGCCACTTCTCCCAGACGCGCCATGGCACTGCCCGCATGGGCATGGGTGATGGCCAGGCCCAGTGCATCGGCAGCATCGGGGCCGGGCAGGCTGGGCAGCTCCAGCAAGCGGCGCACCATTTCTTGCACCTGTGCTTTGGCCGCACGGCCATGTCCCACCACGGCTTTTTTCATTTGCAGGGCGGTGTATTCAGCCACGGGCAATTGGGCATTCACCAAGGCCGTCAGCGCAGCCCCGCGCGCCTGGCCCAGCAGCAGCGTGGACTGGGGGTTCACATTCACAAAGACGATTTCCACTGCCGCTGTATCCGGCTGGTAGCGCGCCGCTACTTCACTGATGCCGTCGAACAAAATTTTCAGCCGCCCCGGCAGGTCGCCCAGCGCCAGCGCCGCCGCCGCGCCCGTGGTGCGGATGGTGCCGCTGGCGACGTAGTGCAGCCGGGCGCCCTCGGCGTCGAGCACGCCAAAGCCAGTGGTTTGCAAACCGGGGTCAATGCCAAGAATACGCATGAAAAAGGGGCCAGGAGAGGGAGAGTTTTGCTCTAAATAAATGAGCTGCTCGCGCTTGCTACATAAGGCTTAGAGCCGTTTTTTCTTAAAAAATCAAAATGCGTTTGAAACGCGCAGCCCTCAGGGCAGTTGCGTCGCCGCCATGCGCCCTTGGATGGCGCGGGCGCGCGCTGTCAGGTAGGCCGATTGGGGCGCTTTTTCAAAGCGTTTGGGCGCGGGCAGCATCACCGCCAGGCGTGCGGCCTGCGCTGCGCTCAGCTGCTTGGCGCTGGTGCCAAAGTAGTGGCGCGCGGCGGCCTCAGCGCCAAACACGCCCTGGCCCCATTCGACGTTGTTGAGGTAAATCTCCAGAATGCGCCGCTTGCCCAGCAGGTGTTCCAGCGCGTAGGCCAGCACCAGCTCCTGGCCTTTGCGCAGCAAAGTGCGCTCGCCCGAGAGCAGCAGGTTTTTCGCCAACTGCTGGGTGACGGTAGAGCCGCCGCGCAGCTTGGCGGGGCGCTTGTCGTTGGCGCGCTCCAGTGCGCGCTCGTTGCGCAGGCGGGCTTGTTCAATGGCTTGCCACTGCACGCCTTCGTGCTGCGTGAAGCCGTCGTCCTCGGCCGCCAGCACGGCACGCTTGAGGTGGTCAGAAATCTCCGCGTAGGGGCGCCACTCTTGGCGCCAGGGCACGTGGCCTTGGCTGTGCCACAGCGCCCAAGCTTCTGAGCGCTGGAAGCTGGTGGACTGCGGGTCCACCCAGGCCATGAGGGCAATGCGCAGCACAAAAAACAGTTGCAGCCCCGCCAGCGCCAGCAGCACCAGCGCCAGCCAGCGTGCCAGCGCGTTCATGCCACGGCTTCGGCCTGCAGCAGCGCGCGCAACTCGGCCAGCACCTGGGCTGCGGGTGGGCGCACACCGCGCCACAGGGCAAAGGCCTCGGCGGCTTGCTCCACCAGCATGCCCAGGCCGTCGCGCGCCTGCGCGCCATGCTGCGTGGCCCAGTGCAAAAAGCCCTGGGCGGCGGGGCCGTACATCATGTCGTAGGCCAGGCAGCCGGGGCGCAGCACCTGGGCTGGCACGGGCACGCCAGCGCCTTCCAGGCTGCTTGCTGTGGCGTTGATGATGAGGTCGAAATCGTGCTCTAAGCCTTGCAGATCAAGCGCAAGCAGCTTTGTTTTTTGTAGCGCTGCCAGCTCCGAGTGGGACTGCACCAGCGCCTGTGCCCGGGCCAGCGTGCGGTTGGCCACCACCAGGCTGCGCGGGCCTTGCTCCAGCAGCGGGCCCAGCACCCCAGCGCCCGCACCGCCTGCGCCCACCAGCAGCACATCGCGCCCTGCCAGGGGCATACCGGCGTTGCGTGTGATGTCGGCCACCAGGCCCAGGCCGTCGGTGTTGTCGGCGTGGATGCGCCCTTGTGCCAGCACCAAGGTGTTGGCCGCACCGGCCAGGTGAACCCGTGGGCTGCAGCTGTCAGCACACTGTGCGGCTTCGTGTTTGAAGGGCACGGTGACGTTGCAGCCGCGCCCGCCCGCCTGGGCAAACTGTTGTACGGCCTGGGCAAAACCGTCCAGCGGCACGAGCTGGCGCTCGTAGTCCAGCGCCTGGTCGGTGAGGGCGGCAAAGCGCTGGTGAATCCAGGGCGAGCGGCTGTGGGCCACCGGGTGGCCCATGACGCAGTAAAGATCGCGCGTGGCAGTAGTCATGGCTGGGTGCTGGCGGTGCCGGTACTGGCTTGCAAGGTTTGGTCGCGGGTGAATTTGAAGCGCGAGACCACCGCAATTTGGTCGGCACGCTGGCGCATAGCGGTGTTAAAGACACCAAACGGGCCACTGGCGCGGGCAATGGCTTGGGCGCGGCTGTCCAGCAGGGGCTGGCCCGAGCTTTGCACGACTTCGGTGTCCAGCACGCTGCCGTCGTGGTTCACGGTGATGATCATCACCAGCTCGCCGTAGAGCTTTTTGCCAGCGTGTTCAGGGAAGTTTTCTGTGCCTTTGTCTTCCACTTTGCGGCGCAGGGTGTCGTAGTAAATGGCGTAGGCCTCTTCGCGCGTGGCCGGGCTGATGTAGCGCTTTTTGGGCCGGGCGTTTTCGTCGTTGATGCGCTTTTCAATTTCGGCCAGCAGCTTGACGAGCTGGCGGCGCTTGGCCTCTTGCGCTGCCTGCTCGCCCGGGTCGGCGCTGGGGCGTGGGTCGGGCGGGGGCAGTTGGGCCACTTGCTGGCGCAGTTGCGCCAGCAGCTGCGTTTGTTCTTGCTGCACGGCGTCCAGCTGGCGCTGCATTTCCTCAAAGTCTTCACCCACGGCGGTGAGGGCCGAGTAGGGCAGAGGGCTGGTGGCGCGGCCCTGGGCCGCGTCGCCACCACCTGCGAGGTTGGCCTGGGCAATGGCCTGGGCTTTGTCGGGCGCTTCGTTGCTCTTGGCGTTCACCAAAATCACCTCCAGCGGCGTGTCTTCAAACACGCGCTGAAAGCCTTCGGGGTCGACGAAACGCACCGTCAGTGCGGCGGCATGGACGACGGCCGACAGGCCCAGCGCCCAGTGCAAAGTGGTCAAACGAACAAGGAACGATGGCATTGCTTCAGGTCGGTTGGGGTTCGGTGGCGGGGTGGGGTGGGGCGTCGGCATCCGCGTCGTTGACATCCACGGCAATCGCCAACGGCCCGGCGACTGCGGCATCTTCTTCCTCGCCCTCGTCGTCCAGCGGGCCGTCGTCGCTGGGGTCTTGCGGGTCATCGAGGCGTGCCAGGACGGTGCCCGCCACGCTCAGGCTGATTTCGTCAATCTCGCCCAGGCGCACGCGCACCCGCGCGCCGCGCGCCATGCCCTGGGCGCCCAGCACGGGCAGCACCAGCGGCAGCGTGTCGGCACGCACCAGGCATTCGCCGCCGTGGCTGCCGTCTTTGATGACGGTGGCGTCTAGCTCGGTGAGCTGGTGTTGTTGCAGGTACTTCAGCGTCCAGAAGCGCTCCATGCCGGCCTGGTAGCTGTTGTAGGCGCCGTAGGTGGCGTCAAAACTGCTGATGATGGCGAACAGCTGTGCATCTTTGGGCTTGAAGGGCGCGGCCAGCGCGGCGGTTTTGCCATGGCGCGCGCAGGCAATGATTTGCCACTGGTTCACCAGATCGACATAGCGGCGCAGCGGCGAGGTGGCCCAGGCGTAGCTTTTCACGCCAATGCCCGCGTGCGGCAGCGCCTTGGTGGACATACGCACTTTCACGCCCGGCGCCAGGCTGGCCTGGCTGCGGTAAATGCCCGGCACGCCATGCTCGGCCAGCATGTTGCCCCAGGTGCTGTTGGCAACGATGGCGGCCTCGGCCACGATCAAATCCAGCGGCGCGCCGCGCTGGCGCGTGCTGATGTGTACCAGCTCGCTGCCATCGGGCTCGCGCTTGTCGGCTGGTGCGTCGCTGGCGCTGGCCGGGCTGAGGCGGAAGTTGTAGTCAGGCCGGTTGAAGGTCTCGGGTTTACCGCGCACCACCTCGCGCTGTGCTTTTAGCTGCTGCGCCAAGCGATATAAAAATGAGAGCTGCTCGCGCACGTCCAGCAAGGCTTGGGGCGTGTTTTCTACCTGAAGTGCAGGGTCTTGCAGCCAAGCCTCGGTGACGATGTGGTCGAGCTGGTCGTGGCGCAGGTTGTGGGCCACTGGCACGCGCTCCAGCCGCGTGGCGCATTCCTTGATCTCCAGCGTGGCTTCGTCGATGGTGGCGTACAGCGACACGGCGGGGTTGGCGCGGCCCGCGTCGAGGGTGTAGATGCGCACCACCTCGTCAGGCAGCATGGTGATTTTGTAGCCCGGCATGTACACCGTGGACAGGCGCTGGCGGCCCAGGGCGTCAATGTCGCTGCCAGGCGTTAGCGCCAGGCCGGGGGCGGCAATGTGGATGCCCAGCACCACTTCGCCCGTGCCCAGGCCGGTGAGGGAGAGGGCATCGTCAATTTCCGTGGTTTGCGAGTCGTCAATCGAAAACGCTTGCACTGGTGCCAAAGGCAGGTCTTGGGGTGGCTCGGGCGCCTGTAGCGGTGGAAAACCGACGCCTTTGGGGAAGTGCTCGAACAAAAAGCGCTTCCAGTGGAATTGGTAGCTGGAGTCGATGGCACCAGCCGCTTGCAGCAGCTCCAGCGGCGCGCGCTGGGCGCTGCGGCTGGCTTCCACCACAGCCTTGTATTCGGGCGCGTTTTTGTCGGGGCGAAAGAGAATTTTGTAGAGCTGCTCGCGGATGGGCGCCGGGCATTCGCCTGCCGCCAGGGCCGCGGCCCAGCCGTCGATCTGCGCTTGCAATTGTTTTTTCTTTTCGATGGCCGCCAGCGCCTGTTGCAGCACTTCGGCGCTGGCTTTTTTGAAGCGCCCTTTGCCCGCGCGGCGGAAATAGTGCGGTGCCTCGTACAGCGCCAGCAGCATGGCGGCTTGTTCGGTCACGGGAGCTTGGGCAGAAAAATAGTCGCGCGCCAGCTCGGCAAAGCCAAACTCGTCTTCTGGGGCAAATTCCCAGGCCAGCGCCAGCTCAATGCCCTGGGCAATAGAGCGCGCGTGTCCCAGCAGCTCGGCCGGGGCGGGCTTGTCGAAGCTGAGCAGGATGTGGGCGGTTTTGACCTTCACGCGCTTGCCCGAATCAAGCTCGATTTGGGCAGAGGTTTCGGCCTCGGAAAGGATGCGCCCGGCGAGGAATTTGCCAGCGTCTTCAAACAATGCGTACATGGGGCGGCATTTTCCCACGCGCCAGCACGGCCGCTTTTTTATGATGCGCCGATTTGCTCTGCCCCATGCCCTCTCGCCTTCCTTTTGCCGTGCTTGCCTGGCTGGCCTTGGCGCTGCCTTTTGTGTTTGGTTACACGCGCCCGCCGATTGCCAATTTTTGGCCCTGGCTAGCGGCCTGGGGCTGTGCCTGGGTGGTGCTGGCCGTAGCGTGCAGCGGCTGCCTGCACTGGGGGCGGCTGCAGTGGGCGCGCTGCTGGGCGGCGGCGCTGGTGCTGGCGGCGCTGCTGGCCGCCGGGGTGGGGCTGGTGCAGTACTTTGCCGGCGATGTGGGCGCTGCGCCGTGGATCGTCGGCACGCAGCCAGGCTTGTCGATAGGCAACTTGCGCCAGCGCAACCAGCAGGCCAGCGTGCTGGCGCTGGGCTGGTGGGCCTTGCTGTGGTGCGTGGCCCAGGGCCAGCCCTGGCTGCGCCAGGCGCCGCGCTGGCAGGGGCTGGCGCTGGGCATGGTGCTGGCCTGGGCCATGGTGGTGCTGGCGGCAGCCACAGCGGCCACGGCCTCGCGCACGGGTACGTTGCAGTGGCTGCTGGTGCTGGCCACCTTGGTGCTGTGGCGGCGCACGCTGGGGCGCGAGGTGCTGGCCCTGGCGCTGCTGGGCACCCTGGCCTACGCCCTGGCGGCTTGGTTGCTGCCGCTGCTGCTGCAGTCGTGGACGGGGCTGCCGGTCGATCGGCTGCTGGCACGGTTTGTGAACGACGGCCAGGGCTGCGGCGGGCGTGCGGTGCTGTGGCGCAACATGTTGGAGCTGATGGCACTCAAGCCCTGGACAGGCTGGGGCTGGGGCGAGCTGGGCTATGCCCACTACGCCACGCTGTTCGAGGGCACGCGCTTTTGCGACCTGCTCGACAACGCGCACAACCTGCCTTTGCATTTGGCGGTGACTTTGGGTGTGCCGCTGGCACTGGCGCTGTTGCTGGCAGGCGCGCTGCTGGTGTGGCGTGCGCGCCCCTGGCGCGAGGCCCAGCCCGCGCGCCAATTGGCCTGGGGCGTGCTGGCGCTCATCGGCCTGCACAGTCTGCTGGAGTACCCGCTGTGGTATGGCCCCTTCCAAGTGGCTGCGCTGGTGGCTGTGGCCCTGCTGTGGCCGGGGCTGCGCCAGCCCCAAGGGCTGGTGCGCGCTGCCTGGGGTGCAGCCTTGGGGCTGGCCTTGGCGGCAGGCAGCTACGCCGCGTGGGACTACCAGCGCGTCAGCCCGCTCTACCAGCCTGCGCCAGGAGGTAACGCCGCGCCGCTATGGGCGCGGGCCCAGGCGTCGTGGCTGTTTGCCGATGCGGTGGACTTCGCCCGCCTCACCACCACGCCGGTGACAGCTGCCAACGCTGCGCAGAGCTACGCCCTGGCGCAGCGGCTGCTGCATTACTCAGCCGAGCCACGCGTGATTGAGCCCTTGCTCGACAGTGCCCGCCTGCTGGGCGACGCACCTGCGCTGGCCTGGCACAGCCAGCGCTACCAGCAGGCCTACCCCGAAGCCTGGGCCCGCTGGCACCAGCGCCAGCCGCAGTAGCGCTGTGCAAGGCCCAGCATGGCCGCGAATCGCTCCTTATTTAATAGCTGCTTGCGCTTATTTGGAAAGGCTTAGAGGCCATTTTGATGCTTAAAAATAAGGTGATGCAGCGCGTGCCTCGGGTGGCAGTTAGCTACCAGCCAGGGGAGGGCTGCAGCACGGGCCATATTGAGCATCAAAAAAGCCGTTGAGCCTTGTGTGAAAAGCGCTAGCAGCTATTGAATTGAGAGTCCATTGTGGACAGCCTGGGGAGGCGCCCCCACAGGGGTGGGTAAGATTCCTAACTTTTTGTATCTTGGTGCTTTGCCATGTCTGTTGATTCCCCCGCTGCCGCACCGCTGCCACGCCAAAGTTTGGCGGCTTACCTGCAAGCGGGTGGGCGCTGCAGCGTGCTCGAAGCCGTGGCCGTGGTGGCTGATGTGCTCTATTTGTTGCATCGGGGACACACTCAGGGCCGTGCTCACACCGCCTTGGGCTTGGAGCAGGTGATGCTGGACACGGCCACGCTGCAGGTGCTGGAGCTGCAGGGCTGGCCCGAAGAACCGCTGGCGGCCGAGTCTGCCGATGCGCTGGCGCAAGGTGTGGCGCGCGATGTGCAGGCTGTTGCGCGGCTGCTGCAAGCGATGCTGCACGTCATCGTGCCTGCCCAGGTGTCTGACAGCGGCGAGGCGCTGCCAGACGCAGATGCGTATTTGCAGCAGCTGCTGCACCTGCTGCAAGTGCAGGCGGCTGCCAGTGCGCCCCAAGCCAGTGCCCAGGCACTGCGCAACGCCTTGCAAACGTGGGAGTGCCAGGGCGTGCTGCAGGTGCCCAGCGACCAGGAAGCTGCACTGCAAGCGTTGCTGCAGCGCATGGCGCAGCGCAGCGACTTCCAGGCCCTAACGGATTCGGTGCTGCGCATTCAGCAGGTGACCGATTCCGAAGACGACAGCCTGAGTGACCTGACCAACGAAATCCTCAAAGACGCAGCCCTCACACGCAACCTGCTGTGCCTGGTCAACAGCCCCTACTACGCCCGCCCAGGTCGCGGGCCGGTCAGCACGGTGGCGCGCGCCGTCAGCCTGGTGGGCTTCAGAGCCGTGCGCACCATGGCCCTGGGGCTGGTGCTGCTGGATCATTTGCACGATCGCAGCCAGGTCGTTGCGGTGCGCGACGACACCTTGCGCACCATGCTCGCCGGGGCCATGGCGCGCGAGCTGTGCCAGGCACCGCACCAAGACGAACATGCCTTTTTGGGGGCGATGTTCCAAGACCTTGGGCGTTTGTTGTGTGCTTCGTACTTTACGCAAGAGTCTCAGCAGATTCAGACGCTGGAAGCCAGTGGGCACTACGGCGGCAACGAGCAATGGGCCGCGCTGCAGGTGCTGGGCTGCACGCTGGAGGCTGTGAGCCTGGGGGTGGCACGGCTGTGGCTGTTGCCCACCAATTTGCAGCGTTGTATGCGCCTGCCCTTGGGCTCGCCCATGATGCGTGCGCCCGTTCAGGGCGAGGAGCGGCTGCGCTGGGTGGCCCGCGCCGCCAACGAGGCAGCCAGCACCTTGCTGCTGCTGGAGCCCGAACCGGCCGAGCGCACACTGCGCAGACTGGCGGCGCAGTACGCACGCATTCTGAGTCTGTCGCCGCAGGACGTGGACGATGCCCTGCGCAAGGGGCGCCACTATTTCATCGATTTGGCGCATGCTCTGGAGCTGCCCCAGCCCTACGGCGTGGGCGTGGCGCGGCTGTTGCGCCCGGCCCCGGTGCTGTCAGGCATGGCACCGTTGCATGCCGCACAAGAAGACGACTTGCTCGTCAGCCACGCCCTGCGCACCTCCGCAGGTGCCGCCCCCTTGCCTGTGGTGGTGCGCGCCAGTGTGGACCATCCGCCAGCGGCAGAGACCGTGGCACAAATGCTGGCTGCGGGCGTGCAAGATGTGGCCGATGCTCTGGCTGGGCGGCCCCAGCGCCAGCAGGTGCTGCGCATGATTGTGGAAACCATTTACCGCGCCCTGGGCGTGCAGCGTGTGGTGCTGGCGCTGCGCGACAGCCAGAGTGGGTGGATGAACGGCCGCTTTGGCCTGGGCAGCGACAGCGATGCCTTGGTGCACAACCTGCATATTCCCTTGGCCGATACGGCGGATTTGTTTGCCGTGGTCTGCCAGCGCGGCGCCGACACCCTGATTGCCGATGCCACCCAGCCACGCATGCGCGAGCGCTTGCCTGCGTGGTACCGCGAGCGCATCAATGCACCGAGCTTTTTGCTGCTGCCAGTGCAGTGGCAAGGCCAGCCCTTGGGTCTGCTGTACGCCGACCATGCCCAGCCTGGGGCCATCCAGGTGGATGAACACAGCATGGATTTGCTGCGCACCTTGCGCAGTCAGGCGCTGATGGCGCTGCGCCTGCCGGGCTGAAACACTTTCGCCACGCCGGTGCATGGGGTGTGTGGCGCACCGCGATAATCGCCCCCCTATGCCGACTGCCGCTATTTTTCAGCGACCCTCGCTGCTGCAGCGCCTTGCGCCGCTGTTTCGGGGGTTTGACATGCCTTTGCTGCTGCTGTGCAGCTTGCTGGCCGGGGTGGGCCTGCTGGCCATGTATTCCTCGGGCTTTGATCACGGCACACGCTTTGTCGATCATGGCCGCAACATGCTGATTGCGCTGGGGATTTTGTTCGTTGTGGCGCAGCTGCCACCCCAGTTCATCATGCGTATGGCGGTGCCGTTGTACGTGGTGGGGGTGGCATTGTTGCTGGCCGTGGCAGCGTTTGGCATCACCAAAAAAGGGGCTACGCGCTGGATCAATCTGGGCGTTGTGATTCAACCCAGCGAGATTTTCAAACTCGCCATGCCCTTGATGCTCGCCTGGTGGTTTCAAAAACGCGAAGGCCAATTGCGCCCGCTCGACTTTGTGGTGGCTGCCGGGTTGTTGATGCTGCCCGTAGGTTTGATCATGAAGCAGCCTGATCTGGGCACCTCGCTGCTGGTGATGGCAGCCGGGCTGGCAGTGATTTTTTTTGCTGGCTTGCCCTGGCGCCTGGTGCTGCCACCTGTGATTGTCGGCGCCGTGGGGCTGGTGCTGATCGTGCATTACGAGCCCCAGTTGTGCGCTGAGGGGGTGCGCTGGTCGGTGCTGCGCGAATACCAGCAGCAGCGTGTGTGTACCTTGCTCGATCCCACGCGCGACCCGCTGGGCAAGGGCTTTCACATCATCCAGGGCATGATCGCCATCGGCTCGGGGGGCTTGTGGGGCAAAGGTTTTATGGCTGGTACGCAAACGCACCTGGAGTTCATTCCCGAGCGCACCACCGACTTCATCTTCGCCGCCTATTCGGAGGAGTTTGGCCTGGCTGGCAACGTCTTCATCCTGGTGTGTTTTGTGTTGCTGGTGTGGCGCGCGCTGTTCATTGCCACCCAGGCGCCTACCTTGTTTGGCCGTCTGATGGCCGGGGCGGTGGCGATGATTTTTTTCACCTACGCCTTCGTCAACATGGGCATGGTCAGTGGCATCTTGCCGGTGGTGGGCGTGCCCTTGCCTTTCATCAGCTATGGCGGCACGGCGATGGTGACGCTGGGCATGGCGCTGGGAGTGTTGTTGTCGATCGAGCGCGCGCGCCGCCAGCCCGTGCCCTTGCCGCCCAAGGCGTTTTGATGGCGCCTGCCTTTTGATACTGTGGCTGCCAGCGCGCCCTGGGCTGCGTGCCTACAATCGCGCTCCATGATTTCCCGTGAACCCACCTTGGAACGCCTGGCTACGGCCCGGCAATTGCTGCTAGAGCCTTTTGGCCTGGACGACACCCACCTGGCCCGCGCCCTGGCCGAGATCCGCGCGCACCAGGTGGACGATGCCGATTTGTACTTTCAGTACACCCGCAGCGAAGGCTGGAGCCTGGAGGAGGGCATCGTCAAGACGGGCTCGTTCTCCATCGACCAAGGCGTGGGCGTGCGCGCCGTCAGCGGCGAGAAAACCGCCTTTGCCTACTCCGACGATATTTCCGCAGCCTCGCTGTGGGATGCCGCCCGCACTGTGCGCTCAATTGCGGCTGCAGGCCAAGCTGGGCGAGCGCGAGCAGCTAGACAAAAGATAGCAAAAAGCCGCAACCTGTACGTCGGTGCCGACCCCATTGCTTCGCTCGACAGTACAGCCAAGGTGCGCTTGCTGGAGACCGTCGAGCAACGTGCCCGGGCCAAAGACGCGCGCATTGTGCAGGTCATGGCAGGCCTGGCGAGCGAGTACGACGTGGTGCTGGTGGCGCGTGCCGATGGCACCTTGGCGGCTGATGTGCGCCCGCTGGTGCGGCTGTCGCTCACTGTCATTGCCCAGCAAGGCGAGCGCCGCGAAGTGGGCTCGGCGGGCGGCGGCGGGCGCTTTGGCCTGGCGCACTTTGATGACGCACAGATTGATGCGTATGTGCAAGAAGCCGTGCAAGCCGCGCTGGTCAACCTGGAGGCGCGCCCTGCGCCCGCAGGCGAGATGACCGTGGTACTTGGCCCCGGCTGGCCCGGTGTGCTGCTGCACGAGGCCGTAGGCCACGGGCTGGAGGGCGACTTCAACCGCAAGGGTTCGAGCGCATTCAGTGGGCGCATTGGCCAGCGCGTGGCGGCCAAGGGCGTGACGGTGCTCGACGATGGCACCTTGCCCGATCGGCGCGGTTCGCTCAACGTGGACGATGAAGGCCACGCCACGCAGCGCAATGTGTTGATTGAAGACGGCATTTTGCAAGGCTATTTGCAAGACAGCCTGAACGCCCGCCTGATGGGCGTGGCGCCCACCGGCAACGCACGGCGCGAAAGCTACGCGCACATTCCCATGCCGCGCATGACCAACACCTATATGCTGGGGGGCAGCACACCGCCCGAGGAAATTCTCGCCAGCATCAAAAAAGGGCTGTACGCCACCAACTTTGGTGGTGGGCAGGTGGACATCACCAGTGGCAAATTTGTTTTCTCGGCCAGCCAGGCGTACTGGGTGGAAAACGGCAAGATTCTTTACCCCGTCAAGGGTGCCACGATCGTTGGCAGTGGGCCACAGTCGCTGAAGAAGATCACCATGATCGGCAACGACATGTGCCTCGACAGTGGTGTCGGCACCTGTGGCAAAGAGGGTCAAAGCGTGCCCGTGGGCGTGGGCCAGCCCACACTGCGCATTGATGGCCTGACGGTGGGCGGCACCGCCTGACGCGGTGGGTGGCCATGGCGCAGCGGCCCACTACCGGCTTGTTGGGTCAGTCTTTTGCTGCCATCAGCAGCTTTTTGCGCGAAGGTTTGGCCGATGAGGATTCGCGCGAGCTGCGCGAAACTTTGAGCGATCTGTCCCAGGGCATGGAAGCTGTTTTGCAGGCGCGCCGCGCGCGCCAGGATGTGGCCCTGCTCTTGCCTTTGGTTCAACAGTTGAACGAAAGCGCACAGGCGCATCAAGTGCGCCTGTCCAATCTGGGCCCGGCGTGGCAAGTGATGTATGAGTTCGCTGCCTACCAGCGCACCCTGCTGGGCCTGCGTGGTTCTTTGCAGGCGTGGCAGCGGGCGCTGCAAGTGCGCAGCCGCACCGAGGCACGCTTGTTTCAGCAGTTTGAACAACGTGCCTGGCGTACCTTGGGCGAAGGTTTGTTGTTGGTGGATATGTACGAGCAAGGCGGCCACTTGCACAGTGACGCGCCCGAGCCTCCCTCTCGCCCCCTGTGGCTGCAGCGCTTGCGCCAGTGGCTGCATGGTTGAAGGTTTTCACAGACTGGTTTGGCGTTGCCTTGATGCAACGCGCACCATGTGCTGGCTCAGGAGGCCGTGCTACATTGCACCCATGCCTGCACGTCGCGCTTTTTATTTTTATTTTTGGTTCTCTATCCCAGGCGGATGAGAGGAACGCGCGCGCAAGCACCTAACCCCCTCACATACAGAACCGCCGATGCTGAAAAGCCCGGCGGTTTTTTGTTGCTCCTTTCGTTGTTTCCTTTCTTGTTTCACTTCTTTTGTTCGAGAGAAAACCTATGACCGCTCCCGTCTCCCTTGCCAGCGATTCCTGGTACCGCAGCGTCGAAAAAACCAGCCAGACCGACGACGAACGCATCCAGGACATCACCGTGCTCCCCCCTCCCGAACATTTGATCCGCTTTTTCCCCATCCGTGGCACCGAAGTAGAAACTCTCATCGGCCAGACCCGCGCTTGCATTCGCCGCATCATGCATGGCGAGGATGACCGCCTGCTGGTCATCATCGGGCCTTGCTCCATTCACAGCCCTGAAGCGGCGCTGGACTATGCACGACGCCTGCAGCCGCTGCGCGAGCAGTTCAAGGACAGCCTGGAAATCGTCATGCGCGTGTACTTTGAAAAACCGCGCACCACGGTGGGCTGGAAGGGGCTGATCAATGACCCCTACCTGGATGAAAGCTACCGCATTGATGAAGGCCTGCGCATTGCCCGCCAATTGCTCATCGACATCAACCGCCTGGGGGTGCCTGCTGCCAGCGAGTTTCTGGATGTGATTTCACCCCAGTACATCGGGGATCTCATCAGCTGGGGGGCGATTGGTGCGCGCACCACGGAAAGCCAGGTTCACCGCGAGCTGGCATCGGGGCTGTCGGCGCCGATTGGCTTCAAAAATGGTACGGATGGCAACATTCGCATTGCGACCGATGCCATCCAGTCGGCCAGTCGTGGGCATCACTTCCTGTCAGTCCACAAAAACGGCCAGGTGGCCATTGTGCGCACCAACGGCAACCAAGATTGCCACGTGATTTTGCGCGGCGGCAAAACCCCCAACTACGACGCCGCCAGTGTGGCTACCGCCTGCAAAGACCTGCAAGCAGCCGGCTTGCCCGCGACGCTGATGGTCGATTGCAGCCATGCCAACAGCTCTAAACAGCACGAGAAGCAAAAAGATGTGGCTCGTGACATTGCGACCCAGATTTCTGCTGGTTCACGCAGCGTGTTTGGCGTGATGGTGGAGAGTTACCTGCAGCCTGGGGCACAAAAATTTACCCCGGGTAAAGATGACCCGCGCAAACTCGCCTATGGCCAGAGCATCACCGACGCTTGCTTGGGCTGGGACGACTCGGTAGCCATGCTGCATGAGCTGTCTGTGGCGGTGTTGGCACGCCGGGCACAAAGTTGAGGCCCTGTTTTGCCGTTCAGCGTGTAAGCTCGCCATTTCCTTATTTCAGAAAGGTTTTCCATGCACAGCGAAGTTTCAGTGACCCTCTCGCCCCAGCAGGTGTTTCGTTTCGATCTGGAAGGTGTGACGCCCTTGAGCAACGAGGATGCACGCCGCTGGCTTGATGACCAATTCACCCAATTGGAGTGCGAGCCCCTGCGCGCCAGCGGCAAAGTACTGCTGGCCGATAAAGTGCTGGTGGTAGCCCAGGCTGCTGGCTTGGCCCGCCTGGAAGACCCTGAGTGGTCGCTGAATTTTGCCCGCGCTGCAGCTGCGGCACTGTCCAAAAAAGTAGTGCGCGTGGATTTGCCAGCGATGGCCGTGACGTACTGAGTGCTGCTTCAGCGCGCCTGCTGGCCCAAGGCGGCCAACAGGCGTGCATGAATGCCACCAAAGCCGCCGTTGCTCATACAGACAATGTGATCCCCCGCCTGGGCTGCAGCGCACACTTGCTCGACCAGGGTGGTGATCTCCCCGGCTGTGTGCGCACGTGTACCCAGGGGAGCCAAGGCGGCAGCCGCGTCCCAATCCAGCCCCGCAGTGTGGCAAAACGACTGGTCAGCAGTCTCTAGCGCCCAGGGTAGCTGGGCTTTCATGGCACCCAGTTTCATGGTGTTGCTGCGGGGTTCGAACACCGCCAAAATCCGCCCCGCCGCGCCCAAACGGCGGCGCAGCCCGTCTAACGTCGTGCGAATGGCTGTAGGGTGGTGGGCAAAGTCGTCGTACACCGCCACACCGTTCACCGTGCCGCGCAGCTCCATGCGGCGCTTCACGTTTTGAAAGCGCGCCAGCGCCTGTGCAGCTACTGCGGGCGCCACGCCCACATGCTCGGCGGCCGCGATGGCGGCCAGGGCATTGAGCTGGTTGTGTTGCCCTGATAGTGACCAGGCCACATGCGCCACCTTGCGCCCTTGCTGCAGCACATCAAATGCTTCTGCCGGGCCTTGGGCAGCAAAATCACCCAAGTTGCCGCCAAAATGTCGCACTTCGCTCCAGCAGCCTTGGTGCAGCACGCGCGCCAGACTTTCTTCCAAAGCATTCACCACCAAGCGCCCAGAGGGTGGCACGGTGCGTACTAAATGATGGAATTGCCGCTCGATGGCGGTGAGATCATCAAAAATGTCGGCGTGATCGAACTCCAGATTGTTCAGCACCGCGGTGCGGGGGCGGTAGTGGACGAACTTGCTGCGCTTGTCGAAAAACGCGGTGTCGTACTCGTCGGCCTCGATCACGAACAGGGGCCGGGTTTGGCCTGCCACCTGCGCGCCCAAGCGGGCAGAAACGCCAAAATCCAGCGGCACACCGCCCACCAGAAAGCCCGGCTGCAGTCCGGCGCATTCCAAAATCCATGCCAGCATGGCCGTGGTGGTGGTTTTGCCGTGGGTGCCCGCCACGGCCAGCACATGCCGGCCTTGCAGCACGTGCTCGGCCAGCCACTGGGGGCCGCTGATGTAGGGCGCGCCCGCATCCAAAATGGCCTCCATCAGCGGGAACTTGGGTGAGCCATCAGCCAAGCGCGCGCGACTGACCACATTGCCGATCACAAACATATCGGGGCGCAATTGCAGCTGTTCGCTGCTGTAGCCCTCGATCAACTCGATACCCAGCGCGCGCAACTGGTCGCTCATGGGAGGGTACACGCCTGCGTCACATCCCGTGACTTTGTGACCTGCCTCGCGCGCCAGCGCGGCCAAGCCGCCCATGAAAGTACCGCAAATGCCTAGGATATGAATGTGCATGGGCGCGCATTCTACTTTCATAATGAAAATGGCTTCAAACCCTTTCTGAGCAAGCGCAAGCAGCTATTGATTTCATAGTATCCGCTGGCCCATGGGGATTTGTGGCGCTGTGCCGGGTATGGCAGGGCGACAATCCCGGCCTGTGCCACGCAGGGTGCTTGGGGCCCTGGTCGCTTGTTTTTCTCTTTGCTCGCTTTGCACCATGCCTTCTCAACTCACGATGGAAATTGCCCAGACTGCCGCCCGGTTGGTGGTTGAGGATGGATTGGACTGGGGCAGTGCCAAGCGCCGTGCGCTGCGCGAGTTGGGCCTGCCAGCCCGCACGGCATTGCCCGACAACGAAGTGCTAGAGGCTGCTGTCCGTGAGTATCTGGCACTTTTTTGTGCTGACACCCAACCCGGGGAGCTGCAGGCACTGCGCCGCCTGGCCTTGGTGTGGATGGAGCGCTTGGCTATGTTTCGTCCCCATCTGTGCGGTGCCGTTTGGTATGGCACGGCAACGCGCTTGTCTGATATTTATCTGCAGTTGTTTTGTGATGACAGTAAATCTGCGGAAATTGCCCTCATCGATCAGCGTGTGACCTACGAACCCAGCACCGTCAGCGGTTTCCGTGGCGAGCCGGTGGAGGCGCTGAGTCTGGCAGTGCCCTGTGCCGAGCTGCAGGCGATGGTAGGCATCCATTTGCTCATCCATGACCTGGATGACCTGCGCGGCGCGCTACGCCCCGACGGTCAGGGTCGTACGCCCCGGGGCGATGCGGCTGCCGTGCGAGCCTTGCTGGCAGTGCCAGAGGGCCGCACCGCATGATGGCGCCGCGCACCCGACGCTACTGGCTGTACGCTGGCGCGGCGGTGGGCGCTGCTGCGGTGGGTGGCGCGGCTGCTTGGTGGGGTGGCGCGCGCGGCGGTGCCGCTGGCGTGCTGCCCGAGGACGACACCCTGTGGGCGCAGCAATGGATGGCGCTGGACGGCAGCCCCCTGCCCATGGAAGGCTTGCGTGGGCGCCCCACCGTGGTGAATTTTTGGGCTACCTGGTGCCCCCCCTGCGTGCATGAGCTGCCTTTGCTCAACGCCTTTCACCGCAGTCACCACGCCCAGGGCTGGCAGGTACTGGGTGTGGCCATCGATAAGGCGGCTGCTGTGCAGCAGTTTCTGCGCAAACTGCCCCTGGACTACCCCGTGGCTTTGGCCGGGCCAGGGGGTGTGGGACTGACGCGTGCCCTGGGCAATTTGCCCGGCGGTTTGCCTTTCACGCTAGTGACTGCAGCGAACGGGCGCATACTGCACCGTAAAATTGGTCAAATTCAAGCGCCGGACTTAGAGCATTGGGCTGCTTCGATGGTCTGAGATAGGTCAACGAAGCCTTTTTTGCTCGGTGTTTTTCGGGTGCGTTGGTGAAAAATAACTTGTAAAGAGCGAAGTAGGGCGGAATTGGGGTACATTCGCGCCCTATTTTTGTTTTTAGCCATTGGAGCACCCATGGATTTGCGAAAACTCAAGACCCTGATTGACCTGGTGTCGGAATCCAATGTGTCAGAGTTGGAAATCACCGAGGCCGAGGGCAAGGTGCGCATTGTCAAAGGTGGTGGCACGGTGGTGCAGCAGTTTGTTGCGGCACCCGTGCAAGCCCCTGTCGCGCAGGCCGCTGCGCCTGCAGCAGCCCAAGGTGCTGTGCCCGAACTGCCCGCGCCTGCAGCGCCTACGGGCCATGTGGTCAAGTCGCCCATGGTGGGTACCTTCTACCGCGCCGCCAGCCCAGGGGCCAAGCCTTTTGTGGATGTGGGCAGCACAGTCAAAGAAGGCGACACCCTGTGCATCATCGAAGCGATGAAGATTCTCAACGAAATCGAGGCCGATAAAACCGGCACGGTCACGCGCATCCTGGGCGAGAACGGCCAAGCGGTCGAGTACGGCCAACCGCTGTTCGTCATCGAGTGATGGACGGCGAGGTAGCCTATGTTTAAAAAAATTCTGGTCGCCAACCGCGGAGAGATTGCCCTGCGCATTCAGCGCGCCTGCCGTGAACTGGGCATCAAGGCGGTGATGGTCTACTCCGAGGCCGACCGCGATGCCAAGTACGTCAAGCTCGCTGAAGAAGCGGTGTGCATCGGCCCTGCGCCTTCGCCCCTGTCTTACCTGAACATGCCAGCCATTATTTCGGCGGCTGAGGTGACCGATGCCGAGGCCATCCATCCGGGTTATGGCTTTCTGGCAGAGAACGCAGACTTCGCTGAGCGTGTGGAGCGCAGTGGCTTCCAGTTCATTGGCCCTTCGCCTGAGTCGATCCGCATCATGGGCGACAAAGTCTCGGCCAAGCAGGCCATGATTCGCGCTGGTGTGCCTTGCGTGCCGGGTTCGGAAGGTGAATTGCCTGACGATCCGGTGGTCATTCGCCGCATTGCCAAGGCCATTGGTTACCCGGTGATCGTCAAGGCTGCTGGTGGTGGTGGCGGGCGTGGGATGCGCGTGGTGCATACCGAAGCCGCGTTGGTCAACGCCGTGCAGATGACCAAAGCCGAGGCCCAGGTGGCCTTTGGCAACCCTGCGGTGTACATGGAAAAATTCCTGCAAAACCCGCGCCATATCGAGATTCAGGTGATGGCTGATAAGCACCGCAATGCGGTGTTTTTGGGTGAGCGTGATTGCTCCATGCAGCGGCGCCACCAAAAGGTGATTGAAGAGGCTCCGGCCCCAGGCATTCCACGCAAGCTGATTGACCGCATTGGCGATCGCTGTGTGGCAGCGTGCAAAAAAATTGGTTATCGCGGTGCAGGCACGTTCGAGTTCTTGTACGAAAACGGTGAGTTCTATTTCATTGAGATGAACACCCGCGTGCAGGTCGAGCACCCCGTGACCGAAATGATTACCGGCGTGGACATTGTGAAAACGCAGATCATGGTGGCGGCGGGCGAAAAATTGCCCTTCACCCAGCGCCAGATTGAGCTGCGCGGTCATGCCATCGAGTGCCGGGTGAATGCGGAAGACCCGTACAAATTCACCCCCTCGCCTGGGCGCATCACCATGTGGCACGCCCCTGGCGGCCCCGGTGTGCGGGTCGATTCCCACGCCTACAACAACTACTTTGTGCCGCCCAACTACGACTCCATGATCGGCAAGATCATCGTCCATGGTGACACGCGCGAGCAGGCGCTGGCGCGCATGCGTACGGCACTGTCTGAGACGGTGATCGAGGGCATCAGCACCAATGTGCCGCTGCACCAGGAGCTGATGGTGGACGCCAAGTTCATCGCTGGCGGCACCAACATCCACTATCTGGAAGAGTGGCTCTCGCAACACAAGCGATGAGCGCAGCTTGCCAGCCCCTGCCTGGCCACCCGATGGGTGGCTGGGCGGGTGAGTTTTTAGCGAGGAAAACCCATGTTTGAGCTGAGCCTGCTGTGTCCCGAGGATCGGGTGGAGGACGTGAGCGAAGCCCTGGACGCGCTCGACGCGCTGAGCGTGTCGGTGGAAGACGCTGACGCCCACACCGAGCATGAACAGGCGTTGTTCGGCGAGCCGGGCATGCCCGCACCTCGCGAGGGCTGGCAGCGCAGCCGCGTGGTGGCGCTTTTCGCCGAGCAAAACCAGGCAGAGCAGGCCAGTGCTTTGTTGCAAGTGCAGGATTTTTTCCAGGGCTGTGCCGTGGTGGGCGTGCAGCCCGTGCCTGAGCAAGACTGGGTGCGCCTGACGCAGTCGCAGTTCACACCGGTGGACATCACCCCTGATTTCTGGATCGTGCCTACCTGGCACGAGCTACCGCCCCAGGCGCGTACCAGCATCCGCTTGGATCCAGGGTTGGCCTTTGGTACAGGGACCCATCCGACGACCCGCATGTGTCTGCGCTGGATTGCGCGCCAGGGTGCGCCTGGCGGGGCAGGCCTGGGCCGCGTGCTGGACTACGGTTGTGGCTCGGGCATTTTGGCCATTGGCGCCGCCAAATTTGGGGCCCAGACCGTGGATGCGGTGGACATTGATCCTGCAGCCGTGCATTCAACCGAACTCAACGCCCAGGCCAACCAGGTGCAATTGCGTGCCGGCCTGCCAGAGCTGGCCCAAGGCACCTACCAGACCGTGTTGGCCAACATTTTGGCTACTCCTTTGCAAGTGTTGGCTCCCTTGCTATGCGCCCATGTGGCTGCGGGCGGCCATTTGGTGCTGGCGGGCATCCTGGAGCGCCAAGCGCAAGAGCTGCAACAGGCTTATGCACCGTGGTTGGCGCTGTCTGTGGCCGACCAGGAAGACGGTTGGATTTTGATGACCGCCCGGCGTTGAATCCGGCTTGCAGGGGCCTACCTACAATCGTCAGCCGATGAGCCAGATCACCTGCTGCCCTTTTTGTGCCACCAAGTTCAAGGTTGTACCCGACCAGTTGCGCATTTCCGAAGGATGGGTGCGCTGCGGACAATGCAAAGAGATTTTCGATGCAGTGGCGCATTTGCAGCCTTTGCCAGTGCCTGCAACGGTGCTGGTCCCTGTACCTGCGCCTGCCCCCTCGGTTGCTGTGCCTACGGTGGCGGCGGCGCCTGTGCAGGTGCCAGCATTCCTGCGCGAACCACCGCCGCTACCCGATCCTGCTCCTGCGCCGTTGCCCGAACCTTCTGCTCAACCAGAACTGGCGCCAAAGCCTGAGCCTGAGCCTGAGCTGAATTTAGCGCCAGAGGTTGTGGCTGCACCTGCTGTGGAGATTCCCTCCACCACTGCCGTGCCTGCCCATAGCCCAGAGGAGCTGAGTACAGCGCAAGCACCAGAGGAGGAGGTGGCGCTTGCGATCAGGCCTGCGGTCGTGCAATCACCACCTGCAGCACCCGCTGATGAAATGGCGCAGCGTGATTCACCCGCACCAAAGCCAGAACCTGAGCCTGTGCCTGAGCCTGTGCCTGAGCCTGAGCGGGAACTTGAACTGGAGCCCCAAGTGCCGTCCCGCCTCCAGGGCGTGCTGGCTGCCGCTCCACCACAAGCACCGGCTCAGGCCGCCCCCGCCCCCGCCCGTGCGGAGGAGCCCAGCTTTGTGCGTGCGGCGCGGCGCCAGGCGTTTTGGCGCAGTGCGCCGGTGCGGGTCAGTTTGTGGGTGCTGTGTGTGCTGCTGACGGGGTTGTTGGCCGTGCAGATAGCTTGGCACGAGCGTGATCGCCTCGCGGCGCAAACCCCGGCGCTGCGTCCGCTGTTGATCCAGTTGTGTGCTGCACTGGACTGTGAGCTGCAACCCTACCGGCACATTGCGGCGGTGCAGATTGACAGCTCAGGCCTGAGCAAAGTCGGTCATGGTGACAGCTACCAGCTGCAGGTCACGCTGAAAAATACCTCGGTTGTGGATGTGGCCATGCCTGCGCTGGAGTTGAGTTTGACCGATGCGCAAGAGGCCGTGCTGGTGCGCCGTGTGCTCTTGCCCGATGAGTGGGGTGGGCCTGCCGTTTTGCCTGCCGCCAGCGAGTGGAGTGTGCGTACGCCCGTAGCGCTGCAAGGCGCGGCATCGCAGCTCAGTGGCTACCGCGTGCTGGCTTTCTATCCTTGAGTTTTTTGGAGTGTCCCCATGCGCTGGTATGGGGCAGTGGTTGGGCATTTTTTATCAGGAACGACACATGGCAGCTTTGATTTGTGGCTCTTTGGCTTTTGATTCCATCATGACGTTTGAAGGGCGCTTTGCAGAGCAAATCTTGCCCGAGCAATTGCATATCTTGAACGTGTCCTTCCTGGTGCCAGCACTGCGGCGCGACTTTGGTGGCTGTGCTGGCAACATTGCCTACAGCCTCAAGTTGTTGGGCGGTGAGCCCTTGCCCATGGCCACCCTGGGCAGCGATGGCGGTGACTATCTGCTGCGCCTGGAGGGGCTGGGCATCAGCACGCGCCATGTCGGCATGTTGGCCGATACCTATACCGCCCAGGCCATGATCATGACCGACCGGGACAACAACCAAATCACCGCCTTTCACCCTGGCGCCATGATGCAGGCGCACAGCCAGCGCATTGAGGCAGCGCCTGGTGTGCAGCTGGCCATCATCGCCCCCGATGGCCGCGATGCCATGCTGCAGCACGCCGAGCAATGTCGCGCGGCGGGTATTCCGTTTGTGTTTGATCCGGGCCAGGGCCTGCCGATGTTCAGTGGCGAGGAGTTGGCGGCGTTCGTCGAGCAGGCTGATTGGGTCACGGTGAACGACTACGAAGGCAAGATGCTGTGCGAGCGCACAGGCTGGAGCCTGGCCGAGCTGTCGCGCAAGGTGCGTGGCCTGGTGGTCACCTTGGGCGCTGAGGGTTGCGAAGTGTGGGAGCAGGGTGAAAAAACCCATGTTCCGGGAGTGGCTGCGGCGCAGGTGGTTGATCCCACGGGCTGTGGTGACGCATGGCGTGGCGCGTTGCTCTATGGTCTGGAGCGCGGCTGGCCCCTGGCGCGCTGCGCTGCGCTGGGCAACCGGGTGGGGGCACTGAAAATTGCCGAGCGTGGGCCACAAAACTACCGCCTCGACTTTGATCCGCAGAGTGTTTAATTGCTCCTAAAAAAAGAGCTGCTTGCGCTTGCTGGATGGGCGCTAGCAGCTCTTTTTATTCAAATTTCGCCCCACAGGGCGAAGTCCACCAGGTTTTAAGGCTTCTCACCTGTGGGGAAAGGCCATTTGGCCTGGGGACTGAGGGTGGTTTTGACAGCAGCGCTCGGGCTGGTCACAGCGACAGAAGGTTTGCTGCTGGATTTTGCGGCGCTCTTGCTGCTGGCTTTGGGCGTTGCTTTGGCGTCGGCGCTGGCAGCGGGAGTGGCCTTTTTGCCGGCGGCCTTTTTCGCTGCCGGTGCAGCAGCGGCAGCCGTATCTGCCACGGCTTGCTTGGCTTTGGGAGCTGCTTTGGCCTTGGCGGGTGCTTTGGCTGGGGCGGCTACCGCTGGAGCTTGTGCCGGTGCGGCGGTGGCCGCAGCGGTTTTTTTGCTGGTGGTGGCTTTGCCGGTTTTGCTGGCTGCGGCTGGCGCCGCAGTGGTCACTTCGGCAGCCACGGGTGCTTTGGCCACTGCGGCGGCTTTCTTGGCGGGCGTTTTCGCTTTCACGGCCACGGCGGGGCTGGTGTCTGCGGCAGAGGCAGCGGGGGCCGCCTTGGTGCGGGCGGGTGCTTTGGCTGCTTTGGCCGGTGCTGCAGCTGCTTTGGGGGCCGTCGCCTTGGTGGCAGCAGGGGCCTTGGTGGCACCTGCCTTGGCAGTGGCAGTTTTTTTCGCGGTGGCTTTCGGTGCCTCAGTGGCCATGGGGTTCTCCTTGGGGGTGGTCAAACAGTGGGACGGGCAATGCCCTCAGTCCCAAGACAGCGCGCCGCCAGTTTGGTACTCAATGACGCGGGTTTCAAAGAAATTGCGTTCCTTCTTCAGGTCGATCATCTCGCTCATCCAGGGGAAGGGGTTTTCTTCGTTCGGGAACAGCGCATCGAGCCCGATTTGCGTGGCGCGGCGGTTGGCGATGTAGCGCAGGTAGCCTTTGAACATGCTGGCGTTCAGGCCCAGCACGCCACGTGGCATGGTGTCTTCGGCGTAGCGGTATTCCAGCTCGACGGCTTGGTGGAACAAGGCGGTGATGTCGGCCTTGAACTCATTGGTCCATAGATGGGGGTTTTCCAGTTTGAGCTGGTTGATCAAGTCAATGCCGAAGTTGCAGTGCATGGACTCATCGCGCAGGATGTACTGGTATTGCTCGGCCGCGCCGACCATTTTGTTTTGCCGCCCCAGCGCCAGAATTTGCGTGAAGCCGACGTAGAAAAACAGCCCTTCCATCAGGCAGGCGAAAACGATCAGGCTTTTGAGCAGGGTTTGGTCGGCTTCGGGCGTGCCGGTGTGAAAGGCCGGGTCCATGATGGCTTCGATGAAGGGGATGAGAAATTCATCCTTGTCCCGGATCGACGCCACTTCGTGGTAGGCGTTGAAAATTTCCCCTTCGTCCAGCCCCAGCGACTCGACGATGTACTGGTAGGCGTGGGTGTGGATGGCCTCTTCAAACGCCTGGCGCAGCAGAAACTGGCGGCATTCGGGCGCGGTGATGTGGCGGTAGGTGCCCAGCACGATGTTGTTGGCGGCCAGCGAGTCGGCGGTGACGAAAAAACCCAGATTGCGTTTGACGATGCGCCGCTCGTCTTCGCTCAGGCCGTTGGGGTCTTTCCACAGGGCGATGTCGCGCGTCATGTTGATTTCCTGCGGCATCCAGTGGTTGGCGCAGGTGGCCAGGTACTTCTCCCAGGCCCACTTGTACTTGAAGGGCACGAGCTGGTTGACGTCGGTCTGGCCGTTGATGATGCGTTTGTCCGCTGCGTTCACGCGCCGCTGTGCTGCGCTGGCTGCAGGTGCTTGCACGGTAGGCAAGGGCGCTGGCGCGGTCGAAGAGGGGGTGGATTCTTCCCAGGTGAGCATGTCGGTGTCCAAGGTGGGGGATTATCAAAGCAGTGCTTCCAAAAGAAAAGCACGGCAGCCTTGTGTGCAGGGCCTTGCAGCCTGAAAGCGTTGCCAGATGGACACGCTTTCAGGCGGTGCGGCCCGTTTACTGGCAGGCCTCGCAGCCAGGGTCGTCAATGGCGCAGAACTTCACATCGGTGGCGGGCACGGCGTGCACCACGGCAGCAGGTACGCTGGCTGCAGTCTCTTGCTGGTGCGGCACGGCGTTGAGCTGGCGCTTGTTCACGGTGCTCATTTCCACGTGGGTGGCGCTTTGGGTGCGCAGGTAGTAGGTGGTTTTGAGGCCGCGCAGCCAAGCCAGCTTGTAGGTGTCATCAAGCTTTTTGCCCGAAGCACCGGCCATGTAAATGTTCAGGCTTTGCGCCTGGTCAATCCACTTTTGTCGGCGCGAAGCCGCTTCCACCAGCCATTGCGGCTCTACCTCGAAGGCCGTGGCGTACAGGCGTTTGAGTTCGGCGGGCACGCGGTCAATCGGCTGCACCGAGCCTTTGAAGTGTTTCAGATCCATCACCATCACCTCGTCCCACAGGCCCAGGCGTTTGAGGTCGCGCACCAGGCAGGCGTTCACCACGGTGAACTCGCCCGAGAGATTGGATTTGACCGACAGGTTGCCAAACGAGGGCTCAATGGATGCATCCACACCGACGATGTTGGAGATGGTGGCCGTGGGGGCAATGGCCACGCAGTTGGAGTTGCGCATACCGTCGCGTGCGATCTGCTCGCGCAGCGCCTGCCAGTCCAGGCGCTGGCTGCGATCGACCTGCACGTAGCCGCCGCGCTCTTGCTCCAGCAGCGCCAGGGTGTCCAGCGGCAAGATGCCGCGCTGCCACAGCGAACCTTGGTAGCTGGAGTAGCTGCCGCGCTCGCGTGCCAGCTGCGAGCTGGCCCAGTAGGCGTAGTAGCAAATGGCTTCCATGGAGCTATCGGCAAACTCCACTGCCGCCTCGCTGGCGTAGGGAATGCGCAGCGCGTGCAGGCTGTCTTGGAAGGCCATCAGGCCCAGGCCCACGGGGCGGTGGCGCAGGTTGGCGTTGCGCGCTTTGTCCACGGCGTAGTAGTTGATGTCGATGACGTTATCGAGCATCCGCATGGCGGTGGTGATGGTGCGGCGCAGCTTGGCGTGGTCAAGCTGGCCGTCCTTCAGGTGGCGCACCAGGTTGACCGAGCCCAGGTTGCATACGGCGGTTTCTTCGGCACTGGTGTTGAGGGTGATCTCGGTACACAGGTTGGAAGAATGCACCACGCCCACGTGCTGCTGCGGGCTGCGGATGTTGCACGGGTCTTTGAACGTGAGCCAGGGGTGGCCGGTCTCGAACAACATTGACAGCATCTTGCGCCACAGATCGACGGCGGGCACGCGCTTGTACAGCGCGATTTCACCGCGTGCCGCCTGCGCTTCGCGCTCGGTGTAGGCGCGCTCAAAGGCTTTGCCGTACAGCTCGTGCAGCTCGGGCACGTCGGCGGGGGAGAACAGCGTCCAATCGGCTTTGTCGTGGACGCGCTGCATGAACAGGTCGGGAATCCAGTTGGCCGTGTTCATGTCGTGCGTGCGGCGGCGGTCGTCGCCGGTGTTTTTGCGCAGCTCCAGGAACTCTTCAATGTCCAGGTGCCAGGTCTCCAGGTAGGCGCACACCGCGCCTTTGCGTTTGCCACCCTGGTTGACGGCCACGGCCGTGTCGTTGACCACCTTCAAGAAGGGCACCACGCCTTGCGATTCACCGTTGGTGCCTTTGATGTGACTGCCCAGGGCGCGTACGCGCGTCCAGTCGTTGCCCAGGCCACCGGCGTATTTCGACAGCAGGGCGTTTTCTTTGATCGACTCGTAGATGCCGTCCAGATCGTCGGGCACGGTGGTCAGGTAGCACGACGAGAGCTGCGAGCGGCGCGTGCCGCTGTTGAACAGCGTGGGCGTGCTGCTCATGAAGTCGAACGACGACAGCACTTCGTAAAACTCGATAGCACGGCCATTGCGGTCGGCTTCGCGCAGCGCCAGGCCCATGGCCACGCGCATGAAAAAGGCCTGCGGTAGTTCGATGCGGGTTTTGCGCACGTGCAGGAAGTAGCGGTCGTACAGCGTTTGCAGGCCCAGGTAGTCAAATTGCTGGTCGCGCTCGGCGCGCAGCGCTGCCGCCAGGCGCGGCAGGTCGAATTGGAGCAATTCGGCGTCTAGCAGCTCGTGCTCCACGCCTTGCTGGATGAAGCGCGGGAAGTAGTCCGCATAGGCCTGCGCCATCTCGGCAGCTGGCACATCGCGGCCCAGCACTTCGCGCACCATGGTGTGCAGCAGCAGGCGCGCGGTGGCAAAGGTGTAGTCGGGATCGGTTTCGATGAGCGTGCGCGCAGCCAGGATGGCGGCCTTGTACACCTCGGCCAGCGGTACGCCGTCGTACAGGTTGCGCAAGGTTTCTTGCACGATGGGGCCGGGCTGCACGTCGGCGCTCAGGCCCTGGCAGGCGTTGGCCACCAGGCTTTGCAGAGCGGGCAAATCCAGCGGCATGCGCTGGCCCTGGTCTTCCACCATCAGGGCGGGTGCAGGGGCGGCGCTGTGGCTGTGCTGGCGGGCGCGCTCTTGGGCGCGTTGTTCGCGGTACAGCACGTACGCGCGAGCCACTTCGTGGTGGCCGCCGCGCATCAGACCCAGTTCCACCTGGTCTTGCACGTCTTCAATGTGGAAGGTGCCACCACCGGGGCGCGAGCGTGCCAGTGCCCGCACCACGTTGCTGGTGAGTTCGTCCACCGTGTCGCGCACGCTGGCCGAGGCGGCGCCTTGGCTGCCATGCACAGCCAAGAAAGCCTTGGTGATGGCCACGGCAATTTTTTGTGGCTCAAAGGCGACCACGGTGCCCGTGCGGCGCAGGATTTGGTAGTTGGCCAGGTTGGCGTGGGCGTGGTCGGTGGCGCTGAAAGAGGTCTGTGCGGTGCGGTGGGTAGCGTCCAGGGGCGCGTGAGCGCTCGATGCAGCGTGCATGGAAGGAATCCTTGAAGGGGTATGGGGGGAGCGATGCGCGCCACCGGCAGGGCCATGGTCAGGGCGGTGCGGGAGGGCGCAGGGCGAGAGAATTTCTCTATATCTAGCGTGTTGATGGGTTTCACACACTACCCGTAGTGTAAGCGGCCCGGCAGGCTGGGGCAGGCGAGCACGCTGCACAAGACGGGCAAAACGCTATTAAAAAAATAGCTGCTTGCGCTTGATAGGCAAGCCTAAGAGGCCCAAAAGATGCATAAAACGCGGTGGCGTGCGGGCTACAACATGGGTGCTGGGGCTGTACAGCGCGCAAAAATGTGCTCTAGCCTTGCTGCAGTCTTGCAAAAAAAGTGTTTTTTTGCCCTCCAGCCAAGGTGGCATCAGCGCAAAAAGCTACGAATTTTGTAGCGCTGTGGCAGGAAAGCGTTCTATGGGCCAGGCCAGTGCTTGCTGTAAATAACCCCAGGAAAACCCTGGTCCTGGGTCGTGTTTACGGCCCGGGGCAATGTGTTCGTGGCCAGCAATGTGGGCAATTGGGTAGCGTGCGGCCAGGGTGTGGCACAGCGTGGCCAGGCAGGCGTACTGCGCCGCTTCAAACCCGCTGCCCTCCAGCCCTTCCAGTTCGATGCCAATCGAATCATCGTTGCAGCGCCCGCGCCCACGGTAGCTCGACACTCCCGCGTGCCAGGCGCGCCGCTCGCAATCGACAAACTGCCACAGCTGGCCGCTGCGGGTGATGAAAAAGTGCGCCGAAACTTCCAGCCCACGGATGCTTTGGAAGTAGGGGTGGGCATCCCAATCGAGCTGGTTGGTGAACAGTTGCTGCACTGCACCGGTGCCAAATTCCCCCGGTGGCAGGCTGATGGAGTGCACCACCAGCAAATCGATGGCCGCCCCTGGTGGGCGCGGGCCGTGGTTGGGCGAGGGCAACGGCTGTGCGTGGCGCAACCAGCCGCCTTGCCACGGCGTGCTGTCGGCGCTGGCCTCAGGGAGGGGTGCGGTCATCGGTGTCGGTGCAAGGCTCGCCATCTTGTGGCGTGGGGATGTGCAAGCGGGCAATGCGGTAACGAATCTGGCGCAGGCTGATGCCCAGGCGCGCTGCCGTGGCGGTGCGGTTGAAGCCGTTTTCCTGCAGCGCACGCACCAAAATATCGCGCTCTTGCTGGTCTAGCCAGGCTTGCAGGTCGGTGGGCAGCTCGCGCTCGGTGCAGCAGGGGCTGCTGGGGCTGCCTGTGGCGGTGCTGGTTTGGGGTATGGCCGCTGGCGGGGCCACCACGGCAACGGTGGCAGCCACTGGCGTGGGTGTGCTCGTCGCCGTGGGTATGGCGGGCGATAGCTCCAGCAGTTGCCCATCGCTGAGTGTCATGGCGCGGTGCAACAGGTTTTCCAGTTCGCGCACGTTGCCCGCCAAGGGTAGCTCGGCCAGCTGCTGCAGTGCCTGGGGCGTGAGCTGTGGCGTGGGCACACCGGCCTCGTGGGCAATGCGTGCCAGCAGTGCCTGGCACAGCGCGGGCAGGTCTTCGCGGCGCTCGCGCAGGGGGGGAATGACCAGTTCAATGACGTTCAGACGGTAGTACAAGTCTTGGCGAAAGCGTCCGGCCCGCACTTCGGCGGCCAGGTCGCGGTGTGTGGCGCTGAGGATGCGTACGTCCACCGCCTCCTCCTGCGTGGCTCCCAGGGGGCGCACGCTGCGCTCTTGGATGGCGCGTAGCAGCTTGGACTGCATGGCCAGCGGCAGCTCACCGATTTCGTCCAAAAACAGGCTGCCTCCGGCGGCAGCCTGGAAAAAACCGTCGCGGTGCTGGGTGGCGCCGGTGTAGGAGCCTTTGCGTGCGCCGAAAAACTCTGCTTCCAGCAGGTTTTCGGGGATGGCACTGCAGTTCACGGCCACCAGTGGCCCATCAGCGCGCTGGCTGTTGGCGTGCAGGGCGCGCGCCACCAGCTCTTTGCCGGTGCCCGATTCACCGTGGATGAGCACCGGTGCCATGCCACGTGCCACTTTGGCAATGTGCTGCTTGAGCCGCTGCATGGGCTCAGACTGTCCTACCAGCCGTGCCAACGCTGCTTGTGCCTGCGCTGTAGGCCCGGCGCTGGTGCCTACAGCGCTATCGCCCGGCGGCATGGGGGTGATCCAGGGTGGGGTGGCGCTGGGTGCGATCGCCCCCAGGCTGAGGAGGCCTTCTGCACCTTGCACGGCGGAGGCCACTACGGAGCGAAATTGCTTGAGATCGACGGGTTTGGTGAGGTAGTCGAAGGCCCCGGCGCGCAGCGCCTGCACGGCGTTTTCCGCGGAGCCGTAGGCTGTCATGACGATGCAGCGCTCGCTGCGCTGCTGGGCTTGCAGCTCTTGCAGCAGTTCCAGCCCCAGGCCGTCAGGCAGGCGCATGTCGGTCAGCAGCACGTCAAAGTGCTGCGCCTGCAGCAGTGCGCGCGCCTGCTGCAGGCAGGCTGCAGTTTCGACGCGGTAGCCCTCGCGCAGCAGCGTCAGCTCGTACAGCGTGCGCAGGTCGGGCTCGTCATCAACGACCAAAATGGAAACCGTGGAGGTGCTCATGCCCGCCATCGTATCGGAGGCGCAGGGGCAGGCTGGCGCTCAGACCAGTGGCGTATCAAACAGGTCGGTGGCGTTCAGGGGCTCGCTGCTGCGGCGAAAGACGATGGTGAAAGCGTTGCCGCCCACGTTGCCGCGTGCGGTGGGGCGCTGTAGGCGCTGGTACTGCAAGCTGGCGCCGTGGCGCTGGCACAGCTCGCGGCAGATGTACAGGCCCAGGCCACTGTTGCGGCTGTGCGACGAGAAAAAGGGCTCGAACAGATGGCGCTCTACCGAGGGGTCGAGCGGTGCGCCGTCGCTCCACACCTGCAGCGCCACCCGGCCCGCATCGCCCACGTGGGTACTAATTTGTAAAGAATCGTCTTGCGTGCCCATGAAGCGCAGGGCGTTGTCGAGCAAGTTGATCAGCACGCGGCGCAGGTGCTCGCCGTCAAAGGCCACGCGCACCGCGCTGGCTTGCAGCAGCAGCTGGCCGCGCCGCTGCTGGGGGGCTTGCTGCTGCCAGTCGCGCCAAATGAGGTGCACGGTCTCGTCCAGCGCCAGCACCGCCGAGGGCGCCTGGGCGATTTGGTGCTGCACTCGGGCAATGTCCAGCACTTCTTCCACGATGCGCGCCAGGCGCTCGGCGTTTTGCGCCACCATGGTGCACAGGCGCTGTTGTGTGGGCTCGTGCAGGTCTTCTTGCAGCAGTGCGTTGGCCTGCACGATGGCGGCCAGCGGGTTGCGGATTTCATGCGCCACGGCGGCCGACATGCGCCCCATGGAAGCGAGCTTTTCCGTGCGCAGGCGCGCCTCCAGTTCGCGCAAATCGTGCAAAAACACCACGCATTGCACCCGTGTGGCCAAGTTGTCGTTGCGCCCGCCATCACGCGCTGCCGTGAGCCAACTGCGCACGCGCAAGCCGGTAGGGCTTTGCCCGGGGTGCAGCAGCGCCACATCGGCACGCTGCGGCTGCGCACTGGCGAAGGTGGCTTGCACCATGGCCCACAGCGGCTCCCAGGCAGGCTGTTGGTGCAGCGCAAAGGGCGTGTGCAGCTTGTTTCCCGCGCTGGCCAGCAGCTGCAGGGCAGCCGGGTTGGCGGTGTGAACCTGGCCGCTGGGGTCGAGCACCAGTACGCCGTCGTTCAGGTTTTCAATCACCAGGGCGTTGACCAAAGCCTGTTCGCGCACACGCTGGCGGCTTTGCTGCAATTGCTGCTGTTCGCTCAGCAGGCGCTGCGCCAGCTGGTGTGCCAGGTAGGCCACGATGAAATAGCCCGTGCCCGTCAGCGCCGCCTGCAGGTATTCCTGGGTGTTGTCGGCCCCACGCCACCAGGCGGTGCCCAGCAGCACCAGCGTGGCACTGGCCGTGGTGCCCAGGGCCAGCGGCAAGCTGCCCAGCACCGAGGCCATGAGGATAGGAATGCCAAACAGCGGCGTGTAATTCATGCTGCCCGCCTGCTGCCATTGCAGCAAACCCACCAGCAGCAAATCCACCCCCAGCAGCGGTAGCCATTGCAAGCCGGGTTGGGGCGTGGGGGGCTTGGGGGATGCCAGCCAGCGCGTAGCGAGGGTCACCACCAGGTACAGGCTGCACAACAGCAGCAGGCGCAGATCCGCCGGTTGCTGTAGCAGTCCTCCGGCTACCTGCAGCGCCAGCAGGGCCAGGGCCACCAGCACCCGTGCGCCCAAAAAACCCAGCCACAGGCGCTGGAACGAGCTTTCAGGGCTGCTGCGCGGCATAGACCAGGAGCGCTGCCTTAGTGCGCACCGGCATCGCGGTGTGCCGGGCTGCAGTAGTGTTGCCCGGCGTGGGCCAGCGCTTCGCTGTGGGGCAGGTGCACACCGCAGTGCGCGCAGGCCACCATGGGCTGGGCGCTGGGCGTGGGTACCGTTGGGCGCGGTGGCGGTGGGGGCATGGCAGCGCGGCGCTTGCTGCGCCACAGCGCATAGGCCAACCCCAGCACGACCAGCATCAAGAGAAATTTCACAGGCCTCGCCCCAGCAACACTTCCAACACAAAACGCGTACCGGCATAGGCCAGCAGCAGCAGCACACAGCCGCCGTAGAGTACGCGCACCGCTTTGCGCCCGCGCCAGCCAAAGCGCTGGCGCCCCAGCAGCAGCACTGCAAACGTGACCCACGCCAGCAGCGCAAACACCGCTTTGTGGTTCCAGCGCCAGGCGTGGCCGTAGAGCTGTTCACCAAACGACCAGCCTGCCACCAACGTGGCCGTCAGCAGCACAAAACCGGCGCTGACAAAACGAAACGTCAGGCGCTCCAGCGTGAGCAGCGGCACGCCGGCGTGGGCTTCGCTGGCCTGGCGCATTTGGCGTTCGGCGCGGCCCATCAGCCAGGCATGCACCAGGGCGGCACCAAACAGGCCGTAGCAAGCCAGACCCAGCGACAGGTGCAGCGCCAGCCAGGGCGAGGCCGTGGCAGGCAGCCCCAGGCCGGGGAAGGCTTGTGCTGCCAGCACCGAGGTGGCCCCCAGTGCCGCAATGGCGGACAGCGCACCTTGGATGCGCATGTGCGGAAACATTTGCCGCTCCACGGTGTAAGTGGTGAGCACCAGCCACACCGTCATCGACAGCGCGGGAGCAAAGCCAAAGTGTGGCTGTGTGCCCAGCAACGCCCAGGCGAGCGTGGCACCGTGCAGCAGCCAGGCCGGTAAAAAAGCCAGGCGCCGTGGCGCGCTGGTGCCGCGCGCAGCCCAGAGCACGGGCACCACGTAGGCCAGGGCGGCGGCGGCGGCCAGCCACCAGGCAGACGAGGGAGCGCTGGATAAAATCATGGGTTCGCAGTTTAGAGCACCTGCCCTGTGGGGGCGGGGGCGCTGCGGCTTTCGGAGTACCTCGACCCCATGGCTTCTGCCCTTACCGACAAACTTTCGCGCCTCGTCAAAGAGATGCGCGGCCAGGCCCGCATTACCGAGTCCAACGTGCAAGACATGCTGCGCGAAGTGCGCATGGCCCTGCTGGAGGCCGACGTGGCCTTGCCCGTGGTGCGCGACTTCATCGCCCGCGTGAAAGAAAAAGCGCTGGGCCAGGAAGTGCTGGGCAGCTTGAAGCCGGGCCAGGCGCTGGTGGGCATCGTCAACCGCGAGCTGGCCGCCACCATGGGCGAGGGCGTCTCGGACATCAACCTCGCTGCACAGCCGCCCGCCGTCATCCTCATGGCCGGTTTGCAGGGTGCGGGCAAGACCACCACCACGGCCAAGCTGGCCAAGCACCTGCAGGAAAAGCGCAAGAAAAAGGTGCTCACCGTCTCGGGCGACGTGTACCGCCCGGCGGCCATCGAGCAGCTCAAAACCGTGACCAAGCAGGCTGGTGCCGAGTGGTTCCCCAGCACCCCCGACCAAAAACCACGCGACATCGCCCTGGCAGCGCTCGACTACGCGAAAAAGCACTACTTTGACGTGCTGCTGGTCGATACCGCAGGCCGCCTGGCGATTGACGAGCTGTTGATGCAGGAAATCAAAGAGCTGCACGCGCTGCTCAATCCCGTAGAAACGCTGTTTGTCGTCGATGCCATGCAGGGCCAGGACGCGGTGAACACCGCACGGGCTTTCAAAGAGGCGCTGCCGCTCACTGGCGTGGTGCTGACCAAGCTCGATGGCGATTCACGCGGCGGCGCTGCGCTGTCGGTGCGCGCGGTGACGGGCGCGCCCATCAAGTTCGCCGGGGTGTCGGAAAAAATCGATGGCCTGGAAGTGTTCGACGCCGAGCGCCACGCCGGGCGTGTGCTGGGCATGGGCGACATCGTGGCGCTGGTCGAGCAGGTGACGCAAAACGTCGATCTGCAGGCCGCGCAAAAAATGGCCGAGAAGCTCAAAAGCGGTGACGGCTTTGACCTCAACGACTTCCTGTCGCAACTGCAGCAAATGAAGCAGATGGGCGGCCTGTCTAGCCTGATGGACAAGCTGCCCGCGCAAATCTCGGCCAAGGCGGGCGAGATGGACATGGACAAGGCCGAGCGCGAGATTCGCCGCAAGGAAGGCATCATCTGCAGCATGACCGCGCAGGAGCGGCGCAAGCCCGAGCTCATCAAGGCCACACGCAAAAAACGCATTGCTGCGGGCGCCGGGGTGCAGGTGCAAGAAGTGAACCGCCTGCTCAAAGAGTTTGAGCAAATGCAGACCATGATGAAAAAAATGAAAGGCGGCGGCCTGATGAAGTTGATGAAAAAAATGGGCGGTATGAAGGGCATGAAAGGAATGCCCGGTATGCCGTTCTGAGCCCGGCTTGGGCTTTTTTACTCCTTCTTTGATAGCTGCTTGCGCTTGCCAGATAAGCCTTAGCGGCTTGTTTTGCTCTTTTTTTAGGGCCTGACCATGAATGCCACCACCTTGCAGTTGGGGCCGCTGACTTTGCCCTGGTCGCTGCTGGCTTTGCTGCTGGGTGTCTGGCTGGGTACGTGGTGGCATGAACGCTGGGCGCTGCGCCGCCAACTGGCCCCAGGCCCGCACGGCTGGGCCTTGCCCCTGCTGGCGCTGCTGGCGGCGCGTGCGGGTTTTGTGCTCGCCTGGTGGCCGCAGTACGCGCAGGCCCCGCTGACCATGCTGGATGTGCGTGACGGTGGCTTTCAACCCTGGGCTGGGTGGGCGGCAGCGCTGGGCTATGCCGGGGTGCTGGCGCTGCGTCGCAGCCCCTTGCGCACCAGCGTGGCCAGTGGTGTGGCCGTGGCAGCGGGCTGGTGGCTGGCAGCGCAGCTGCTGCTGTGGGCTGTGGCGCCGCCACCAGCGGCCTTGCCTGCGTGGCAAGGGGTGGCGCTCGATGGGCGCAGCGTGGCGGTGCAGCAGCTGCGTGGCCAAGCCGTGGTGGTGAATTTGTGGGCCAGTTGGTGCCCGCCCTGCCACCGGGAAATGCCGGTGCTGCTGCAGGCCCAGGCACAGCAGCCACAGGTGCAGTTTCTCTGGGTGAACCAGGGCGAAGCCGCCCTGAAGGTGCACACCTATGCCCAGCAGCAAGGCCTGCCTGCCGCGCAGGTGCTGCTCGATCCCCAGTCCACACTGGGCGCGCAGCTGGGCCAGCGTGCTTTACCTACCACCTTGTTTTTCAACGCCCAGGGCGAACTGGTGGCACAGCGCACGGGCGAGCTTTCTGCGGCCACCTTGGCCCAGCACCTGGCGCTGGCCTTGGCCCCTTGACCATGTGATGGGCATACCGGAGTTTCTCTATGTCTTCCTGCGCCATGGCCTGGCCCCAGCACCTGCCTGAACCTCTGTTGGATGCCTCTTACAAAGGCTATCCACTTGGCGCGCCACCGTGTGCGGTGGGGGCTGTGAGCGAGCAGGGCTGGAACCTGCTGGATGGCGATCTGCCCTTGCCGCTGGCCGTGCTCGATGAAGCGGCGCTGGCACACAACCTGGCCTGGATGCAGGCCTACGCTGCGCGCAAAGGCGTGTGGCTGGCGCCGCATGGCAAGACCACCTTGTCGCCGCAGTTGTGCGCGCGCCAGTTGGCCGCCGGGGCCTGGGGCCTGACGTTTGCCAGCGTCTGGCAGGCCCGCCTGGGGGTGGCATGTGGGGCGCAGCGCCTGATCATTGCCAACCAGGTGCTGCAGCCCCACGACTTGGATGCTTTGGTGGCTCTGCACCGGCAGTGCCCGCAGGTGCGCGTGTGGTTTTTGGTGGATTCGCTGGCCCAGGTGGCCTGCATCGAGGCCTGGGCGCGCCAGCGCGGCGATCTGGCCCCCCGCGACGCATTGCCGGTACTGCTAGAGATGGGTGCCAGCGGCCAGCGTTGTGGCTGCCGCACGCTGCAGGAGGGCCTGGCGCTGGCGCACGCCATCCATGCCAGCGCGGTGCTGCGCTTGGAGGGCATAGAGTGCTACGAAGGCCTGGCGGCGCGCTGCGACAGCGCCCACGATGCCGAGGCCGTGACGCATTTGGTGCGCAACGTGGTGGCGCTGGCCCGCGCCGTGGATGCCGCCGGGTGGTGGGCGCCGCAGGCCGAGGGCCTGGTGCTCACCGCAGGCGGCTCGGCGGTGTTCGATCTGGTGCTGCCTTTGCTGCAACTGCAGGGCCTGTCGCGCCCCGTGCAGGGTGTGCTGCGTTCGGGTTGCTACGTTACGCACGACCACGGCAACTACCGGCGCTACCTCGATCTGCTGTGCCAGCGCGAGGGCCTGGACGCCCGCCAGGCGCTGCGCCCGGCTTTGACGGTGTGGGCGCTGGTGCAATCGGTGCCCGAGCCCGGTTTGGCGCTGCTCAATGCCGGGCGGCGCGATGTGTCGTACGACATCGACCTGCCGGTGCCCGTGCAGCGTGCCGCCGCCGGGCAGCGCCAGTGGCAGGCCGTGCCCACCGATTGGCGCATCGTGGCGCTGAACGACCAGCACGCGCACCTGCGCTTCGACCCGGCGAGCGCACCCGCTGGCTGGCCGCAGGTGGGCGAGCGCGTGATGCTGGGCATCTCCCACCCCTGCACCACGTTTGACAAGTGGCGCTGGATGCCTGTGGTGGATGCGCACAGCTGCGTGAGCAGCGCCATCCACACCTGTTTTTAGAGCGTGTTCACGATCTTAGCGCTCGCTCACGCGTGGGGCGGCATGGCTGCACTGCCTGGGGCGGTTTGCGCGGCCAGCTCGTCGGCAAAGCCCGAACGCTGCAGCAGTGAGGCCACGACCGCCTGGGGCGCGTGCAGCTCCAAGGTGCCGCCGCGCAGACGCACGGCTTTGAAGACGTCTTGCAGGGCGTCCAGCCCGGTGGTGTCCAGGGCGAACAGGCCCTGCATATCCAGCACCACGCGCACACCCTCGGGGGCGGCCTCAATCGATTGCACCAGCGGGTCGATCTTGGCCGTGGCACCAAAGAACAGGGCGCCGTGCAGCGCCCACACCAGGGTGGGGCGGACACCTGCGCTGGCGCTGCTGGCTGTGTCTGCCGGAGCGTGCGCGGGGGCCTGGGCATCCACCCGAAACAGCTTGCTCATGCGGCGCACGAACAGCACGCAGGCCAGCACCAGGCCCACTTCCACAGCCACCATCAAGTCAAACACCACGGTGAGCACAAACGTGCCCACCAGCAGCAGGCGGTAGTGGTTGCTGAACTGGCGCAGGCGGGCAAATTCGCGCCACTCGCCCATATTCCAGGCCACGAACAGCAAAATGCCGGCCAGCACGGCCAGCGGCACGTGCAGCGCCAGGGGCGCGGCCAGCAGCACGATGGCGGCCAGCACAGCCGCATGGGCCAAGCCGGAAATGGGCGAGGTGGCGCCCGAGCGCAGGTTGGTGACGGTGCGCGCAATCGTGCCGGTGACGGGCATGCCGCCAAAAAACGGCACCACCAGGTTGGCCACGCCCTGGGCCATCAGCTCCTGGTTGGGGTCGTGCTTGCGCCAGCCTGGGGTGGTGGCCAGTTGGTCGGCCACGCGCGCGCACAGCAGCGACTCAATGGCGCCCAGCGCCGCAATCGTCAGCGTGGGCATGAGCAGCTGGCGCACGGTATCCCACGACAGCGCAGGCAGCACCAGGCTGGGCAGCTGTTGCGGAATGCCACCAAAGCGCGAACCAATGGTTTCCACCGGCAGCTTCAGCACATAGGCCAGCGCACTCAGCGCCACCAGCGCCACCACCGGCGCGGGCAGGCGGGCAAAGGTGCGTACCGTCACGCCGTCCAGGCGCTGCGACGACACATTCGCGCGCAGCAACCGTGGCCAGATGAACAGCAGCGCCACGCAGCCCAGTGCCAGCGCCAGGGCGTAGGGGTTCCATTGCGGCAGGTGCTGGCCAATCGCCTGCAGCTGGCCAACAAAGTCGCCTGGCATCTTGGCAATGGGCAGGCCCAGCGCGTCTTTGAGCTGCGACAGCGCAATCAGCACGGCAATGCCGTTGGTGAAGCCGATGACGATGGTCACCGGCACAAAGCGCACCACGTTGCCCAGGCGCAGCGCCCCCAGCAGCATCAGCAGCATCCCGGCACAGGTGGTGGCCACCAGCAGCCCGCCTACACCGTGCTGCTGCACGATGCCATACACGATGACGATGAACGCCCCGGCCGGCCCGGCAATTTGCACACTGGAGCCACCCAGCAGCGCCACCAGCAGCCCGCCGATGATGGCCGTCCACAGGCCAGACTGCGGTGGCAGGCCGCTGGCAATCGCAAAAGCCATGGCCAGTGGCAGAGCCACCACCCCCACCGTGGCACCAGCGCCCAGATCGCCCACCAGGCGCTGGCGGCTGTAGCCGTGCAAAACATCCAAAAGCCGTGGCCGAAATTGCAGGCCAGGGACAAACCGGGAAGACGACGAGGGCGACGAAGACGGCGCAGGGGAGGAGTGCGACATAGTGGGCCGGGGGGAATTTTTTTGATAGCTGCCAGCGCTGGCGGGATGCGGCTTTTTGTCGGTTTTGTTCTCAAGCCTGCTGCCTATTTTGCTCCTGTGCCTGTGCGCAGCGCGAGCCCCCGGCCAGGTGTCGCGCCATCCGCCCCCGGGCGGGCGCGGATGGCGCTGCCTGGTACGCAGAAAAAAAGGCCGTTTTGCAGCCTTAAATGATTTTTTGCAGGTGTTTTTTCAGCGTCTGCAAATTGACAAAGCTCAGGTCGTACATCGCTGTTAACCCCTGCGCCTGCGCCTCGGTCAGGTCGGTGGAGCAGACGATGAAACGCTCCTTTCCAACGCCCAGACGTTTGCTCAGGCGCAGGTATTTGTCGATCTCCCGGCGGAATTCGCCGCTCTTGCATTCGATGCAAATGGGCATCTGGCCTGTCGGCAGGCACACCACGTCCAGCTCATGCAGGTCTTCGTTGGGAAAGACCACCTTGACGTTGCGCGCGTAGGAAACGGCGTTGCGCTTGTCGTCCTTGAGCGTCAGCACCTGCATCAGCGCATACCACTCCAGCCAGCCTCCTTCAAAGAACTGGCGCACGGCAGGGGCTGTCTGCAAGCTCAGGCGTGCGATTTTTTCCGGCCTTTGGAAGTGGTAGCGCGAGAAAAAGGTGTGCTCATACAGCGTGCGGCAAAACTTGGTGATGGCCTGGCCATCCTTTTGCGAAAGTTTTCCCAGCTCCAGATTGACGTTGGTGTAGCTCTTGCGGTACGCGTAGCGCACGCGGTCGAGCAAATCGGCAAACAGCTCGTAAGTGTTGCCCAGTTGCATGGCCGCTTCATCGAAGAAGCCACTGGTGTCTGCGGCACTGGGGTCGATGCGAACCTCGATATTTTTCTGGCTGAACCATTGGGCCAGCACCGTGTGTGGCTCGCCGTCGTCGATTTGCGGGGCCGCATCCAGTTTGCGAGGCACCGAGGTAGGCGTAGCCGCCGTGGCCGGGGCCGTAGCGGCAGCAGCAGCAGCAGCAGCAGCAGCAGGTGCGACCACCTGCTGGGCCTGCAGCGCCTTGTAGTCGCGCGTGACGCTGGCCAGGCGCTTTACCAGTTCTTCGACAAAAAATACCGTGCCATAGACCGTGCTCGGGCTGGCGCAGCGCCCGCAGGGCGTCTGGGTGTGTACGGGGGTTTGCGAATCTTCGCAGACGAAGCCGCATTGGTTGCAACGGTAGATGGGCATGGCTGGCGTCCTCTCTGCTTTTGTTGTTGTATAAAAAAAATAGCTGCTCGCGCTGATGGAATAAGGGTTTCGGGATTAAATGACCCTGAAATCCTTATCTAGAAAGCGCGAGCAGCTATGGTTTTTAGTGAATGCGCATCCCTGGCTGCGCCCCGGGGAAGGGCTCCAAGATGTAGATGCCGGGGTGTGCCTTCTCATCGGCGTGGCTGGCGGCCAGCACCATGCCCTCGCTCAGGCCAAACTTCATCTTGCGCGGTGCCAGGTTGGCCACCATCACCGTCAGCTTGCCCACCAGTTGCTCGGGTTGGTACATGCTGGCAATGCCGCTGAAGACGTTGCGCGTTTTGCCTTCGCCCACATCCAGCGTCAATTGCAGCAGCTTGGTAGAGCCTTGCACGGCTTGGCATTCGACGATTTTGGCAATGCGCAGGTCGATCTTGGCAAAGTCGTCAATGCTGATGGTGGGGGCGATTTCCTCGCCGCCGGGTTTGGGTGCTTGCACCACGGGTGCTGGTGGGGGCTCGAACAGGGCTTCGAGCTGTTCGGGCGTGACGCGCTGCATCAGGTGCTGGTACTGGCCAATGGTGTGGCCTGCGCCCAGCGCCTGGGCTGCATCGCTCCAGCGCAGCGGCGCCACTTGCAAGAAGCTGGCGACTTGGCTGGCCACGGCAGGCAGCATGGGCGCCAGGTAAATGGTGAGCACGCGGAAGGCTTCGATGCAGGTGGAGCACACGTCTTGCAGGCGCGCATCCATGCCTTCTTGCTTGGCCAGCTCCCAGGGTTTGTTGGCATCTACGTAGCTGTTCACCTTGTCGCACAGCAGCATGATCTCGCGCGCGGCACGGGCGCTGTCGCGCGCTTCGTAGGCCGCGGCAATGGCTTCTTGGGGCGCGCGCAGGCTGGCCAGCAAGGCCTGGCCATCTTCCGAGAGGGCGCCGAGCTGGCCCGCAAAGCGCTTGGCAATAAAGCCTGCCGCGCGGCTGGCGATGTTGACGTATTTGCCAATCAAATCGGCGTTCACGCGCAGCATGAAGTCTTCGGCGTTGAAGTCGATGTCTTCATTTTTGCCATTGAGCTTGGCACCCAGGTAGTAGCGCAGCCATTCGGGGTTCATGCCCAGGCCCAGGTATTTGAGGGGGTCTAGGCCGGTGCCACGGCTCTTGCTCATTTTTTCGCCGTTGTTCACGGTCATGAAGCCATGCACGCAGATTTTGGTGGGCGTTTTGCGGCCACTGAACTTCAGGATGGCAGGCCAAAACAGCGTGTGAAAGGTGATGATGTCTTTGCCGATGAAGTGGTACTGCTCCAGCTGTGGGTCGGCCAAGTAGGCGTCGTAGTCTTCGCCACGGCGTGCCAGCAGGTTTTTCAGCGAGGCCAGGTAGCCCACGGGCGCATCCAGCCACACATAAAAGTACTTGCCCGGTGCGTCGGGAATTTCGATGCCGAAGTAGGGCGCATCGCGCGAGATGTCCCAGTCGTCCAGGCCGGTGCTGGTCGAGCCATCGGGGTTGGTACGCGTGCCAAACCATTCTTTGATCTTGGCGGCCACTTCGGGCTGCACGTGCTGGCCGTTTTGCGTCCATTCGGTCAAAAACTCCACGGCGCGTGGGTCTGACAGCTTGAAGAAGAAGTGCTCCGAGGTTTTGAGCACTGGCTTGGCACCCGACAGGGCCGAGAACGGGTTGATCAGCTCGGTAGGTGCGTACACGGCACCGCACGATTCGCAGTTGTCGCCGTACTGGTCTTTGGCGTGGCAGCGCGGGCACTCGCCTTTGATGAAGCGGTCGGGCAGGAACATGTTCTTTTCGGGGTCAAAGAACTGTTCAATGGTGCGCGTTTCAATGAAGCCGGCCTTTTTCAGGTCCAGATAGATTTGCTGCGACAGCTCGTGGTTTTCCGGGCTGTCGGTGTTGCTCCAGTTGTCAAAGGCGATGTGAAAGCCGTCCAGGTACTGCTGGCGTCCGGCGGCAATGTCGGCCACGAACTGCTGGGGTGTTTTGCCCGCTTTTTCCGCGGCGATCATGATGGGTGCGCCGTGGGCATCGTCCGCACCGACGAAGTTCACCGCATGGCCCTGCATTCTTTGAAAGCGCACCCAGGTGTCGGCCTGGATGTATTCCATGATGTGGCCGATGTGGAAGTTGCCGTTGGCGTAGGGCAAGGCGGTGGTGACAAAAAATTTGCGTGCGGTCATGTGGGGGGCTTTCGTGCAGCGGAAGGCGAGAGACTTCGGGCGCACGCGCGGTGCGCGTGGGCAAAGGCGCTGATTTTAGGGAGCTGGCGCGCGGCGTTCAGCCGCACAGTGGCAGCACTTGCTGGCGCAGGCGTTGCCAGTCGGTGCGCAAGCTGGTGCTGTGGCCCTCTTCGGCCTGCTGCTCTAGTTGGCGCGCCAGCTCGGCACTTTGCGGCTGGCCGAGCATGGCCAGGGCCGACTTCAGGTTGTGTGCCAGGCGCCGCAGCGTGGCGCTGTCGCCGCTGGCCAGGGCGGCCTGGGCCGCAGCCAGGTCGGCAGGCAGCTGCGCCAGGCAGGCGCTGCGCCAGGCGGCATACAGGCTGTGGTTGCCGCCAAAGTAGGTGGCCACGGGATCGGGCGGGAGCGGTGCGCTGGCCGGTGCCACGTCATCGGCTGGCGTGGCAGTGTGGCTCAGGCGGGCCAGGGCAGTGTGGACGCTGTCTCGCAAGGTGGCCACGCTCACAGGTTTGTGCAGCACGCGGCGCACGCCTTGCTGCAGCAGCTGGCGCTCCAGGGCGGGGGCGATGTCGCCGCTGAAGACGATGCAGTAGGGCGGCTGGTTGTGCTGGCACAGCTGCGTCAACAGCTCCAGGCCGTTGCCATCGGGCAGATGCATATCGGCCAGCACCAGCGACAGCTCGTGCTCCCGCAGCAAGGCGCGTGCAGCCTGCAAGCTGGCACAGCAGTGCAGAACCACGGGCATGTCTTCCAGCGCCAGGCTCACAAAGCTCTGGATGCCTGGGTCGTCTTCCAGCAAAAGGGCGTGCAGTGGCATAGGATGGGCCTGAAAAGCGCGGGGGCTGCAAAGGGTCAGGCGAGCATGGCGCGCAGCAAGGCGGGCAGCTCCTGTACCAATTGGGGTTTGTGCACGACGGGCAGGCCTTCCAGGGCGAAGGCATAGCGGCTGCGCTCGTTGGCGTCCAAAGAGGTGATGACGATCAGACGGCTGTGCTGGAACTGCGGGTGCGTGCGCAGCCGCGCCACCAGCGTGGCCCCGTCGATGCCTGGCAAGAGGATGTCCACGAGCAGCACATCGGGCTGCAGCTGGCCCGCCATGGCCAGGCCAACGATGCCGTCTTGTGCCAGGTGCAAATCCACTTCGGGAAATTCATGGGCGAGCAAGAGCTGCACCAGGTTTTGGAAGTGGGTAGAGTCTTCAATCAGCAGCACGCAGGGGCGCGGGCGTGGTGGTGGTGCAGGCGGTGGAGGGTGGGCCAGTGCTGTAGAGGCTGCCAGAGCAACCGATGCTGCCGAGGCGACAGACGGGGTGGCTGCTGCTGGCGGGGTGGCAGGGGCTGCTGCCGTACTGGCCGGGCGCGATTGCAGCCACTGCAGTACGGAGGCGCGGGCAATGCGCCGGTGCCCACCGGGTGTTTTCCAGGCTTGGAGTTCGCCCCGGTCCACCATCAGTTGCACAGAGCGCACGGCCATGCCGAGGGCCTGCGCCACCTCGCGGGTGGTGCAGTCGGCAGGCAGGGCTTGGATAGCATCAATGTCCATGCGGCTTATTTTATCAAATAAAAAATCGCAAATATGATATTATTGATAAAAATGTGTTTTTCAAAACCTTTTACCTATGAGCAAACGCATCCTGATCGTTGAAGACCATGCGGACATTCGCACGCTGATTCACATGACCTTGGAGTTCGAGAACTACGACATCCAGGAAGCGCCGAATGCCGACCAGGGCCTGGAGATGGTGCGCCAGTGGCGGCCCGACGTGCTGCTGCTCGATGTGATGATGCCCGGTAAGCTCGATGGCCTGGATCTGTGCCGCCTGGTGAAAAGTGACCCGGCCTTGGGTCACCCGCAGGTGGTGCTGCTGTCAGCGCGTGGGCAGTCGCAAGACATTGAGGCGGGGATGAATGCAGGCGCCGATGCCTATTTGCTCAAGCCGTTCAGCCCGCTCAAACTGATTGAAACCATTGCACAGCTCGATGGTGCCCACGGGGGGCTGTGATGGCCGATGAATTGCTCGAAAGCACCCAGTTCGACCCGGCGGCGGGGCGCCAGATGCAAACCCTGCTGCACGATTTGGGGCGCATGTACCAAGAGCGCAACGATGCCTTGCAGGAAGTGGTGCGCGCTCACCATGAAACCCTGTTTTTGCTTGCCCTGGCCGCCGAGTACAAAGACGACGATACGGGCGTACACATCGTGCGGGTCGGCTTCATCGCCGAGGCCTTGGCCTTGTATTTGGGCCATTCGCGGGAGTGGGCTGCGCAGCTGCGCAAGGCTGCGCCCATGCACGACGTGGGCAAGATCGGCATTCCTGACAGCATTTTGAAAAAACCCGGCAGCTTTACGCCTGAAGAACGGCTGGCGATGAACCGCCATTCCGCCATTGGGGCCGATTTGCTGGGCAAGTCGCGCATCGGCCTGTTTCAGTTGGCGGCTGAAATTGCCCTGGCGCACCATGAACGCTGGGATGGCACAGGCTACCCGCAGGGCTTGGCCGGCGAGGCCATTCCTTTGTCTGGGCGCATTGTCAGTGTGGTGGATTTCTACGATGCCTTGACCATGGACCGCGTGTACCGCCCGGCCTTCAGCCATGAAAAAGCCATGGAAATGATGCGCGAGCAGCGTGGCAAGGCTTTTGATCCGCAGATTGTGGATTGCTTTGATCGGCACCACATTGACTTGCTGGCTTTGCGCCTGAGCATTACCGAGGCGCACATGAGCTACGCTGATTTGATGGCGGTGGAGCAGCGCTGACGGCTGGCGCTGGTTGGCGAACCAACGGATATGTGACATGGATGAAGCCCCTTCCCGCCCGCCCGTGGCCACCCACTGGCCTGGCGACTTTCCTTCTGCGCTCGACCCGGGGCGCTTTTGGCAATCGGCCAGCACACGCGTGCTGCTGGGCGGTTTGCTGCTGTTGCTGCTGCTGGGGGGCGCCACCCTGGGCTTGATGTGGCGCGAACGCACCCAAGTGGAGCAGCGCGATCGCCACCGCCTGGAGCAACTCGCGGGCGTGATGGATGCTTATGTCACCCAGGTGTTTGAGTCGAGCCACCTGGTGCTGGACAACCTGGCGGAAAGTTTGCTGCAAAACCCCCAGGCGCTGGCGCAGTTGCCTGCACAGCAGGGGTACTACCTGCAAATCCTGCCGTTTTTGCGCAGCCTGGCACTGGTGGACGCCCAGGGGCGGGTGCTGTTGTCCACCTCCGTGCAAGACCAGGGCGGCCAGGTGCAGGTGCAGCGCTGGCTGACTGCGCCCAGCGCCGCAGGGCACAGCATGGTGATTGGCCCGTGGACGCCCGGGCACACCTTGGTCGCACAGGCAGGCGCACCGGCAACAGCGGGTGGCTTTATTCCCCTGCTGCGGCGCGTGGCGCTGGGCGCAGGGCGTGAGGTGTACTTTATTGCCCAGCTCAACCCCGAGGTGCTGGCAACGTTTCAGCATGATCTGGCCTCCATGGCTCCCACAGGCACGCGGGTGCTGTTGGTGCGTGACGATGGTCAGGCGCTGGTACAGGTGAATCTGTCCGCGTCTCGGGTGCAGGCACCACAAGCGGCTGCCTCGGAAAGTGCCAGAGCACAACTGCAGCAGCGCTGGGCTCAGGCCATGGCCCAGGGATGGAAAAACTACCAGGGCGGCTATGGCTCTGCGCAAGAGAATGTGCTGGGTGTGTGGCACCGCTCGGACACCCAGCCGCTGATGAGCGTGGTCGAGCAGCCGTACGAGGCCAGCGTGCAGCGCTGGCGTGAGACGGTGCGCGGGCCTTTGGCCTTCATGGCCATGGCGTTGGCCTTGCTGTTGTTCATGACAGCGATTTCCTGGCGCAATGCACGCTTGCGCGAGCAGGCACAGCGCCAGCGTTATGCCGCCATGCATGAAATTCAGTTGCGTGAGCAAGAGTTGTCGCAGTTGTTTGCCAATGTGCAAGAGCTGATTTTTCGCACCGATCCGCAAGGCGTGATCGAATTTGCCAATGCCCGCTGGAGTGCCCTGTCCATGCAGGGGCGGGCGCTGTACGACTGGGTCGCCCCTGAGTACCGTCAGGCCGTGCAGACCTTGTTCAACCCTGCAGGCCCCAAGGGGCTGCGGGCTACGCGTGCGCAGGTGCAACTGAGTGGGGCAGATCGGCGCACGCTGGACATCAGCGTCACTCCCTTGCACGACCGGGCTGGGCAGTTGCGCGGTTATGCCGGTAGTGCGGTGGATGTGACGGCCTTGCTGCGCGCGCAGCACCATGTGCAAGAACAATTGGCCTTGACGCGCCAGTTGCTGGACAACACCCCTTTGCCCATCAGTCTGATGGACATGCAGGGGCGTTTTGTGACCGTGAACCAGGCCTGGGAGGAGTTCATGGGGCTGTCGCGCCAGCAGGTGCTGGGCCACACCAACGTGGAATTTTTGCCACCCGCCCAGGCCCAGGCATATGACGCACACAATGCTGAACTGCTGCGCACGGGCGAGGCGCAGCGCTACCAAGAGCGCATTCAGCGCAGCGATGGCACGTGGCGTGACATCAGCCTGATCAAGGTACGCGTGCATTCGCACGATGGCACACCGCTGGGGTTGTTGTCGGTAAAGATGGACATCACCGAACACCTGCAGGCACGCGAGCAGGTACAGCAGGCCATGCGGACACAAAGCGAATTTGTTGCCAACATCAGCCACGAGCTGCGCACGCCGTTGCAGTCGATTTTGGGTTTTTCCGAGTTGGGTGCGCTGCGTGCCCGCCCGCACGACAAGCTGGCCGGTATGTTTGACAACATTCACGCCGCAGGCCAGCGGATGCTGGCGCTGGTCAATGATCTGCTGGATTTGGCCAAAATTGAAAGCACGGTGGGTGGCTTTCAGTTTGGGCGCCACGATTTGCGTGACCTGATCGACGATTTGGCCGCAGAGCTGCACATCCAGCTGCAGGCGCGCCAGTTGCATTTGCAGCTGGATTTGGGCCGTATGCCGCTGGTGGCCAAGATTGATCCGGTGCGTTTTGGCCAGGTTCTGCGCAACGTGCTGGCCAATGCCATCAAATTTTCACCCTCGGGGGCCAGCATCGAGGTGCGTGCAGGTTTGGATGATGCGGAGAGCGACAACATCCACATCACCATCAGCGACCATGGCCCCGGCATCCCGGCCGCCGAACTGGAGACTATTTTTCAGGCCTTTGTCCAGTCCAGCAAAACCAGCGATGGCTCCGGGGGCACTGGTTTGGGCCTGGCTATTTGTCACAAAATCATGCAGGCGCACAGTGGCCGTATTTATGCCACCAACGCCCCGCAGGGTGGAGCGCAGTTCCACCTGATCGTGCCCACGGCACAGTTCACCGACACCATGCCCGCGAGCCTGCTATGAGTGTTGCGCCTGCTCCTTGTCAGCCCGTGGCCCCGGCGGCTGTGGCCCCTCGGGGATGGCGTCGGCCCCTGGGGCTGGCAGGGGTGGCTATTGCGTTCAGTGCGGCCATGCTGGTGATTGTGTGGGTCAGCATTGCCCTGGTGCTGCGGTGGCAGTGGCAAGACACTTTGGGCGCACAAGAGCGGCAAAACAGCAACACCGCCCTGGCCTTGAAAGAGCACACGCTGCGTGTGCTGGAGGTGACCGACCAAGCCCTGTTGCGCTTGCAGGCCGATGTGCAGGCCTCTGGCTACAACAGCCAGGCCATTGCCCGCTATGCGAACGAAACCGGCATGGTGCCGGAAATTTTGACCCAGCTGTCCTTCGTCGGCCCCGATGGCCGTTTTGTTGGCAGCAACCTGGATCCTGATGGTTCGCGCAGTCAGCATGTCAGCCTGATGGAGCGTGACCACGTGCGTGTGCATTTGCTGCCTGCTGTGCAGGCCGGTGTGCGCAGCGGGGTGTTGCACGATGGCCTGTTCATCAGCCAGGCACTGCAGGGCAAGGTGTCTGGGCGCTGGACGATTCAACTGTCGCGCAAAGTCGTGGCGCCCGATGGCCAGGTGCTGGGGGTGGTGGTGGCCTCGCTCAATCAAAACCACTTTGTCCAGGTGTATGAGGCTGTGCGCTTGGGGCAGGAGGGCGGCGTAGCCTTGGCTGGTTTTGACGGTTTCATGCGCGTGCGCGTTGTGGGCGGGGAACAAAAACCTCTAGAGCAAGCCACTATGGCGCGTGAAATTCAACTGGCAACCCGCGCTGAGCGCCACGGTGTGTTGCGTGCCACCTCGACCGATGGCGTGGCCCGCATCCACGGTTTTAGCCGCGTGGGTGACTACCCGCTGGTGGTGCTGGCAGGCACCTCGGAAAACGAAGCCTTTGCCGCGTGGCGTGCCAACCGCAACATCATCGTGCTGCTGGCGGGCTTGTTGTCGGCTTTGGTGGTGGTGTTTGTGGGGATGTTTGTCGCCAGCGTGCGGCGTTTGGCTCGCAGCTACGAGGCCCTGGCCGTAAGCGAAGCCCATGCCAAGCAGGCCAACCAGGCCAAAACTGAGTTCCTGGCAGCCATGTCGCACGAGTTGCGTACACCCTTGACCAGCATCCGTGGCTTTGCCGAGCTGATGGAGCTGCGCAGCAGCGAGCCTCGGGTGCGTGAGCAAGCCGGTCACATCCGCCAAGGGGCTGAGCACCTGAACGCTTTGCTGACGGAAATTCTCGACCTGGCCAAAATCGAAGCAGGCGCCATGCCGACCCACCCTGAACCGGTGGTACTTCAGCCCCTGCTGCAGGAGGTGACCGATTTCTTTCGCATCAGCGCTCTCGCCAAGGGCCTGGCGCTGCATTTGGAAGTGGCGCAGGGCACGCCCGACACGCTAGTCACCGACCGGCTCAAACTCAAGCAAATGCTCAACAACCTGCTCTCGAACGCTATCAAATTCACCGATCACGGGCAGGTGGTGCTGCGCGCGCACCGCAGCGTAGATGGTCAGCAGCTGCTGCTGCAGGTGATTGACACCGGTTGTGGCATTGCGTTGGATCAGCAAGCGCGCATTTTTGAAAAATTCAGCCAGGGCAACGCCCGTGTGAGCTACCAGCACGGGGGCACAGGCTTGGGTTTGTCGCTTTCTCGTGCCTTGGCAGAGCTGCTGGGGGGCAGCCTCAACCTTCACTCGCGCGAGGGCGAGGGGGCCACTTTCACCATTGCCCTGCCGCTGGCGGTGCGGGGCGTGTGAGCGGCACGTCGTTCGGCTCAGTCGGCTCAGCCTCGCTGGCCTGTTGTAGTTGGCCTTCGGTCAGGCTGTCGAGCTGAAAGCGCCCCGACGCATCCCACAACCACACTTCGGAGCTACGCACCACCGTGCCGTGGGGCGGCGGTGGAAAAGGCGCTGCCGCGCGCACCAGCGCCTCAATCTCCTGGCTGACGTGGGGTGCGTGGCTGGGGGCGCGCTTCCAGCGCAGTGCCAGCACCTGGCCTGTGGGGCCGATGTCGGTTTCCAGCACGCCCACGGCGTACAGCGCCACAGGCAGCTTGCCCTGGTAGATGCGTGTGGCATAGCGGGCATACAGGTGCTGCGCGGCCGTCAAGCGGTAGGCCTGGCTGTCTTGCGCCGAGGCCCAGGGCAGGGCGGTGCTGGCGTCGGGGCGTTGCGGCGTACTTTCGCAGGCGCCCAGGGCCAGGGCACCTACCAGGCCTGCCAGCAGCAGGCTGCGGCGGCCCGCCAATGAAGAGGAGCAAAAGAGGGGCATGGGCGGGGCCTTAGCTGCGCGCAAACGTCACCACATGATCGACATCCGGGCGAATGCCGATCCACTCCCCCAAGGCATGGTTGTGGTGGCTGGGCACATGGGCCAGCAGCGTCAGGCCATCGGCCAGGCGCAGGGTGTAGAGAAACTCAGCGCCGCGAAACGCCTTGCGCACAATTTGCGCCTTCACCGGGGCCAGGTCGTCGTGCACGATGTCGTCGGCACGCAGCAGCACGTCGCACTCGCCGTGGGGGTAGCTTGAGGGCAGCGGGCACTCTTCCAGATCGGTCAAATCACCCAGCGGGGTGTGCGCCACCACGTTGCCCTCTAGCAGCTCCAAGGTGGCCGGTGCAAACACCCCGTGGCCAATGAAGTCCGCCACAAAACGTGTGGCCGGGCGGTGGTAGAGCGCGTAGGCATCGTCCCACTGGTGCAGCCGACCAGCCTGGATGACGCCAATGCGGTCACCAATGGCAAAGGCTTCAAGCTGGTCGTGGGTGACGAACAGCGCCGTGGTGCCCGCCGCTTTCAAAATGCCGCGCACCTCGTGGGCCAAGCGTTCGCGCAGCTCAACGTCCAGGTTGGAAAACGGCTCGTCCAGCAGCAGCAACTGCGGGCGTGGCGCCAGCGCCCGTGCCAGGGCGACGCGCTGCTGCTGGCCGCCAGACAGCTCGTGGGGGTAGCTGCCCTCGCTGCCGCTCAGGCCCACCAGTTGCAGCACTTCGGCCACGCGCGCCGCCTGCTCGGCTTTGGGCAGGCGGTGGATGCCAAACGCCACGTTGCGCCCCACGGTGAGGTGTGGAAACAGCGCGTAGTCTTGGAACACCATGCCAATGCGCCGCGCCTCAGGCGCCAGGCTGTGGCCTGCTTGGCTCACCAGCGTGCCGCCCAGGCGAATCTCGCCCTGGCTGACGGGCTCCAGCCCGGCCACGGCACGCAGCAAGGTGGTTTTGCCACAGCCAGAGGGGCCAATCAGCACCCCAATGTCTCCTGCGGCCAGCCCCAGGCTGACGCTTTCCACCGCCGGTTGCGGGCGCCCGGCATAGCGCACCGAGAGTTGCGAAACAGACAAAAACATGCGCGCGATTGTAGGGTGGGGGTGTGTACCCGCAGCCTACCCAGGCTGGGATGGGCGGTGCAACTGCGTAGAATTTGCATTTGCATTCATGGCCGTACAAGCCCGCGCAGCGGCTGCTGGAACCTTCCCTTGCCTCCCTCCCCCTCTTCGTCTGTTGTTCGCTCTGTGCGCGCGCTGCGCTTGCTGCCCTTGTGGGCGCTGGCGGCGTTGCTGTCGCTGCCCGTGTTGGCGCTGCTGGGTGCCTGGCTGCCGTGGGGGCAGACTGACGCCCAGGCCTGGCCCATCTTGCGCGAAATGGCCGCGACGGTGTTGCCCGGCTACGTACACACCACGCTGTGGCTGGCGTTGTGGGTGGGGCTGGGCGCAGCGCTGGTGGGTATGTGTACGGCGGCGGCGGTGACGTTGTTTGATTTTCCTGGGCGGCGCCAGATGGAGTGGCTGCTGCTGCTGCCGCTGGCCATGCCCGCCTACGTGACGGCCTACGCTTACACCGATTTCCTGCAATTCAGTGGCCCCTTGCAAGTGTGGCTGCGTGCCAGTTTTGGTTGGGAGGGGCGCTTGCTGCCCGAAGTGCGCAGCCTGGGCGGGGCGGTGTGGGTGTTTATTTTTTCTCTCTACCCCTACGTGTACCTGCTGGCCCGCATGGCCCTGGGCGAGCGCGCTGCCCACCTGATGGAGGCCGCCCGCCTGATGGGTGCCTCGCTGCCGCGGCGGGTGCTGCACATTGCCCTGCCGCTGGCACGCCCGGCGGTGGCGGCAGGCGTGGCCCTGGTGCTGATGGAGACTTTGGCCGACTTTGGCGTGGTGAGCTACTTTGGCATCCAAACCTTCACCACCGGCATCTACAAAGCCTGGCTGTCGATGGACAACCGCATTGCGGCCGCGCAACTGGCCACCATGCTGCTGGGCCTGGTGCTGGTGCTGCTGTGGCTGGAGCAGCGCGCGCAGCGGCGTATGCGCTTTGCCACCAGCAGCGCGGGCCGTGCCAGCAGTGCCGAAGCGCAGCCCCAGCGCCTGCACGGGCTGCGCTGTGCGTTGGCCTGGGCGGTGTGCCTGCTGCCGGTGCTGCTGGGCTTTGTGGCCCCGGTGGCCTTCATGCTGCGCCCGCTGGCAGCCGATTGGTCAGTGCTGCCGTGGGAGCGTTTTGTGCAGTGGGCGGGCAACAGCGTGCGCCTGGGCAGCATCACCGCCGTGCTGGCGGTGGCGCTGGCGCTGCTGCTGGCGTTTGCCCTGCGCCGTCGCCCCAGCGGCAGCACGCAGGCCGTGGTGCGCCTGGCCAGCGTGGGCTATGCCGTGCCGGGGGCGGTGATTGTGGTGGGCGTGCTGCTGCCGGTGGGCTGGTTGCAGGCCTGGCGCCCGGAATGGGGCCTGGGCGCGCTGCTTACCACCACGGCGGTGGGCATTGTCTGGGCATATTTGGTGCGCTTTTGCGCCGTGGCCTTGCAGTCGGTGCAAAGCGGCTATGCCCGCATTCCGGGCAGCCTGGACGAGTCGGCGCGCCTGCTGGGTGCCGGGCGCTGGGGGCTGCTGGTGCGCGTACACGCGCCGCTGCTGCAGCGCTCCACCCTGGCCGCGCTGCTGCTGGTGTTTGTGGATGTGATGAAAGAGCTGCCCGCCACCATCGTGCTGCGCCCCTTCAACAGCGACACCCTGGCCGTAGTGGCCTACCAATTGGCCCGTGACGAGCGCCTGGGCGAGGCCGCCTTGCCCTCGCTGGCGCTGGTGGCCGTGGGCCTGGTGCCGGTGATCTTCCTCAGCCGCACCCTGCGCACGCGCTGAGCGCCGCTGGCCCTGTGGAGCGAGAAACAACTCTTTTTTTCATAGCTGCTTGCGCTTGCTGCAAAAGGGTTTCAGCCGGTTTTAATGATAAATAGTGAGCTTACAGGGCAGGCCGTTTGGTGTGGTTGCGAAGGAGTCTTTGTAAATCTCAATTTGAGATAAAATGATTGCTATGAAATTGATCAGCAATCGAGCGCTGCGGGAGTTTGCCGAGTCCTATCGGCAGGCGGAAGAACCTCTACAGGCTTGGCGTCACATCATGGAGCACAACACGTTCCAGAACTTTGCCGACCTGCGCCAGGCATTCGCAAGCGTGGACAAGGTGGGCGAGCGGTATGTGTTCAACATCGGAGGAAACAAATACCGGCTGATTGCCACGATTGCCTACAGCATCCAAACGGTATGGGTCAAGCATGTGCTTACCCACGCCGAATACGACGAAGGAGCATGGAAATGAACGCTCGCGATCTGGCTGCCTCGTGGCAGCTTTTTCACCAAGCCTCTGGCCTGGGAACTCCTATTGCGAACGAGCGGCAATACCGCGAGGTGCTTGCTGCTGTGGACGAACTCATGGATGCACTGGCCGCCGATGAAACCAGCCCCATTGCCGGATTGGTGGAGCTGCTGGCCGAGCGCATCCAGGCCTACGAGGCCCGCGTGCATCCCTGGCCCAGCACGGCCACGCCCGCCCAGGTGCTGCGTTTGCTGATGGAGGCGCATGGCATGAAGCAGGCCGATCTGGCAGACATTGGCTCGCAAGGCGTGGTGTCTGAAATTTTGAGCGGTAAGCGTGATCTGAACGTGCGGCAAATTGCCCGGCTGGCGCAGATGTTTCACGTCAGCCCGGCAACGTTCTTCCAAACGCACCCAGGCGAAGCTGCGGCTGCGCATTGATGCGAGCGAATGCAGCCCGAGACGGTGTGTGGGTAGGCGGTTTTATGCCGGCCGTGCCAGCAGGCGCAGGTCGGGCCCGACGGGCTCGACGCTGGTAAAGCGCAGTGCTGGTGCCTCGGCCAGGCGGGTGACCCCGGCCCAGTCGGCCAGCGGGCGGCCCTGGCCCAGCAGCTTGGGTGCCAGGTAGAGCAGCCATTCATCGACCAAACCAGCCTGCAGCAGTGCGCCATTGAGCCGTGGCCCGGCCTCCACGTGCAGCTCGTTGATGGCCCAGGCTCCCAGTTGGCGCAGCAGCGCCGCCAAGTCAACCTGGCCTTGTGCGTTGGGCAGATGCACCAGGCGCACGCCGCGCGCGGTGAGGGCGTGGGCGCGCGCTTGCGCGGCGGCGTCTTCTTGCAGCGGTGTGCTGTAGGCCACGGTGCAGGTGCGCGCGGCTTGCAGCAAGGCGGCGTCGGGCGGGGTGCGCAGTTGGCTATCGACCACCACCACCTGCGGCTGGCGCGTGGTGGCCACCTCGCGCACGTCCAGGCGGGGGTTGTCGGCCAGCACGGTGCCCACGCCGGTCAAGATGGCGCAGGCACGGGCGCGCCAGGCATGGCCATCGGCGCGGGCGGCGGGCGAGGTGATCCACTGGCTGGTGCCGTCGGGCAAGGCCGTGAAGCCGTCGAGCGAGGCGGCCACTTTCATTCGTACCCAGGGCGTGCCGCGCGTCATGCGGCTGACGAAACCTTCGTTCAGCGCCAGTGCCTGGGCCTGGCCCAATCCCACATCCACTTGCACACCAGCGGCGCGCAGCCGGGCAAAGCCTTGGCCACCCACCAGGGGGTTGGGGTCGCTCATGCTGGCTACCACGCGCGCAATGCCTGCGGCCAGCAGAGCGTCGCAGCAGGGGCCGGTGCGCCCGTGGTGCGAGCATGGCTCCAGCGTGACGTAGGCGGTGGCACCGCGCACGTCGTGGCCTTGGGCGGCGGCGTCGCGCAGCGCCATGATTTCAGCGTGTGGGCCGCCCGCTTGCTGGGTAAAGCCGCGCCCCAGCACCTGGCCCTGTGCCGTGGTGAGCACGCAGCCCACGCGCGGGTTGGGGTTGGAGAGGGTGAGTGCTTGGGCGGCTTGGGCCAGTGCCTCGGCCATGAAAACGTCGTCAGAGGGTGTGGGGTGTTGCATGGGGGCGATGGTAGTCAGGCCTGGGCCAGCAGCGCGCGCACCGCTGCGAGCTGGCGGCGCGACACACTCAGCAGCTCGGTGCAGCCGTGCAGGCGCACGGCCCAGGTGTCGGCCTCGGCGTTGTCCGGCTGCTTGTCGTGGTGTTTTTCCAGCGCGCGCACGGCGTGGCGGGCGACCAGGGCGTTGCGATGGATGCGCAGCAACTGGCTGCTGTAGCGCGCTTGCAGGTCGTTGAGAGCGCCGTCGAGGATGTAGGTGCGCTGCAGCGTGCGCACGGTGAGGTATTTTTGTTCCGCCTTGATGTACAGCAGCTCGGTCAGCGGCACCCGCTCGGTGCGCCCGCGCTCTTGAATGCACAGGGCTTCGGCCTCGTGGGCTGGGGCCTCGGTGGGCACTGTGGGGTGGGCGGCTGGCTGCGCGGCCCCGGCTCCCAGCGTGTGGCCCAGGCCGCGCAGGCGCTGCACTTTGGCCAGCGCTTGTTGCAGGCGTGGCAGGCGCACGGGTTTGGTGAGGTAGTCCACGGCGTCCAGCTCAAAGGCGCTGACGGCATGTTCCGCGTGCGCGGTGACGAACACCAGCGCCGGTGCCTGGGGCAAGCGCTGCAGGCACTGGGCCAGCGCCAGGCCATCCTGGCCGGGCATGTGGATGTCCAGCAGCAGCAAATCAATCGCCTGGCCACCTGGGGCTTGCAGCAGCGCCAGCGCCTGGGCGGCGTGCGCGGCTTCTTGCACGTGCAGGCGCAGGCCCGGTTGCTGGGCCTGGCAGTCGGCCAGCAGGGTGCGCAGGCGTTGGCGTGCCAGGGCTTCGTCGTCCACCAAAAGAATGTGCATGGGCAAGTCTGTCAGGGGGAACAGGGCAGGGCAATGCGCACTTGGTAGAGCCCATTTTTTTGGCGCACGCTCATGTGGGCCTGGACATCGTGCAGCAACGCCAGGCGTTCGCGCACATTGTTCAGGGCGATGCCGTGGCCGCGCACGGGGCCTACGGCGCTTTCGGGTGCCAGGGTGTTGGTGATACGCACGATGGCACGTTCGCCCCGCCGCTGCGTGCTGATGCGCAGCTTGCCGCCTTGTGGGCTGGGTTCCACGCCGTGTTTGACGGCGTTTTCTACCAGCGGCTGCAGCAGCAGCGGGGGCAGGCAGGCGCCGTCGGCGGCGGGGTCGAGCTGCCATTGCACGCGCAGGCGCTCGCCAAAGCGCACCTGCTCAATCGCCAGGTAGCGCTGTGCCAGGGCCACTTCTTCGCCCAGGGTGCTGCGCGCACCGGGCTCGCTCAGGGCGTGGCGAAACAAGTCGCTCAGGTCTTCCAGCAGCATCTCGGCGCGTGCTGGTTCGGCGCGCACCAGAGCGATGGCACTGTTGAGTGTGTTGAACAAAAAGTGTGGGCGAATGCGCGCCTGCAACTCCGCTAGCCGTGCTGTGGCCGCCGCCGGTGCCAGGGCGCGGGCGCGCCACACCAGCGCGGCCACCAGCGCCCCGGCCAGCAGCGCGGCGCTGGCACTGGCGGCCAGCCAGGGCGGCGAGTCGTGCAAGCGCGCCAGCAGCAGCAAGGCGCAGGCCAGCAGCCCGGCCAGTGCGCCCAGGGCCACCCACAACGCGTACTGCAGCGCGGGCGGGCAGGGGCGCAGCCAGCGCTGCAAGCTGCACACCAGCAGCAGCCAGGCCAGCGTGGCCGGCAGGGCCGCACCCGTGGCCAGGGCCCAGGTTTGCAGCCAGGTGGCGGCGCTATCGGCCACATACAGCGCGCCCACGGCCAGCACCGTGGCCACGGCCAGCACGGCACGCAGCACCACGCCGGGATGGCAGGCATCCAGCACAAGGGCGCGGGGCAGGGATGGGGTCGATAAAATTCGCAGCTTTTGCATTGCGGCATCCGGATGTTCCGGGGCCGGAACCTTTTGGATTATTCCCTGCCCATGACCACCCGCCAAGACCACGCCGCTGCCTCTACCCCCTCCGCTGCCAGCCCTGCTGCTGCTTCGCAACCCTCGGCTGACCAGCTCGCTACCAAGGCCCAGGCTTGGTCGGCGCTGTTTTCCGAGCCCATGAGCGAGCTGGTTAAGCGCTACACCTCCAGTGTGTTTTTTGACAAACGGCTGTGGCAGGCCGACATCGCTGGCAGCCTGGCGCACGCTGAGATGCTGGCCGCGCAAGGCATCATCAGCAGCCAAGACCTGCACGACATCAACCGCGGCATGGGCCAGATTGCGCAGGAAATTGAATCCGGCCAGTTCGAGTGGAAGCTGGACTTGGAGGACGTTCACTTGAACATCGAGGCGCGCTTGACGCAACTGGTGGGCGATGCGGGCAAGCGCCTGCACACAGGCCGCAGCCGCAACGACCAGGTAGCCACCGACGTGCGCCTGTGGCTGCGCGATGAAATCGACCACATCACGGCCCTGCTGCGCGCGCTGCAACTGGCGCTGGTAGAGGTGGCCGAGCACAACGTGGATGTCATCTTGCCCGGCTTTACCCACCTGCAGGTGGCGCAGCCGGTGAGCTTTGCCCACCACCTGCTGGCCTACGTGGAAATGTTTGCGCGCGATGAAGCCCGTATGCACGACGTGCGCAAGCGCGTGAACCTGCTGCCGCTGGGCAGCGCTGCGTTGGCGGGCACCACCTACCCGCTGGACCGCGAGCGCGTGGCACGCCACTTGCGCATGGACGGCGTGTGCCAAAACAGCCTCGACGCCGTGAGCGACCGCGACTTCGCCATTGAATTCACGGCCGCCGCCAGCCTGTGCATGGTGCATATCAGCCGTTTGAGTGAAGAACTCATCATCTGGATGAGCCAAAACTTCGCCTTCATCAAGATTGCCGACCGCTTCACTACCGGCTCGTCGATCATGCCGCAGAAGAAAAATCCCGACGTGCCCGAGCTGGCGCGCGGCAAAACGGGCCGTGTGGTGGGCCACTTGATGGGCTTGATTACGCTGATGAAAGGCCAGCCCCTGGCCTACAACAAAGACAACCAGGAAGACAAAGAGCCGCTGTTCGACACCGTGGACACCCTCAAAGACACCCTGCGCATCTTTGCCGAAATGGTGGGCGGCCAGCTCAACCCGGCCACCGGTGTGAAAGAAGGCGGCATCACCGTCAATGCCCAGGCCATGGAAGACGCGGCGAAAAAAGGCTACGCCACCGCCACCGACCTGGCCGACTACCTGGTGAAAAAAGGCCTGCCCTTCCGCGACGCGCACGAAACCGTGGCCCACGCCGTCAAAGCCGCGCAAAGCCATGCCTGCGATTTGTCCGAGCTGCCGCTGGCGGTGCTGCAAGGCTTTCACCCTGCCATTGAAAAAGACGTGTACGAAGTCCTGAGCCTGCGCGGCTCGCTGGACGCGCGCAACACCCTGGGCGGCACGGCCCCCGTGCAGGTGCGTGCGCAATTGGCGCGCCAGCGCGCCCGCTTGGCCTGAGCCGCCGCGCACGGTTCGCCCATCGTTTTTTGACCTTCGCTGAAAGAGAGAGCCCTCCATGACCATGAATCGCCGTCGCAGTCTGCACACCCTGGCCCTGGCCGCTACCAGCTTGGCCGTTTGGCCGGGTGCTGCGGCCTGGGCCCAGCCCTCGGCTACGCCGCTCACGCCTGGCGGCAAGGCGGTGCGCATTCTGGTGGGCTTTCCTCCCGGCGGGGGCAGCGATGCGATCGCCCGCATCCTGGCCGACAAGCTCAAAGACCTGCTGGGCGTGCCCGTGGTGGTGGAAAACCGCCCTGGGGCCGGTGGGCAAATCGCGGCGCAAGAACTCAAGCGCTCCGCCGCCGATGGCACCACGCTCTTTCTCTCGCACGACCACACCATCTCCATCTTGCCGCTGGTGATGAAAAACCCCGGCTTTATGCCTGAGCGGGACTTCACCCCCGTGGTGGGCGTGGCCAGCTTTGTCAACGGCTTGGCGGTATCGGCAGGCACACCGGCCAAGACCCTGGCGCAGTACGTGGACTGGATCAAGCAGCACGGCGGCGGCAAAGGCGTGGTGGGTATTCCGGCACCGGCTTCGACGCCCGAATTTTTGGTGCAGCTGTTGGCACGGCGCTACCAAATCGATTTGGTGAGCGCACCCTACCGTGGCTCGGCCCCCATGCTGGCAGACATGATGGGCAACCAAATTGCCGCCGGTGTTGGCTCGGTGCCCGACATGATCGAGTACCAGCGCAGCGGCAAAGTGCGTATGTTGGCGGTGCTGGGTGGCCAGCGCCAGGCCGTGCTGCCCGACGTGCCCACCCTTACCGAACTGGGCCTGCCCGGGCTGGAAGAAATGCCTTATTTCGGCATCTTTGCCCCCCGCGGCACGCCAGCGGCCTTCATCGAACGCTTCTCCAGCGCCACCGCCCAGGTGCTGGCCCAGCCCGCCGTGGCGCAGCAGCTCACCGCCATGGGCTTGAGCGTGGGCCACATGAGCGCGCAGCAGCTCGCCAGCCGCGAACGCGCCTACACCCAGGTGTGGCGCAAGCTGATCCAGGAAAGCGGCTTTCAGCCGCAGTAAGAGCGTGTTCACGATCTCGCGCGAAGGGGTGCAGGATGCGGATCGGGATGGGCTGCTAGGCGCAAACCGCAGCAATAGCCTTGCTATTGCGAGGATTTGCAACAACGCAGACCGCTCGATTCCGCGCCTGCACACCCGCGTGGAGATCGTGAACACGCTCTAAGGCGCGTGCCCATCCCGGCGGGGGCTGTGCCGGGGGCTGAAAAAGCCCCATACAACATGGTTTAAGCTTCTTTTTTGATAGCTGCTTGCGCTTGACTGGCGTGGCTTAGAGGCCGTTTTAATGCCTAAAAAAGTGCTGTGAACGGCCTGTCAGGCCGTTGCGCTGTGTTACACGGGCTGGGCCGGTGGCTGTCAATGCGTATTTGAGGGTCAAATAGGCCCCTCAGCCGCTCAGAATAAGCGCAAGCAGCTATTAAATTCAGAGCAAAAAGCGTATTTGCTCACTTTCCTGCTCGCTGCACTGCGCCATGGCGGCGCTGGCGACGGTTTACGATGCCCCACTTCGCCCCGACCGAGCACGCGCATGAGTACTGTTTCCACCCCTGACGCTTTCGCCCTCCGAGGACTTGTTCGTTCGGTGCCCTGGCGGCGTGCTGCACCGCGTTGGGCCGGGGTGGCGGCACTGGCCCTGCTGGGCTGGGCAGGGAGTGCGCAGGCGCTGGGTGTGAGCAGCTTCTCGCCCCAGGGCGAGGTGGCCAAGCTGGAACAGGTGGTGGTGAAGTTCGACGCCCCAGCCGTGCGGGCGGGCGATGCGCGTGCGCCCGCGCCTTACGTGCTGCAGTGCAGCGACGCCCAGGCTGCCGAGGGCCAGGGGCGCTGGAACAACGCGCGCGAATGGGTGTTTGACTTTCGCACCACCTTGCCCCCCGGCGTGCAATGCACGGCGCAGCCAGTGGCAGGGTTTGCGCCACCCGTGGGCACACCCTGGCAGCAGCCCAAAAGCTACCGCTTCAGCAGTGGCGGGCCGCTGGTTCAGAACATCGAGCCGGGCACCTACCAAGAGATTGAGGAAGAGCAGTATTTCGTGCTGCAGTTGAATGGCGACGCCACGCCCGAGAGCTTGCGCGCGCACGTCAGCTGCCAGCCCGGTGATGTGGGCGAGCGCATTCCGGTGCGCTTGATCGAGGGCGACGAGCGCCAGGTGCTGCTCAAAGCCAACCGCCTGGACAAACAGGCCGCGCGCGCACCGCAGCGCTTTGCCACGCTGGCCTGCCAGCGCCGCCTGAGCCCTGGCAGCGAGATGACGCTGGTGTTTGGCCCCGGCGTGGCCACCCCCAGCGGTGTAGCCAACCGCGAGCCCCAGCGCTTCACCTACCGCGTGCGTGCGCCTTTTACCGCCACCTTCAGTTGCGAGCGTGCCAACGCCCAGTCGGCCTGCCTGCCCATCGTGCCGCTGCGCCTGCATTTCAATGCGCCGGTGCCACGCAAGCTGGCCCAGGCGGTGCGGCTGAAGTCTGAGCAGGTCAGCCTGGAGCCGCGCCTGCCCGATGCAGCCCAGGAAGATGCCATGGTGCACGGGCTGGAGTTTCCGGCACCGCTGCCTGCGCGCAGCAGCTACCAGTTGGTGTTGCCCGATGGCTTTCAAGACGACGCAGGCCGCACCTTGGCCAATGCCAGCAGCTTTCCCATGGCGGTGGCCACGGGCGAGATGCCGCCGCTGGCCAAGTTTGCTGCTGCGCCCTTTGGCATCGTCGAGCGCTTTGCTGAAGGCCCTCCTGCCACCCAGCCACCCACGCTGTTGCCAGTGACGCTGCGCAAGGTCGAGGCCGATCTGCCGCTGCAAAGCCTGCCCGTGGGCACGCTGCAGCCACGCAGCGACGCCGAGATCATTGCCTGGCAGCGCAAGCTGGCACGCTATGAAGCGTTCACCCTGGAGCGCAAGCAGGTGCGCCGCGATGTCTCTGGCCCCCTGCCTGCTGCCTTGCCTGACGACCCCGATGCCAGCGCGGTGCAAACGCGCATGGTGTCGCTGCTGGCGGGCCAGGGTGGGGTGAAAAAGCTGGAGCTGCCACGCGCCAGCAGCAACGATCCGCGCCCGTTCGAGGTGGTGGGCATTCCGCTGCCAGTGGGCTTTCATGTGGTGGAAATCGCTTCGCCGCTGCTGGGCCAGGTGCTGCTGGATGCGCGCCACGGCAGCGCACGCACCATGTATGTACGCACGTCGGCGCTGGTGACCAATTTGGCCGTGCATTTCAAGCTGGGGCGCGAAAACGCCAGCGCCTGGGTGACCACGCTGGACAAAGGCCAAAGTGTGGCCAACGCGCAGGTGCAGGTGTCTGACTGCAATGGCCGGGTGCTGGCACAGGCGCGCACCGATGGCCAGGGCCTGGCGCAGCTGGAAGGCCTCTCGCCCCAGCCCCCGACCTGCGAGGGCGAAGGGGAGTGGCGCAGCGCGTATTTCATCAGCGCGCGTGCCGAGAACGAAGGCGTGCAGGACATGGCCTTCACCTGGAGCGACTGGCAACGTGGCATCGAGCCTTGGCGCTTCAACCTGCCCACCAACCAGATGGCCGAGGCCGATGGGGTGGCGCACACCGTGCTCGACCGCAGCTTGCTGCGCGCGGGGGAAACACTGTCCATGAAGCACTTTGTGCGCAGCCAAACCAGCCAGGGTCTGGGCCTGCCCGAGCGCTGGCCCGAGCGCTTGGTCATCACCCATGTGGGCAGTGGCCAGGAGTTCAGCCAGCCGCTGGCCTGGCGCAAAACGCCTACCGGCGGGCGCAGCAGTACCAGCCAGTGGCAGGTGCCGCCTGCGGCCAAACTGGGCGTGTACCAGCTGGCGTTGCACAGCGGTGAGCAGGTGCTGGAGTCGGGCAGCTTTCGCGTGGAGGAATTTCGCTTGCCCGTGCTGCAGGGGCGCATTGCCCCGGTGGACAGCAAGCCCCTGGTGCGCGTGCGCCAGCTGCCTACCGAGGTGCAGGTGCAGTACGTCTCGGGCGGTGCGGCGGCGCGCTTGCCGGTGCGCGTGTCGGCTTTGGTGCGCAGCAAAGCTGTGCTCTACCCCGATTGGGACGAATTTCATTTCGATCCGCCCCGCCCCCAGGGCGCGCAAACAAGCAGCAGCGACAGCGATGACGAAGAGGCCAGTGCCAGCCAGGACAGCCGTGTGGTGGCTGACAAATTGGCCCTCACGCTCGATCCCCAGGGCGCAGGCCGCGTGACGCTGGAGAACCTGCCCACGCAGCGCACGCCCCAGGAGCTGCTGCTGGAAGCCAGCTTTGCCGACCCCAATGGCGAAGTGCAAACCTTGCGCAGTACGCACACCCTGTGGCCTGCCGCCGTGGTGGTGGGCATCAAGGCCGAGGGCTGGGCCTCCAGCGGCGCGCGTGCGCGCTTTCAGGTGCTGGCGCTGGGCCTGAACGGCAAACCGCTGGCGGGCGTGCCCCTGGCGGTGCAGGCCATTGCCCGTGCCACCACGACAACGCGCAAGCGCCTGGTGGGCGGCTTTTACAGCTACGACAACACCACCCAGACCAAAGACCTGGGCACGGTGTGTACCGGCCAGAGCGATAGCCGTGGCCTGCTGCTGTGCGAGGCCCGCCTCGATGAGCCCGGTGAAGTCGAATTGGTGGCCACCGCACGCGACAAAGACGGCAACGAAGCCCAGGCCGGGGCCTCGGTGTGGGTCACGCGCCAGGGCGAGCTGTGGTTTGGCGGTGAAGACCACGACCGCATTGACCTGCTGCCCGAAAAGAAAAGCTACCAGCCGGGTGAAACAGCCGTGTTCCAGGTGCGTATGCCGTTTCGCTACGCCACTGCGCTGGTGAGCGTGGAGCGCGAGGGCATCTTGGAGCAGCAGGTAGTCACCCTGCAGGGCCAAGACCCCACGCTGCGCCTGCCGGTGCGCGAAGGCTGGGGGCCGAACGTGTACGTCAGCGTGCTGGCCTTGCGCGGGCGCTTGCGCGACGTGCCCTGGTACAGCTTCTTCACCTGGGGCTACAAAGCGCCGCGCGAGTGGTGGACGGCGTTTTGGTTCGAGGGCCGTGAATACATTGCGCCCACGGCGCTGGTGGATTTGTCCAAACCCGCCTACCGCCTGGGCGTGGCGGAAATCCGCGTCACCAGCCAGGCGCACCACATCGATGTACAGGTGCGTGCCGACAAAGACAGCTACCCCGTGCGCGGCAAAGCACAGGTGACGATTGAAGCCAAGCTGCCCGATGGCCGCCCGGCCGCTGGCGCCGATGTGGCGCTGGCGGTGGTCGATCAAGCGCTGCTGGAACTCATGCCCAACCGCAGTTGGGATTTGCTGGGCGCCATGCTGCAGCGGCGCAGTTGGGGCGTGGAAACCTCCACGGCGCAAATGGAGATCATTGGGCGGCGCCACTACGGCAAAAAAGCCGTGCCCGCTGGCGGTGGGGGCGGGCGCGCACCCACACGCGAGCTGCTCGACACCCTGGTGCTGTGGCAGCCCAACGTGCGCCTAGATGCCCAAGGCCGCGCCCAGGTCAGCGTGCCGTTGAACGATGCCTTGACCAGCTTCCAAGTGGTGGCCGTGGCCGACATGGGCGTGGCCCGCTTTGGCACCGGCCAGGCACAGATTCGCACCACGCAAGACCTGCAAATCATCAGCGGCCTGCCGCCCCTGGTGCGCGAGGGCGACCGCTTGCGTGCCCAGCTCACGCTGCGCAACACCACCAAGGCGGCGATGAAGGTGGAGGTGAGTGCGCGCGCCGCGCCGCTGGACTTGCCCGCGCGCAGCGTGGAGATTGCCCCGGGCGAGGCGCAGGAAGTGGCGTGGGACGTGAGCGTGCCCCAGCCCACGGCGGCCCACAGTACCCCGGCACTGCGCTGGGAGGTGCAGGCACGCGACACCCTTTCTGGCGCGCGTGACGCTCTTGCGTTCAGCCAGCGCGTGGTGCCTGCCGTGCCTTTGACGGTGCAGCAGGCGACGTTGGTGCAGCTCGCGCCCAGCCTGAGCCTGCCCGTGGCCGTGCCCCAGGGCGCCGAAGCGGGCCGTGGCGGCTTGAAGATGACGCTGGTGCCCAAACTGGCCGATGGTCTGCCCGGCGTGCGCGACTGGTGGGCACGCTACCCCTACATCTGCCTGGAGCAAAAAGCCAGCAAGGCCATGGGCCTGGGCGATGTGGCGCAGTGGCAGCAGGTGGCGGCACAGCTGCCCACCTACCTCGATAGCGATGGCCTGGCCAGCTACTTTCCGCCGCGCGACGGTGAAACCCAGCGCGGCAGCGACACCCTGAGCGCCTACCTGCTGGCGGCCACGCACGAAGCGGCGCAGCGCAATCCCGCTTTTGCGCTGCCCGAAGAGGCGCGCAACGCTTTGCTGCGTGGCCTGCAGGCGTTTGTGCTGGGGCGCATTGAGCGCACCGCCTGGAGCCCGCGCCAAGACCTGGAGCTGCGCAAGCTGGCAGCCATTGCCGCACTGGCGCGCTACGGCCAGGCCCAGGCGCACATGCTCACCAGCCTGAACATCACCCCGCAGCAGTGGCCCACGCATGCGCTGATTGATTGGCTGCAGGTGCTGCAACGGGTGCAAGACCTACCCCAGCGCCAGCAGCGCCAGCAAGAGGTGCTGCAGCTGCTGCAAAGCCGTTTGCACTACAGCGGCACCCAGCTCGGCTTTGGTGCGGAAGACGACCAGCCGTGGTGGTGGCTGATGCACAACGGCGATACCAACGCCGCCCGCCTGCTGCTGGCCGTGCAAGACGAAGCCAGTTGGCAGGCCGAGTTGCCACGCCTGGTCAGTGGCCTGCTGGCGCGCCAGCGTGGCGGTGCCTGGCAAACCACCACGGCCAACCTGTGGGGCGCGCTGGCGCTGGAGCGCGTGGCCGCCAAGCTGGAGGCAGTGCCCGTCACCGGCACCACCCGTGCCAGCCTGGGTGCGCAGCAGGCCGTGCTGGATTGGCGCAAAGTGCAGCGCGTGCCTGCGGGCGCTGTGGCCGAGGCGGCCTCGCAGCCCGGTTTCGGCGCCAGCCCCCTTGTGGGCATGTGGCAGGGCAACACCTTGTTCTTGCCCTGGAGCGCCGAGCCCGCCAACTTGCAGGTGGCCCACCAAGGCACTGGCAAACCGTGGCTCACGTTGCAATCCCTGGCGGCCGTGCCTTTGGCCGCGCCAGTGCAGGCAGGCTACAGCGTGGAAAAAACTGTCACGCCCATAGAGCAGGCCAACCCACAGTTGCCTGCCGGTCAGTACACCCGGGGCGATGTGCTGCGTGTGACCTTGCTTGTCACTGCCCGCAGCGACATGGGCTGGGTAGCCATCACCGACCCGATTCCCGCCGGTGCCACGATTTTGGGCAGTGGCCTGGGGCGTGACTCTGACATCGCCACTTTAGGCGAGCGGCGCACAGGCACGGGCTGGCCTACTTTCGAGGAACGCAGCTTTGAGTCCATGCGCGGCTACTACGAATACCTGCCCAAAGGCACGGTGAAGCTGCAGTACACCGTGCGCCTGAACAATGCGGGCCGTTTCCAATTGCCCCCCACGCGGGTCGAAGCGCTGTATGCCCCTGAGGTGTACGGCGAGCTGCCCAATACGGTAGTGCAGGTGGTGCAGCCCTGAGTGCGCGGCGCCATCTGCATTGGGTTCATCCATGACCTTCTATTTTTTTCATGCAATTCACTGCTGAATCCGTCCTCGCCCTGGCGCCCGACGCCGCATCGGCCAAGGCGGCCAATGGTTTGACCAAACCGGCGCAGTGGCCGCTGCTGGGAGCCAGCGAGGCGGCGGTGTGGGGCGAGTGCCAGGGCTCCAGCCGCTACCAGACGCAGGTCGATCTGTCTGGGCCGTCGTTTCGCTGCTCTTGCCCCAGCCGCAAATTCCCGTGCAAGCATGGCCTGGCCTTGCTGATGCTGTGGGCGAAAAACCCCGGTCAGTTTCAGCAGGGCGAGCCCCCCGCTTGGGTGAGCGAATGGCTGCAGTCGCGGGTGCAGCGCAGCCAAGAAAAAGAAGCCAAACAGCGCGAAAAGGCTGCGCAAAAGGCCGCCAATCCCAAGTCTGAAGAAAGTGCGCAAAAGAGCGAGCAAAAGCGCTGGACACGGATTGAAAAAGGCGTCTTGGAGCTGCAACAGTGGTTGACGGACCAAATCGCCCAAGGTCTGGGCCAGCTCACAACCGACAGCCGCCATGCCTGGGATGCCATGGCCGCGCGTCTGGTCGATGCCCAGGCGCCTGGTTTGGCCACACGGCTGCGCTACGCCGCCGAGGCCCTGTTGGACGGCCCGCACTGGCCCGAGAACGTGCTGCGCCGCTTGGGCCTGCTGCAACTGGCCTGCGATGCCGTGCGCCGCCGCGACGCCCTGGACGAAGGCGCCAGCGCCGACCTGCGCGCGCTGTTGGGCTGGCCTTTGGACAAAGACAGCTTGCTGGTGCAAGCCGAGCAGGTCAGCGACGAATGGCAGGTGCTGGGCGTGATCCAGGAAGAGCGCGACAACCGGCTGCTGGAGCGGCGGGTGTGGCTGCATGGCATCCACACCGATCAGCGCGCTTGGCTGCTCGACCACACCGTGGCCGGGCGGCTGTTCGAGTCTTCCTGGGTGGCATTGGGCACGGTGCAAGCCACCTTGGTTTGTTACCCCAGCGCAGCGCCCCTGCGGGCGTTGGTGGTCAGCAGCCAGACCAGCGCCTTGCCCGGCCAAGCAGCGGCCCAGCCCCTGGCCACCACCCCAGAGCAAGAGTGGCAACGGCTGGCCCAGCGCGTGGCGGCCAACCCGTGGAGCTACTTGCACCCCTTGCGCTGCAGCGCCGCCACGCTGCACTACGACGCGCAGGCCCAGGAGGGCCATCAGTTTCACTTGCAGTGGGGCGACATGGCCTTGCCGCTGCAGTTGCACACCAGCGATGGCTGGGCTTTGCTGGCCTTGAGCGGCGGCCAGCCGCTGACCGTGCAGGGCGAGTGGGACGGCGCCAGCCTGCGCCCACTCAGCGCCCTCGGCCCCGAAGGTTTTTGGATATGGACGCCCCGCGCATGAGCACTCCGCACGCCACCCCTCTTTGGCACCCCCTGCTGCCCCCGGCCATGGTGGGCACCGATAAAAAAACCTTCGAGGCACCCCACGCCCCCGGTGCCGTGGGCAGCTTGCTGGGCCAGTTGCACGCCCAAGACTGCAGCCCGGCGCAGGCCCTGCTGCAGGCGGCTGGCGTATTGGCTGTGTGCGAACGCGCCGCCCAGCGCCCCGTGGCTCAGTTGCCCGCCAGCCCCCACGGCGTGGCGGCGCAGGATACGGCGCAGACCGCACTGCACGACGGCGCCCTGATCGACACCGTGCGCTGGCTGCTGACCGATGCCCCCCTGCGCCTGCAAATCGAAGGGCTGCAGCAGGTGGCCGCGCGGGGCTGGCGCTTGCCACACAGCCTGCTGCCGCTGGCCCTGGACAGCGGCTTGCGCACCAGCGCCTTGCGCCCGGCCCTGCTGGCTGTGCTGGGTGAGCGCGGGCGCTGGCTGGCCTGCCACCACAGTGCCTGGCGCTACGCCGCCGCCACGGCAGAAACGGCGCCCTGGGAGGTGCGCTGGCAAGAGGGCTCCCTGGCCCAGCGCGTGCAACTGCTGCACGAAGAACGCCACAGCCAGCCCGGCGCAGCGCGCGAGCGCCTGCAAGCGGCCTTGCCCGATCTGCCCGCCAAAGAGCGCGCCGAACTGCTGGCGGTGCTGCAGACCGGGCTGTCTGCCGACGATGAAGCGCTGCTCACCACCCTGGCCCAGAAAGACAAAGGCCGCGAGGTGCGCCAGCTGGCCCGCGCGCTCTTGGTGCAGCTGCCCGGCAGTGCCAGCACCCAGGCGGCCATCGCACGTTTGCAGCCCTGTGTGCAAGCGGCTGCCGAGCCGCAGCTGTGGTGCGTGGTGCCGCCCGAGGTGGCCGACCCCGATTGGAAACACCACGGCATCGAGCTGGAGCGCCCCAAGCACGAAAGCCTGGGTGAGCGCGCTTGGTGGCTGTACCAACTGGCGCGGCAGGTGCCCCTGGCCTGGTGGCAGCAGCACACCGGCATGACCCCCGAAGCGCTGCTGCACTGGGCGCGCCAAGGCGACTGGCACACCGCACTGGTGCGTGCCTGGTGGGATGTGCTGCGCCCCGCCCCCGACGCCGCGTGGTGCCATGCCCTGCTGCAGCACTGGCCCGGCAAGGCCCTGCCCGACAGCCCCGCTGCCGTGCTGGCCCTGCTGCCTGCAGCGCAGCGCGAGCCGTACTGGACACAAACGCTGTGGCAGGTGGATGCCGGGAAGGTGTCGCTCTTTAACGAAGTGGCCGAGCAGATACTGCAGGCCTGCCCGCCTGGCGAACATGTCTCCGAGGCGCTGTCGCGGCTGCTGCTGCACAAACTGTTGCTGGCACGCCGCCACAGCTACCTGCGCGTGTCGGTCGATGAGCTGTGCTGCGTGCTGCACCCAGCGCTGCTGCCCGTGCTGCGCGAGCCCACCGCACTGGACAGACTGGTGCCGCCGCTGTCGGTGGCGGAATCTGTCTCGGCCTATGCCGTTACCTACTCTTTGTCGCAGGTGCTGGGCCACAGCCTGCAAGTTATTGCCGCGCGCTGCACCCTGGCGCAATGGCCCAGTGCCTGAACGTGTTCCTGTGGATGCGTTCCCGTTTTTTCTTTTCTTGCCCCTTGGATTTGTCGCTTCCGAAAGACCGTTATGAGCACCACCGAAGCCCTGCGCCAACACGCTGAACACCAATTTGCCCACGAGCTTGAAGAGCTGCAAAAGGCCGACACCCACGCCCGCCCGGCCAACTGGCAGCTCTCGCCCTGGGCGGTGGTCACCTACCTGATGGGCGGCAAGCTCGACAACGGTTTTGAGGTCAGTGCCAAATACATTGGCAGCCGCCGCCTGATGGAAATTGCCGTGGCCACCTTGGCCACCGACCGCGCGCTGCTGCTGTACGGCGTGCCCGGCACGGCCAAATCCTGGGTGTCTGAGCACCTGGCGGCGGCCGTGAGTGGCAACTCCACCTTGCTCATCCAGGGCACCGCAGGCACCAGCGAAGAGCAGCTGCGCTACGGCTGGAACTACGCCCAACTGTTGGCCCATGGCCCCTCGGAAAAAGCCCTGGTGCCCAGCCCGCTGATGCACGCCATGCAAAACGGCAAGATTGCCCGCGTGGAAGAGCTCACGCGCATCCCTGCCGACGTGCAAGACACGCTTATCACCGTGCTCTCGGAAAAATCCCTGCCCATTCCCGAACTGGGCACGCAGGTGCAGGCCACGCGCGGCTTTAGCGTGATTGCCACGGCCAACAACCGCGACAAGGGCGTCAACGAGCTGTCGGCGGCCTTGAAGCGGCGCTTCAATACCGTGGTGCTGCCCGTGCCCGCGTCGGAAGAGGAAGAAGTCGCCATCGTCGTCAAGCGCGTGGGCGAGATGGGCCGGGCGCTGCAACTGCCTGCCGAGCCGCCTGCGCTCAAGGAAGTGCGCCGCATCGTGCAAATCTTTCGCGAGCTGCGCAGTGGCCGCACGGTCGATGGCAAGACGCAGCTCAAGTCGCCCAGCTCTTCGCTCTCTACCGCCGAGGCCATTTCGGTCATCAACAACGGCATGGCGCTGGCCGGGCACTTTGGCGATGGTGTGCTGCACCCGCACGATGTGGCCGCCGGTTTGATTGGCGCGGTGGTGAAAGACCCGGTGCAAGACGCCGTGGTGTGGAAGGAGTACCTGGACATCGTGGTCAAAGAGCGCGAAGACTGGAAGAGCCTGTACCGCGCCTGCAAAGAACTTGAATAACGGGCCACCGCCGTGAGCAAAGTCCCCGAAGCCTCCAAAGTCCACTACTTTGGCATTCGCCACCACGGGCCGGGTTGCGCGCGCAGTCTGGTGCGTGCTTTTGAGCAGTTGCAGCCCGACTGCGTGCTGGTCGAAGGCCCGCCCGAGGCCGAAGGCGTGCTGGCCGCCTTGCTGCATGAGCAGATGCAGCCGCCCGTGGCGCTGCTGAGCTACTGCCCCGACGAGCCGGCGCGCGCGGTGTACCACCCGTTTGCCGTGTTCTCGCCCGAATGGCAGGCGCTGCGCTGGGCGCTGGCGCAGCAGGTACCCGTGTCCTTCATCGACCTGCCGCTGACGCACCAGTTGGCACTGGCCAAAGCCCGCGAAGAAGAGCAAGCGCAGGCACAAGCCGCCGCCGCAGCAGCAGCAGCCCAGGCCGCCGAGCGCACTGACGACACCGACGATACCGATGCAGCCGTTGAGGTCGATGCCGCTGTGGAAGCTGTTGAAACTGTTGAAACTGCCGAACCCCACTACCGCAGCGACCCGCTGGACTGGCTGGCCCAGGCCGCAGGCCATGCCGATGGCGAGAGCTGGTGGAACCACACCGTGGAAGAGCGCGGCGATGGCGAAGCGCTGTTTGCCGCCATTGCCGAGGCCATGACCACCCTGCGCGCCGATCTGGGTGAACAGGCGCAGGAATCCTGCCCCTACCGCGCCCGCCGTGAACTGCTGCGCGAGGCCCATATGCGCCAGCGCATCCGCGAGGCCGTAAAAAAAGGCCATGAGCGCATTGCCGTGGTCTGCGGTGCCTGGCACTTGGGTGGCCTACAGGCCAAGGTGAAAGCCAGTGCCGACAGCGCTTTGCTCAAAGGCCTGCCCAAGCTCAAAGTGCAATCGACCTGGGTGCCCTGGACGTACCGCCACCTCACGCGCGAGAGTGGCTACGGTGCGGGCATCGCAGCCCCCGGTTGGTACGAACACCTGTGGCTCAGCGGCATGGCCCAGGATGCCGACCCCGCCACGGCCCCGCCGCGCAGCGTGGGCTGGCTGGCCCGCGTGGCGCAGCTGATGCGCGCGCGCGACCTGGACTGCTCCAGCGCCCATTTGATCGAAGCCACGCGCCTGGCCGATACGCTGGCTGCGCTGCGCCAGCGCCCCCAGGCCGGGCTGGAAGAACTGCACGAGGCCACGCGCACCGTCTTGACGATGGGCGACGAGGCAGCGCTGCATTTCATCCGCGACGCCCTGTTGGTGGGTCAGCGCATGGGCCAGGTGCCGCCCGATGTGCCCACCGTGCCGCTGCAAAAAGACGTGGAGCAGCAGCAAAAAACCCTGCGCCTCAAGCCCGAAGCGCTGGACCGCACGCTCGACCTCGACCTGCGCCAGCCCAACGATCTGGCGCGCAGCCACCTGCTGCACCGCCTGCGCTTGATCCGCGTACCCTGGGGCAAACTCAGCGGCAACAGCGGCTCGTCCAAAGGCACTTTTCACGAAATCTGGCGCCTGCAATGGCAGCCCGAGTTCGTCGTGGCCCTGATCGAGGCCAGCCAGTGGGGCCAGACGCTGGAGGCCGCTGCCACCGCTGCCAGCCTAGAGCGGGCACAGCAGGCCGAGCACCTGCGCGAACTGTCCGAGCTGGTCAACCAGGTGCTGCTGGCCGACCTGGCCCCCGCCGTGCAGGCCGTGACGCGCATTCTGGAAAACCGCGCCGCCGTCAGCGGCGACACACTGCAATTGCTCGAAGCGCTGCCGCCGCTGGCCAACGTGTTTCGCTACGGCAACGTGCGCCAGACCGACACCGGCATGGTGGCGCACATGCTCGACAGCCTCATCGTGCGCGCCGCCATTGGCCTGCCGCTGGCGTGCAGCGGCATCGATGACGACAGCGCCAGCAGCCTGCGCACCATGCTCCTGGCCGCGCACAGTGCCGTGGCGCTGCGTGATGCCCAAGAGCAAACGCAGGCCTGGCAGCGCGCCCTGCGCCTGGTGGCCGAGAGCAGCACCGCCCACGCCCTGCTGCAAGGCCTGGCCACACGCCTGCTGCTGGACGAAGGCCTGTGGCAAGCCACCGAGGCGGCGCAGGCCCTGTCGCTGCACCTGTCCAGTGGCGTGGAGCCGCTGCAAGCGGCGGCCTGGCTGGAAGGTTTTTTGAACCGCAACGCCATGGTGCTGCTGCACGACCAGCAGCTGTGGCAACTGGTGAACGACTGGCTGTGTGGTTTGAGCGAAGCGCACTTCACGCACATCCTGCCGCTGGTGCGGCGCACCTTTGCCGCCTTCAGCGCCAGCGAGCGCCGCGACCTGGGCCAGCGCGCCCGCCAGGCCGGTGGCCCCGCAGCGGCTGCGGCCAGTGCCAACGCTGCACCGTTGTGGGATGAAGCGCTGGCCGCCTTGCCCGTGCCGTTCTTGCGCACCATTTTGGGAGTGGCCCCATGAGCCACCATCACGCTTTGGTGGTAGCAGAAAGAAAATCGTGATCAATCAAGTCAGACTCGACCATTTCGGCCCTTTGGCCCATGTCCACTGGCCAAATCTTGGCAAGATCAACTTGGTCATTGGTGGCAACGGCAGTGGCAAGACTTTTTTGCTCAAGGCCATTTACAGCAGCCTGCGCACACTGGAAGACTACAAACGCGGCAATGAGCAGCGCTCTGCCGCTGAAATTTTGGCCGACAAGCTGTACTGGACTTTTCAGGCGGAAAAAATTGGTGATTTGGTCAGCAAAGGAGCCGACGCACCCTTGTCAAGCGCCATGCTTGTCGACCAGCAAAACTTCTCCTACAGCTTTGGCAAAGACACCAGCAAGCAAATTTCCAACCTTGAAAACCAGGTGCCGCCACGCAGCAGCAATTCCATTTTTCTTCCCGCCAAGGAAGTGTTGTCGCTGCACCACATCATTTTGAAGTCTAGAGAACAAGACAAAGTTTTTGGCTTTGACGACACTTATTTTGATTTGGCCAAGGCGCTGCGCATTGCGACTACCAAGGGCAACAACTTCGTCGAATTTGCCAAATCGCGTCGGCAGCTGGAAGGCATTCTCGGCGGCGTCATTGAATACGATGAGGCATCAGGGCACTGGCTGTTTGCTAAAGGGCGGCACAAGTTTCCCATCGGCATCACGGCCGAGGGCATCAAAAAAATTGCCATCTTGGACACCCTGCTGGGCAACCGTTATCTGGACACCCAATCGATAGTGCTGATTGACGAGCCGGAATCGGCCTTGCATCCCACCGCGATTTCGCAATTGCTCGATATCGTGGCCATGCTGGCCGAACGAGGCATCCAGTTTTTTTTGGCCAGCCATTCCTATTTCGTGGTCAAAAAATTGTTTTTACTGGCACAAGAAAAAAACTGGTCTATCCCCGTGATTTCAGCTTCTGGCAGCGAGTGGATTTACGACGATCTCAAAAACGGTATGCCGGACAACCCGATCATTGCCGAGACGATTCGCTTGTACAAAGAAGAAGTGAAACTGGCACTGCAATGACCACGCAAGCCATCATTGAATCAGGCATGACGTTTGGGCCTTACCCCGTCGGCCAGTGCTTTTATATTGAAAAAAGCCAGTGCTATCAGCACCTACAAGAGGGCGTACAAATCGCTGAGTTTTTGCTGCTGCGCCAGCAAAAAGACCAAGCACCTGTGGTGTGGGTGGTTGAAGCCAAGTCCAGTTGCCCACGGGATTTGAGTGCCTACATGGATGACATCCGCACCAAACTCACCAATGCTTTTCTGTTGGGCTTGGCTGCATGTCTGAAACGGCATATGTCAGTGCAGACCGAATTGCCAGAGCCCTTCCAAGCCTTGGATATCCAGCGCACGGGCTTTCGTTTCGTGCTGGTGATCAAAGGCGTTCCCGAGTTCCATCTTGAAGTGCTGCAAAGCGCGCTGGCTTTGGCGTTGAAGCCGGTCGTGAAAACTTGGGCTTTGCCGCCCACTTGTGTGGTGGTTTTGAACGAAGCCTTGGCACAGCAGCACGGCTTGATCTTGTCAGCCACAGGAGTCGCTCCATGAACCCTCCCATCACCAACCCCGTCGCCACTCCGATCCATGAAGCAGAACGCCTGCGCCGCTGGCGCCTGGTGCTGGGCGGTGAGGCCGACAGCAGCTGCGGCAAGCTGGCTGGCGAAAGCGCCGACATCGACCAGGCCCTGGCTGCGCTCTACGACGCCGATGGCACAAGCGGCCTGGGCAAGCCCACCGAGCGCCGGGGTGGGCGCGGTGGCTCGGCGCCCAGCGTGGCGCGCTGGCTGGGTGACATCCGCAAATACTTCCCCACGCAGGTGGTGCAGGTGATGCAGCGCGACGCGCTGGAGCGCCTGGATGTGTGCGAGATGCTGCTGCAACCCGAAATGCTGGAAAGCGCCCACGCCGATGTGCATCTGGTGGCCAACCTGATCGCTTTGTCGGGTGTGATCCCGGCCAGCACCAAAGACACGGCGCGCATGGTGGTGCGCAAAGTGGTCGATGAGCTGCTGAAAAAGCTCGAAGAGCCCATGCGCTCGGCGGTGACGGGGGCGCTCGATCGCAGCCAGCGCAACCGCCGCCCGCGCCACAGCGAGATCGACTGGAACCGCACCATCCGCGCCAACCTGCGCCACTGGCAAGAGGACTACCGCACCGTGGTGCCGCAGCAGCTCATTGGCTATGGCCGCAAGTCGCGCAGCCCGCAGCGCGAGGTGGTGCTGTGCATCGACCAAAGCGGCTCCATGGCCGCGTCGGTGGTGTATTCGAGCATCTTTGGCGCGGTGATGGCCTCGCTGCCTGCCGTGGCCACCAAGATGGTGGTGTTCGACACCAACATCGTCGATCTGACCGAGCAGCTCGACGACCCGGTGGAGCTGCTGTTTGGCGTGCAACTGGGCGGCGGCACCGACATCAACGGCGCCGTGGGCTACTGCCAGTCCATCATCCGCGAGCCGCGCAACACCATTTTGGTGCTGATTTCTGACCTGTACGAAGGCGGCGTCGAGGCCAATTTGCTGCGCCGTGCGGCGGCGCTGGTGGAGTCGGGCGTGCAGTTCATCACCCTGCTGGCGCTGAGCGACGAAGGCGCACCCGCCTACGACCGGGCACTTGCCGCCAAGCTGGCCGCTTTGGGCGTGCCCTCGTTCGCCTGCACCCCCGATGCTTTTCCGGGCCTGATGGCGGCGGCCATTCGCAAAGAAGACATCAACGCCTGGGCTGCAGGCCAGGGGCTGGTGGCCACGGCCAAAGGTGGGTAGCAATAAAAAATGATAGCTGTTTGCGCTTGCTACATAAGCCTTTGGGGCTGATTTGGCTCTAAATTTGTGCGCTGTGTGCTGGGCATGTGGCCGTGCTGCGTAACATTGGCTTCTTCCACCCAGACCGGAGCCCCCCATGCCGAGCCCTCTTGACCGCGTTCAGCGTGCCTGTGCTGCAGCGCGGGCGTGGCTGTGTGCCCTGGGCAGTGTGGCGCTGCTGGCCTGCACGCCCGAGGTGCCCGCCCCCAGCGTGCAGTACTCCGACCGCCCCAGCCCTGGCCAGGTGCCGGTGTACCGCGTGGCGGTGCATCCGCTGCACAACCCGCAAAAACTCCACGCGGCCTACCAGCCCCTGGTGGACCACATCAACAGCCAACTGCAGGGCGTGAAGCTGGAGCTGGAATCTTCGCGCGACTACCAGGCGTTTGAAGCCAAGTTTCGCCAGCGCGGGCCGGAGTTTTTGCTGCCCAACCCCTGGCAAACCCTGCAGGCGATCGACGTGGGCTACCACGTGATTGCCATGGCGGGCGAGGCGCAAGATTTCAAGGGGCTTTTTATCGTGCGCAAAGATGCCCCGATTGCGCAGCCCGCCGATTTGAAAGGCCACAGCGTCAGCTACCCGTCGTACACCGCGCTGGCGGCGGCCATCATGCCCCAGGCCTACCTGCACGCACACGGCATTGATGTGCGGCGCGATATTCAGAACGTGTACGTTGGCTCGCAAGAGTCTTCCATCATGAGTGTGTACCTGCGGCAAACCGCTGCCGGTGCCACCTGGCCACCGCCTTGGCGGCTGTTCCAGCAAGACCACCCGGCCGAAGCGGCCGAGCTGAAAGTGGTGTGGGAAACGCCCTCGTTGGTAAACAACTCCGTCATGGTGCGTGACGATGTGGACCCCGCACTGGTGCAGCAGGTGCTGGCCGTGCTGCTGGCCTTGCCGCACACAGCGCATGGCAGCGCGGTGCTGGGAGGCATGGAAATACCGCGTTTTTATCCGGCCACCAATGCCAGCTACCAGGTGGTGGCCGACTACGTTGCCCGCTTTGAGCGCGACGTGCGCCCTGTGGAGAGCCCGTAATGCTGCACCGCATCCAGCGCGCTCTGAGCCGCACCCTGGCGCGGCAAATGGTGTTCGCGCTCACCTTGTTTTTGAGCATCACGCTGTCGCTGTTCAGCTGGGAGATGATGCGGCGCCAGCAGGTGCGCCAGGCGCGGCAGCAGCAAGAGCAGGTGCTGGCCCTGGCGGCCAGCCTGGCGGTGTCCTCGGGCGTGTGGGTGAGTGCGCGCGACTACAGCGGCCTGCAAGAAATTGTGCAGGGCGTGGCGCAGTTTCCTGAAATGCGCTACGCCATGGTGCTCGATACCCAGGGCCTCATCTTGGCGCACCTGCCCGCCCAGCGCCGGGGCCAGTACATCACCGATGTGCCCGTGGCCGTGGCGCCGCGCGTGCTGCACATGGCCGACCACGTCACCGACATCACCCAGCCCATCCGCCTGGGCACCAGCCATGTGGGCTGGGTGCGTGTGGGCGTGGGCAATGGCAGTTTTGAAGCAGAGTTCGCCACAGACCGGCGCGATGTGGTGCTGTTCACGCTCTTGGCCATTGTGTTGAGCACGGCGGTGGCATCGCTGATTGCGCGCCACCAAACGCGCCGCTTGCGCCACGTCGAGCGTGTGGCGCGTGCCGTGCAACAAGGGCAAAGCCAGTTGCGGGCGCGGGTTTTAGGCATCGACGAAGCCGCGCAGTTGGCCGAGCATTTCAACGCCATGCTCGACCGCATCGACGACCGCGAGCGCGCTCTGCGCGACAGCGAAAGCCTGCTGCGCCACTCCCAGGAGCTGGGAAAAATTGGCAGCTGGGAGTGGGACGTTGAAAAATCCAGCATGCAGTGGACGCCCGAGACCTTCCGCATCCACGAGCTGCCAGTGCAAGCCGAGCTGCCCCAGGGCCAGGCGGCGATTGACCTGAGCGTTGCCTGCTACGCACCGCTCGACCGCGAACGGGTGCTCAAAGCCTTTGCGCGCTGCATCCAAGAGGGCGTGCCCTTCGACCTGGAGTGCCGCTTCATCACCACCCGCCAGCGCCCCCTGTGGATTCGAACCCAGGGCCAGGCCGAGCTGCGCGATGGCAAAGTGGTCAAGGTGGTGGGCTACATCGCCGACATTACCGAGCGCAAGAAGATGGAAGAAGAAATTCGCAATATGGCGTACTTCGATCCGCTCACGGCGCTGCCCAATCGGCGCATGCTCATCGACCGGCTGCAGCACGCCATGGCCGGTGGCGCGCGCAGTGGCCATTACGGCGCACTGATTTACCTCGACTTGGACAACTTCAAGCCGTTGAACGACACGCACGGCCACGCGGCGGGGGACTTGCTGTTGATCGAGGTGGCGCAGCGGCTGCTGGGGTGCGTGCGCCAAACCGATACCGTAGCGCGCACCGGCGGCGACGAGTTTGTGGTGGTGCTCAACGACCTGAGCACTGACGCGGACACGGCAGCCGCCGAGTGCCAGCGCATCAGCGCCAAAATTTTGGCGGCCTTGTCCGCGCCTTACGTGCTCTCGCTGACTCATGGCGCATCGCCTGCGCAGGTGGTTGAGCACCATTGCAGTGCCAGTGTGGGGGCCACCTTGTTCAAAGGAGAAGCCCTTTATTGGCAAGACCTGATGAAAAAAGCCGACGCTGCCATGTACCAAGCCAAGGCTGCTGGACGCAACCGGGTGCAGTTTGATGCTTCGCTGGGGCTGTAAAGTGGCTCAAATTGGCCTCAAAGCCTTATGCAGCAAGCGCAAGCAGCTCCTTTTTTAGGAGTTCTTTGCCGGGTTGGCGTGTTTATTTCAGCAGTGCTGCCAGAGCCGATTCCAGGCGCGGGTAGCGCCAGCGAAAGCCGCTGGCCTGTGTGCGTTGGGGCTGTAGGTGCTGGCCGCCCAGCAGCAGCACCGACATCTCGCCCAGCGCCAGGCGCAGCGCCCAGGCCGGGGCGGGCAGCAGCGTGGGGCGGTGCAGTGCCTGGCCCAGCGCACGCGTGAAGTCGCTGTTGCGCACTGCCTCGGGGGCGCAGGCGTTGAAGGCGCCCTGGGCGTCGTTGCTGCGCAGCAGGTGGTCGAACAGGCCGACCAGATCGTCCAGATGTATCCAGGGCATCCACTGCTGGCCGCTGCCCAGGCGTCCGCCCAGGCCTAGCCTGAACGGCAGCAGCAGCCGCGCCAGCATGCCGCCTTGCGGAGCCAGCACGGGGGCAATGCGCAGGCAGGCCACGCGCACGCCGTGGGTGCTGGCACGCTCGGCCTCTTGCTCCCAGGCCATGCACAGGGTGCTGCCAAAGTCTGTGCCGCCGGGGGGGCTGGCTTCGGTCAGCAGCACATCGCCCTGGTCGCCATACCAGCCCACGGCTGAGGCCGACAGCAGTACGCGCGGTGCAGTGGGCTGCTGGCCTATCCAGTCCACCAGTTGGCGCGTCAGCTCCACACGGCTGCGCCACAGCAGTGCGCGGCGCGCCGCCGTCCAGGGGCGGTCGGCAATGGGTGCGCCGGCCAGGTTCACCACGGCGTCAAAGGGCTGGGCGGGGTCGAGGTCGCCCAGCCGCTGCACGCTGCGTGCGCCGCTGCACAGGCGGTGTACTTTGTGTGGGTCGCGGCTCCACACCCACAGCTCGTGGCCTTGGCGTTGCCAGTGTTGGCACAGGGCCTGGCCAATCAGGCCGGTGCCACCGGTAAGCAGGATGCGCATGGTGTTCTCCTTGGGCGGGTGGGTGAGGGGTGATGCCAACGGTGAAAAAGCGGGATTCACCAGGGCAGGCGCTGGCCATCGTAGGCCCAGAAGCCGCCGCTGTCTGGGGGCTGCAAACCATCGAGCACGGTCAGCAGCTCGCGCGCGGCATCCTGGGCGGGACGACCGATGTGCGCGCCGCGAAACGGTGCCGACAAGGCCGAGTTCACCGTGCCCGGGTGCAGTGCAGCCAGCACGGCCTGCGGGTGGGTGCGCGCCATTTCAATGGCCGCAGTTTTGAGCAGCATGTTCAGCGCCGCCTTCGAGGCGCGGTAGCTGTACCAGCCGCCCAGGCGGTTGTCGCCGATGCTGCCCACCTTGGCCGAGAGCACCGCCAGCAGGCTGCGCTCGCCCTTGGCCAGCAGGGGGGCGAAGTGCGCCAGCACCAAGGCCGGGCCGATGGTGTTGGTGGCGAAGCTGGCTGCCAGGTGGGCGGCATTCAGGTCGGCCAGGCGTTTTTCGGGGCCGCCGGTGGCGTCGCTGAGCGTGCCGGTGGCCACCACGATCAGGTGCCAGGGGCCTTGTGCGCGCAGGGCCTGGGCGGCTGCGGCAATGCTGTCGGGCGCAGCAAAGTCGATGGCGGGGTTGCTGCGGCGGCTCAGGGCGCAGACTGCCGCGCAGCGCGGGTCGGCCTGCAGTTGCGCCACCAGGGCAGCGCCGATGGCCCCCGTGGCACCCACGACCAGGGCGCGGTAAGCCGTGGCCAGCGAGGGCAGGGTGGGTGGCAGCTGCGCCGGGGTTGTGGTGGGGCTCATGGGCTGCTCCACAGGCGTTGGTAGGTGCCGCCCGGGTCGTAGGTGGCGGCTTGTTTGATGGGGTCAAAGCGCCGCCCCCCGCGCGGGTCGGTGCCCCGGCCTGCGATGTACAGCCAGTTGCCCTGGTTGCTGTACACGTCGTAGTCGAGCAATTGCGCCTCAAACCACGCCGCGCCAGCACGCCAGTCGCAGGCCAGGTCGTGAACCAGGTAGCTGGCCGCCACCTGGCGCAGGCGGTTGCTCAGGTAGCCGGTGGCGGCCAGCTCGCGCATGGCGGCATCTACCAGCGGTTGGCCGGTGCGCCCGGCGCACCAGGCGGCAAAGCGCTGCGCGTCGTGCGGCGTGGCCCGTTGGGGGCCTAAACCCCGCGCCCGGTACAGCGCTGGGCCATGCTGCAGGTGCAAAAAGCGGAAGTAGTCGCGCCACAGCAGCTCAAACCACAGCCAGTAGCTGCCATCGCTGGCGCCATGCTCGGCCTCAAACTGCCGCAGTTGCGCCAGGGCCTGGCGCGGCGACAGTGCCCCCGTGGCCAGCCAGGGTGACCATTTGCTGGAGTAGTCGCGCCCCATCAGATCGTTGCGCGTGCGCTTGTAGCTGTGGGGCAGGCCGCGTGCCAGGTATTGGCCCAGGTGGGCCAGGGCAGCTGCTTCACCGCCGTGCAGCTCGCCTTGCAGGTAGGGGAAGGCGCTGCGCGCATCGGGCGCTGGGGCCGCCCCTGCCAGCGCGGCCAGGGCCTGTGCGGGATCGTTCGCCCAGGGCGCGGGCACCTGCGCTGGCGCGGGGGGCAGCGTGGCAGGGGGCGGCAGGGGCGCAGCAGCTTGCAGCCCGTTTTGTTCAAGCTGTTGGCGAAACGGCGTGAACACGGCGGGCAAGTGCTGCACTGGCCAGGGCAGTTGCGCGGGGTGCAGCAGGCTGCTGTGCCACACGGTATGCACCTGTAGGCCTGCGGCACGCAGGGCAGCCACTTGCGCCTGTTCTTCGGGCGCGGCAATGTCTTCACAGACAAGGGTGCTGGCACCCACGGCACGCGCCAGAGCAGGCAGGGCGGTGGCGGCGGGTTGATTCAAAATCAATAGCTGGCTGCGCTTGCTGGATAAGCCTTGGAGCAGGTTTTGAATGGTATTGGCCAGCCAAGCGCGCCGGTGCGCTCCGATGCGGGCAAAGCCCCAGGCGGTGGTGGCTTGCACATCGGGCAGGCACACCACGGGCAGCAGGTGCTGCGCGCCCAGCTGGCACGCGGCGTGCAGTGCGCTCTGGTCGTGCAGGCGCAGGTCGTGGCGAAACCAGAACAGCACCGTGTTCATGGCGGTGCCTCCACAGCTGGCGCCTGCTTGCGCTGGCGGCGGCAGCGCTCGGAGCAGTACTTCACCTCATCCCACACCTGGGCCCATTTTTTGCGCCAGGCGAAGGGGCGGCCACAGCACTGGCAGGGCTTTTCGGGCAGGTAGGGTTTGCGGTGCATGGCAGCAGGCTTTAGTGGGTGGGGTCTGTGCGGGTGTGCGCCACCTGGCAGCGTGGGAAAGGGCGCCATGGGGACGGTGATAGCTGGGGCGGGGGTGCGCGAGGCGGCCATCGGGAGACTCCTGAAGTGAACGGGAATGCTGGACGGGATGGCTAACGGGGATGGCTAACGGGGATGGGTGCTGCGCCACTGCGCCACCAGCGGCCCCAGGGCCGACAGGGGCTGTGCGGCGGTGACGCCGTCCAGCGGCTTGTGGTAGAGCGCCGGGCACGAGCCACCCACCCACAGCGCCACCTGGGGCGGGAGCTGGGCGCGCAGCTCGCGCAGGTTGGCCAGTACCACGGCGCCGCTTTGGGTGGAGGTGAAGCTCAGGCCCACCACATCCACGCGGTGGGCTTGGGCGGCCTGCACAACGTCGAGCAAGGGAGTTTGCGTGCCCAGCGAGACGCAGGTGCAGCCATCGAGCACCAGCAAGGCTTCGACCATCAGCAGGCCCAGGCCGTGCAGCTCCTGCGGCAAGGTGGTGAGCAGCACCTTGGGGCCCACCGAGGCCGGGGCGCCCGCCAGGGGGCTGAGCGATGCAATCGACTGGCGCAGCACGCCGGTGATGACTTCAGTGAACAGGTGCTCTTCAAAAATTTCAAAGCGCCCTTGCACCCACGCCTCGCCCACGGCCACCGTGAGCGGAGCCACCAAATCAGTGATGAAGGGCCCTAAACCCATGCGCATTTGTGCGTGGTGCAGGGCGTGGCGCAGGCCGTGTGGGTCGTGCGCGGCAATGGCGTCGAGCAGCGCCGCCAGGTCGCTGCTTTGCTCGGGCGCGGGTGTTTTTGTCTTGGACAAAGCTGGGGCGGCGGCGCTGCTGCTGTGCTGCGTCAGCAGTTGTTCCAGCGCCTGGCCGTCCAGGCCCACCACTTTGCCAGGGCGCAAGCCTGCGTCCAGTAGGCGGCGGATGAGTTGCAACTGCTGCACTTGTGCTGCCGGATAGAGCCGATCGCCACAGGCATCGCGCAGCGGCTGGGGAAAGCCGTAGCGCTTTTCCCAGACGCGCAAAGTGTCTTTGGCCAGGCCGGTTTCACGCTCTACGGCGGCAATGGGCAGGCCGATGTCGGCAGGGCAGGGGGAGGGGGCGTTCATGCGGCAGCTTCCAGGCAGCAGACAGGTGAAGGGGGGAGGGCCTGCAAAAATATTGTCATGGACAAACATCAAGATTTAGTTGAATTGTCTAGGACAAAATTGAATTTGTCTAGTACAGTAGCGATCCTATCAGCCCTACACAAGGTGCCCACCAGGCGCCGCAGATTGCGAGTCGCTATGAAAATTGCTGTGATTGGTTCGGGAATTTCAGGTTTGGCCGCTGCACACCGGTTGCGCAAACAAGCGCGCGTCAGCGTGTTTGAGGCTGGTCACTATTTCGGCGGGCACACCCACACGGTGGATGTGTGTCTGCCCGATGCCGCCAGCGGGCGCGAAGTCACGCACGGCGTGGACACGGGCTTTCTGGTGTTCAACGAACGCACCTACCCCGGCCTGATTGCACTGTTTGACGAGCTGCAGGTGCCCACCGTGCGCTCGGACATGTCGTTTTCCGTGCAGGTGCCGGGCGCGGGTGTGCTGGGTGCGGGGGCGCTGGAGTGGAGTGGCGCGAACCTGGCCACGGTGTTCGCCCAGCGCCGCAACCTGCTGCGCCCGCGTTTTTGGGGCATGTTGCGTGAGCTGCTGCGCTTTAACCAACTGTGTACCGCCCTGGCCGAATCGGGTGAAGAAGCGGCGCTGGCCCAGCCCTTGGGCGATTTTTTGGTGCAGCACGGCTTTGGCAGCGCGTTTCGCGATTGGTATTTCCTGCCCATGCTGGGCTGCATCTGGAGCTGCCCGACCGACCAAATGCTGCGCTTTCCAGTGGCTACCATGATCCGTTTTTGCCATAACCACGGTCTCATCCAGGTGAGTAACCGACCGCAATGGTTCACCGTGGCCGGTGGTGCGCGCCAGTATGTGCAAAAAATCGTGCACGGGCTGGATGCTCGCCTGGGTTTGCCGGTGCAGCGCATCGTGCGCGATGCCGCTGGCGTGCAGGTGCATACCGAGGGCCACAGCGAGCGCTTTGACGCCGTGGTGCTGGCCGTCCACAGCGACCAGGCGCTGCAATTGCTGGCCCAACCCACCGCGCAGGAAAGCAAGGTGCTGGGTGCCATCCGCTACCAGCCCAACCGCGCGGTGCTGCATACCGACGATAGCGTGATGCCGCGCCGACGCAGCGCCTGGGCGGCCTGGAACTACGAGCGTGCCGCCAGCAGCCAGCAGGAATCGGCGCGTGTGTGCCTGCACTACTGGCTCAACCGCCTGCAGCCCTTGCCGTTTGCCGACCCGGTGCTGGTGTCGCTCAACCCGGCACGCCCGATTGCGCGCGACAAAGTGCTGGCCGAGTTCGACTACGACCACCCCGTGTTTGACCTGCCTGCGATTGCGGCGCAAGACCAGGTGCCTTTGCTGCAAGGCACACAGCGCACGTGGTACTGCGGTGCCTGGACGGGCTATGGCTTTCATGAAGATGGCTTGCAGTCGGGCTACCGCGCGGCCGATTTGTTGCAGCAGCAGCTGCACCGCCGGGAGGCCGCATGACTGCCCCTGCCCCTGCGCTGGCCGCCCACCGGCCCCACATTGGCTTTGGCCATGTGTGGCACACCCGGCTGCGCCCACGCCGCCACCGCTTTATCGTGCCAACATTTTTTCTGCTGCTGCCCATGCGCACGCTGCGCGCGCAACCCGAAGCGGCAGGTGTGCTGGCGCTGAACCGGCCCGGTGCGCTGGCCTTTCGCGATGCCGACCACGGCGATGGCCGCAGCCCCGAGCAAGGCGGTGCCCTGGCCTGGCTCGAAGCGTTGCTGCACAGCGAGGGCATTGACGGTGTGGATGGAGAAATCTGGCTGCATTGCTACCCGCGCGTGCTGGGCTACAGCTTCAAGCCGGTGAGCTTTTGGTACTGCCACCGCGCTGATGGCAGCCTGCGCGCCATCGTGGCCGAGGTCAACAACACCTTTGGCGAGCGCCATGCCTACTTGCTCGATGCACCGCAGTACGGCCAGGAGCTGCGCGCGCGCAAGGTGTTCCATGTGTCGCCGTTTTGCCCGGTGGAGGGCGACTACCGCTTTGAGTTCAAGCGTGGCGGTGCCCAGGGCCTGCAATCTACGCGTGTGCGCATTGACTTTGACGATGCCCAAGGCCCGCTGGTGCTCACCGGCGTGGCTGGGCGCTTGCAGCCGCTGGATGCCGCCAGCCGCCGCCGCGCACTGTGGCATTACCCGTTGCTCACGCTGGGCGTGATCGCGCGCATCCACTGGCACGCGCTGCTGCTGTGGGCCAAGCGCGCCCCCTTCCACCGCAAACCCGCGCCGCCCGCCCAGCCCGTGACCCGAGCTTCTGCCCCTTCCACCTCTGCTACGCCCTCCACGCCCTCCACGCCGAGCCTCTGACCATGAACACCACCACTGCCTCACCGTCTGCGCTTTCGTTGCCTGCCAACATGCCCGCTGCGGCACGTCAGGGCCTGCGCCTGCTGCAGCGCCTGCAGCACGGCACGCTGCACCTGGAATTGCCCGATGGCCAGGTGTTGCAGCTGGGCAGCGGCCAGCACCCACACGCCAGCATGCGTTTGCACAACTGGCAGGTGTTTGGTGCCGTGCTGCGCTCGGGCGACATTGGCCTGGCCGAAGGCTATATCGCCCAGGACTGGAGCACGCCCCACCTGGCCGACCTGCTGCGCCTGCTGATGGAAAACCGCCACGCGCTCGAATCGCTGGTGTATGGCGGCTGGTGGGGGCGGCTGGCTTACCGCCTGCGCCATCTGCTCAACCGCAACACCCGTGCGGGCAGCCGCCGCAACATCCACGCCCACTACGACCTGGGCAACGATTTCTACCGGCTCTGGCTCGATCCGAGCATGAATTACTCCAGCGCCTGGTTCCAGGGCGACTTGCAGGGTGACCTGACCCAGGCCCAGCACGCCAAAGTGCGCCGCGCCCTGCACAGCGCCGGTGTGCAGCCTGGCCAGCGCGTGCTGGAAATTGGCTGTGGCTGGGGCGCCCTGGCGGAAATGGCAGCGGGTGAGTTTCAGGCCCAGGTGACGGGCGTGACGCTGTCCACCGAACAGCTGGCCTGGGGCCGCCAGCGTATGCAGGCGGCCGGTGTGGCCCCCCAGGTGGATTTGCGCCTGCAGGACTACCGCGATATTCAGGATGCCCCGTTCGACGCCATTTGCTCGATTGAAATGGTCGAGGCCGTGGGCCAGGCCTACTGGCCCAGCTACTTTGGCACCGTGGCGCGTTTGCTGAAACCAGGCGGGCGCGCATGCATCCAGAGCATCGTGATTGACGACGCGCTGTTCGAGCGCTACGTGCAGGGCAGCGACTTCATCCAGCAGTACATCTTCCCGGGCGGCTGCCTGCCCAGCCCGGCACGTTTTCGTGCGGCTGCCCAAGCGGCGGGCCTGCGCGTGGTGGAGGAGTTTGCCTTTGGCCGCGACTACGCCGAAACCCTGCGCCGCTGGCACCAGCGCTTTGCCCAGCAGCGCGCCCGCGTGCAGGCCCAGGGCTTTGATGCGCGCTTTCAGCGCACCTGGGAGTTCTATTTGGCCTACTGCGAAGCAGGTTTTGATGCGCGCAGTATTGACGTAGTGCAGTACACCTTGATCAAGGACTGAGGCAGCACCAGACAAAGTGTGAGCACCTGTTAGTCTGAGGGTTTCCCCTGAGTGGCTTCCTTCCTCCCTCGCCACATTTCTCCGTAGGAGTTCCCCATGTTTTTATCTCGAATGACGGTTGCCGCCCGCTTGTATGCGGGGTTCGCCTTGATTTTGGCGCTGCTGGTGGTGGTCACGGGCGTGGCAGTGGTCAAAGTCAGCCGCATTGACCAGGCGCTGCGCGACAACAACAACATCCATGTGCAGGTGCAGCGCTACGCCATCAACTTCCGTGGTTCGGCGCACGACCGCTCGATTGCCGTGCGCGACGTGGTGCTCAGCCCCACGCCGGCCGAGCGCGACAAAGAAATTGCCACCATTGCGGCGCTGGCCGATTTTTACGCCCAGTCGGCGGTGCCGCTGGAAAAACTGGTCAACCGTGTGGGTGCGCCGCCTGAGTTGGCGCAGCTGTATGCCGGTATTCGCAGCGCCGAAGCCCAGGCCGTGGTCAGCACCCAGGCCATCATTGCCCAGGTGCAGGCCGGTGACGCGCAAGCTGCTCAGACGCTGTGGCAGCAGGCCAAGCCGCAGTACGTGCAGTGGCTGGCAGCCATCAACAAACTCATCGACTTCAAAGAGGGGCGCATTCAAGAAGTCAACCGAGGCGCTATGCAAGAGGCTGACAGCTTTTTGAGTGTGATGTTCACCGCCCTGGCACTGGCGCTGGTGCTCAGCGCTGCTGTGGCCTGGACTGTGGCGCGCAGCATCGTGCGCCAGTTGGGCGCCGAGCCTGTGGCCCTGGCCGAAGTGGCCAGCCATGTGGCCGAGGGCGATTTGCAGCCCGTGGCCGGTGCCGCCCAGGCCGAGCCCGGCAGTGTGCTGGCTTCTTTGGCCGCCATGCAAGCGAGCCTGGCCCGTGTGGTGGGCCAGGTGCGCCAGGCATCGAACGCCGTCACCGTGGGTTCGGAGGAAATTGCCGGGGGCAACATTGGCCTGCTGCAGCGCACGGAAGAACAGGCATCGAATTTGCAGCACGCCGCATCGTCCATGGAGCAAATGACCGCTTCGGTGAAAAACAATGCCGATTCGGCCCGCCAAGCCACCCAGGTGGCGGCCTCGGCCAGCGAAGCCGCGCACAAGGGCGGTGCCGTGGTGGAGCAGGTGGTCAGCACCATGCAAGAGATCACCGCCAGCAGCCACAAGATGTCCGACATCATTGGTGTGATCGACTCGATTGCTTTCCAAACCAACATCCTGGCGCTCAACGCTGCCGTGGAAGCAGCGCGCGCCGGTGAGCAAGGCCGCGGCTTTGCCGTGGTGGCCGGTGAAGTGCGCGCCCTGGCGCAGCGCAGCGCCGATGCGGCCAAGGAAATCAAGGGCCTGATTGACGGCAGCGTAGCCAAGGTAGAGCAGGGCGCACGCCTGGTGGGCGACGCCGGTGCCACCATGACCGACATCGTCGAGCAGGCCCAGCGCGTGGCCGGTTTGATTGCTGAAATCAGCACCGCCACCGCCGAGCAGACCGATGGCATTGCCCAGGTGGGCGAAGCGGTGGCGCACCTGGACCGCTCTACCCAGCAAAACGCGGCCCTGGTGGAGCAAAGTGCTGCCGCCGCGCAGACGCTCAAGCAGCAGGCCGCGCAACTGGCCCAAGCCGTGAGCGTGTTCCGCCTGGGCTTTGACGCCGCAGCAAGTAGCAGTGCCCACAGCAGCCCACGGCGCAGCCACGCCCTGCCAGACCGTGCTGCAAGTGCTGCACCACGCTTGCCTGGGGTGTGAGTTGATGCTCTTGAAATAATAGCTGCTTGCGCTTGCTACATATGCCTTGGAGCCGATTTTCATACTTAAAACACGGGCTGCGAGCAGCGGCAGCCGGTGGGGTGCTGGCCCTGGCGTTGCTGCACCCCGTGGCAGCGCAGGAGGGTGGTGCCACGCCGCAGTGGCTGCACCAGTCGCTGGCCGGAGCCACGTTGGCGGGCGAGGGGCAGATGCGCTTTTTCGGTTTGCGTATCTACGACGCGCGGCTGTGGGTCACCCCCGGTTTTGAGGCCAGCCGCTTTGGCGCGCACCCGCTGGCACTGGAGCTGACCTACCACCGGGCTTTCACCGGCGCGGCGATTGCCCAGCGCTCGGTCGAAGAAATGCAGCGCCAGGCCAGCGTGCCACCCACCCAGGCACAGCGTTGGCAGCAGCGCCTGACGGAGGTGATTCCCGATGTGCAGCCGGGCGACCGGCTCACGGGCCTGTACCAGCCGGGCCAGGGGATGCGCTTGTGGCGTGGCAACCAGGAGCTGCCCGCCATTGACGACGCCGAACTGGCCCGCCTGTTTTTTGGCATTTGGCTCTCGCCACAGACCTCTGAGCCCGCCTTGCGCAGTGCCTTGCTGGCGCGCAGCCAGGCAGCCACAGTGCCATGACTGCCTCGGCCACCCCCGCACACACCGGGCCGCTGCCACGCTGGTGGTCGGGCCCGGCCTATGGCTTGCTGGGGTTGCCGTTGGCCTTTGTGGCCTTGCCGCTGTACGTGGTGCTGCCGCACCACTACGCCACCACCTTGGGCTTGCCGCTGGCCAGCGTGGGGGCCTTGTTGATGCTGGTGCGCCTGCTTGACGCTGCGGCAGAACCCCTGCTGGGCCGCTGGAGCGACCACCTGTACCAGGGGCCGCTGCGTGGGGTGCTGTGGGTGGCGGGTGGCTCAGCCTTGGTGCAGTTGCTGGGCTTGGCCGGGCTGTTCTTTCCTGCGGTGCAGGAGCCGCAGGCGCTGGCCGCCTGGATGGTGGCGAGCCTGCTGCTGACCTGTTTGGCGCACAGCCAGTTGGTGATTGCCCACCAGGCCTGGGGTGTGCGCTTGGGTGGCGATGCCGTGCAGCGCGGCCATGTGGTGGCTTGGCGCGAAGGGCCGGGGCTGATCGGCGTGGTCACGGCCAGTGCGCTGTCGGTAGCCTGGGGGGCTGAGCCCATGTTGTGGGTGTTTGCCCTGGCGTTGTGGATGGGGTGGCTGGCACTGTGGTGGGCACCGCGCCCGGTGGCTGCGCTGGCGCAGGGTGTGCCAGCCCGCTTGCCTTGGTCGGCCATCTGGCAGCCGCTGCGCGAAATGGCGTTTCGCCGTTTGCTGGCGGTGTTTGTCTGCAACGGCATTGCTAGCGCCATTCCGGCCGCGTTGATGTTGTTTTTTGCCCAGGACCGTCTGCAGGCCACGCAAGAGCAGATTGCGCTGTTTCTGGTGCTGTACTTTGTCAGTGGGGCGCTGTCTATGCCGGGCTGGTTGCGCGTGGTGCGCCGCTGGGGGCTGGAGCGTGCCTGGCTGGGCGGCATGTTGCTGGCCATCGCCTGTTTTGGCTGGACGGCGTTTTTAAGCAGCGGGCAGATTGCCGCTTTTGCGCTGATTTGCGCGCTGTCGGGCATCGCTCTGGGGGCCGATTTGGCTTTGCCGGGGGCTTTGCTGGCCCGGCTGGTGGAGCGCCAAGGCGCCCAGGGCCGCAGCGAAGGTGCTTACCTGGGCTGGTGGAATTTGGCCACCAAACTGAACTTGGCCCTGGCCGCTGGGGCTGCGCTGCCGCTGTTGCAGTGGGGGGGCTACAGCCCCGGCACCCTCGATGCCCAGGGGCTGCAGCGCCTGGCCTGGGCCTATGCCGTGCTGCCCTGCGCCCTCAAGCTGCTGGCCGCAGCGTTGCTCTACCGCTTGCTGATTCGCCCCTTTCCGCTGTTGCCTGACCCAGGAGTTTCCCCATGAACACCCGCCGCCATGCCTTGCTGACCTTGCTTGCGGGCACTGCCGTACTCACAGGCTGTGCCAACCCCCAAGTGACCGACTACGCCCAAGAGCGCCCGCTGCTGGAGCTGGACCGCTATTTCAATGGCCGCGTCCTGGCCCATGGCGTTTTCCAAAAACGCAATGGCGCAGTGGCTCGCCGCTTTACCGTGGTGATGGATTGCCATTGGGAGGGCAACCAAGGCGTGCTCGATGAGGCTTTCACGTATTCGGATGGCAGCACCGAGCGGCGCATTTGGCGCCTGACCAAACATGCCGATGGGCGCTACACCGGGCGGGCCGACGATGTGGTGGGCGAGGCCCAGGGCCAAACCTCGGGCAATGCCTTTCGCTGGAACTACACCTTGCGCCTGCCGGTGGATGGCAAGGAGTACGAAGTGCAGTTCGATGATTGGATGTTCTTGGTTGATGACCGGGTGATGCTCAACCGCGCCACCATGAGCAAATTTGGCGTCACGCTGGGCGAAGTGCTGCTCTCGTTCACCAAACAGTAAGGAGGGGCGCCATGCCTCTGAACCCTGCCATTGCCGACTGGCGCGGCAAGCGTGTGTGGCTGGTAGGTGCCTCCAGCGGCATTGGCCGCGCCGTGGCCGCGCAATTGCACGCCCAGGGTGCGCAGGTGATCGTTTCGGCACGCCAGCAGGTGCTGCTGGATGCGTTTGTGCAGCAGCACCCCGGCAGCCAGGCGCTGGTGCTGGATGTGACCGATGCCCAGGCAGTGCAGCACGCTGCCCATCACCTGCAAGCGCAGGCGCCGCTGGATTTGGTGTGTTACTGCGCGGGCCACTACAGCCCCATGCGCGCCGATGCGCTGGCCCTGCCCGAGCTGCTGCGCCACCAGCAAGTGAACCTGACCGGAGCGCTGCACCTGCTGGCCGCTGTGGTGCCGGGCCTGCTGGCTTCGGCCCAGGCCGGGCGCGCGCCGCATTTGAGTTTGGTGGCCAGTGTGGCGGGCTGGCGCGGCCTGCCCCAAAGCTTGGCCTATGGCCCGACCAAGGCCGCGCTCATCAACCTGGCAGAAACCTTGTTTTTGGACTTGCGCCCGCAGGGGGTGGGGGTGAGCGTGGTGAACCCTGGCTTTGTCGATACCCCGCTGACGCGCCAAAACGACTTCACCATGCCCGCCTTGCTCACCCCGGAGCAGGCGGCCCAGGCCATGCTGCGCGGCTGGGAGCGCGGCGACTTTGAGCTGCACTTTCCGCGCCGCTTCACGCTGTGGCTCAAGCTGCTGCGCGTGCTGCCGTACCGCTGGTACTTTCCTTTGGTACACCGCATGACGGGGCTGTAACGCATGAATCACTTACCCGATGTGCCCGATGCCCAAGCCGCTGCCGCCCGCCTGGCACAGCTCTACGAGCAGCTCACCCCCGCCCGGCTGGCGCAGCTGGACGATTACTACGCCCCCGATGCGCGCTTCAAAGACCCGTTCAACGATGTGCAGGGCGTGCCCGCCATCCGCGCCATCTTTGCCCATATGTTTGAGAGCCTGGAGCAGCCGCGCTTTGTCGTCACCCAGCACGTGGCGCAGGGGCAGCAGGCCTTTTTGCAGTGGGAGTTTCACTTTCGCATGAAGCGCTGGCGTGCGCAGGTGCCGCAATGCATCCACGGCGGCACGCTGGTACATTTCGATGCCCAAGGCCGTGTGACGCTGCACCGCGATTACTGGGACACCGCCGAAGAACTCTACGAAAAGCTGCCCGTGCTCGGGCGCTTGATGCGCTGGCTGCGCCAGGCCGGCTCCACCCCTTTGCCACCTTCGCCACCATGCTGACCCTGCACCACCTTGAGACTTCGCGCTCGCACCGTATTTTGTGGCTCTTGCAAGAGCTGGGTGTGCCCTACGAACTGCGCCGCTACCAGCGCGACCCGCTCACGCGGCTGGCCCCGCCCGAGCTGAAACACATCCATCCGCTGGGCAAATCGCCCGTCATTACCGATGGGGAGCTGGTGGTGGCAGAGTCGGGCGCCATTTTGGAATACCTGGCCGAGTGCTACGGTGCGCAGGCCCCTGCCGAGCTGGCGCACCTGGAGCCCGCACGCGGCACGCCCGCGCATCGCCAGTGCCGTTTCTGGATGCACTACGCCGAAGGCTCGCTGATGAACTGGCTGGTGATGCAGCTGGTGTTTGACTCCATCCCACGCCAGCCCATGCCATTTTTCGTGCGCCCCGTGGCGCGGGCTTTGTGCGCTGGCGTGCAAGAAAAGCTGATCCAGCCCAACGTACAGGCCGCGCTGGCCTTCATGGAAAACCACTTCGCACAGCACCGCTGGTTTGCGGGCGAGCACCTGAGCCTGGCCGACTTTCAAATGAGCTTTGCCGTCGAGGCCGCGCTGGCGCGTGGTGCTGCGGCCAGCACCTGGCCGCATTTGCACGCCTACCTGCAGCGCATACAGGCCCGCCCGGCCTACCAGCAGGCACTTGCCAAGGGCGGGCCCGTACTGCCAGCCTGGTGAATGTTCACCTACCCCGTGGGGGGCACGCTGCCCTCCAAGGCGCTGGGTGGGGTAGCCCTGCGGTACGATGCGCGAATGGTTACACATCGCATTTCTTCTCTTGCGCCTTGCAAAGCGTGCCAGGACCGGCCGCCGCTGACGCTGGAGTTCAGCATGGCGTTTCAGCCGATCGTCGATGTGCGCAGCCGCGAGGTGTTTGCCTACGAAGCTTTGGTGCGGGGGCTGGATGGCAGTGGTGCCGCCCACATTCTGGGCCAGGTGAACGATGACAACCGTTACCAGTTCGACCAGGCTTGCCGTGTCAAAGCCGTGCGCCTGGCGGCCCAGCTGGGCATGGGCTGCCACGTCAGCATCAACTTTTTGCCCAATGCGGTGTACGAACCTGCCGCCTGCATTCGCACCACGCTGGAAGCCGCGCAGCAGCACCAATTCCCCACCGACCGCTTGATTTTTGAAATCACCGAAAACGAGCGTGTGGTGGACAAAGACCACCTCAAGCGCATCTTGCAAGAGTACCGGCGCCGTGGCTTCAAAACCGCCATTGACGACTTTGGCGCGGGCTACTCGGGCCTGAACCTGTTGGCGGAATTTCAGCCCGACATCATCAAGCTCGACATGGAGCTGGTGCGCCAGATCGACACCAACCCGGTGCGCCACGCCATCGTGCAGGGCATTTTGGGCGTGTGCAAGGCGCTGTCGATCGAGGTGATTGCCGAAGGCGTGGAAACGCTGGCCGAATACCGCGCCCTGCGGGCCCTGGGCATTCACTACTTTCAGGGCTACCTGTTTGCCAAGCCTGCGTTCGAGCAGCTGCCCGCCATCCACTGGCCTGAGGACTGAAGCCGCACGCGCTGGCGCCAGCGCTACGGTGCGACGGCGACTTGGTTGCGGCCGCTGGTTTTGGCGCGGTACAGCGCCTGGTCGGTGCGCCGCAGCAGCGTGGAGCTGCATTCGCCCGGCTGCCAGGCGCCCACGCCCAGCGACAGGGTGATGGTGCCCACCACGGCATCTTGCTCGCTGGCCATGGTGCGGCGGATGCGTTCTGCCAGCTCCTGCGCCGCAGCCAGCTTGCAGCCGGGCAGCACAATCAAAAATTCCTCGCCCCCCCAGCGGATCAGCGCGTCGCCTCCGCGCACTGAGCGGCTGAGCAGCGCGGCACAGCGCTGCAGCACGCGGTCGCCCTCTTCGTGGCCAAAGCGGTCGTTGATGGACTTGAAGGCGTCAATGTCGGCCAGGATCAGCGCGTAGCCCTGGCACTCCAGTTGCGCCGCCCGCTGGCAGCGCTGGAGCTGCTGCTCGCCGGCGCGGCGGTTGAGCAGGCCGGTCAGTGCGTCGTGGTGGGCTTGCTGGCGCAACTCTTGTGCGCGTGCCACCAGTTCGGTCACGTCTTTGGTCACGCTGACGTAGTGCTGTGTGGCCCCGGCCTCGTCTTTGAGCGGCGTGATGGTTTGGGCCGCGTGGTAAATGCTGCCGTCTTTGCGCCGGTTGGCAAAGGTGGTCTGGCAGCTGTCACCACGTTCCAGCGCTTCGCGCAGTTGGGCGTAGAAAGCGGGTGTGTGCTCGCCCGATTGCAAAAATTTGGGCGTGCGCCCCTGCACTTCGTCGCTGCGGTAGCCCGTCAGGTCTTCAAAAGCCTGGTTGACGAACAAAATCTGCGCCTGCTCATCGGCAATCAGCACGGCATCTTGCGTGGCGTTCAGTGCGCGTGCCAGCAAGGCCTGGCGCTGCTCGGCACGCACCCGCGTGGTGATGTCTTGCTGCACCGAGACGTAGGCCTGCACCTGGCCCTGGGCATCGCGCACGGGGGAAATGTTCCACTCCACCAGGTAGCTGCTGCCATCTTTGCGGTAGTTCACCGTGGAGCCCTGAAAAAACGTCCCGCTGCGCAGGCATTCGCGCAGGCGCTGCAGCACCTGGGGGTCGGTGTGCGGGCCTTGCAGCAGGCGCGGCGAGCGCCCCAGCAGCTCCTGCTCGGTGTACCCCGTCATGCGGCAAAACGCCGGGTTGCAGTAAGTGATGCACGGCCCTTCGCCATCCAGCGCGGCATTGGTGATGACCACGGCATTGAAAGCCTGCGCCACGGCCGTGTGCAGCAACTGCGCCAGGTCGGGGCAAGTGGGTGCGGAGGAAGCAGGCAAAGAGGTCACGAGGGCGGGGCATTCACAAAGCAAGGCGCGTGCGCCGGTCTGCCAGCATACCAAGCTTGGGCCCATCGTGTCGCTGCCACAATCATTGGGCGTACATCACGCTTTTTTCTTGTTTTTGACAGGTTTGCCCATGCCCCGTACTGCCCTGGTGTGGATGCGCCGCGATCTGCGCTGCGACGACCATGCCGCCCTGTACCACGCACTGCGCCGCTTCGAGCGCGTGTACTGCGCTTTCGTGTTCGATACCGACATCCTGAATGCCCTGCCCACGCGCAGCGACCGGCGTGTTGAGTTCATCCATGCCAGCGTCGCGGCACTCGATGAGGAACTGTGCCAGCTCGCCGCGCGCAGCGGCGCCCCCGGTGGCGGTTTGATCGTGCGCCATGGCCCGGCGGCGGCGACCATCGTGCAGCTGGCGCGCAGCCTGGGCGTGCAGGAAGTGCTGACCAACCGCGACTACGAACCCGAGGCCATCGCCCGCGACCAGCGCGCCGCCCAGGCGCTGCAGGCCGCAGGCATTGCCTTTAGTGACTACAAAGACCAGGTGCTGCTGGAGCACAACGAAGTGCTGACCCAGCAAGGCACGCCCTACAGCGTGTTCACCCCCTACAAACGCGCCTGGCTGCAAAAGCTCGATGCGTTCCAGCTCACACCCTACCCAGTGCAGCGCTACGCCCACCACCTGGCCGCGCCGCCGGCTGGGGAGCGGCTGCCCACCTTGGCCGACCTGGGCTTTAGCGCCACCAACTTGGGCAGCCTGGCCTTGCCCCCTGGGATGCAGGGCGCGCAGCAGTTGCTGCACGACTTTGCCCCGCGCATGGCTGCCTACCAAGATGCGCGCGACTTTCCTGCGCGCAAGGGTGTGTCTTACCTCTCGGTGCATTTGCGCTTCGGCACGGTGTCGATTCGCCAGCTCGCCGCCTTGGCCGTGGGGCAGGCTGCGCAGGGCTGCGCGGGCGCGCAAACCTGGCTCTCCGAGCTGGCGTGGCGCGACTTTTATTTCATGATCTTGCGCCACCACCCACATGTGGTCACGCAGTCGTTTCGCCCCGCCTACGACCGCGTGCAGTGGGACGATGCGCCCGAACTGTGGCAAGCCTGGTGCGAGGCGCGCACCGGCTACCCGCTGGTGGATGCGGCCATGCGCCAACTGCTGCACACGGGCTACATGCACAACCGCCTGCGCATGGTGGTGGCCAGCTTTTTGACCAAAGACCTGGGCATCGACTGGCGCCGGGGCGAGCGCTTTTTTGCCCAGCACCTCAACGACTACGACCTGGCCGCCAACAACGGCGGCTGGCAGTGGGCCGCCTCCACAGGCTGCGACGCCCAGCCGTGGTTTCGCATCTTCAACCCCATCACGCAGTCGCAAAAGTTTGACCCCGAGGGCAAGTTCATTCGCCGTTATGTGCCCGAGCTGGCGCGCGTGCCGGACAAGCACCTGCACTTTCCCGCTGCCATGAAACCGCTGGAGCTGCAAGCCTGTGGCCTGCGCCTGGGGCAGGACTACCCGCTGCCGGTGGTACAGCACGCCCAGGCCCGTGAGCGCACTTTGCAGCGCTTTGGGGTGCTGGGGGCTGGCGCGGCAAAAGACTGAAGACGCTTCTTTTTTAATAGCTGCTTGCGCTTGCTACATAAGGGCTGGAGGCCGATTTGAGCATGATTTCAAGCCCTTGGGGAGGCTGTGCAAGCCCCGCACACCCCGTAGTGGCTTGCCCAGGCCCGCAGTACGGGGATATTTGAGAGTGTTTTGAGCCGCTAAGCCTTGCTAGGTAAGCGCAAGCAGCTCCTTTTTTTTAAGTGCCAGCCCCCAGGCTGCAGAGCTGCGCCAGCCTGGGGACGTTGGCGCACTTAACGGGGCACGTTCAGTGTGGTGCCATTCAGGCTGATGGCATTGGTGGCGCTGGGTGCCACCACAAAGGGTGGGACATGCGCTGCCGTCAGCGCCGGGGCCTTGCCGGGTTCACCGCCGCGTGGCGTGGTGCGCACCACCTGGTGGGCGGGCAGGGGCGTGCCTTGTTGCAGGTGGGCCCACATGGCGTCCATGGCCTGGTTGAAGTAGGTGTGCAGTGGCACAAAGCGGGTGTCAAAGCCCGAGAAAGGCAGGAACGCGTCAAAGTGCTGGCCGTGCTCCACTTCGATGTAGCGCAGCTGGCTGGCGCTGCCTTCCACCTGGCGGTTCAGCGCGGTGTAGGCGCGGGCGTTGTGGTTCACCGGCACCAGGGCATCGCTGCGGCCTGCCACGATCAAGGTGGGTTTGCCGCGCAGGTTGGCACTGTGCAGCACTTCAGCAATGCCTGCGCGCACCGCGTCGCTTTGCGCCTTGGTGGGGGTGCTGGTGGCACTCAGCGGGGCACCGGTGGCCAGGTCTTTGCCGCTCACCAGGGCGTGCTGGCACAGGGCGTTGTCCAGACCCAGGTCAGCTGTGCCCGTGGAGGGTGAAACGGCAAACTGCCACGCCTTGGCACCACCCACCGAGTCGTTATAGACCACCGTGGCGGGCGTGCCGTTGGCGGTGCCATTGGCGGTGGCAAAGCTTACGGCCAGGGCCGCAGCCGAGGGTGCCACCACTTCGCCGGTGGCTGCATTCACGCTGGCAAAGCTGGTGTTGCACAGGTTGGCCTCCACGCCAAAGCGCCCATAGGCCATGGTGTACATGGCCGACAGGATGGGGCCGTTGCCCAGCGCGTAGTGGGCGTTGTGCATGGTGTCGCTCTCGCGGCCCCAGCCGTAGGCACGCAGTTTGGCCAGAGCGTCGGCCGCGCGCTCGGCCGTGGTGCGGCCTTGCACCAGGCCCTTGGCAGCCAGGCCATCGCAGCGTGCCTGGGCACGCGCCGTCATATTGGTCAGGCCAATGTAGTTGTAGATCGACACTTCGTTCACTGCCGCCTCGGGGGCCAGTGCGGCGCAGGGCTGAAAGATGTTGCCGTAGGTGGTGTAGTCGGCCAGGGTTTTGCCAAAACCGGACACGGTTTGACCCGCGAACTGCACGCTGTAGCCGTTGGCGCTGGCAATTTCGGTGACAGGCTCGGAGGCCACCACGCCGTCGATCAGGCCGCTGCTGTCTTGCTCGGCTGCGCGCAGTGAGGCCGCCCCGCCGTTCGAGGCCGAGCCAGCAATCACCAGCGTGTTGGCTGCGCTGAAGGGAACGTTGTTGGCAGGCGTGCCGTAGCGTTTGTTGAGCACATACAGGGCGTACTGGCCGGCCATCAGGGTGTCGCTGCCCCAGCTCTTTTCCGGGTTTTGCTGTGAGTGCGCGTGCTTGAGTGCCAGGCGGTTGGGGAAGGCTGCGTTGTAGGCGGCGCGCGCTGCATCGCTGAGCTGCGCCGCAAAAAAACCCAAGGTGCCTGCAGCGGTGCGGCTGGCACGGCTGCCATCGACCTGGTGGATGGTGTCATCGCTCAGGTTGTGCAGGCCCACGCCTTTGCCCGCATCGGTCAGTGCGACGGCGCAGCCTTTTTTCAGCCCCCATTCGCCTGCCGTGCCAATGGCGCCGTACACCCCACGTGAGCCGGAAGAGGGGCCCAGAACGATGCAGGGGCGCTTGGGGTCGAAGCTGTCGGGCACTTGCACGGCAATCACGGTTTGCTTGCGGCCACTGCCGTCATCGAGCACAGCCAGCGATTCGCTGCCAGGGATCAAGCCTTCGCTGGTGGTGACTTTGCCGTCTGCTGTCACGTTGGGCCCGTACAGCGTGCCATAGCCTCCTGCCGCCGAGGGATCGAGAATGCCCCGGTAGTTGGAGTAAATCGCATTGCGCCGCAGCTCGACCACGGTGGGCTTGGCAGGATCGGCATAAGCCGGGGGCAGTGCGGCACCCAGCCCAGTTTTGCCCAGGCCTGCGGTGAGCAGGTCTTGGCTTTGCGCTGTGCTGCCTGTACCGACGTTGGTGGCTTTGTAGTCGGTGGTGCTGATTTCGTGGATGCCTGCAGGCAGGACGTTGGGTGGGAAGAAGGGATCATCGCCGCCGCCGCAAGCGCTGAGCGTTGCGATCGACAGGGCTGTCAAGCTCCAATGCAAAACCCGGTGGGGGCTGGTGCGCATGGTGTCTCCTTAAAAGAGCAGCAGGGGGGTGAAAGGCCATAGATACAAGGCCCGCAGCGTTGAGGGCCCTGTGTCTGCTGGCGCACATCATCGGTGGCAGCCTGCCAGCTGGGCAGAGGGCTTGTCTCTAAGGAGTTTTGACTAAGGGTTTCCCGCAGTGGGGTGCTAAGCTGGTGCGCGCTATGTCTGTCCTGTGTGTTTTGCGTGCCTTGTGCCGTGCCCTGCGCTATTGCTGTGCTGTGCTGTTTGCACTGGCGGTGTTGGCCCTGCCCGCCCAGGCCTTGCCCAGTTTTGAGGAAGTGCGCGCCGCGCACCGCGCCTCCGATACTGCGCTGCTCTCGCGCGAGGGCGAGCTGCTGCAGCGCCTGCGCGTTGATGCTTCTGTGCGCCGCGGGCAGTGGGTGGCGCTGCAAGACGTGTCGCCCGCGTTGCGCCAGGCGCTGCTGCTGAGTGAAGACAAACGCTTTTACGAGCACAGCGGCGTGGACTGGGTGGCCGTGTCGGCGGCGGCCTGGGGCACTCTGTGGCACAGCCGCACGCGCGGCGCCTCCACCATCACCATGCAACTGGCCGGGCTGCTGGATGAGGACTGGCGCCAAGGTGGCAGTGGGCGCTCGGTGGTGCAAAAGCTGGGGCAGGCCGTGGCCGCGCAGGTGCTGGAGCGGCGCTGGCGCAAAGACCACATTCTGGAGGCCTACCTCAACCTGGTGCCGTTTCGCGGCGAGCTGGTGGGCATTGATGCGCTCAGCCGCACCCTGTTTGCCAAAGCGGCCCACGGCTTGGATGCGCGTGAAGCAGCCGTAGCCACCGCGCTGGTGCGTGCGCCCAATGCCCGCCCGGCAGTGGTGGCGCAGCGCGCCTGCAGTGTGCTGCGTGCCATGGCCCGCAGCGCGCCAGACTGCCTGGCGCTGGACATGTTTGCCAGCGCCGCCCTGCAGCGGCGCGCCTACGCCGCTAGCGAAGGCATCGCCCCGCACTTTGCCCGCTGGCGCCTGGCACGCGAGTTCCCCCCAGGCACGCCAGCCGCGCAGCTGCCCAGCACGCTGCGCACCACGTTGCGTGCGCCGCTGCAGCGCGTGGCCCTGCAAAGCCTGACGCAGCAGCTGCGCGAACTGCGCGGGCGCAACGTGCAAGACGGCGCGGTGCTGGTGCTGGACAACGCCAGCGGCGAGGTGCTGGCCTGGGTGGGTTCCTCGGGCAGCTTGAGCCAGGCAGCCGAGGTCGATGGTGTGCTGGCGCAGCGCCAGCCGGGCTCCACGCTCAAACCTTTTTTGTATGCCCAGGCACTGGCCGAGCGGCGCCTGACAGCCGCGTCGCTGGTGCATGACTCGCCCGCGCAAATAGCCACGGCGGCCGGCCTGTACATCCCGCAAAACTACGACCGCCAGTTCAAGGGCTGGGTCTCGGTGCGCACGGCGCTGGCGGCCTCGCTGAACGTGCCTGCCGTGCGCACGCTAGTGATGGTTTCGCCCGACGCTTTTTTTCAGCAACTGCGCGCGCTGGGCCTGCCGCTGCGCGAATCCGGCGGCTATTTTGGTTACAGCCTGGCGCTGGGCAGCAGCGAGGTCGATTTGCTGCATTTGACCAACGCCTTTCGCGCCCTGGCCAACGGCGGGCTGGCCTGCCCGGTGCGCTGGCAACTGCCCTCGGTTACGCCAGCGCGCACTCCAGCGGCACGGCCCACGGCTGCAGCAGGCGATTGCACCCAGGCGCTGGATGCGCGCGCTGCGTTCATCGTGGGCGACATCTTGGCCGACCCGCTGGCGCGTGCGCGCACCTTCGGCACCGACAGCGTGCTCACCACGCGCTTTTGGACGGCGGTGAAAACCGGCACCAGCAAAGACATGCGCGACAACTGGGCCATTGGCTGGTCCGCGCGCTACACCGTGGGCGTGTGGGTGGGCAATGCCAGCGGCGCAGCCATGCACGATGTGAGCGGCACCAGCGGCGCAGCCCCTGTGTGGGCGGCGGTGATGGCGTATTTGCACCAGCACGAAGCCAGCCGCACCCCCGTTGCGCCAGCCGGTGTGCTGCACCAGCGGGTACGCTTTGGCCCCGATGCCCAAGGCCAGCCGCTGGAGGCTGCGCGCAGCGAGTGGTTTGTGCAAGGCACTGAGCAGGCTGTGTTTGCCCTGGCGAATGCTCCTGAAAAAGGAGCTTCTCGCGCGCTCCCAGTAAGGGATGGAGGCCAAAATGATGCTAATTTGCGCATCGTCTCTCCCACCCCCGGCACAGTGGTGGCGCTCGACCCCGACATTCCCCCAGCGCGCCAGCGCCTGTGGTTCGAGGCTGCAGGTGCCAGCCCGGCGGCGGCAGCCGGGCTGCGCTGGCGCATCGACGGGCGCGAGCTGGGGCGCGGCGCGCGCTGGGGCTGGCTGCCCTGGCCCGGGCGCCACCGCGTGGAGCTGCTCGACGCCCGTGGTCAGGTGCAGGCGCAGATAGCCATTGAAGTGCGTGGGGCCGGGGTGAAGTAGGGCACGCAGCGGGCGTTGGGGTAGCGCTACCATGCGTGCCTTGTTTTTTCGCCTATGGAGGGCGCTGTGGCCGATCTTGCCAAAATCACCTGTATTGAAGACTTGCGCCGTGTGGCCCAAAGCCGCGTGCCGCGCATGTTTTATGACTACGCCGATTCCGGCTCCTACACCGAAGGCACGTACCGCGCCAACGAGAGTGAGCTGCAAAAAATCCAGTTCCGCCAGCGCGTGGCGGTGAACCTGGAGGGGCGCAGCACCGCCACCACCATGGTGGGGCAACCGGCGGCTATGCCCGTGGCCATTGCACCCGTGGGCCTCACGGGCATGCAGCACGCTGATGGAGAAATCCACGCTGCGCGCGCTGCAGAAAAATTTGGCGTGCCGTTCACGCTGTCCACCATGAGCATTTGTTCGATCGAGGACATTGCCGAGAACACCGGCTCTGGTCTGGTGTTTTGGTTTCAGCTCTACATGATGCGCGACCGCGATGCCATGGCGCGCATGATCCAGCGCGCCAAAGACGCCCGCTGCAGCGCCTTGGTGCTGACGCTGGATTTGCAGGTGATTGGCCAGCGCCACAAAGACATCAAAAACGGCCTGACCGCGCCGCCCCAACCCACGCTGCGCAACATCGTCAACCTGATGAGCAAGCCCCGCTGGTGCCTGGGCATGGCGGCCACGCAGCGGCGCACCTTCCGCAACCTGGTGGGCCATGTGAAGGGCGTGTCGGACATGAGTTCACTGGCCGCGTGGACCAATGAGCAGTTCGATCCCCGCCTGTCTTGGGCCGATGTGGCCTGGGTGAAAGAGCAGTGGGGTGGCAAGCTGATTCTGAAAGGCATCATGGAAGTGGAAGATGCCGTGCTGGCAGCGCAGTACGGTGCTGATGCCATCGTTGTCAGCAACCACGGTGGGCGCCAGCTCGATGGCGCACCCTCTTCGATTGCTGCGCTGCCCGCCATCGTGGCTGCGGTGGGCGAGCGCCTGGAAGTGTGGATGGATGGCGGCATTCGCAGTGGCCAAGATGTGCTGCGGGCCTGGGCTTTGGGCGCGCGCGGCACTTTGATTGGCCGCGCCATGGTCTATGGCCTGGGTGCTTTTGGCGAAGCGGGCGTGCACAAGGCGCTGCAAATCATTCACAAGGAATTGGATGTGAGCATGGCTTTTTGTGGCCACACCCAGCTGCGTGGGGTGGATCGCTCCATCTTGGTGCCAGGAACCTATCCCACCGCACCCTAGCGCAGGCCGAGCGCTGCCCTTTGCTGGGCACCTAGGGCAGACCCGTAGTGGGGCAGTGTTTTTCCGGGTTTTGATTCGTCTCACATGTATCATTTTGTGAAATTACCGTGACACATACCCATGAAAATCAACCTGCCCATCACCCAGCACAACTACGACTACCCTGGCGATGAGCTTTTGGTTTCCAGTACCAACACCCGGGGGGAAATTACCCACTGTAATCCGGCATTTGTGCGTGTCAGTGGTTACAGCTACGAGGAGCTGATCGGCCAGCCACACAACATCATTCGCCACCCGGACGTGCCAGCAGCAGCATTCAAAGACATGTGGTCCACCGTGGGGCGGGGCAAGCCGTGGACCGGGCTGGTGAAAAACCGGCGCAAAAACGGTGACCACTACTGGGTGCGTGCCAACGTCACGCCCATTTTGGAGGGGCACAAACCAGTGGGCTACCTGTCGGTGCGCACCAAGCCCACGGCGCAAGAGGTTCAGCAGGCCGAGGCCTTGTTCGCCCAAATGCGCCGCGAGGCCGAGCAAGGCCGCACCAGCGTGTTTTTGCGCGAGGGGCGGCTGCTCTACACCGGCCCGCGTGGCTGGCTTCAGCGAGCGCGTGCGCTGGGCTTGACGGTGCGCATGGCTTTGACGGTGGGGGCCCTCTCCGCCAGCGTGCTGATGGCCGATGTGCTGGGCTTGCAGGGCTGGCAAGCGCTGGCCTGGCGTGTGGTGGCATTGGTGCTGGTGGGCTCGGGCATGGTGCTGTATTGCCGCTACAACTTTGTCGCCGCCTTGAAAGAGGCCGAACGCTTTGCCAGCGACCTCTCGGGTTGCAACCTCACTACCAGCGCGCGCACCGACTTTCCCTCCACTTTGGGTGTGGTGATGCGCCGCCTGGTACAAATTCAGCTCAATTTGCGCGCTGTGCTGGGCGATGTGCGTGGCGAAATCCATGGCTTTACCGGCGTGGCCGGACAAATCGCCCAGGGCAGTACCGAGCTGGCGCAGCGCACCCAGGCCCAGGCCGACCACCTGCACCAAACCGGCGAGGCGTTGCTGCACCTTGATGCCAGCGTGCGCAACACCGTGCAGGCCACCACTGCCATGGCCCAAGAAAGCGCGCACAGCACCGATGCTGCCGGGCGTGGCAGTGCCGCCATTGCCGAGGTGGGGCGTGCCATGGACAGCATCCGCCAGTCTTCCGCGCGCATGAGCGAGATCATTGGCACCATTGAAGGCATTGCTTTCCAAACCAATTTGCTGGCCCTGAATGCCGCGGTGGAAGCAGCGCGCGCTGGCGAGCAGGGTAAAGGTTTTGCTGTGGTGGCCAGCGAAGTGCGCGCCCTGGCGCAGCGCAGCGCTCAGGCTGCCAAAGAGATCAGCACCCTGATTGGCCAGACCAGCACGGGCGTGACCGAAGGCAACCAGCGCATGAGCCAGGCGGCGCGCACCATTGAAGAAATGGTGCAGTCCGTGCAGCGCGTCAGTGCGCAGATTGAGCACATCAGCGCCGGTACCCAGGCCCAGTTGCAAAGCTTGGAGCAGGTCAACCGCGCCATGCAGGCCCTCGATGGCGTGGCGCACGACAACGCGGCGCAGGTGCAAGCTTCGGCTGACATGGCGCACAACCTGGGCCGTGGGGCGCAGTCCATGGAGCGCAGCGTGGATGTGTTTCACCTGGGTGGGCAACCCGCACAAACCCGCCTGTTGCGTTAACGCAATGAGCATGGCAAAAACTATCAGCGCACCACACTAAAAGTCAAAAGTTTTCGATTTAATGTGCGATGAGAAGAACTCATGGATCTATCGGCTCCACAGGGGCTGACACCCGCTCATCCGCTATGCGCACCAATTTGCCAGTCACACAGCAGGAATACGACTACCCAGGTGATGAACTGCTGATGTCCACCACCGATGCACAAGGCAACATCACCCACTGCAACGCCGCTTTTATGCGCGTCAGTGGCTTTACCTTTGAGGAATTGATCGGCCAGCCGCACAACATCGTGCGCCACCCTGACATGCCGCCCGAAGCGTTCAAAGACCTGTGGGGAACCGTAGGCCATGGCCGCAGTTGGGTGGGCATGGTGAAAAACCGGCGCAAAGATGGCGACCATTACTGGGTGCACGCCAACGTCACACCGCTCATGGAAGGTGGCAAGCCCAGGGGCTATATGTCGGTGCGTGCCAAACCCACACGGGCGCAGATTGACCAAGCCGAGGCCTTGTACCGGCGCATGCACCAAGAACGCGAGTCCGGGCGCGTTACCTTTCGTTTGCATGCTGGGCGCGTACGTTGGGTGGGGTGGCGCGATTTGCTGGGGCGCTGGCAGCGCACCAGCATCACCCAGCGCATGGTCGGATTGCTGGCTTTGGTGGTGCTGGCCGGGCTGTTGCCGGGCGTGATGGGCTGGAGTGGCACCGAGGTGCTCGTGGCCCAGGCCTGTGTGCTGTTGGCCCTGGTGGGCTTTATTGTGTGGCGTGTAGATCGCAGCATTACGCGCGCGCTGCTCGATGCCAATGCCTTGGCACGCGACATTGCAGGCTGCAACCTCAACACCAAAATCAGTGGCTTGCATGGGCGCCATCCTATGGTGATGTTGACCGAGAGGCTGCAACAAACACAGATGAACTTGCGCGCCGTGGTGGGTGATGCGCGCGGGGAAATTGCCGGCTTTGGTGATATTTCGGCAGGCATTCATGCCAGTGCAGAAAACCTGGCCGAGCGCACCGCTTTGCAGGCCAGCAGCTTGGAGGAAACGGCGGCCTCCATGGAGGAGATTGCCTCCACCATCCAGCAGTCGGCCCAGACGGCCCAGGAAATTGTGCATGAGAGCGAGCGCAGCACTGCGCTGGCGCACGCTGGCGCGCAGGCGGTGGAGCACGTCACGCAGATGATGACCTCCATTGAGCAGTCGTCACGGCAAATGGGGCAGATCATCTCTACCATCGAAGGCATTGCCTTTCAAACCAACATCCTGGCACTCAACGCGGCCGTGGAGGCCGCGCGCGCAGGCGAGCAGGGCAAGGGCTTTGCCGTGGTGGCGGGCGAGGTGCGCGCATTGGCGCAAAACAGTGCGGCTGCCGCGCGTGAAATCCGCGCCCTCATTGGCGCTTCGAGCAGCCAAGTGGAAAGTGGTGCGGGTCAAGTGAAGGCCGCGGGCCAGACGATTGCACAGATGGTCGATTCCGCCGCGACCGTGAACCGTTTGGTCGGTCATATTGGCCTGGCCACGCGCGAACAGGCCCAGGGCATTGCCCAAGTCAACAGCGCGGTGCTGGAACTGGACAAAGTCACGCAGCACAACGCGGCCTTGGTGCAGCAATCCGCAGATGAAGCCAACCAGATGAATGCCAATGCCGGTGTGCTGGGGCGCACGCTGGCCGTGTTCAAGCTGCCTGGTGATGCACCGCGCGCAGGCTAAGAGCGTGTTCACGATCTCCACGCGGGTGTGCAGGCGCGGAATCGGGCAGTCTGCGTTGTTGCAAATCCTCGCAATAGCAAGGCTATTGCTGCGGTTTGCGCCTAGCAGCCCATCCCGATCCGCATCCTGCACCCCTTCGCGCGAGATCGTGAACACGCTCTAAGAAACGGTTCTGACCGCACCTTGTTTACCAGCTGCTACTGCCGCGCGGTGCGCACCGAGGGCGGTAGCGGCTGTGGGTGGCTGGTGCGCAGCGGGTTGATGTCCAGCCCACCACGGCGTGTGTAACGCGCGTACACCGTGAGCTTGAGCGGGCGGCAGCGGGCGCTGATGTCCATGAAGATGCGCTCCACGCACTGCTCATGAAACTCGTGGTGGTTGCGAAAGCTGACGATGTAGCGCAACAGCCCGGCCTGGTCGATGGGCGCGCCGCTGTAGCTGATTTGCACGCTGCCCCAGTCGGGCTGGCCCGTCACCAGGCAGTTGCTTTTGAGCAGGTGGCTGGTCAAGGTTTCGGTGACGGGGGCTTGCGTGGCATCGGCACTCAGCAGCTCGGGCGCAGGTTGGTAGTGGCTGCATTCCACATCCAGGCGGTCTAGGCTCAGGCCCGACAGCTCTTGTAGCGGTTGCAGATCAAACGCTTCGGGGGCGATGAGCTTGACACCCACGCTGGTGCCAGGCGTGCTGCCGCGCCACACGGCCTCGCTGACATCGGTGCGGATGCGCGCGCGCACCTCGTCGGCGCTGGCAAAGCGTGTGCCGCTGAAGCTACCCAGGTAGAGCTTGAATGACTTGCTCTCCACGATATTGGGCGTTTCACAGGGCACGGTGATGTGTGCCAATGCCACTTGCGGTTTGCCGCGCAGGTTCAGCCACGACAGTTCGTAGGCCGTCCACAGGTCGGCGCCAAAAAAGGGCACGCGCACGCCTGCGCTCAGGCCGATCTCCGCACGTTTGGGCGCGCGCGGCAGTGGGCACAGCAAGCGGGCGTCGTATTGGTCGCAGTAGGTGGTGGCTTGGCCCAGGGGCGATTGTTCAGGAGTCAGGGACATGAATGCTCTTTATTTAATAGCTGCTTGCGCTTGACTGGTAAGGGTTTGAGGCCAATTTGGCTTATTTTTTCAACACGCTGCGGTAAAAGAAACCACCCAGTGCGCAGAAGTACACCAAGCCCAGCAGCATGGCCGGGGTGGCAAAGCCAGCGCCCACCAGGGCCAGCGGGGCGTCTTGGCCGCTCAGGCCGATCAGCGCCGCCAGCAGCAGGCCCATCAGGCTCTCGCCCACGATCAAGCCCGAAGCCAGCAGCAGACCGCGTTCTTCGGCTGCAGCCACCCAAGCGCTGCCACGCTGCACGCCGTAGGCCCGCACGCGCCGTTGGATGGCCCAGCCGAGCACGGCGCCCAGCGTCAGCGTCATGCCAATGGTGGGCGGCAGGTAAATGCCCAGGCCCACGGCCAGCGGCGGCAGCGCACCGCGGCTGCTGCGGCGCAGCAGCACATCCACGGCAATCACGGCCACCCCTACGGCCACGCCCAGGCCCAGCATGTTCCAGTCGAGCGAGCCGTTGAAAATGCCGCCGGCAATTTGCTGCATCAGCGTGGCCTGGGGTGCAGCCAGCACCTGCTGGGCGTCCATGCCCTCGCGCGGCAGCGCCCCGGCAAAGCCGTAGGCGTGGTAGAGCAGGTTGAGCACGGGCGGAATCACCACCGCACCCACCACGCAGCCAATGATCAGCACCACCTGCTGGCGCCAGGGCGTGGCACCCACCAGGTAGCCGGTTTTCAGGTCTTGCAGGTTGTCGTTCGAGATGGCGGCCATGGCCAGGATGACCGACACCATGAACAGCACCAAGCCCACCCCGGCCTGGCCTGCCACCCCATCAGCAAAGGCGGGCACCCAGGTGTGCAGCAGTAGCAAGGCCACCCCCATCAAAATCGTGGCGATGATGCCGATGCCCGAAATGGGGCTGGCCGACGAACCTACCAAGCCCGCCATGTAGCCGCAGGCCGCCGCCACGACAAAGCCAAAAACCGCCGTGAACAGCACACACACTGCCGCCAGCAGCGCGCGCGCGGGGGCCGACAGGTGGCTCAGGTGGGCGGCAATAAAGTTGTCACTCACGCCCCACAGCACGGCCAAAGACACCAGGCCGATGAGCAGCATCCAGTGGCGTGGCATGTCTTGGTCGGTGGCGTCGTGGACGGTGCGCGGGCTGCTGCTGGCCGCGCGCACGGGTTGCTGGGCCATGGCCGTGAGGATGGGCCGAATCAGCGTCACCACCGTCCACAGTGCAGAAATGCCGATCACCCCCGCGCCCAGAAAGCGTGCTTTGCTGCTCCACAACTGCAGCGCCAGTGTGCTCAGGGTTTGCCCTTCGGCTACGGTGGACGAGGCCATCAGCCACGGCACCACCACGCCCCAGCACAGCACCAGGCCCAGCAGCGTGGCCATGCCCGCCGCCGCGCCCATGAGGTAGCCAGCGGCCAGTAGCGCAGGCGAAAACCCGGCGGCCACGCGAAACACCACGTTGCCCGCGGGCAGCCAAAAATTCACCGCATCGCCCAGCAGGCGCAGCCCACCGCTCAAAAAACCAAACAGGGCCGCTAAAGCTGTGCCCCAGGCCAGACTGACCATGCCACCGCTGCTGCGCTGGCCAGTGCTTGCTGCACCGGGTTCACGCTGGGCCTGGCCCACGCGCAGCACCTCGGCAGCGGCCACACCTTCCGGGTAGGGCAAGCTGGACTGCACCACCATCACGCGGCGCAGCGGCACCGTGTAGAGCACCCCCAGGGTGCCGCCTGCTGCGCACACCAGCGCGGTTTGCCAAAACGGAAAACCCGCCCACAGCCCGAGCATGAGCAGCGAAGGCAGCACAAAAATCACCGCCGACAGCGCCCCCGCCGACGAGGCCTGGGTTTGCACCAGGTTGTTTTCCAGAATGTTCGAGTCTTTGAAACGGTACAGCAGCGCCATGGAAATCACGGCGGCTGGAATGGCGGACGCGAACGTCAGGCCCACCTTCAGCCCCAGGTACACGTTGGCGGCAGTGAAGGCCAGGGTGATCAAGGCGCCCAGCAAAACGCCGCGCAAGGTGAATTCGCGCACAGGGGTGGGGTGGGTCACAGGGCGCTCCAGTGGCAGTGGCTTGGGGGGTTAATCGAAGGGCCGCTCGCGCAGCCATTTCGTGGCAATCCATTTTTCCCCTGCGCGCACGGGCGCCCCGCCGTGCAGGCTGCGGGTGCTGGGGTGGGGGCGTGGGTAGCTGAAAAACACGGCGTGGCCCTGGCGTGGAGCAATGTCCAGACCCACGTCAGGGAAGGTGGTGGCGCCGCCTTGCTCGGGCGTGTTCAGGTAGAGCACAAAGGTGGCCACGCGCTGGCCACCACGGCGCAGCAGGTGCGGTGTGCCGGGTTGGCTGGGGTCGAAATAGTCGTAATGCGGCTGGTACTCGTTACCGCGTTGGTAGCGCAGCACTTGCAGGCCTTCGCCATGTTCCACGGGCCAACGCGCCAGGCGCGCCAGGCGCGCTTCCACACGCGCCACTACGGGGTTTTCTCCGCGCTCGAAAAACATGCCCTGGCTGGTGCGGGCCTGGTTCTCGCTCTCGCCCCCGGTGTCGGTTTCCACGGTGAGCGAGCGCGCCATGCGTGGGCGCGCGGCAGCCATCAAGGCATCGCATTCTTCGGGCGAGAGCACGTTGCCCAGCAGCACCACGCGTGGCAGCGCCATCGTCAGGAGCACTTGCACCTGGCGATCGCCTGCATCAAGAGTGGTGGGGTCGTCCTCCAGCGCCAGTTCGGGCACGGGCACGCTGGGGGGCAGGCCCTGGGCACGCGCCAGGCTCTCGACTTGCGTGTGCAGCACGGCTTGCAGGGCGGCCAGGGCCTGGGCTTCTTGCCAGCCCGCTTGCACCAGGGCAGCGAGCAGGGCCGGGGCGTTTTGGCCAGCTTGGGCTTGGGCCAGGATCCATTGGCGCAGTTCGGGCGGGACGGAGGGCGTGTTCATGCGTCGGAAGCGGTGGGGGTGTCGCGGCGAAACACCAAGCGGTCGGGCGTGGACACGCTGGCACACCAAGCATAGCCGTCCAGGTCAAAGCCTTGCAATTGCTGCGGTGCCTGGGCGCGCTGCTGAATGGCCCAGCGTGCCATGAGCCCGCGCGCGCGTTTGGCGTAGAAGCTGACGATTTTGTAGCTTCCACCTTTGAGGTCTTCAAACACGCACTCGACCACGCGGGCACGCAGCACTTTGCGCTCCACGGCCTTGAAATACTCTTGTGAGGCCAGGTTCACCACCACGGGCGCGCTCTCGTGGGCCAGCTGTGCGTTGAGGTGCTCGGCAATGCGTGCGCCCCAGAACTGGTAGAGGTTGGCGCCGCTGGCCGTGGCCAGGCGTGTGCCCATTTCCAGGCGGTAGGGTTGCATCAGATCGAGCGGGCGCAGCACGCCGTACAGGCCCGAGAGGATGAGCAGGTGCTGCTGCGCCCAGGCCAGTTCGTCGGCGCTGAGGCTGGCGGCTTGCAGGCCGTCGTACACGTCGCCGTTGAAGGCCAGCACAGCTTGGCGTGCGTTGGCTGGGGTGAAGGGCGGGCACCAGGTGGCGTAGCGCGCCACGTTGAGCTGCGCCAGGGCATCGCTGATGGACATCAGGGCGGCGATGTCCTGGGGCGATTTTTCGCGCAGCACTTCGATGAGGGTTTGCGCCGGGCCCAGGTACTGTGGCTGGCTGTGCGCCAGGCCCGGGGGCAGGGGGCTGCTGTAGTCCAGCGATTTGGCAGGGGAGAGCAGAAACAGCATGGGCGTGGTGCTCCGGGGTCAGAAAAAAACCAGATTCAGCAGCCTGAAAGGCTCCTTTTTTCATAGCTGCTTGCGCTTGCTGTGCAAGGCTTGGAGGCCATTTTCACTCTTAAAAAAGGGCCGCTAGGCGCTCGCAAGCGCTGTGCATGGCTGCCAGCCGCCTGGCCAGGCCTGTGAAAGCTTGAAAAAATAGAGCCAAAAATGGCTTTTGGCCTTATGCAGCAAGCGCGAGAAGCTATGAAAAAAAGAGCGCCGCGCCGCCCAGGGTGTGATTCCTGGGAGGCACGGCGGCGGGCCTTTAGGCCTGCGCTGCGTCAGCCGCTGGCGCGTCGAAGGGCAAGGCCAGATCGCGCAGGTCGCGGCGGGTTTCTACCAGCACCAGCGGGCCTTCGTCGAGCACCACCACGGGGGGGCGTTCGCGCGGAATGCGCACTGGTTGCGGCTCGGCGGCAATGGCCGCTTGCACGGCGGCGAGCCGTTCGGCATCGGTATGCACCCACTGCAAGCCACTGGCCTGGGCCACGGCCTGCAGCTCGCTCACGGGCAGCACAAAGGCTTGCACGGCAGCACGGGCTGTGCTGGCTGCAGCAGCAGGCGCTGGCACCGAAGGGGCCACCTGCGCGGGGTCTGCCGGGGGCGTGGCGGCGTCTGCTTCTGCAGCGGCCACAGGGGCGGCTGCGGGCGCTGCTTCGGCGGGGGCGCTGTTTGCGGCAGCTGTGTGCTCAGGCTGCGGGGCCGGTGCCTGGGTGGCTACCGCGGCGCTGCTGGGCTGGTGAGGCTCGGGCTGGGCCGGGGCTTCGGCTTCGCTGCTGGCCACGGGCGCGGCGGCTGCGCTGAAGTAGCTGCGGCGTGCCGGAGCATCGCCGGGGGGCGTGGCCTCTGCGGGGGCAGCATCGTGTACCGGGGTGGCTTCGACGGGGTCGGCCACTGGGGCGTTGGCCTCGTTGCCGTCTTGCGGCTGGCCTTCGCGGGCAGCGCGTTGACCGTTGCGCTGGCGGCGGTCACGGCCATAGCGGTCGCGTGTACGGCGCTCGCGGCGCTCTTCCGTTGCAGGCGCTGCCTCGCCTTCCAGGGGGGCGGCCAGGTTCAGGTCCAGCTCGGCATTCAGCGGCGTGGTGTCCACAAATTCAGTGGGTGCGTCGCTGCTCTCTGGTTGGACGCGTTCGCGGCGCGGGGCGTCGCTGCGTTCATTGCGTTCGCCGCGTTCGCTACGTTCACCGCGCTCGGGGCGGGCTGGGCGCTCGCTGCGCTCGCCTTGGGGGCGGGGGGCGCGTTCTGGGCGCTGCTCGCTGGGCGCCAGGTCGTTGCCATCTACCTCGGGGCGGGCCTCGGCATCGCGGCGGTTGCGCGGGTTGCGCTCGCCGCGTTCACCACGCGCCTCGCCGTTGCGTTCGTTGCGGCGTGGGTTGGTGTTGTCACCACGGCTGGAGCTGCGCTCGGCGCTGCGCTCGCCCTGGCGTTCACTGCGCTCACCGGTACGTTCCGCAGTGCGTTCGCCGGTGCGTGTTTCGCCATTGCGGCGGTTGCGCTCGCCGCCACGGCCTTCACCACGTTCGCCCCGGCCCTCGCGGCGCGGTTCGCTCGCGGGTGCCGGGCTGGGCATGGGCGCAGCCACAGGGGCGGGCGCGTTGCCAAAGCCAAACAGGCTCTTGAGCCAGGCGAAGAAGCCTTGCTCTTGCACCACCGGGGCCGCAGGTGCTGCAGCGGGCGCGCTGGCACGAGGGGGCTGCTGGCCTGGCTGGCCCTGGCGCGGTGCACGCTCTGGCGCGGCAGGGCGCTGTGGGCGTGGTTCGGTGACGGGAGCGGGCGCGTCGGGCAGCACGCCTTTGATCACCGGGGTTTGCTTGTTGGTGGGCTCTTGCGAGCGGCGCGTGACTTGGGTGCGCTCTTCCACTTCTTCGGCCAGCTGGTAGCTGGCTTGCAGGTTTTCCAGGCGTGGGTCGTCGTGCTTGAGGCGTTCGAGCTTGTAGTGCGGCGTCTCCATCGACTTGTTGGGCACCATGAGCACCGACACGCGCTGCTTGAGCTCGATTTTGGTGATTTCGTTGCGCTTTTCGTTGAGCAGGAACGAGGCCACTTCCACCGGCACCTGCACATGCACGGCGGCGGTGTTGTCCTTCATCGACTCCTCTTGGATGATGCGCAGGATTTGCAGCGCAGAGCTTTCCGTGTCGCGGATGTGGCCGGAGCCGCCGCAGCGCGGGCAGTTGATGTGCGCGCCTTCCGACAGCGCAGGCTTGAGGCGCTGGCGGCTCATCTCCATGAGGCCAAATTTGCTGATGGTGCCGAACTGCACGCGGGCGCGGTCTTGGCGCAGCGCGTCGCGCAGGCGGTTTTCCACTTCGCGGCGGTTCTTCGACTCTTCCATGTCGATGAAGTCGATGACGATCAGGCCGCCCAGATCGCGCAGGCGCATTTGGCGTGCCACTTCATCGGCGGCTTCCAAGTTGGTGCGGGTGGCGGTTTCTTCGATATCACCGCCCTTGATGGCGCGTGCCGAGTTCACGTCAATCGAGACCAGCGCTTCGGTGTGGTCAATGACGATGGCCCCGCCCGAGGGCAGTTGCACGGTACGAGCGTAGGCCGATTCGATTTGGTGCTCAATTTGGAAGCGGCTGAACAGCGGCGCGTCGTCACGGTAGCGCTTCACGCGGGCCGCGTGTTCGGGCATCACGTGGCTCATGAACTGCTGCGCCTGCTCGTAGATGTCGTCCGTGTCGATCAGGATGTCGCCAATGTCGTTGTTGAAGTAGTCGCGGATGGCGCGGATCACCAGGCTCGATTCCTGGTAAATCAGGAAAGCACCTTTGCCCGCTTTGGCCGCGCCGTCGATGGCGTTCCACAGCTTGAGCAGGTAGTTCAAGTCCCATTGCAGCTCAGGGGCGGTGCGGCCAATACCGGCCGTGCGCGCGATGATGCTCATGCCCTTGGGGTAGTCGAGCTGGTCCATCGCTTCTTTCAGCTCGGCACGGTCTTCACCCTCAATGCGGCGCGAGACGCCGCCGCCGCGTGGGTTGTTGGGCATCAGCACCACGTAGCGGCCAGCCAGGCTCACGAAGGTGGTCAGCGCTGCGCCTTTGTTGCCGCGCTCTTCTTTTTCCACCTGCACCAGCAGCTCTTGGCCTTCGCGGATCACATCGTTGATGCGCGCTTGGCTCGGCGAGATGCCTTCAGCGAAATACTGTTTGGAGATTTCCTTGAAGGGCAAAAAGCCGTGGCGGTCTTCGCCGTAATCAACAAAACAGGCCTCCAGCGAGGGCTCCACGCGCGTCACCACGGCTTTGTAGATGTTGCCCTTGCGCTGCTCGCGCCCTTCGATTTCGATTTCGTAGTCCAGGAGTTTTTGGCCGTCGACGATGGCCAGGCGCCGTTCCTCGGGCTGCGTGGCGTTGATGAGCATCCGCTTCATGATGCAATTCCTTTTGTGTTGTTGTGGGCGCCTCGTGGGCGCAAAGCGCGCACGAAGGGCCGGCATATCACCGTTGTTGCTGGCCCGTAGGGGCCAAGATGCCAGGGCTGTCGCCTGGAACCGCAAGGAAAAGCAGGGGCGCAAACGCCAACCTGGCCGCAAGGCGCTAGGTCAGCAAGGGAGGAGGGGGCGCGTGGATGGGGGCGAGGCGCGCAGCGCGCCGCCGCAGTACACAAGACTGGGGCGGCAGGGCTGGGAAGGGGTGGGCCCGGCGCAAAAAAAGGCCCATGGCAGCACGCACAGGCTCTTGCCTATGCCACCATCCATGCACCCATGCCAGGACAATCCACATAAATTCGCTTTGATCCGCCGACAGCGCTGGCGCTGCCGACCTGGTATTCCGAGAGGTTTCAGATGCGTTCGCACCACCGCGCAGCACACCCCAGAGGGCGACAGGTGAAACAATCAAACGACCTGCTGCTGGTGGGGGTGCGATGCGCGTTGGCATCGACCTGCCTGCCGCACGGGAAATGGGGCTGGACTAAACTCCAGATAAATCAACCACTTACATATCAACGTGCGCAGGTGAAACAGATTATAGAGGGCAAACCCCCCACCCCCCCGGCAGCGCGCCAGGTGAGCGTCGATGCGGACAGCGCGGGCCAACGGCTGGACAATTTTTTGCTGCGCCAACTCAAAGGCGTGCCCAAGACCCACGTGTACCGCATCATCCGCAGTGGTGAAGTGCGTGTGAACAAAGGCCGTGCTAGTGCCGACACGCGCGTGCAAGCGGGCGACGTGGTGCGCCTGCCGCCGCTGCGTGTATCGGAAAAAATGGCCGATAAAGCCCTGCATCCGGCGCCTGCCCGCGAATTTGCCCTGCTGCTGGACGATGAGCACATGCTCGCCATCGATAAACCCGCGGGCGTGGCTGTGCATGGCGGCAGCGGCGTGAGCTTTGGCGTGATCGAGCAACTGCGCCAGGCCCGGCCTCAGGCCAAGTTTCTGGAGCTGGTGCATCGCTTAGACCGTGAAACTTCCGGGCTGCTGCTGGTGGCAAAAAAGCGCTCCGCCTTGCTGGCGCTGCAAGACCAGTTCCGCGAGCGCGCCACAGGCAAAACCTACCTGGCCCTGGTGCAGGGCGACTGGCCTGCCAGCAAGAAGGTGATTGACCTGCCGCTGCACAAATACCTGCTGCCCGATGGCGAGCGGCGCGTGCGCGTGACCACCGCCAACGACCCCGATGCCATGCCTGCCCTGACGCTGGTGCGTGTGCGCCAGCGCCTGGCGCCGCGCCCCTTGCAGGGTTTGCCTGCCATGACCTTGCTGGAGGTGACCATCAAAACCGGGCGCACGCACCAGATTCGCGTGCACCTGGCCAGCCAAGGCCATGCCATTGTGGGCGATGACAAATACGGCGACTTCGACCTGAACAAGCGCCTGCCCAAGCAGGGTTTGAAGCGCATGTTTTTGCACGCCTGGCGCCTGGTGTTCACCCACCCTGCCAGTGGCGAACGCACTACGCTGCACGCTGAGTTGCCGCAGGAGCTGGTGGACTTCGTTGCCAGCGCGCCCTTGGCTTCACCATAAAAAATTATTGGTAAAAATAGCCTCCAGGCCTTGCTAGGTAAGCGCAAGCAGCTATGAATAAAGAAGCAATTTTTCTCTTTCGGATCCTCCACCATGCCTTCTCGCCGTTTTGATTTGATTGCCTTTGACTGGGATGGCACCCTGTGCGATTCCACCGCCATCATCGTGCGTTGCATTCAGCAGGCGGTGTGCGATGTGGGTGGCGCGCGCCCTAGCGACGAAGCGGCCTCCTACGTCATTGGCATGGGGCTGATGCAAGCCCTGGCCCATGCTGCCCCCGATGTACCGCCTGCGCGCTACCCCGAACTGGGCCACCGCTACCGCTACCACTACCTGCAGCACCAGGACGACCTGAGCCTGTTTCACGGCACGCTGCCTTTGTTGCAGATGCTGCGCGAGCGTGGTCACCTGTTGACGGTGGCCACGGGCAAAAGCCGCCGTGGCCTCAATGAAGCGCTGCATTCGGCACAGCTGCGGGGTGTGTTCGACGGCTCGCGCACCGCCGACGAAACAGCGGGCAAACCCCACCCGCTGATGCTGCACGAGCTGATGGCCGAGTTCGACGTGCCGCCCGAGCGCACCCTGATGATTGGCGACACCACGCACGATTTGCAAATGGCGCAGGCGGCGGGCTGTGCCAGCGTAGGCGTGAGCTATGGTGCCCATGCGAGCGACGGCTTCGCCGCCTACGGCCCACTGGCGGTGGTGGATTCCATGAGTGCGTTGCATATGTGGCTGGAAAGCAACGCTTGAGGCGGGGGCACTGGCATACTGCGGCCCACTTTTGCCTTGTTTGATCGTCCCATGACCGACCCTCAACGCCCCGGCTCTGCGCCGCCCGACTCCCAGGCTGCCCCCGACCTGTGGGGCTCACAAACATCATCGACCCGTGCTGCGCCAGCCAGCAGCCCACCGGCTCCTGCGCCCGCGCCGGGGTGGGAGCGTGCGGTGCTGGAAAAATTGGTTTTTGCCACCTTGGCAGAGCAGCGCGCGACACGGCGCTGGCGCATGTTTTGGCGTTTTTTGTGGCTAGGGTTGTTCGGTGGCATGGCCTGGTGGCTGCTCAGCCATGAAGGCGCGCCCACCAGCAGCGCGCCGCATACTGCGGTGGTAGAGATCAAAGGCGAAATTGCCAGCGGCTCAGATGCGAGTGCCGAGCTGATCAACGCCGCCTTGCGCAGCGCCTTGGAAGACGTAGGCTCACAGGCGGTGGTATTGCTGATCAACTCGCCCGGTGGTAGCCCGGTGCAGGCCGGCATGATCAACGACGAAATCGTGCGCCTGCGTGCCAAGTACGACAAACCGATTTACGCCGTGGTCGAGGAAACCTGCGCCTCGGCTGCTTACTACATTGCGGCGGCGGCCGATGAGATTTACGTGGACAAAGCCAGCATCGTGGGCAGCATTGGCGTGCTGATGGATGGCTTTGGCTTCACCGGCACCATGGAAAAGCTGGGAGTGGAGCGCCGCTTGCTCACGGCAGGCAGCAACAAGGGTTTTCTGGACCCCTTCAGCCCGCAAAGCGAGCAGCAGCGCGAGTACGCCCAGGTGATGCTGGACCAAATCCACCAGCAATTCATCGAGGTCGTGAAAAAAGGCCGTGGCGAGCGCCTGAAAGTGGCCGAAGAAACCTTTAGCGGCCTGTTCTGGACGGGGCAGCAAGCCGTCGATATGGGGCTGGCTGACCGCCTGGGCAGCCTGGACTACGTGGCGCGCGAGGTGGTGAAGGCGGAAGACGTGATCGACTACACCCGCCGTGAGAACGTGGCCGAGCGCCTGGCCAAGCGCTTTGGCGCGGCGGTGGGCGCAGGTGCCGTGCGTGCCTTGCCTCTGGCGGCGCCGCAGTTGCGCTGAAGTAGTTGCACTGAAATATTCGCGCTGCGGCGTGTGCCTTTAGCCGCCGATGGCAAACACGGCAGGGGTGCGGTTGTCCACCGGGATGGCTTGCCCGCGCCACTGGCTGGCGCTGCGGGTGTGGATGCTGGCCTGGGCCAGCGTCAGGCCCGCTGCACAGGCCAGCTGCGTGCTGGGTTGTAGCGTTTGCAGCAGCGCCTGCCACAGCGCGGCATTGCGGTAGGGCGTTTCAATAAAGAGCTGGGTTTGCCCGGTTTTGAGCGCCAGGGCCTCTAATGCGCGCACGCGCTGCGCCCGTTCACTGGCGTCTTGCGGCAGGTAGCCCACGAAGGCAAAGTTTTGCCCATTCAGCCCACTGGCTGCCAAGGTCAGCAGCAGCGAAACCGGCCCCACCAGCGGCACCACGCGCGCGCCCAGAGCGTGGGCGGCGCGTACCACCGAGCTGCCTGGGTCGGCCACGGCAGGCATACCGGCTTCGCTCACCAGGCCCATGTCATGGCCTGCACGCAAGGCGGCGAGCAGGGCCGTGGCGTCGATCTGGGCATGGCCTTTGCCACCGTGGTCCCCTTTTTTGTGGACAGCGCGCGGCAGTTCGGTGATGTGCTGCTGTTGCAGCGGCACGGCCAGCGGAAACAGGGCGTCAATGCGTTTGAGGTAGGCGCGGCAGCTTTTGGCGTTTTCGCACACCCAATGCGTGAGCTGGGCGGCCTGGCGCAGCGTGCCTGCAGGCAGTACCTCGGCCAGCGGTGTTTCGCTGTCGCAACCGAAATCCAGCGGGGCGGGCACCAGGTACAGGGTGCCGGGGGCGCTGGGCGCGCTCATGGCAGCACCAACCCGGCAGCGCGCAGCAGGCGGCAGGTGCGAATCAAAGGCAGGCCAATCAGTGCGGTGGGGTCATCGCTGTCAATGGCCTCAAGCAGGCTGATGCCCAGGCCTTCGCTTTTCGCGCTGCCAGCGCAGTCGTAGGGTTGTTCGGCGCGCAGGTAGCGCTCAATTTCGGCGTCAGACAGCTCGCGAAAGCGCACCCGCACGGGTGCCAGATCGGTTTGGGCAAAGCCACTGGCATGGCACACCACGGCCACGGCTGTATGAAATACCACGGTGTGGCCGCGCATGCGCTGCAGTTGTGCCGTGGCACGTGCGTGGTCGCCGGGTTTGCCCAGGGGCTGGCCTGCCAGGTCGGCCACCTGGTCGGAGCCAATCACGACAGCCTCGGGGTGCAAGGTGGCGACTGCATGGGCCTTGGCCAGGGCCAGGCGTTGGGCCAACTGTGCGGGTGGCTCGCCGGGCAGGGGGGTTTCATCGACCGCAGGGGCTGCAACGGTGAAGGGCAGGCGCAGGCGCTGCAGCAGTTCGCGCCGGTACACGGAGGTGGAGCCCAGAACGAGTGGGCGGGGGGCAGGGCTGGATTCAGGCATGGCGGCGATTCTCTTACACTGCCGCCATGACCAAGGAGTTCTCCCCCCGCCACCTCGACGTGAAAGCTTTTGCCCAGGCACAAGGGCATTTGAGCGGCCACGAATCGCTATTAAATTACGAGCGCCTTGCGCACGAGGCACAAGGCTTGCACCCTGATTTGCGTGTGGATTGGCAGGCCAGCAGTGAGCTGCGCACGCCCCCGGGCGGCAGCGGCCACATATGGTTGCATCTGCAGGTGGCAGCCACCGTGCCGCTGCATTGCCAGCGTTGTCTGACGCCCGTGGACGTACCGTTGCAAGTGGATCGCTGGTTTCGTTTTGTGGCCGATGAAGCCACCGCCCTGGCCCAAGACGATGAGAGCGAGGAAGACCTGCTGGTCATCAGTCGCAGCTTTGATTTGCATGAGCTGATAGAAGATGAGTTGCTCATGGAGCTGCCCATGGTGCCCTTGCATGAGAGCTGTCCGCAGCCGTTGGCGCTGGCGTCCAGTAGCGCAGAATTTGAGCAGGCCCAAACGGACAAGCCCAACCCCTTCGCCGCCCTGGCGCAGCTGCAGGGTGGGTTGAAAAAATGAATGGGCTATAATCACGGGCTTCGCGCGAATCCCCCTCGTGTCTTTAGGATGGGTCGCGTTTCACCAACCCCTTCAAGACCCAGGAGCCGAACATGGCTGTTCAGCAAAATAAAAAGTCCCCTTCCAAGCGCGGTATGCACCGCTCGCACAATGCTCTGACGGTGCCTGGCATCGCTGTGGAGCCCACCACCGGTGAAATTCATCTGCGCCACCACATCAGCCCCAACGGCGTGTACCGTGGTCGTCAGGTGCTGAAGAACAAGTCTGAAGCCTGATAGGTTTCTTTGCACCTCAGGCCCGTGGCTACGTTGTGGTAGCGCGGGCCTTTGTTTTGAGCGTTTTTTGAGCATTCGGCAGTATTTTTTGCGCCATTTTTGGGCCACCCATGATCACATTGGCTGTTGACTGCATGGGGGGCGATCACGGCCCCCGCGTCACCTTGGCGGCATGCCGCGCATTTCTCGATTCCCATCCTGACGCACAGTTGTTACTGGTTGGTTTGCCAGCCAGCTTGGCTGACTTTGCGCACGCGCGCGCGCGCGTCGTAGCGGCCAGCGAAGTCGTGGCCATGGACGATCCTGTAGAAGTCGCGCTGCGCAAGAAAAAAGACTCTTCCATGCGCGTGGCCATACAGCAGGTCAAAGATGGTGCGGCAGCGGCAGCGGTGTCGGCGGGCAATACCGGTGCTTTGATGGCGATTGCACGCTATTTGCTCAAAACGCTCGATGGCATTGACCGCCCGGCCATTGCCACGCAGCTACCCAACGACAAAGGCCTGGCGACTACCGTGCTTGATCTTGGCGCCAATGTGGATTGTTCGGCGCAGCATCTGCTGCAGTTCGCCGTGATGGGTTCGGCCCTGGTGTCGGTATTGCAGCCACAGGCTCCAGCCAGCGTGGGCTTGCTCAATATTGGGGAAGAAACCATCAAGGGCAGCGAAGTCATCAAGCAGGCGGGCGAATTGTTGCGTGTTGCCGGTGGCAGTGGTGATTTGAATTTTTATGGCAACGTCGAAGGCAATGACATTTTCAAGGGCACGGTGGATATCGTGGTCTGTGATGGCTTTGTTGGCAACGTCGCACTGAAGGCCAGTGAAGGCGTGGCCTCGATGATCGTTGGGGGCCTGAAAAAAGAGTTCAAACGAAACATCTTGACCAAACTTGCAGCCATCGTGGCGTATCCGGTCTTATCTGCCCTGGTGCGTCGCATGGACTACCGTCGCTACAACGGCGCTGCATTGCTGGGCCTGCGTGGCCTGGTGTTCAAAAGCCATGGCTCGGCGGATGCGCTGGCTTTTGAGCAAGCGCTCAACCGCGCTTATGATGCCGCCCGCAACAACCTGCTTGACCGTGTGCGTACCCGGATTGCCCATGCAGCTCCTTTGCTGGGTTTGCCAAGCGTACCGCCCGCTTCGGGCACCACGGCCCCTCATTGATGACACGCTATTCCCGCATCACCGGCACCGGCAGCTACCTGCCGCAGCGCCGCGTCACGAACCACGATCTGGTGGCAGACCTGGCCCAGCGTGGCCTAGAGAGTTCACACGAATGGATTGTGGAGCGCACCGGCATCCATGCGCGCCATTTCGCTGCCGATGATGAAACCAGCAGCACCCTCGGCCTGCACGCCGCCCGCCGTGCGCTGGAGATGGCAGGCTGCCAAGCCCAAGACATTGACCTCATCATCTTCGCCACGTCCACGCCAGACATGGTGTTCCCCTCGGCGGCCTGCATCTTGCAGCACAAGCTGGGCGCCCACGGCTGCCCCGCGTTCGACGTGCAAGCGGTGTGCAGCGGCTTTGTGTATGCCTTGTCGGTGGCTGACGCCATGATTCGCGCGGGCAGTGCACGCCGTGCGCTGGTGGTGGGGGCGGAGATTTTCAGCCGCATTCTGGACTTCAACGACCGCACCACCTGCGTGCTGTTTGGTGACGGTGCTGGTGCGGTGGTGCTCGAAGCCAGTGATGAGCCCGGCATTTTGGCCACTGACTTACACGCTGACGGTCAGTACGTCGATATTTTGTGTGTGCCCGGCAGTGTGGCTGGGGGGCAGGTCACTGGACGGCCCTTGCTGCAAATGGATGGTCAGGCCGTGTTCAAGCTGGCGGTGGGCGTGCTTGACAAGGCGGCGCGTGCCGTGCTGGAAAAAGCGGGCTTGCAAGAAAGTGATATTGATTGGCTCATTCCGCACCAGGCCAACATCCGCATCATGCAAGGCACAGCGAAAAAGCTGCGTTTGCCGCTGGACAAAGTGGTGGTCACCGTGGATCAACACGGCAATACCTCGGCGGCATCCATTCCGTTGGCCCTGGATCACGCGGTGCGTGCGGGTCAGGTGCGCAAGGGCCAACATCTGCTGCTCGAAGGTGTGGGTGGTGGCTTTACCTGGGGAGCGGCGCTCCTAAAGTTCTAGCTGCTTGCGCTTGCCGCATAAGGCTTAGAGCCGTTTTTGGCTCTTATTTCATACTTCGTTGATTGCTACATCAAGACCGCTGATATGACTTCGTTTGCTTTTGTTTTTCCGGGCCAGGGTTCGCAGGCCGTGGGCATGCTCGATGCATGGGGTGATCACCCTGCCGTGCAGCAGACCCTGCAAGAGGCCTCGCAGGCCCTGGGCGAAGATGTGGGCCGCCTGATTCACGAAGGCCCTAAAGAAGCGCTGTCCCTGACCACCAATACCCAGCCGGTGATGCTCGTGGCCGGTGTGGCGGCTTGGCGCGTGTGGCTGGCTGAAGGTGGAGCCCGTCCCGCGTATGTAGCGGGCCATTCTTTGGGGGAGTACTCAGCCTTGGTGGCCGCAGGTGTATTGACGCTGGCACAAGCGGCACCTCTGGTGCGCCTGCGTGCCGCCGCTATGCAGGAAGCTGTGCCTGTGGGTGCTGGAGCCATGGCCGCCATTTTGGGTTTGGATTCAGCCAAAGTGATTGACGGCTGTGCCCAGGCCATGGCCACGTTCGGTGCAGGGAGCACGGAAGTGGTGGAGGCCGTGAATTTCAATGATCCCATTCAAACTGTGATTGCGGGCACCAAAGCAGGTGTGGACAAAGCCTGTGAAGTGCTCAAGGCCGCAGGTGCCAAACGTGCGCTGCCATTGCCTGTGTCGGCGCCTTTTCACTCCAGCTTGATGCGCCCGGCGGCAGAAAAACTGCGTGTGGCGTTGGAGCAGACGCTGCTCGCAGCGCCGCAGATTCCCGTGCTCAACAACGTCGATGTGGCTGTGGTGGACAGCCCTGATGCCATCCGTGACGCCTTGGTGCGCCAAGCCTTCCATCCCGTGCGCTGGGTGGAGAGCGTGCAAGCCTTGCAGGCACGCGGTGTGACGCATGTGGTGGAGTGTGGCCCTGGCAAGGTACTGGCTGGCTTGACCAAGCGCATCAGTGCTGACTTGGTGGGCGCCGCCCTGTACGATCCCACGACCCTCGCACAAACCAAGGAGCTGTTGGCATGACACATCCCTCAACAAAAATTGCGCTGGTCACGGGTGCATCGCGCGGCATTGGCGCAGCGATTGCTTTGGAATTGGCCCGCCAGGGCTACCACGTGATTGGCACAGCAACCACCGACAGTGGCGCCCAGGCCATCACCCAGGCTTTGTCTGCCTATCCCGGCTGCCGTGGTGCGGCGCTCATCGTCAACGACGGTGCGGCGGTGGATGCATTGATCGACGAGATTGTGAAAACCCAAGGCGGTTTGCACGTGTTGGTGAACAACGCTGGCATCACCCGCGACATGTTGGCCATGCGCCTCAAAGATGATGACTGGGACGCTGTCATCGACACCAACCTCAAGGCCGTGTTCCGTGCCAGCCGCGCGGCCATCCGTCCGATGATGAAGCAGCGCTTTGGCCGCATCATCAACATCACCAGTGTGGTCGGTGCTTCGGGCAATCCGGGGCAGGCCAACTACGCAGCGGCCAAAGCCGGCGTGGCGGGCATGACCCGCGCGCTGGCACGTGAGCTGGGCAGCCGGGGCATCACCGTCAATTGTGTGGCTCCAGGCTTCATCCAGACCGACATGACCGCCAGCCTGCCCGAAGAGCAGCAAAAAGCCTTGAATGCGCAGATTCCGCTGGGCCACATGGGCAAGCCTGCCGACATCGCACACGCCGTGGCCTACCTGGCCAGCGAGGGTGCGGGCTATGTGACGGGGCAGGAGTTGCACGTCAATGGCGGCATGTACATGTAATTCACGTCAGTTAGCGCCGAATCATCCGCGCGGCGGGCGGTGCAGGGGGCTTGCTCCTGTGCAGCTAGAATCGCGGATTCATTCACAACCCCCAGAGGGAAACCCAATGAGCGATATCGAAGCACGTGTCAAAAAGATCATTGCCGAGCAACTCGGTGTGGAAGAGTCCCAGGTGACCAACGAGAAAGCCTTCGTGGCTGACCTCGGCGCCGACTCGCTCGACACCGTGGAACTGGTAATGGCCCTGGAAGACGAGTTCGGCATCGAAATCCCCGATGAGGATGCCGAGAAGATCACCACGGTGCAAAACGCCATCGACTACGCCAACGCCCATCAGAAGGCCTGAGCTGGTCGTCCCAAGTCCTGAGCGATCCGCAGAAAGTTTTCCCGCATGAGCCGTCGTCGCGTTGTCGTGACCGGCCTGGGTTGTATCAGCCCCGTAGGTAATACGGTGGCTGAGGCCTGGGCCAATATCCTGGCCGGACAGTCCGGCATTGGCCTGATCAGCAAGTTCGATACCACTAACTTTGCCTGCAAGATTGCGGGCGAGGTCAAGGGTTTTGACGTGGAGGCGTATATGAGCGCAAAAGACGCGCGCTCTATGGATACGTTTATCCACTTCGGCATTGCAGCTGCTGCGCAGGCAGTAGAAGATGCTGGTTTGCCTACGGGAGAAGCACTTTCTGAAGAGCTGGCTACACGCATTGGCTGTGTGATCGGCTCGGGCATCGGGGGCTTGCCCCTGATCGAGAATACCCATGCCGAATTGGTGGCCCGCGGCCCGCGCCGCATCACGCCCTTTTTCGTCCCCGCTTCCATCATCAACATGGTGGCTGGCCATGTTTCCATGCGTTTTGGCTTCAAGGGCCCGAATCTCTCGGTGGTGACAGCCTGCACGACCGGCTTGCACTGCATTGGTGAGGCTGGCCGCATGATCGAATATGGTGATGCCGATGTGGTGATTGCTGGTGGTACCGAATCCACCGTTTCACCACTTGGCGTGGGTGGTTTTGCCGCCATGCGTGCCCTGTCTACGCGCAACGATGATCCCCAAGCCGCTTCCCGCCCGTGGGACAAAGACCGTGATGGTTTTGTCTTGGGCGAAGGTGCAGGCGTGCTTGTGCTGGAAGAATACGAACACGCCAAAGCCCGTGGCGCCAAAATTTATGCTGAACTGCTGGGCTATGGCATGAGTGCCGACGCTGGTCACATTACCGCGCCCAATATGGATGGCCCGCGCCGCGCTATGTTGGCAGCCTTGCGCAATGCGGGTGTGAATGCAGATCAGGTGGATTACCTGAACGCCCATGGCACCTCGACGCCGCTGGGCGATGTCAATGAGACGAATGCCATCAAGGCGGCCTTGGGCGATGCTGCCAAGCGCACGGTGGTGAGTTCTACCAAGTCCATGACTGGCCACTTGCTGGGTGGTGCAGGTGGTATTGAGAGCGTTTTTACCGTTCTCGCCTTGCATCACCAAAAAGTGCCGCCAACCATCAATTTGCACCAGCAAGACCCAGAGTGCGACCTGGATTACTGCGCCAATACCGCGCGCGATGCCAAGTTAGAAATCGCACTGAAGAACAACTTCGGTTTTGGCGGTACCAACGGCTCGCTGATTTTCAAGCGGGTCTGACCCGTCTTTGCCAGGGCCTGTACGCGTATGGGCTCTGGACTCCGTTACAACGCACCGGCCCTGCGCTTCAACGTAGGGCCGAGTCGTTTTCTGGCGCTTGTTGTGGTGGGATGGGTGGCGCTTGGTCTGCTCGGCTTGTGTGCCTGGGCGCTGGGCGGTGCTGGCAAATCTCCCGCAGCTCTCATGCTGGCGGCACTGTTGTGGCTGACGGTGTCGGTGCTGGCGCTGTGGCGTAGCACGCACTTGCCACAAGGTGTGCTGCTGTGGGATGGTCACGGTTGGCACTGGGGCCCGGCGGCTGCTGCGCTGGTGCCGGTGATGCCGCCGCGCGTGCATTGGGATGGGCAAACGCGCTTGCTGTTGTCGGTGCAACGGCTCGCACCCACGGGCCGCGCAGCCGGGTCACGGCAGTGGCTCTGGGTAGAGCGCACCATGCAACCGCAAAGCTGGCTGGAGCTGCGCCGTGCGGTATATTCGCGCCCCAGACGCGATCCTGGGTCGGCAGCGCGCGCCGCCTCCTTGGTGTAAAGACGCGATGCGCCACACCTCTTGCCGATAGTCCCCTGCCTTCATGACAGTCTCTCCCCCTCCGGCCCCCGGCCCTGATAGCGATCTGCAACTGGTCGAGCGCACGGTGGCGGGCGATCAACGTGCTTTCGAATTGCTGGTGCTCAAGTACCAGCGCCGCATTGAGCGGCTGATTGGGCGCATGGTGCGGGATGTGGACTTGGTGCCGGACATCGCGCAGGAAACTTTTATCCGTGCTTACCGAGCACTGCACCAGTTTCGCGGCGATGCGCAGTTCTACACCTGGCTGTACCGTATCGCTGTGAACACGGCGAAAAAGACCTTGCTCGACCTCAAACGCAATCCCACGATTTCTGAGAGTGCGTTTCGCAGCAGCGACGATGACGATGAAACTTTTGCTCCAGGCCTGGAACCAAGCACCGATGAAACGCCTGAAACGGTGCTCGCTGCCCAGGAGATTGCCCAGGCAGTGAACGCTGCCATGGAAGCCCTGCCCGAAGAGTTGCGCCAAGCCATTACGCTGCGCGAAATTGAAGGCCTGAGCTATGAAGACATTGCTACTGCCATGTCGTGTCCTATTGGTACGGTGCGCTCACGGATTTTTCGTGCGCGCGAGGCGATTTCACAACGCGTCAAGCCCCTGCTGGAACGCCAGTCGGGCAAACGCTGGTGATACTTTCAGCGCGTGCAAAGGTGTATGCCATGAACGAAGATGTAAAACAGCGCGAGTACCTGTCTGCTTTGGTAGACGGCGAGCTGAACGGTGAGACTCTGACCCAGACCCTCGCGTTTTCCGCTACGGACGATGGGCGGCAATTGTGGGCTCTCTACCACTTGGTTGGTGACACTTTGCGCTCTCCCGAGCTGGTGCACCAGGGCGGCAAAGATGTGCTGGCCGCAGTGCGTGCAGAGATGGCGCGTGCGCCTTTGGCGGCGCCCGTGGTGCAAGCACAGCCCGCTTCCCTGCAATTAAAGCCAGGGACTTTGGAGCAGGTGGCTCCACCAGCACAGGCCCGGGCTGCGAATGGGGCGGTGTTCCGCTGGAAGATGGTCGCCGGTTTGGCATCGTTGGCTGCGGTGTCGGTGCTGGGCTGGAATATGGCTTTGGTCAGTCACGGTGCTAGTGCCGTATCCACGGTGGCAACAGTGCCACCCCAGGTGCAAGTGGCAGCACGTGCGGCAGTGCCTGCCGCCCCGGTGGCGCCAGCGACGACCATGGCATCCGCACCTGCACTCGTCACCTTCACCGCGCAGGCGGACACCCCTGGGGAGCCGGTGATGCTGCGCGATCCACGCCTTGATGAGTTGGTAGCTGCGCATCGCCACTACCACGGGGCAAACAATTTGCAAATGCCGGCAGGCTTTCTGCGCAACGCCACGTTTGCTTCTCAGCAAACCCAGCGCTGAAATCCGGCGGCTTGCAGTGCCGCCCACTGCTCGTACTCTATTGCTGCTTTGGCAGCCTAGTCACTAGCGCCTGCCCAGTTGGGCTGGGCAGCGCTTGGTAGGTTCGCGTCTGTGCGTTACCTACCCATCCTTGATGGCTCAAGAAAGGAAAACCATGCACTCCTCTTCCACTGAATGGAAAACGCTGCGCGCAACCACACTCTCTTTGGCACTGGCGCTTGCTGGGGGCTCGGCGCTGCTGGCTGCGCCCGCGCCTGTTCAAAACACTGCCTCTGCGCCGCCCGCAGCGCCCATGGTGCGCGGCCTGCCTGATTTCACCGAACTGGTGGAACAGGTCGGCCCCTCGGTGGTGAACATTCGCACGCTGGAGAAAGTGTCTGGCCGTGTGGGGCCTGCGGGCATGGATGAAGACATGCTGGAATTTTTCAAGCGCTTTGGCCTGCCCATGCCCAATGTGCCGCGCCAGCAGCGTCCTCAGCGTCCGGCGCCTGATGAAGAGCAGCCGCGCGGCGTGGGTTCGGGCTTCATCCTCACGCCCGACGGCTATGTGATGACCAATGCCCATGTGGTGGACGGCGCGGATGAAGTGATCGTCACCTTGACGGACAAGCGTGAATTCAAGGCCAAGATCGTAGGTGCCGACAAACGCACCGACGTGGCCGTAGTGAAGATTGACGCCACCGGCCTGCCCGCTGTGAAGGTGGGCGATGTCAGCCGCCTCAAAGTGGGCGAGTGGGTGATGGCGATTGGCTCGCCGTTTGGCCTGGAAAACACCGTCACCGCTGGCATCGTCAGCGCCAAACAGCGCGACACGGGCGACTACCTGCCCTTTATTCAGACCGATGTTGCCATCAACCCCGGCAACTCCGGCGGGCCGCTCATCAACATGCGTGGCGAAGTCGTGGGCATCAACAGCCAGATTTACTCGCGCTCGGGCGGCTTCATGGGCATTTCGTTTGCCATTCCTATGGATGAGGCCATGCGCGTGAGCGAGCAGTTGCGTGCTACCGGGCGCGTCACTCGGGGGCGCATTGGCGTGCAGATTGGCCCGGTCACCAAAGACGTGGCTGAATCGATTGGCCTGGGCAAACCCCAGGGCGCACTGGTGTCGGCGGTGGAGGCCGATTCCCCGGCAGAAAAAGCGGGGGTGGAAGCGGGTGACGTCATCGTGCGCTTTGACGGCAAACCCATCGACAAGGTAGCGGATCTGCCGCGCTTGGTGGGCAACACCAAGCCCGGTAGCAAGAGCACGCTGACGGTGTTCCGCCGTGGCGCGCACAAAGACCTCACCCTCACCATTGCCGAGGTGGAGCCGGACGAGAAAGTGGCAGCCGCCAAAGAAAAATCGTCCAGCGCAGCCCAGCACCTGGGCCTGACGGTGGCCGACCTGAGCGCTGCGCAGAAAAAAGAACTCAAGCTCAAGGGCGGTGTACGGGTGGTCTCTGCCGAAGGCGCAGCTGCGCGCGCTGGTTTGCAAGAAGGCGACGTGCTGCTGGCACTGGCCAACGTGGAGCTGGCCAGCGTGAAAGACTTTGAAGCCGTGCTGGCCAAAGTCGACAAGACCAAGCCTGTCAACGTGCTGGTGCGCCGTGGCGAATGGGCGCAGTACGTATTGATTCGCCCCGTGCGCTGAGCAAGGCGCTTGGGTGGCTGGCGTGGGCCTGTGCATCGGGCCCCGCCATGGCTGCAGCCACCGTTCCCACATTGGCTGCAGGCGAGGCCGCGCTCTCGGGTTGGTTGCTGGGCGTATTGACCGGGGTGGCGCTGCTCAACCTGATTGCCTGGTGGAGTACGCGCAGCGCCTTGTATGCGCTGTTTGCCTTGTTTGTGGGCTGCAGCGCTTTGCGTTGGGCAGCCATTGACGGCTTGTTACCCGCACTGCTGCACACGGATGATGCCGCACTGATCCAGCGCCTGGGCGATACCTTGCAGGGCGCGCAGGCTGTGATCGGCTCGCTGTGCCAAATGCATTGGCTGCAGCTGCATCGGCGCTTTCCCTGGTTGCGTCGCTACTACCAGGGGGCAGGTGTGGGTGTAGGAGTGCTCGCCATGGGCGCTGCCTGGACGCCGTATTTCAGTGCCGTCGTGGTGCCACAAATGCTCAATTTGCTGCTGGCACCGCTGTTGTCATGGCCCGCGTACCGGGCATTGTGGCGCAGCAGCACCTTGTCTGAGCGTGCGCTGGCCATCGTTTTGCCCCTGCATTTTTTCGTCATGTGGCCAGCCGTGGGGGCGCGGCTGGAGCTGCTGGCATTCCAGCCCTGGATGATGGAGCTGGTGCGCTGGTCGGTGCTGCCGGTGGTGTTGGTGTTGCACGCCAGCATGGCCCTGCAAACCCGGGATGCCCAGCGCGCCCGCGACGCTGCCCAGCAGCGCGCTGCCACTGCCCTGGCCGATGCCCAGCGTGAACGCCACGCACGCGAAGAGCAGCAGCGTTTTTTGGGCATGGTGGCACACGAAGTGCGCACCCCGGTGGCGGTGATTGATGCCGCCACCCACAGCCTGCGCTTGCTCGACCATATGCAGGTCGATCCAGCCCAGCGCAGTCAGCGTTACGACCGCATTGCCCAGGCGGTGGCACGCATGAGCGCCCTGATGGAGTTGACCGAAGCCCAAGAGCGTTTGCACAGTGGTCCTGGCAGTTTGCAAGATGAGGTGCTGGACTTGCAGGCCCTCACCCACCAAGCCCTGGCCTTGCAGGCACCAGAGCAGGCTGCACGCGTGCAGTTCAGTGCAGCCCCCGCGCTGCCTGCATGGCCCCAGGTGCGTGGCGATGCGCGGCTGCTGCTCTTTGCCCTGCTGAACTTGCTGGATAACGCGCTCAAATACGCGCATCCAGGCACCCCCATCCATATCCACCTCAGCGTGCGCGCGCAGGGTCGCAGCGCCCAGCCGGGGCTGTGCTGGTGCATTTGCGACCATGGCCCCGGCATTGCACCCGAGAAGCAGGCCGTGATTTTCGATAAATTCGTGCGTTTGGATGAAGCCAGTGCCCAGCCTGGCTTGGGATTGGGTTTGGCCCTGGCGCGTGACATTGCCCAGCGCCACGGCGGCAGCTTGCAATTGCAGCCCGAATGGGTACAAGGTGCCAGTTTTGAGTTGTTCTTACCTGCAACCCCCTCCCACCATGCGCCATGACCTCCATCTCCTTGCCTGCTCGCACACCGATTGCCTTGGTTGAAGACAACGCCGCTTTGCGCGACGAACTCGTGTTCCACCTGCAATGCGCTGGCTACGCTGCTACCGGCTTGCCCCATGGCGCGGCCCTGCAGGTTCATTTGGCGCACCAACCGTGCTGCCTGGTGGTGCTCGATATTGGCTTGCCTGGGGAAGATGGTTTGTCGATCTGCGCCACGTTGCGTGCCCAGCGCCCCGAGTTGGGGGTGGTGCTGCTCACCGCACGCGGTGCAGCACGTGACCGGCTCAACGGGCTGCACGAAGGGGCCGATGCCTATCTCGTCAAGCCGACACCGCCAGACGAGCTGCTGGCCGTCATTGCCAACCTGGTGCGTCGCCTGCAGCCTTCCCACAAGCCACCAGCCGTGCCAGCCACGTGGTGCCTCGATGCCTGGCGCCAGTGCCTGATTCCGCCCCAGGGTGGGCCGCTGCCGCTCACCGCCAGCGAGGTTTTGCTGCTGCAAGTGCTGGTGCGCTGCGCCCCTGCCAGCGCCAGCCGACGGGCATTGGCCCAAGCCTTGGGCGATCCCCCCGGCATGGAATACCGGCTGGAGATGGCGATCAGCCGCCTGCGCCGCAAACTGGCCCCCGCCAGCCCCACGCTGGAGCCTATTCGCGCCGTTCGGGGCGTGGGTTATGCCCTGACGGTGCCATGCGTTGAACAGGCGGAAAAGCTATCAAAATAAGAGCTGCTTGCGCTTATTGGGCGCGCCTTGAAGCCATTTTTTATTCCAAAAAATAGCTTGGGAAGCCACGCTCACCATGCCGCACGGCGCAAGAGGGCGGTTGGGAGCCTTTCAGGCCCTGAAAAAATAAAGAAAATGGCCTCCAGCCCTTGCTAGATAAGCGCAAGCAGCTATGAAAAAAGAAGCATTTCCAAGCCATTCAAATTGTTAGCTTTGGTTAGCTTTGTGTCATAAGGCATTCCTAGAATGGGTTGCAAACCCTGCCCCGAGTCGCGTTTGTCTGCGGCTTGGGGCATGACCTTTTGACTGAGGTTTGCATGTTCCCACCCCGTTCGTTTGTAAGTGTTCTTCTCCCACTTGGGGCCCCGCAGCCCGGTGCTGTGGGTGCGTTGCTTGCCACCGCTTTGTTGGCAGCTTGTGGTGGCGGCGCAGGTACGGCGGCCACGCAGGGCGACACCGCCCCCGTGCCTGTGCGTGTGGTCACGCTGGCGCCGCGCAGCGTGCCCATGGAGCGGGAGCTGCCTGGGCGTGCGCTGGCCTCCTTGGTGGCCGAAGTGCGGCCCCAGGTGGATGGCATCGTGCGCCAGCGCTTGTTCACCGAGGGCGGCGTGGTTCAGGCCGGGCAGGCGCTCTACCAGCTCGACGATGCCACCTACCGCGCCGAGTTGGCCAGCAGCGAAGCGGCACTGGCACGTGCCCAGGCCACGCTGCAATCGGCCCGTTTGACGGCAGAGCGCACCGCCGCGTTGGCGCGCATCCATGCCGCCAGCCGCCAAGATGACGAGGATGCCCAGGCCGCCTTGCTGCAGGCCCAGGCGGACGTGCAATCGGCCCAGGCCAGCGTGCAGGCCAAGCGCATTCAGCTCAATTACGCCCGTATCACCGCGCCCATTGCTGGGCATATTGGGAAATCGGCGGTGACGCCCGGTGCCTTGGTCACGGCCAAGCAAAGCGCTGCGCTGGCCACCGTGCAGCGGCTCGATCCCATGCACATCGAGCTCAATCAGTCCAGCGCTGAACTGCTGCAGCTGCGCAAAGGGCTGGCTGCAGGCAGCCTGAGCGACACGCGCAAAGTGCCCGTCACCATCTTGCTGGAGGACGGTAGCGCACACCACCAGCAGGGCACCTTGGAGTTCTCGGAGATGAGCGTGAACCCCAGCACCGGCAGCTACCTGGTGCGCTTGCGTGTCCCCAACCCCGACCGTGTGCTGCTGCCCGGCATGTATGTGCGCGCTGTGCTGCATTACGGCCAGCGCGAAGAAGCGCTGTTGGCACCCCAGCAGGCCATTACCCGTGACCCTAAAGGAAACGCCTCGGCCTGGGTGGTGGGTTCTGATGGCACCGCGCAGCTGCGCCAGGTGATGACCAGCCGCACCGTGGGTGACCAGTGGCTGATTGACAGTGGCCTGAAGGCGGGTGAGCGGGTGATCACCCAAGGGCTGCACAAGGTGCAGGCGGGCACCTTGGTGACGGCCACCGAGGCTACTGAGGCGACCGAAGCCACTGAGGTGGCCCCATCGACCAAGCCCTCTGAACCTGCCACCCCCGCGCTTGCTGGGGCAGCGGCTGGGCAGCGGTGAACTTGCGGAGCGAAACACCATGGCCCGTTACTTCATTGACCGCCCCATTTTTGCCTGGGTGATTGCCATCGTCATCATGCTGGCGGGGGCGCTGTCCCTGGCCAGCTTGCCGGTGTCGCAATACCCGGCGATTGCACCGCCAGCCATCTCCATCAGTGCCACGTATGCCGGGGCTTCGGCCAAGACGGTGGAAGATTCGGTGACGCAAATCATCGAACAGAGCATGACCAGCCTGGATGGGCTGATGTATTTTTCCTCCACCAGCGACTCCAATGGCGACACCAGCATCACCCTGACGTTTGAAAACGGCACCAACGCTGACACGGCCCAGGTGCAGGTGCAAAACAAGCTCTCGCTGGTGAGTTCGCAACTGCCGGCAGAGGTCACCAAGCTGGGCACCGAGGTGAAAAAAGCCAGCAGCACGTTTTTGATGGTGCTGGGCTTTGTCTCGGAAGACGCCAGCATGGGGCAAAACGATATTGCCGATTACGTCGTCTCGAACATCAACGACAGCCTCTCGCGCCTCAAGGGTGTGGGCAGTGTGCAGGTTTTTGGTGCCAAGTACGCCATGCGCATTTGGCTCGATCCCAACAAGCTCGATACTTACCGCCTGACGATTGCTGACGTGACCAGCGCCTTGCAAGCGCAAAACGCCCAAATTGCCGTGGGGGAGCTGGGCGGCACGCCACCGGCGCCGGGCCAGCAGCTCAATGCCACCATCACTGCGCAAGACCGGATGCAAACCGCCGAGCAGTTTCGTGCCATCGTGCTGCGGGCCAACAGCGATGGTTCACTCTTGCGCCTGGGGGATGTGGCGCGCGTGGAGCTGGGCTCGCAAAGCTACAGCAACATCAGCCGCTACAACGGCAAGCCCGCCATGGGCGTGGCGATTTCACTGGCCACGGGCGCCAATGCGCTGGAAACGGCAGAGCGCGTCAAAGCCTTTGTGGCCGCCCAGCAGCCCCATTTTCCGAATGGGTTGAAGGTGGTCATTCCCTACGACACCACGCCGTTTGTGAAGGTCTCGATTGAGGGTGTGGTGCATACGCTGATCGAGGCCGTGGTGCTGGTGTTTTTGGTGATGTACCTGTTTTTGCAGAATTTCCGCGCCACCCTCATCCCCACGATTGCTGTGCCGGTGGTGCTGCTGGGCACCTTCGGTGTGCTGGCGCTGCTGGGTTTTTCCATCAACATGCTGACCATGTTTGCCATGGTGCTGGCCATTGGCCTGCTGGTGGACGATGCCATTGTGGTGGTGGAAAACGTGGAACGCTTGATGCGCGAGGAGGGCTTGTCGCCGCTGGAGGCCACGCGCAAGTCGATGGAGCAAATCACCGGCGCACTGGTGGGCATTGGGCTGGTGCTGTCGGCGGTGTTTGTGCCCATGGCCTTCATGGCGGGTTCCACCGGCATCATTTACCGGCAGTTTTCCGTCACCATCGTCACGGCCATGGCCTTGTCGGTGCTGGTTGCCATCATCCTCACGCCCGCGCTGTGTGCCACCTTGCTGCGCCCCAGCCACAGCGTTCACAGCGGATTTTTTGCCTGGTTCAACCGGGTGTTTGACCGCGGCACTCTGGGCTACCAGGGCCAGGTGCGCTTCGTGCTGGGCCGCCGCTGGCGTTTCATGCTGGTTTACGCCGCCCTGCTGGGTGCCATGGTGCTGGCCTTCATGCGCCTGCCCAGTGCCTTTTTGCCTTCGGAAGACCAGGGGCTGCTCATGGCCATGCTGCAAACCCCGGTGGGGGCCACGCAAGAGCGCACCCTGCAATCGGTGCAGGGCCTGGAAAACTACGTGCTGGAGCACGAACAAGACGCCGTGCAAGGGCTGCTCACGGTGCAGGGCTTTAGCTTTGCGGGTTCCGGGCAAAACGCTGGTGTGGGTTTTTTGAAGCTGAAAGACTGGAGCGAGCGCACCAGTGCAGACGCCTCGGCCAGTGCCATTGGCGCGCGTACCACCGGCGCGTTGATGGCCCTGCCTGATGCCCAGGGCTACGCGTTTGGCCCCCCCGCCGTGCCTGAACTGGGAACCGCCGATGGTTTTGTGTTTTATTTGCAAGACACGGGCAACCTGGGCCACGCCGCGCTGACGGCGGCACGCGATCAACTGCTGGCCGCTGCCGCGCGCAGTCCTTTGCTGGCCAAAGTACGGGCCAATGGCCTGTCTGACCGCCCGCAGCTGCGTTTGGACATTGACCGGGAAAAAGCCGCCGCGCTGGGCCTGTCGCACAGCACCATCACCAGTACCTTGAGCACGGCTTGGGCTGGGCAGTATGTGGATGACTTCATCGACCGGGGGCGCGTCAAGCGCGTCTATGTGCAGGCCGATGCCCCTTTTCGCATGGTGCCTGAGGACTTTTTGCGCTGGAGCGTGCGTAACGACCAGGGGCAGATGGTGCCGCTGTCGGCGTTTGTCAGCAGCCGCTGGGAGCATGGCTCGCCCCAGCTGGAGCGCTACAACGGCATTTCCGCCATGGAGATCAATGGCGAGGCGGCGCATGGCGTGAGTTCTGGCGATGCCATGGCAGAAATCGAGCGCCTGGTGGCACAGTTGCCTGCTGGCATTGGCATGGCCTGGACGGGTATGTCGTACCAAGAGCGTCAGGCTGGAGCGCAAACACCGCGGCTGTATGCCTTGTCGCTGCTGTTCGTTTTTTTGTGCCTGGCGGCCATGTACGAAAGCTGGTTGATTCCTACCGCCGTGCTGATGGTGGCGCCTTTGGGCATTTTGGGCACGGCCTTGGCCGCGTTGCTGCTGGATATGGAGCGCGATGTGTACTTTCAGGTCGCCATGCTCACCACCGTGGGGCTGACGAGCAAGAACGCCATCTTGATTGTGGAATTTGCCAAAGACAACGTGGAGCGCGGCATGGAGCTGATAGCCGCCACTTTGCAGGCGGTGCGCGATCGCTTGCGCCCCATTTTGATGACGTCCCTGGCCTTTGGTCTGGGGGTGTTACCCCTGGCCACGGCCAGCGGTGCGGGCTCGGGTGCGCAGCGTGCCATTGGCACCGGCGTGCTAGGTGGCATGGTGGTGGGCACAGTGCTGGGGATTTTTTTGATCCCGTTGTTCTTTGTGGTGGTGCAAAGCTTGTTTGGCCGCCGTCCTCACAGCACCGGAGCGTAAGCCATGAATCATGATAAAAAATGGCTCAAAGCCTTACCAGACAAGCGCAAGCAGCTATCAAAAAATAAGCAATTGTGGCAGGGTGGTGGCCGCACTTGGAGCATGGGCCTGTGCGCCCTGGCGCTCAGTGCCTGCACGTCGATGGCACCCCCCTTGCCCCCTGTGCAGGCAGACATTCCGCCAGCTTGGCCGCTTGCCAGCACCACGCTCACCACCGCCGCGCAGGCCACAGCGCCAGCGCCTGAGCCCACCGCTGGCATGGTCGACAAGCTCCACTGGCGCAGCGTGTTCACCCAGCCGCCCCTGGTGGCCGTGATCGAGCAGGCCTTGGCACACAACCGCGATCAGCGCGTGGCCTTGCTCAACGTTGAGAAGGCGCGTGCCCAGTACCGCGTGGCCCGCGCTGGGCTGTGGCCGCAAATCAATGCCAGCGCCAGCACCACCCGCAGTGGCGATGCACCGGCCACCACCCCCAGCTATAGCCTGGCACTGGGGCTTGCTGCTTTTGAAATCGACCTGTGGGGCCGCCTGCGCAGTCTCAGCGACAGTGCCCAGACCCTGGTGCTGGCCCAGGAGCAGGCACAGCGCAGCACCACCCTCACCTTGGTGGCCGAGGTGGCCAATGCCTGGTGGAGTCTGGCGGCCGATCAGCAGCTGCTGCACATCACCCACAGCACTTTGGCCAGCCGGGCGCACAGCCTGGCGCTGACCGAGGCCCGCTACCAGCACGGTGCTGCTTCTGCTTTAGAGGTGGCACAACAGCGCAGCCAATGGCAGCAGGTGCGTGCCGATGCCGCTGCGCTACAAGGCCAAATAGAGCAAGACATGAACGCCTTGCAACTGCTGGTGGGTCGGCCGCTGCAAAAGCAGTGGCTCCCGGCGCCACCTGGTGCCGCCCATGAGCCCGCCGACGCGCCCGCCTGGGGTCTGGACTTGCCAGCTTTGCCGCCTGGCTTGCCCGCCCAGGTGTTGTGGCAACGCCCCGACATTCAGCAGGCGGAACACCAGCTGCGTGCGGCCAACGCCAACATAGGCGCAGCACGGGCGGCTTTCTTTCCCACCATCAGCCTGACCAGCAGCCTGGGCAGCGCCAGCAACGAGTTGTCTGCCGTGCTTGGCAGTGGCACGCGCACGTGGAGTTTCATTCCGAACATCAGCCTGCCGCTGTTCGATGCAGGCCGTTTGCAGGGCCAACTGGAGCAGCGCCAGGCAGAGCGCGACATCGCACTGGCCAACTACGAAAAAGCCATCCAAACAGGCTTTCAGGAGGTGGCTGATGCGCTGGCGCTGGAGGCAGCGTGGCGCGAGCAGTGGCAGGCGCAGCAGGCCTTGCTGGCCTCGGCCGCCCAGGCCGAGCAGTTGGCCTGGGCGCGCTACCAGGCCGGGCGCGATAGCCAAATCACCTGGCTAGATGCCCAGCGCACCCTCTACAGTGCCCGTCAAACTGCGCTGGCCGCCCAGCGCGGCTTGCAAAGCAACCGCATCACCCTCTACAAGGTGCTGGGTGGGGCTATTTCATTGGAGCGTCAAGATGAACCACAACGTGCATCAGATTGAAAACATGGCCGCTGCCTCGCCGGGCGCGCGTGCTGCGGGCGCCCGGCGTACACGCGTGTGGGGCAGGGCAGGGGGCGGGCTGCTGGCGCTGTTGCTGGCAACGGCCCATGCCGCGGCTGCTACGGCCCCCGCTCCCGAAGCGCCTGCACAGGAGGGCGCAGCGCTCACCTCCGCACAGGCTCCTGTGGTGCGTACCCGCCAGGGCCTGGTGCAGGGGGTGCTGCGCCAGGGCGTGCTGGAGTTTCGGGGAATAGCGTATGGTCAGTCGGTGTCTGGGGCGCAGCGCTGGGCGCTGGCCCAGCCCGCCAGTGCGTGGGAGGGGGTGTTGCATGCGCAAAGCTTTGCACCCGCCTGCGCCCAGGCGGCGCGCTATCGCCTCACCGAAGCCAGCGACAACGAAGAATGCCTGCACCTGAACATTTCCCGCCCCTACCTGCCGGGGCCAGAGTTGGCGCAGCAAAAACGCCCGGTGCTGGTGTGGATTCATGGTGGCTCGTTTGTGGGCGGCTCCTCGTCGTTGTACCGGCTCGATCGTTTGGCGCGCGAGATGGATGCGGTCATCGTCTCTATCAACTACCGCCTGGGGGTGCTGGGTTTCCTGGCCCACCCCGGCTTTGATCCGGCTTACAACGGGGGCTACGCGCTAGAAGACCAGCGTTTGGCCCTGCGTTGGGTGCGCGAGAACATTGCTGCTTTTGGGGGGGATGCCGACAACATCACCCTGGCCGGTGAGTCGGCCGGGGGCGCATCGGTGTGTATGCACTTGCTGGCACCGGAGCACACACAGGGCCTGTTCCACAAGGCCATTGTGCAAAGTGCGGCCTGCACCTTTGGTCTGCGTTCGGTGCAAGAGGGGGCTGTGTTTGGTGCCAAGGTGGCGCAGGCCGCTGGCTGCACCGACGCCGATCCCGCTGCGGCTGCCGCTTGCCTGCGCCGCCAGCCGGTGCAGGCATTGATTGCTGCAGCAGACCAAGCGGCGGGCGATGACTTGATGGCTTTTGCGCCGGTGTATGGCCAGCGCACGTTGGCGCGCCCCGGTTTGCAAGGGCTGCCCGCTGGGCAGTTTGTGCGCGTGCCCGTGCTCTATGGCGGCACGCGCGACGAGCTGCGCCTGTGGGTAGGTTATGCCGCGCAGGCCGGGCAGCCGATGACGCAGGCCAACTACCCCGAACTGCTGCGTGCTGTGTATGGCGAGCACGCAGCCGCCGTACAAGTGCGCTACCCGGCCCTGGCACAGGGCAGTGCGGCGGCCACGTTGGGTTCGGTGACGTCAGACTTTCGGCCTGACAACGGCATCAACCACTGTCAGTTTGTCGATACGGCCCAGCTGCTGGCGCGCCATGTGCCGGTGTATTTCATGGAGTTTGCCGATCGCCAGGCTCCCGTGCTGGGGGTGTCGATGCCTGCGCAGCCCGACCCAGGCTTTGAGCTGGGTGCTGTCCATTCGGCAGAGTTGAATTATTTTTTCCCGCATTTTTCCAACACCACGCGCATGGATGCCCCTGATTTGCTGCCTGCGTCGCAGGCACTTTCCCAGCAGTTGGTGGCCACCTGGGCCAGCTTTGTGCGCACAGGTGCGCCACAGGCGCTGGGGCTGCCAGCGTGGCAACGCTTCAACGAAAAAAGCCAAGCCTTGCGCTTTGCGCCAGGACAGATCACCCCTTTTGACCCAGGCAGTGCCTACCAATGCGATTTTTGGCGCAGCCTGTACCCGGCGTGGTTTGGCGCGTAAGGCACACCGCTTGGCTGTGGCAGTGCGCTAGCAGATAAAATCTGCCGTTTGCATGCAAGCCGCCAAGCCCGTGCAGGGGTTTGATGCTGCGGCAGGGCGTGTCCCCCTTGGGCGCGCCCTTTTTTCTTGCCTGCCCTCGCGCCCTGCTGTGCCTCGGGCGTTTTCATTGAGTCTTCGTTGATGAACCACATTCGTAACTTTTCCATCATTGCGCACATCGACCACGGTAAATCCACCCTGGCCGACCGCCTGATCCAGCGCTGCGGCGGTCTGGAAGAGCGTGAGATGGAGGCCCAGGTGCTCGACTCGATGGACATCGAGAAAGAGCGCGGCATCACCATCAAGGCGCAGACGGCTGCGCTGCAGTACAAGGCCAAAGACGGCCAGATCTACAACCTCAACCTGATCGACACCCCGGGCCACGTCGATTTTTCGTACGAAGTCAGCCGCTCGCTCTCGGCTTGTGAAGGTGCGTTGCTGGTGGTCGATGCCAGCCAGGGTGTGGAAGCGCAAACCGTGGCCAACTGCTACACCGCCCTCGACTTGGGCGTGGAAGTGATGGCGGTGCTGAACAAAATGGATCTGCCCCAGGCCGACCCTGAGAACGCCAAGGCTGAAATTGAAGATGTGATTGGCATTGATGCCTCCGATGCCATTCCCTGCTCGGCCAAAACCGGCATGGGCATTGACGAAATTTTGGAAGCCATCGTGGCCAAGGTGCCGCCCCCGAAGGGCAACCCTGATGGCCCGTTGCGCGCCATGATCATCGACTCGTGGTTTGATAGCTACGTTGGCGTAGTGATGCTGGTGCGCGTGGTCGATGGCCAGCTGAAAAAAGGCGAGCGCTTCAAGATGATGGCCACGGGCGCCGCTTACGATGCCAACCAGCTGGGCGTGTTCACGCCAGCCAACGTGCAGCGCGAACAGCTGTGCGCGGGCGAGGTGGGCTACATCATTGCCGGCATCAAAGAGCTGAAGGTGGCCAAGGTGGGCGACACCATCACGCTGGAGAAGAAGCTCCCCAACAACGCAGGCCCCGCCAGCGCGGCGCTGCCCGGTTTCAAGGAAATCCAGCCCCAGGTGTTCGCTGGCCTGTATCCGACCGAAGCCAACCAATACGACCAATTGCGCGACGCGCTGGAAAAATTGCAGCTCAACGACGCCTCGCTGCACTTCGAGCCCGAGGTCAGCCAGGCACTGGGTTTTGGCTTTCGCTGCGGCTTTCTGGGGCTGCTGCACATGGAAATTGTGCAAGAGCGCCTGGAGCGCGAGTTCGACCAAGACCTCATCACCACCGCGCCCAGCGTGGTGTATGAAGTGGTGAAGGGCGATGGCGAAGTCATCATGGTGGAAAACCCCTCCAAGATGCCCGACCAGGGCCGCATTCAGGAAGTGCGTGAACCCATCGTCACCGTCCACCTGTACATGCCGCAAGATTACGTCGGCCCGGTGATGACGCTGGCCAACCAAAAGCGCGGCGTGCAGATCAATATGGCCTACCACGGCCGTCAGGTCATGCTCACTTACGAGCTGCCGCTGGGCGAGATCGTGCTTGACTTCTTCGACAAGCTCAAATCCGTCAGCCGTGGCTATGCCTCGATGGACTACGAGTTCAAGGAGTACCGCCCCTCTGACGTGGTGAAGGTGGACATCTTGCTCAACGGCGAAAAAGTCGATGCGCTGTCCATCATCGTGCACCGTAGCCAGGCAGCCTACCGGGGCCGTGCGGTGGCGGCGAAGATGCGGGAAATCATCTCGCGCCAGATGTTCGACGTGGCCATTCAAGCCGCCATTGGGGCCAACATCATTGCGCGCGAAACCATCAAGGCGCTGCGCAAAAACGTGCTGGCCAAATGCTATGGCGGTGACATCACGCGCAAGCGCAAGCTGCTGGAAAAACAAAAAGCCGGTAAAAAGCGCATGAAGCAAATTGGCGCGGTAGAAGTGCCGCAAGAGGCCTTCCTGGCCATCTTGCAGGTGGAGGACTGAGCCCATGCAAGCCATGCAATACCTCACGGCAGCGGTGCTGGCCGCTTTTGTTGGCTACATCGGCGCCTGGTACGTGGGCCTGGTGGAAGGCAACTTCGCGCTGCTGCTGTTCCTGGCCACGGTGGTCACTGGCGCTTACTGGCTGGCTGAACGCTTTTATTTTCTGCCCCAGCGCCGCCGTGCCGCACAGGCGCTGCTCGACGCCGATGCCCAGCGGCGCGGCGAACTGCAGCGCCAGGGCATTGAAAAAGTCGATGGCGATGTGAAAGAGGCACACAGCCGCCTGCTCATGCAGCCGTGGTGGCTGGACTGGACGGCGGGGCTGTTCCCGGTGATTTGCGCCGTGTTCCTGCTGCGCTCGTTTTTGTTCGAGCCCTTCAAAATTCCTTCGGGCTCCATGATTCCCACCTTGCTGGTGGGCGATCTGATTTTGGTGAACAAATTCACCTACGGTGTGCGCCTGCCCGTCATCAACAAAAAAATCACGGCGGGCAACCCGGTGCAGCGTGGCGACGTGATGGTGTTCCGTTACCCGCCCCAGCCCCACATGGACTACATCAAGCGTGTGGTGGCGTTGCCCGGTGACGAAGTGGCCTACCTGAACAAGCGCCTGAGCATCAACGGCCAGCCCGTGCCCACTGAGGCGCTCCCCGATTTTTTTGATGCCGACGCCATGCGCTACTTCCGCCAGTTCCAGGAAACCCTGGGCACGCAGCCGCACCGCAGCATCGTCAACACCGATGCCCCCGCTTTCGTGCAGGGCGCCAGCCGCTTTGCAGGGCGCGATCAGTGCAGCTACAGCGTCGAGGGCGTGGTGTGCAAAGTGCCCGCAGGCCATTACTTTGTGATGGGCGACAACCGCGATAATTCCCTGGACTCGCGCTACTGGGGCTTTGTGCCTGATGAAAACATCGTTGGCAAAGCCTTTTTTGTTTGGATGAACTTCAGCAACTTCAAACGCATTGGCGCGTTCCATTAACACTGGACAGAGCAGGAGAGCCCCTTCCATGTTTGCATCCCATACCCTGTCGCCCGCCCGCTCGCGCCAGCGTGGCCTGTCGTTTTTTGGCCTGGTGTTTGTTGGCGTGTTTGCCGTGGCCGCATTCGCCATTGGCGGGCAATCGCTGCCCATCGTGCTCGAATACCAAGCCATCAAAAAGGCCGCCACCAAGGCTGCGCGCGAGGGCTCCACGGTGCCTGAGGTGCGTATCATTTTTGATAAGGCCGCGCAGATTGATGACATCTCCTCCATCAAAGGCGCTGATTTGGAAGTGGGCAAACAGGGCGACAAAATCGTCGTGTCCTTCTCGTACGCGCGTGAAATCCATTTGGCGGGCCCAGCTTATTTGGTGTACCGCTTTCAAGACCAGACCAAGTAGGTGAGTGCGTCCCCCTTGTCTTCCTCGTTTTCCTTGCCCCCTGCCTTGCAAGCGCTGCAACAGCGCTTGCAGCACACGTTTGCCGATCCCGCGCTGTTGCAGCGCGCCATCACCCACCGCAGCTTCAGCGCCGAGCACAACGAGCGCCTGGAATTTTTGGGCGATTCGGTGCTGAACCTGGCTGTTTCCAGTTTGTTGTATGAGCGCCTGGCGCGCCTGCCCGAAGGCGATCTCTCGCGCGTGCGCGCCAACCTGGTCAAGCAAGACACCCTGCACCAGCTGGCGCTGGGCTTGCAACTGCCCCAGGTGCTGCGCCTGGGCGAGGGTGAAACCAAGTCGGGCGGCAAGCAGCGCCCTTCCATCCTGGCCGACGCGCTGGAGGCCGTGATCGGCGCCGTCTATCTGGATGCCGGTTTTGCCCCCGCGCAGGCGCTGGTACACCGCTTGTTTGAGCGCATCGAGATCAACCCGCAGATGCAGGCCGCCTCGAAAGACGCCAAAACCGCGTTGCAGGAATGGCTGCAAGCGCGCAAGATGAAACCCCCCCAATACCACGTGGTCGCAACTTTGGGCGAAGCCCACCGCCAGACCTTTGAAGTCGAGTGCGCCATTGCCGCCCTGGCGCTGAGCGCACGCGGCACGGGTGCCTCGCGCCGCGCCGGTGAGCAAGCTGCCGCTGCCGCCCTGCTGACCACATTGAAAGCACAACACCGATGAACGACGCTACAGAAAACGTAGCTGCTAGCGCTGATCCACAGGACGCTAACGGCCAAAATGACCTGGAATCCATGCTCGCTGCCGCCGCCGCGGCGCGCCCCGCAGGTGCTCCAGTAGAAGGCCAGCGCTGCGGCCTGATTGCCATTGTCGGCAAGCCCAACGTAGGCAAATCCACGCTGATGAATGCGCTGGTGGGGCAAAAAATCTCCATCACCAGCCGCAAGGCGCAAACTACGCGCCACCGCATCACGGGCATTCGCACCCAGGGGGCGGCGCAGTTTGTGTTTGTCGATACCCCCGGTTTTCAGACACGCCATAGCACGGCGCTGAACAAGTCGCTGAACAAAACCGTGATGGGCGCCATTGGCGATGTGGACCTGATTTTGTTCGTTGTGGAAGCTGGCAGCTTCACGCTGGCTGATGCCAAGGTGCTGTCGCTGTTCAAGCCCGGCATTCCCACGCTGTTGATTGCCAACAAGCTCGACACCGTGCACCGCCGTGCCGAGATCGCCCCCTGGCTGCGTGATATGCAGCAGCGCCACCCGTTTGCCGAGTTCGTGCCCATGTCGGCCAAGAACAAGGGCGACATCGAGCGCCTGTACGGTATTTGCGAGAAGTACCTGCCCGAGCAGCCTTGGTGGTATGCCGAGGACGAGCTGACCGACCGCAGCGAAAAATTCCTCGCCTCGGAAACCGTGCGTGAAAAGCTGTTTCGCTTCACGGGTGACGAGCTGCCCTACACCTCGACGGTGGTCATCGACAAGTTCGAGGAAGAAAAAAGCAAGCAGTACAAGCGTTTCATCCGCATTGCCGCCACCATCGTCGTCGAGCGCGATGGCCACAAGGCCATGGTGATTGGCGAGAAGGGCGAAAAACTCAAACGCATCAGCACCGAAGCGCGCCAGGAGTTGGAAAAGCTCATGGATGCCAAAGTGTTCCTGGAAGTGTGGGTCAAGGTGCGTTCTGGCTGGGCCGACGACGAAGCCCGTGTGCGCTCTTTCGGTTATGAATGATTTTGGCCTCTAGGCCTTGTCTGGCAAGCGCAAGCAGCTCTTGAATCCATAGCAAAAACCATCATAAAAGACCGTGGCGACGCGTACCCAGCGTATCCAGGATGAACCCGCTTTCGTGCTGCACCGCTACGACTGGAGCGAGTCCAGCCTGATTCTGGACGTGTTCACGCGCCACCATGGTCGCACCAGCTTGGTGGCCAAGGGGGCGAAAAAACCCAGCTCCAACTTCCGCCCGGTGCTGTTGCCGCTGCAGCCGCTGCGCCTGGGCTACACCCTGGCCAGCGGGGTGCATCCGCTGAAGGGGGCGGAATGGGTGGGTGGCCACGTCATGCCCACGGGCGACGCGCTGCTGGCCGGGCTGTACCTGAACGAATTGTTGCTGCGCCTGCTGGCCCCGGGCGATGCCCACACAGCCCTTTTTGACATTTACGCGGGCGTGGTGCGCGTGCTGGCCAGCGAGCACGGCGAGGCGCTGGAGCCGGTACTGCGCGCCTTCGAGCTGATCTTGCTGCGTGAACTGGGCCTGCTGCCCACCCTAGAGGCCGACTCCAGCACCTTGCAGCCACTGCAGCCCCAGGCGCGTTACCTGCTGCAGCCCGAAACTGGCCTGTGCCAGGCCCCAGCCCACGCGCGCAGCGCCTTGCCGGGCGTGGCCTGGTGTGCGCTGCAGCAAGCGCTGGCGCAGCCCCAGGGCTACCCCGCCGTGTTGCGTGCCTGCGCGCCTGTGAGCACCGCCCTCAAGCCGCTGCTGCGGGCGCTGCTGCAATACCATTGCGGCAGCCCGCTGCTGCGCACGCGCCAATTGATGATGGACTTGCAAACTTTATGACCCCGCCTCTGCCTTCCTCCAGCACCGCCCCGGTTTTTCCGCGCACCGCCTTGTCGGTCAACGTCAACAAAGTCGCCCTGGTGCGCAACACGCGCCACCTGGGTATTCCCAGCGTCACCCGCGCTGCGCAGCTGTGCCTGGAGGCGGGGGCGCAGGGCATCACCATCCACCCCCGGCCCGATGGGCGCCACATCCGCGCGCACGACGTGACCGAGCTGGCCGCCTTGCTGCGCCAGTGGCCCCAGGCCGAGTTCAACATCGAAGGCAACCCCACGCAAAACCTGCTGGACTTCATTCGCCAGGTGCGCCCGGCCCAGGCCACCTTCGTGCCCGACGGCGAAGACCAGTTCACCAGCGACCACGGCTGGAACCTGGCGCAAGACAGCGAACGCCTGCGCCCCTTGATTGCCGAATGCCACAGCCTGGGCGTGCGCGTGAGCCTGTTCATGGACCCCCTGCCTGAGCAGATGGCAGCCGCCCGCGCCGCAGGGGCCGACCGCGTAGAGCTGTACACCGAACCCTACGCCGCCGCCTGGGGCACGCCCGAGCAGGCCACGCAGTTGCAGCGCTACCGCGCCGCCGCGCAGGCCGCACAGCAAGCAGGCCTGGGTGTGAACGCTGGCCACGACCTCAACCGCGACAACCTGGCCGATTTCCTGGCCCAGGTGCCCGGCGTGCTGGAAGTCTCGATTGGCCACGCCTTCATCGCCGATGCGCTGGAACTGGGCTACACCGACACCGTGCGCGCCTACCAGCGCTGTATCGACCAGGGAATGCACGAGCGCTTGCTCTTGAAATAAGAGCTGCTCGCGCTTTCCCAGTAAGGGCTGGAGGCCTTTTTGAACCTCAAACCATGATCTACGGCATTGGCACCGACATTTGCGACATCCGCCGCATCCGCGCCAGTTTGGAGCGCCATGGCGAGCGCTTTGCGCACAAAGTGCTGCACGAGGCCGAACTGGGCATCTGGCACAGCCGCTCGGCGCGCTGGCCCGAGCGCGGCGTGCGCTACCTGGCCACGCGCTTTAGCGCCAAAGAGGCGTTTTCCAAGGCCATTGGCCTGGGCCTGATCCAGCCCATGGCTTGGCGCGACTGTGAAGTGCGCAGCCTGCCCAGCGGCCAGCCCACCATCGTGGTGCATGGCGCATTGCACGACTGGTGCACGGCACGCGGCCTGCGCTTTCACTTGAGCATGAGCGACGAGAGCGACTACGCCAGCAGCTTTTGCATTGCCGAGTGCGATGACACCAGCCACACCAAAATTTAGATAAAAAACGGCTCTAGCCCTTGCTGGTCAAGCGCAAGCAGCTATTGAAAAAAGAGCAAAAATTCTTGTGAAACACGCCATGCACACACACGCCCCCCTCATCATCGACATTGCGGGCACTACCCTGAGCTCCACCGACCGCCAGCGCCTGGCGCACCCACTGGTGGGCGGCATCATCTTGTTTGCGCGCAACTGGCACAGCCGCGCGCAGCTGTCGGCCCTGTGTGCTGACATCAAATCCGTGCGTGCCGATCTGCTGATTTGCGTGGACCACGAAGGCGGGCGCGTGCAGCGCTTCAAAACCGATGGCTTTACCCACCTGCCGCCCATGGCCGTGCTGGGCCGCCTGTGGGCTGACGATGGCCAGGGCGCGGCATGGCAGTTGGGCAGCGGTGCCCAGCGCGCCATGGACGCAGCAGTGGCCGTGGGCTACGTGCTGGGCGCCGAGCTGCGTGCTTGCGGTGTGGATTTCTCGTTCACCCCCGTGCTGGATTTGGACTACGGCAGCAGCGGCGTGATTGGTGACCGTGCCTTTGCCCGCGATCCGCGCGTGGTCACCAGCCTGGCACGCAGCCTGGCGCTGGGCCTGCTGCAGGCGGGTATGGGGCACTGTGGCAAGCACTTTCCCGGCCATGGCTATGTGCGCGCCGATTCCCACACCGAGGTGCCGGTGGACGAGCGCAGCCTGCAGGCGCTGCTGGCCGAAGATGCCGCGCCCTATGCTTGGTTGTCGCACAGCCTCACCAGCGTGATGCCCGCGCACGTCATCTACCCGCAGGTGTGTGCGCGCCCGGCGGGCTTTTCGGCGCGCTGGCTGCAAGAGATTTTGCGCGGCCAGCTCGGCTTTCAGGGCGCCATCTTCAGCGACGACTTGAGCATGGAAGGCGCGCGCCGCATTGACGGTGTGCTGGTGGACTATCCCCATGCCGCCGTGGCTGCATTGCAAGCCGGTTGCGACTTGGTGCTGCTGTGCAACCAAAGCCTGGGCGAGGGCAGGGCGGTCGATGAGCTGATGGCCGGTTTGGCCCAGGCCCAGGCGCAAGGCCAGTGGCAGCCTGACCCCGCCAGCGAACAGCGCCGCCGCGCCTTGCTGCCGCGCGGCCCGGCGCTGGAGTGGGACGCCCTGCAGGCGCATGGCCCCTACCAGCGCGCCCGTGCCAGCTTGCCTGCCGGGGCAGATGCCCGTGCCGCCGACCCCACCCAGCCGCGCCGTGCCTGAACCCTTGGGCCTTGCGCCCATCTTCCCGAGGAATGAATTGATGCCTTCATTGACTTCTCGCCTGGCTGCTGGGCTTTTGGCCTTGGCCGGACTGGCGGCGGTGGCCACCAGCCACCAGGCCATGGCACAAAGCGTGCCGCAAGTGAACCTGCCCCGCGTGGCGCTGACGGCGGGCATGTACCGCATTGATGCCCAGGTGGCCTCTACCCCCACACAGCGCCAAATCGGCCTGATGCAGCGGCGCGATATGCCCACGCACGAGGGTATGTTGTTTGTGTTCGAGCAGCCGGGCGTGCAGTGTTTCTGGATGAAAAACACCCCCTTGCCCCTCACGGCAGCGTTTGTGGCGGACGACGGCACCATCGTCAACCTGGCCGATATGCAGCCTCTGAGCGAAGACTCGCACTGCTCGGCCAAGCCCGTGCGCTACGTGCTGGAGATGAACCAGGGCTGGTTTGCGCAGCGCGGTTTGAAGGCGGGCAGCAAACTGGGTGGGGCTATTTTTTCTATCAAAAAGTGAGCGGCTTGCGCTTGTCTGGCGCGGTCAAAGCATGAAAAAGGCCACCCATTGGGTGGCCTTTGCTTTGAGCGCTTTCAGGCTCAGGCGAGAGCTGCCAGCGCGCTATTAAAGGTGGTGCTGGGGCGCATTACTGCGTCCAGCTTGGCGGTGTCGGGCAGGTAGTAACCACCGATGTCGGCAGGCTGGCCTTGCACGGCGTTCAGCTCGTCCACGATCTTTTGCTCGTTGTCTGCCAGTTGCTTGGCCACGCCAGCAAACTTGGCTGCCAGTTCGGCATCTTCGGTTTGTGTGGCCAGCTCTTGCGCCCAGTACAGCGACAGGTAGAACTGGCTGCCGCGGTTGTCGAGCTGGCCGGTCTTCGGGCTGGGGCCCTTGTTGTTGTCCAGCAGCTTGCCTGTGGCGGCGTCCAGCGTTTTGGCCAGCAGCTTGGCACGGGCGTTGCCGTTCTTCAGGCCCAAATCTTCGAACGAGACGGCCAGCGCCAGGAATTCACCCAGCGAGTCCCAGCGCAGGTGGTTTTCTTCCACCAGCTGCTGCACGTGCTTGGGAGCCGAGCCGCCCGCGCCGGTTTCGTACATGCAGCCGCCGGCCATCAGGGGCACGATGGACAGCATCTTGGCGCTGGTGCCCAGTTCCATGATGGGGAACAGGTCGGTCAG
>JAYRPZ010000134.1:0-28777 GCA_041910915.1 Acidovorax sp.
GAATCGCATCGCTGCGTTGCATCGCTTGCCAATACGCTCGGTATTGGCTGCGCAATGCGCCTTGCGCTGCGATCCGATGGCGATGCGCAGCCTTCGACACCTGAGCGCTGACGCGACACTAGGCAGGGTGTGGCAGCGCCCGCAGATGGGTTTCTGCCTGCGCTGTCAGCCCGCTGCAGGTGGCTGCGCCTAGAATCCGCCGTTTCTTTTCCTGTGGTCGCGTGAGAGCGGCCTTTTTCTCTTTGTATGCCCAAAGCCGCCAGCGCCCCTGCCGTTGCCCTGCCTACCACCTATGAAGCTGCCTTGCAGGAGTTGGAGCAGTTGGTAGCGCGCATCGAGTCGGGCCAAATGCCGCTCGACGATGTGTTGGCGGGCTACCAGCGCGGTGCGGCCTTGCTGGCGTTTTGCCGCACGCGCTTGCAGGCCGTGCAAGAGCAGATCAAGGTGCTCGATGACGGCGTCTTGCAGCCTTGGACGCACGATTGATGGCCCCGTTTGCAATGACTTCCACCGCACCCACCGTGTCCGCCCCTTCTTTTGACTTGAGTACCTGGAGCGCGCAGCACCTGCAGCGCGTGGAGCAGGCGCTGGAGCAGTGGATTGATCCCCACGCCCCCGCCAACCTGGGCCAGGCCATGCGCTATGCCGTGCTGGGTGCGGGCAAGCGCCTGCGCCCCTTGCTGGTGCTGGCCGCCTGCGAGGCTGTGGGCGGGCCGCTCGCGCAGGCCCTGCGCGCCGCTTGTGCGGTGGAGTTGATCCACGCCTATTCCCTGGTCCACGACGACATGCCCTGCATGGACAACGACGTGCTGCGCCGGGGCAAGCCCACCGTACACGTGCAGTTTGGCCAGGCCCAGGCACTGTTGGCGGGCGATGCGCTGCAGGCGCTGGCCTTTGAGCTGCTGGTGCCCGACGACGCAGCGCTGCCTGCCGCTGTGCAGGTGCAGTGGTGCCGCTTGCTGGCCGCTGCTGCGGGCTCGCAGGGCATGGCCGGTGGGCAGGCGATTGACCTGGCCAGCGTGGGCCAGCCCTTGAGCGAAGCGCAACTGCGCCACATGCACCGCCTGAAAACCGGCGCTTTGCTGCAATGCAGTGTGGACATGGGCGCGGCCTGTGGCACGGTGGATGCTGCGGCCCGCGCGGCTCTGTCGCAGTACGGCAGCGCCCTGGGTTTGGCCTTTCAGGTGGTGGACGACATTTTGGACGTCACGCAAGACTCGGCCACGCTGGGCAAAACAGCGGGCAAAGACGCTGCCAGCGACAAACCCACCTACGTTTCTCTGCTGGGCTTGGAGCAGGCCATGGCCTATGCCCAGGCACTGCGCGCGCAGGCCCACGCCGCGCTGCAGGCCAGTGCCTTGCCCGACACCCGTGCGCTGGCTGCGCTGGCCGATATGGTCGTGGGGCGTAGCCATTAAAACCGCCTCTATCCCTTACCAGACAAGCGCTAGCAGCTATTAAAAAAATAGCTTATTCATAGCTTATGACCAGCCCCAGCTCCTACCCCTTGCTCGCCCGCGTGAACGATCCTGCCGATGTGCGTCGCCTGGCACGCACCCAGTTGCCGCAGTTGGCGCAGGAGCTGCGCGCCTTTGTGCTGGAAAGCGTCTCGAAAACCGGCGGGCACCTCAGCTCCAACCTGGGCACGGTGGAGCTGACCATCGCCTTGCACCATGTGTTCAACACACCTGATGACCGCCTGGTGTGGGATGTGGGCCACCAAACCTATCCGCACAAAATCCTCACCGGACGGCGCGAACGCATGGGCAGCTTGCGCCAGCTGGGCGGTATCTCGGGCTTTCCGCGCCGCGACGAAAGCCCGTACGACACCTTTGGCACCGGCCATTCCTCTACCAGTATTTCTGCGGCGCTGGGCATGGCGCTGGCCAGCAAGCAGCGCGGCGAGCAGCGCCATTGCGTTGCCATCATTGGTGACGGTGCCATGACCGCTGGCATGGCGTTTGAGGCCCTGAACAACGCGGGCGTGCAAGATTGCAACCTGCTGGTGATCTTGAACGACAACGACATGAGCATCAGCCCGCCTGTGGGCGCACTCAACCGCTATCTGGCGCAGCTCATGAGTGGCCAGTTCTACGCCCGTGCGCGCGACATGGGCAAGAACGTGCTGAAAAACGCCCCGCCGCTGTGGGAGCTGGCCAAGCGCCTGGAGCAGCAGGCCAAGGGCATGGTGGTGCCTGCCACGCTGTTTGAGAAATTTGGCTTCAACTACATCGGCCCGATTGATGGTCACGACCTGGATTCGCTCATTCCCACGCTGGAAAACATCAAAGAGCTGAAAGGTCCGCAGTTTCTGCACGTGGTCACCAAAAAAGGCCAAGGCTACGAACTGGCCGAGGCCGACCCCGTGAGCTACCACGGCCCGGGCAAGTTCGACCCCCGCGTCGGCCTCACCCCGCCCGCTGTGGCGCCCAAGGCAACGTTCACACAGATTTTTGGCCAATGGCTGTGCGATATGGCGGCGCACGACGCGCGCCTGGTGGGCATTACCCCGGCCATGCGCGAGGGCTCGGGCATGGTGGAGTTTCACCGCCGTTTTCCTGAGCGTTATCACGACGTGGGCATTGCCGAGCAGCACGCCGTGACGTTTGCCGCTGGCCTGGCGTGCGAGGGCGTGAAGCCCGTGGTGGCCATTTATTCCACCTTTTTGCAGCGGGCTTACGACCAGCTCATCCACGATGTGGCGCTGCAAAATCTGCCCGTGGTGTTTGCCCTGGATCGCGCGGGCCTGGTGGGTGCCGATGGCGCAACCCATGCGGGTGCGTACGACATCGCCTTCATCCGCTGCATTCCCAACATGGCGTTGGCCTGTCCGGCGGACGAGCGCGAATGCCGCCAGCTGCTCAGTACGGCCTATGCACAAAACCACCCGGTGGCTGTGCGCTACCCACGGGGCAGCGGCGCCGGTGTGGCACCGTTGCCGGGGCTGGAGGGCTTGCCTTACGGCAAAGGCGAGGTGCGCCGCAGTGGCCAGCGCATCGTGATTTTGGCTTTTGGCACGCTGCTGTACCCCGCCTTGCAGGCGGCCGAGGCCTTGAATGCCACGGTGGTGAATATGCGCTGGGTGAAACCTCTGGATACGGAGTTGCTACTGCAGCTGGCCGCCACGCACGAGGCCGTGGTCACGCTGGAAGAAGGCTGCATCCAGGGCGGCGCAGGCAGTGCCGTGTGCGAGGCACTGAGCGCTGCCGGGCTGTGCCTGCCGGTGCTGCAACTGGGCTTGCCCGATGTGTTCATCGAGCACGGCGACCCCGCCAAACTGCTGGCGCTGCAGGGCTTGGATGCGCAGGGCATTGAGCAGGCGGTGCGCCAGCGCTTTGGCCCCAGCCTCTTGCCCGCACCCACCACTGAAGTGGGTATTGCTTAAAACAAGCGATTTTGTTGCCAGCCCGTGGGCAGTTGCCAGTGGGCCACCCACGCGGCAAAGTCGCTGACCGGCATGGGGCGGGCAATGTAGTAGCCCTGTGCCAGGCTACAGCCCAGTTGCTGCAGCTTTTGCCCTTGTTCCAGCGTTTCCACGCCTTCGGCGACGATGTGGTGGCCGAACGAATGCGCCAGGCCAATCACCCCCTGCACGATGGCCAGATCGCCCTGGTCTTGCAGCATGTCGCGCACAAAGCTTTGATCGATTTTGATGGTGTCCAGCGGCAAGCGGCGCAGGTAGGTGAGGGAAGAGTAGCCCGTGCCGAAGTCGTCCAACGCAATGCCAATGCCCAACGTGCGCAGTTGGCTGAGCTGGTGGGCCACATGGTCGATGTCGTACAGCGCGGCGGATTCGGTGATTTCCAGCTCCAGCAGTGCGCTGGGCACGCCAGGCTGCTCTTGCAGGCAGCGCTGAACCCAGGGGGCAAAGTCGCTTTGCTGTAAATGCTGGGCGGCAATGTTCACCGCCAGTGGCAGCTCCAGGCCTTCACTTTGCAGCTGGGCAATGCATTGCAGGGCGTGCCTGAGTACCCATTGGCCTAGCCGAATCTCCAGCTCCGTGCCCGCCAGGGCCGGGAGAAAGTCGCCAGGCCCCAGCAGGCCTTGCTCCGGGTGCTGCCAGCGCAGCAGGCATTCGGCCCCGACCACGGCACCGTTTTGCATGTCCACCTTGGGTTGCAAGTACAGGGTAAATTCACCCCGCTCCAGCGCCTGCCCCAGGCGTTCGCTTTGCTGGTGTTGTTCGTACTGGCTGCGTGCCAGGGCTGTGTCAAAGCCATGAAAGCGGTTGCGCCCGGCCTGTTTGGCTTGGTACATGGCTTGGTCGGCATGGCGCAAGAGGGCATCAGCGTCGGCATCGTCTTCCGGGAACAGCGTGTAGCCGATGCTGGCTGTGATGTGTACCCGCTCGTTTTCCAGCGCATAGGGCGCGGCAATGTGCTGCATGAGCTGGCGCAACTGTGTTTCGCAGTCAGCGCGGCTGTGCAAGCCGGGCAGCAAGATGACGAACTCATCGCCCCCCAGACGGGCCAGGCAGTTGGCTGGCCCCAGGGCATTGTTCAGCCGCGCTGCCAGGTTCACCAGCAGGCGGTCGCCCGCACTGTGCCCGAGCCGGTCGTTGATGGGTTTGAAGCCATCGAGGTCGAGGTAGGCCACGCCCAGCAAGGTGGTGCCGCTGCGCGCCTGTTCCATGGCCTGCTGCAGGCGGTGTGCCAGTTGCACGCGGTTGGGCAGGCTGGTGAGGGGGTCGAAATGGGCCAGGCGGTGCAGCTGCTCTTGCTGGGTGCGCTGCTGCGTTACGTCCATGCTCACACCCATCATGCGCAGGGGCTGGCCATCGGCACTGGTGCTGACGATTTTGCCCAGGCTGCGTACCCAGCGTGGTGGTGCGTTGGATGGCTGCGCAATGCGCAGCGTGATGTCAAACGGTTGGTGCGGATGGTCTCGGTGGACGGCCAATGCAGCTTCGATGCGTGCCTGGTCGTCGGCTGACAGCTGTTCACTCCAGTGCGTGATGTGCTGCATGGCTTCTTTGGGGTGCGCAGCACCGTGCATGGCGTGCCACTGTGCATCGGCCTTGGCTTGGCCTGTTTGCAAATCCCAGTCCCAGCGTCCCAGGGCGGCGGCGGCCATGGTCAGACTGAGCAGTTCCTCACGCTCGCGGATGCTGTATTCGCGGCGTTTGTGTTCGGTGATGTCGTTGCAGGAAAACAGCCAGCACGGCTCGTTGTAGTAGTCCACGGCCCGCAGCGATTGCACGATGCTGCGCTGCTCGCCGTCGCAGCGCGTCATGGTGATTTCGTGGTCGCTCAGACTGGAATCGGCCTGGGCCAGGGCAATCATGCCTTGGCGGTCAGCCTCGGTGATCAATCCCAGCTCGATGGCGTTGCGCCCCAGTGCTTGGGCGGCGCTGTAGCCTGTCAGGGCTTCCCAGGCGGGGTTGACGATGAGGTGCTGGCCATTGCTGCGGCGCACGATGCCCATGGGTTGATCCACCAGCTGAAAGATGCGCGCAAAGTGTTCTTCCGACTGGCGCAACTGCTCTTCGGCGTGCTTGCTGTCGTCAATGTCTTGCATCACGCCACGGATGCGCGCAATGCGGCCGTTTTCCACCACGGGCTCGCCCCGTGCACGCACCCACACCAGGCGGCCATCGTCGGCGCGCTGGATTTGCATGACGATGGACCACTCCGTGCCACGGCGCAGGCACTCGCGCATTTTGCTGCGCATCTCCTCGCGCCAGGGTGGTGCTACGAAGGTTTGCAGATAGTTGCGCGGCAGCGGGCTGCTCGGTGGCAGGCCGTGGATGGTGTAGCAAATGTCTGACCAGTACACGATGCCTCGGCCCGGCGCGTCTTCCCACGCACCCAGGCGGGCCAGCCGCCCGGCCTGCTGCATCAGGCTGCTGAAAATGCGCAGTTCGTTGTGCTGGCGCTGGTCTTCATCCATTTCCGCCAGTGGGGTGGCGTTGCGCGCGGCCTCCAGAGCGTTGTAGCGGTGCGTGACGTCTTGGGTGATGCCTTGGATGCGCACGGGGCGCTGCTGTGCATCGCGTTCCATGATGCAGCCGTGCGTGAGCAGCCAGCGCCATTGGCCACTGAGGTCGCGCACACGAAACTCCCAGCGAAACTGCTGCACCTGGCCACTGTGTACCTGCTGCACTTGCGCGGCCACCTGACCACGCTCTTGCGGGTGGCGCAGGCTGGCCCAGTAGCTCAGGCAGCGCTCAGGCGGTTGTTCATACACACCAAAGCGCCGGAAAAACTCGCCCTCAAAGCGCAGCCTGTGGCTGGGCACATGCCACTCCCACAGCCCGCAGCCCAGGGCTTGCAGCAGTTGCAGCAGCTCGCTTTCGCGTGCTGTCGCGGGGGCCGCATCTGGCGCAAGGAGGGGCAGGGTGGCAAAGGCCATGAGGATGAAACAACAACAAAAAGCCCATAACGGGCTCGACCGCTCAAGTGTAGAGCGCACACCCGCCCCCCCATTGTTGCCGATCTTGGGTAAATCCCGCTTGACAAGCACCAAGAAAATCCGCTGAGCTTGTGTCCTTGCCGTGTCGCCCGGGTGCTGCAGGGCGGCTCCTACAATCGCCCACCTTCTTTTTTCTGTTTGATTTCGCTACAGGACACCCCGCCGTGCAACTTGCCGCCTCGATTTTCAAAGCCTATGACATTCGGGGCATCGTCCCCACTACCTTGGATGAGGACGTGGCCCGTGCCCTGGGCCGCGCCTTTGGCAGCGCCGCGCGTGCGGCGGGCGAGCAGGTCGTGGCCGTAGGGCGCGATGGCCGTCTGAGCGGCCCGGCGCTGGCTGCCGCGCTGATCCAAGGCCTGGTAGATGCCGGCGTGGAGGTGATTGACATTGGCCTATGCACCACGCCCATGCTCTACTTTGCCGCCAGCACGTTGTGCCGCAGTGGCATTCAAATTACCGGCAGCCACAACCCCAAGGACTACAACGGCTTCAAGATGGTGCTGGCAGGCCGTGCCATTTATGGCGACGAAATCCAGCAGCTGCGCCAAACCATGCAGGATGAAACCTGGCAACTGCAACCCGGTGGCAGTTGCAGCCAGGCTGACGTGTTGCCCGCTTACGTGCAGCGCATCGTGGGCGATGTGAAGCTGGCGCGACCCATGAAAATCGTGGTGGATTGCGGCAACGGCGTGGCCGGGGCTTCGGCGCCCGGCATCTTTCGTGCGCTGGGCTGCGAGGTCATTGAGCTGTTTTCTGAGGTGGATGGCAATTTCCCCAACCACCACCCCGATCCCAGCAAGCCGGAAAACCTGCGTGATCTGATGGCCGCACTACAAGCCAGCGACGCGGAGCTGGGCCTGGCGTTTGATGGCGATGGCGACCGCCTGGGCATCGTCACCAAAGACGGCAGCAACATCTTCCCTGACCGCCAAATGATGCTGTTTGCACAAGACGTGCTCTCGCGCGTGCCCGGTGGCCACATCCTGTTTGACGTGAAATGCACCCAACGCCTGGCCCCTGCCATCACGGCAGCAGGCGGCGTGCCGGTGATGTACAAAACCGGCCACTCGCTCATCAAAGCGCGCATGAAAGAGCTGGATGCCCCCCTGGGCGGCGAGATGAGCGGCCACATCTTCTTCAAAGAACGCTGGTTTGGTTTTGACGATGGCACCTACGCGGGTTGCCGTCTGCTGGAAATCCTCAGCCGCAGCAGCGACCCCAGCGCCGTGCTCAACGGCCTGCCCACCAGCTACTCCACGCCTGAGCTGAATGTGGCCTGCGCCGAGGGCGAGCCGCACCAGCTCACGGCACAACTGCAGAGCTTGGCCCCTAGCGTGTTCGCTGCACCGGCACAAATCAACACCATCGATGGCCTGCGCATCGACTGGCCCGATGGCTTTGGCCTGATCCGCGCCAGCAACACCACCCCCGTGCTGGTGCTGCGCTTTGAGGGCCACACACCCGAGGCCCTGGCACGCATCCAGGCCGACATGCTGGCGCTGCTGGAGCGGGTCAAGCCCGGTGCCCAGGTGGGCGCAGCAGCGCACTGAGCCGTTCCCAACGTTCCCAGCGCGTTCCCTGCACCCTCCCATGCGCCCTGTGCTTTGGCTCTACAGCACCCTGGCTTGGGCGGCGCAGCCGCTGTTGCGGCGCAAGCTGCGCCGCCGTGCCCAGGCCGAGCCCGGCTACGCCCAGCACGTTCCCGAGCGCTTTGGCCACTACGACAGCGCCCCGCGTGTGCCGCAGCCGGGCGAGCCGCCGTTGGTGTGGATTCACGCCGTCTCCTTGGGGGAAACACGCGCCGCCGCCATCTTGCTGACGGCACTGCGTGCGCGCTGGCCCACCGTGCGCGTGCTGCTCACCCATGGCACCGCCACGGGCCGCGCCGAAGGGGCCAAGCTGTTGCAGCCCGGCGATCTGCAGGCCTGGCTGCCATGGGATACCCCCGGTGCTGTGCAGCGTTTTGTGCGCCACTTTCGTCCGCAGCTTGGCCTGTTGATGGAAACCGAGGTCTGGCCCAATCTGGTGGCCGTTTGCCGCGCTCAGGGCGTGCCGCTGGTGCTGGCCAATGCCCGGCTCAATGCCACGTCGCTGCGCAAGGCCCAGCGCTTGGCGTGGCTGTCGCGCCCGGCCTACGCGGGGCTGGCGGCGGTGTGGGCACAAACCGAGGCCGACGCCCAGCGCCTGCGCAGCCTGGGCGCGCCGGTGCAGGCTGTGGTGGGCAATTTGAAGTTCGACGTGCAGCCCAATGCCCAGCAACTGGCCCAAGGCCGCACCTGGCGTGCCCGGCAAGGGCGCCCCGTGGTGCTGCTGGCCAGCACGCGCGAGGGCGAAGAAGCGCTGTGGCTGCAGGCCCTGCAGACGCTGCAACCTCAAGAGCCACTAAATAAAGAGCCAAAAATGGCTCTCAGCCTTACCCAGCAAGCGCAAGCAGCTATCAAAAAACAAGCGTGGCAAGCGGTGCAATGGCTGCTAGTGCCACGCCACCCACAGCGCTTTGATGAAGTGGCGCAGCAGCTGCAAAGCGCAGGCCTGAGTGTGGCGCGCCGCAGCCAGTGGGCAGATGGCCCCGCGTCCCAGGCCGATGTGTGGCTGGGCGACAGTCTGGGCGAAATGCCGCTGTACTACGCCTTGGCCGACGTGGCCTTGCTGGGCGGCAGTTTTGCCCCATTGGGCGGGCAAAACCTGATCGAGGCCGCAGCTTGTGCCTGCCCGGTGGTGCTGGGGCCGCACACTTTCAACTTTGCCCAAGCGGCTGAAGATGCCTGTGCCAGTGGCGCCGCGCAGCGTGTAGCCGACATGGCGCAGGCCGTGCGCGCTGCGCTAGCGTGGGTGCATGACGAGGCCGCGCTGGCCCAGGCGCGCCAGCAGGCCCAGCAGTTCGCCCAAAGCCACCAGGGCGCTGCCCAGGCCATGGTCGAGGCCATGGCGCAGTGGCTAGATGGAGGTTTTGAGGATAAAAAAGGCCTCAAACCCTTGCAGGGCAAGCGCGAGTAGCTATCAAAAAAGCAGGTTTCAACAGTGCGCCGGGAAGTGTTGCCCGCAGCCTTGCGGTTATTGCAAGTTGCTGATGTTGGTGTCGATGTGGCGCTGAATTTCGGCCAGTGTTTGCGGGGTGATCACGCCTTGGTAGAGGCTGTGAGCAATCGTGGTAAAGCGGCTGCCTACTTCTGAAAATTTGTCGATCAGGTCGCTGGCTGCTCGCTGGGAGAGGTCGGCTTCAGCCGCCAGATGCAGCATGTGTGTTTTGCCGATGTTCAAGGCTTCGCCGCACACGTCCATTTGGTGCCAGCCGCCGGGGCCGGGGCAGTAGGTGACGTCGTAGGCGGGTGAGAGTTGCCATTGCCCGTCTTTGCTCATGTGGTACGCAAAGTTTTTGGTGTGGTCGTCGCGGTTGTGAAAGATGACGTTGAACAGCGCGCGCTCAAAAGCCACCGCTTTTTGGCGGATGTCGCGTGTACACATGTGCGTGGCACGCAAGAAGTTTTGATAGTTCAAGCTGCCGGGCGTTCTGTAATCCGCAGCCGTGAAGGATGCCAAGCTTTGCATCGGTACGCGCACGTCTTGGATGCGGTCAAAGCGCTTGCTGGCAAAAGCGCTGTGGCCGCCTGGTAGCTGAAAGTGCAGGGTGTTTGGTGTGTTGATGCCGCATTGGCGCAGACAGTGGGCATACACGGCCTCAATGGCACAGACTTCGGGATGCTCCGACTGCGCGGGAAACTTCACCAGCCACGCTTCGTAGCCAGGTCGTTGAATGGTGGTGAAGGCATCGGTTTGGGGGTCTTTGTAGACCAAGGCTTTGGGGCGCGCGCCATGAGGCGAGCCGCCAACTTGAATCAAGCTCTCTAAAAACTCTGCCCCTTCGCCGTGCAGTACTTCTTGTACGCTGGCAGCCAAGCTGGCGAGGTCGAAGTGCTGGCCCGTTTGCATACCTTGCGGCGCCACGGGCTCAAAGGTCATCGCCCCCATGGCGTTGCTGCCCACATAGGCCAAGCGCTCAAGGGGGCCAATGGTGGCGGGCGACAGGTTGCGCTTGCGAAATAGCCGATCCATCAAGAGCATCCCCCAGCCATCGGGCAGGGCGTCATACGCAGGCCCCGGCAGCTCGAAGTGGTGAGCGGGAAACCCTTGCGTGGTTTTTTGCTTCAGGGGTAGCAGGTAAGACGACAGTTCTAAGTTGCGTTGCAGTGCTTCGCTGCTGTACTCGAAGACGGTGACAGGGCGTGAGGTCACACGACGGGTGCGCGCCAATGTGCCCCATAGCCAGCGCTCGCCCCAGCCTTCGTAGTAGATATTGACGGTTTCAAGCATGTTGGCCTTGGCCTTTGCCGTGCTTTCGGACACGTTGGCGTGTGGCGGTGGCTTCATAGCGGTTCACGTCGGCAATGCTGTCAATGGCTGGCTGAAAGAGGTTTTCTAACTCGTTGGCGCGGCCTAAGGCCATGGCAACCCGCACGATGTATTCAAAGCGCACGGACTGGCCTGACTCGACGTTAGAAATGGTGGATTTGCTTACCCCTGCGCGCGCAGCCAGCTCGCCTTGGGTCATGGACTGCGCTACGCGTTCTACGCGCAGACGCTCACAAACGCGATGAACGATCTCTTGTGGCGTGCTGAAAGATAAATCCATATATTTATCTTTTAAAGATATTTTTTCCTATTTAAGATCGTTCATTGTAGATTTAAGCTGCTTCCTCTAGCCCATGAGAGGCAAGCCAGTTAGCGCGCTGCAATACGAGAAACTCCGCAATGAGGCGCAGCGCACAAAGGCCGCGTAAGCAGGAAGCGAAGCACGCTACAAAACAGGGGCAACATCTGTTCATCACTCTCCAAGGCGCAGCTCCTCAATGGGCACAGGCCGCCCAAACAAGTAGCCCTGGCAGGCGTGGCAACCGTTGAGGGCCAATTGCTCGCGTTGCTCTTGGGTTTCTACCCCTTCGGCAATCACGTTTAGGCCCAGGTTGTCGGCCAAGGTGACGATGGTGCGCACAATCGCCGCCGCGCGCGGGTCGCTGCCCAGGTTGTGGACGAAGCTTTGGTCAATCTTGAGCTGATCGAGCGGCAGCTGGCGCAGGTAGGCCAGTGAGGAGTAGCCCGTGCCAAAGTGATCAAGCGAAAAGCCTACGCCCTGGGCCTGCAGGGCGCTCATTTTGGTCACAGCGTCCTGGGGGTTGTCTAGCAGCACGCTCTCGGTCAGCTCCAGTTTCAGGCGCTGCGCGGGGGCACCGCTGCGTTCGAGCGTGCGCAGCACCTGGGCCACAAAATCGCTTTGGCGCAGTTGCTTGCCACTGACGTTCACCGACAAGGTCAGGTGTGCACGTTCGGGCCTGTGTGCCCATTGCGCCAGCTGCTGGCAAGCGGTCTCTAGCACCCATTGGCCCAGCGGCAGAATCAGTCCCGTGTCTTCGGCCAGGCCAATGAAGTCGCGCGGCGACACCAGGCCCCGCTGCGGATGCTGCCAGCGCACCAGTCCTTCGGTGCCGATGATGCGCCCCGTGCCATCCACCTGGGGCTGGTGGTACAGGCGCAGTTGCTGCTCGTGCAGCGCGGCGCGCAGGTCTTGCTCTAGCGCCAGGCGGTGCACGACGGCGGCGTGCATTTCGGGATCAAAAAAGCGCACGGTGTTGCGGCCTGCTTCCTTGGCCTGGTACATGGCCAGGTCGGCGTGCTTCATCAGGTCGTCGGCGCTGGCTTCGTCGCCTACGAACAGCACCACGCCAATGCTGCACGAGCTTTGCATGGCATGGCCCGCCAGGACCATGGGCGAGGCCAGGGCCTGCAGCATTTTGTGTGCCACGCTTTCGGCCTGGGCGGCGGCTTGGTGGGCCTGGGCGCTCAAGCCTTCCAGGATGACGACGAACTCGTCCCCGCCCAGGCGGGCCACGGTGTCTCCTTCGCGCACGGCAGCCACCAGGCGCTGGCCCATCTCTTTGAGCAGCAAGTCGCCTTGTTCGTGGCCCAGGCTGTCGTTGACCAGCTTGAAGTTGTCCAGGTCAATGAACATCAGCGCCCCATGCAGGTGCGTGCGCCGACCACTTTGCAGCGCGTGCTCTAGCCGGTCGAGCAGCAGGCGGCGGTTGGGCAGGCGCGTGAGCGGGTCGTAGTAGGCCAGGTGGCGAATTTCTTCCTCGGCGGCCTTGCGCTGGGTGATGTCGGTGAGGGTGCTGACGTAGTGCGTGACCTCGCCAGCATCGGTTTTGACGGCCGTGATGGTGAGCCATTCAGGAAACACTGTGCCGCATTTGCGCCGGTTCCAAATTTCGCCCGACCAGGCCCCCGTGGTGGCCAACGTGGCTTGCATGGCAGCATAGAACTCGCTGCCGTGGCGTCCGGACTTGAGCAGCGCGGGGGTACGGCCAATCGCTTCGGCAGCGCTGTAGCCGGTGATCTCGGTGAAGGCGCTGTTCACGCGCAAGATGATGCCGCGCGTGTCGGTGACGAAAATGCCTTCTTGCGATTCAAAGGCAATGGCGGCAATGCGCAGGTTTTCGTGTGCTTCTTGCAGCTCGCGGTGGTAGCGGGTGAACAGGCGGCGCGACCAGTGTGAAAAGGCAAACGAGCCCGCCACGCCCAGGCCCAGTACGCCCAGCACCACCAGGGCCAATTCCAGCCGGTGCTGGGTGTTGCCCGCTTCATGTGCCTTGGCTTCGGCGCGCAAGGTGGAGTCCAGCTCGTCGTTGAACATCGATGTGATCAGCACCCAGCCCCAGGGGGCGTAGGTGCTGACCAAGGCCGTTTTTCGCCCCAAAGGCTCACCCGGGCGGGCACCTGGGCGCGGCCAGTCGTATTCCACAAAGCCTCCGCCCGCCTGGGCCTTGTCGCGCAGTATTTGCAGCGCATTGCGTTCGTGCGCGGGCATTTGTGCGGGCAGCAAGCCTTCCAGCGCCGGGTTGCTGGGGCTGAGCAGTGAGCGGCCATCCACATCGATCAGTCCCACCGAACCACTGGCACCAAAGCGCAGGGCGCGCAGGCGCTGCATGGCTTCTTTTTTCTGCAGCGTTTCCCACTCGTACAGGTAGTCGCCCGTGCCAATCAGCCAGTCGTAGGGGGCGAAGTGGCGCACATAGGCCACTTTGTCGGCCATCACCTTGGGCGTGTCCGGGCGGTACCAGCGGTAGCGGAAGAAGCCCTTGCCCTGGGGCAGGTAGGCGGCGTTGATGAGGCCGCGCATGATGTAGGCACCCGTGTCGTCGCGGTTGTCAATGCCTGCGCGACCTTCGAACTGCGGCGCCGTGGGCAGCAAAATGAAGCGGCCCTGCATGCTGTCGATGAAGAGATAGCCCCGGCCATCGAAAAAACGCACCGGGCGCAGCGCTTCGATGATGAGCTGGCGCACCTGCTCGGGCGGGCGGTGCTTGGACTCGCGTGCGTGAATGGCCTGGGCTATTTGCATCGCCGCATCGACTTGCTCGACCAGGCTGCGGCGCAATACTTGTTCGGTGCGCTGGCGCAAAAATTCCATGTAGCCCACGGCAGACTGCATTTCCGTGGTCAGGCGCTCTTGCTGCTGTTGGGTGATGACGTGGGCCACGCGCTCGAACGAGGCACGCTGCTCGCGTTCGTTGCGCCATGTGTAAAACGCTGCCAGTGCCAGCGTGACCACAAAAACCAACGTCAATGTGCCGACCAGGTGCAGCCTGGGCATGGTGGTTTCATCGGCGGAAAGATGCATGCGGCTTGTGTCAAATCGTTTTTGGCATTTTACCCAAGCACCTGATGGCCTTGGTGCAGGCGTAAAAAAAAGCAAAAAATGGGCTTTCAGCCTTGCTGGGTAAGCGCGAGCAGCTATGAATAAGTGAGCGTGCTGGCTGCCTGCACACCCAGGCGTTGCTGCAGCCGGGTGCTACTGGAGGTGTATTCCAGCGGCACAGGCTGACCCGCCAGCCATTCAGCCGCACTGAAGGCGGCCAGCGTGGCTTCGTGAAAGCCACACACCAGCAGTTTGCGTTTGCCGGGGTAGTGCGCCACGTCGCCCACGGCGTAAATGCCGGGCAGATTGGTGGCAAAGGTGGCAGTATCCACGGGCAATTGTTTGCGTTCCAGCTGCAGTCCCCACTCGGCCAGCGGCCCCAGGCGTGGGGTGAGGCCCAGACGCACCAGCAGCACATCCAGCGGCAGGCGCAGCACACCACCGTCTGGCGTGTTCAGTTCGAGGGCCGTGAGCCGCGCTGGCGGGCCTGGCTCTTGCTCCACGTTGCTGGGCACGCCAATGGCTACGTTGATGTGGCCTGCTGCGCGCAAGTGGTGCAGTTGTTCCAGCAGCTCGGGTGGGGCGTCGAACACGTCGCGCCGGTGCTGCAGTGTGGTGCGCGCCGGGCGCTGTGCGGCGGGTGCCGTGGCACAGGCAATGGCCTGGGCCACGGCCTCTGGGCCGCCACCGTGTACCACCACCCGTTGGCCCGCCAGGGGGGCCAGATCGCCCAGGTGGTAGAGCACTTGCCCGCCGCTGTAGGCCTGCAGACCGGGCAGCTTGAGCGTGCGCGGCACAAACGCCCCCACGCCTGCAGCGATGAACACCGCACGCGCGTGCAGCTCGGTGCCTTGCTCGGTGCCCACCTGCCAGCCGCCTGTAGCCAGGGGCTGTAGCGTGCTCACCTGCTCGCCCAGGTGCTGCACCGGGGCGAACGGCGCCATTTGCTCTTGCAGGCGCTGCACCAGCTCGTGCGCGCTGCACACGGGCAGGGCGGGGATGTCGTAAATCGGCTTGTCGCCATACAACTCCACGCACTGGCCGCCAGGGTGGGGCAAAGTGTCGATGAGGTGGGCGCGCAGGCCCTGCAAGCCGAGCTGAAATACCAGGAACAGGCCAATCGGCCCAGCACCGATCACCACGGCATCGGTGGCGATGGGCGTGGGTGGCTCGGAGATGGGTAGTGCGCTGGGCACAAAAAAAGCGCAGCCACCGCACAAAGGGGCTGCGCCGCTGGGCTGGCAGCTTAGCGCTGCAGGTCTTTGATTTTGCCGGGTTGGCCGTTCCACTCGTCGGCGTCGGCCAGCGCGGCCTTGCGCTTGGTAATGGGCTTCCAGCCAGGGGCGTTGGTCAGCTCGGCGTTGAGCTTGATGAAGGCCAGCTCCGCAGCGGGCAGGTCTTCTTCGGCAAAGATGGCGTTGGCCGGGCACTCGGGCACGCAGACGGCGCAGTCAATGCACTCGTCCGGGTTGATGACCAGCATGTTCGGGCCCTCGACAAAACAGTCAACGGGGCACACGTCCACGCAATCGGTGTATTTGCACTTGATGCAGTTCTCGGAAACGACGTGGGTCATGGTGTAGTAGGAATCAGGGGATAACCGGCAATTTTAGGCGCTCGCACAGGGTGGGCCGCAGCCGACCCTGTGGCGCTGGCGCCAGGGCGGGGGCAGGAGGTTAGTTCACCAGCACGGCACCAGCCGTTTTGTGGCTGGCGGTGTCCACCAAAATCAGCGCGCCCAGCACGCGTGAGCGCGCAAAGGGGGCGGCGGGCAGGGGCTCTTGCAGCAGCAGCTCGACGTGGCCGATGGCGTTGGGTTCGAGCTGGCTGGCGTCTTCTTCGGCCAGGGTGTTGATGTCGAGCTTGTGTACCACGCGCTTGACTTTGGCCTTCACCCAGCGGTGGCCGTGCAGCGCCCAGTACACGCGCCCTGCCACCAGGGGTTCGTCGTCCATCCAGGCGACGGTGGCGCGCAGTTCGCGCTGGCCGGGCCAGGGGCTGACGGCGGCCGGGGTGTCAAAGTCGTCCTCGGCGGGGGTGGCGGGCACAGGCGCAGCCACAATCCAGTCGCCGCGCGAGACATCGACCTCGCGGTCCAGGATGATGCCAGCGCTGGTGCCCGCGCCCACGCCGGTGGCGCGGCGCGCATGATCCAGCACCTGCGCCACGGTGGCCAGCTGGCCGCTGGGGAAGATTTGCACCGGCGTGCCCGGCTGCACCTGGCCCGCACCCACGCGGCCCCAGAACACGCGCCGGCCCTGCGAGGTGTCCGACGACGAGGAGAATTTCTCCACCCACTGCACCGGAAAGGCCAGCGGCAGCGCCGTGTCGGGCGGCGTGTTGGGCAGCAGCTCCAGAATTTGCAGCAGGCTGGGGCCTTCGTAGCCGCACCAGTTGGGCTGGGCATCCACCACGTTCCAGCCCTTAAGCGCCGAGACGGGCACCACGCCCGCCACGGCAATGCCCGCGTGCTGGGCGAACTGCTCCAGCGCGGCGCGAATGTGGCGGTAGGCCAGTTGCGGGTCGGCCACGGCGTCGAGCTTGTTCACGGCAAACACCAGCGAGTGCACGCGCAGCAGGTGCACCAGCAGGCTGTGGCGGCGCGTTTGCGGCAGCAGCGTCAGCTGCGGGTTTTGCCAGTCGAGCTTGGTGGCGTCCACCAGCACCACGGCGGCGTCGGCCTGCGAGGCGGCGGTGACCATGTTGCGTGTGTACTGCTCGTGGCCGGGTGCGTCGCCAATGATGAACTTGCGCGCCTCGGTGGCGAAGTAGCGGTAAGCCACGTCAATGGTGATGCCTTGCTCGCGCTCGGCCGACAGGCCGTCGGTGAGCAACGCCAAGTCGGTTTCACCGCCGCGCTGCACGCCCGCCAGGTGGTCTTGCAGCACGGCGCGGCTGTCCACCAGCAGGCGGCCAATCAGCGTGCTTTTGCCATCGTCCACGCTGCCGCAGGTGATGAAGCGCAGCGCAGAGATGTGGTCGTGTTGTTGGTCATTTTGGCCTTCAGCGCTTGCTGGCTGTGCGCTGGCAGCTATGGAATTGAGAGTGCTTGTCATCAGAAATACCCATCTTTCTTGCGCTTTTCCATCGAGGCGTCGCTGGTCTTGTCGTCCATGCGGGTGGCGCCGCGTTCGCTGACCTCGGCGGCCAGCGTTTCAATCACGATCTCGCCGGCCGTGGCGGCGGGGCTTTCGACCGGGCAGGTGCAGGTGATGTCGCCCACGGTGCGAAAGCGCACGGTGCGCGTTTGCACGGTCTCGCCGTCTTTGGGGGGTGTCAGCGGCGTGACGGGCACGAGCAGCCCTTTGCGCTCGACGATCTGGCGCTGGTGGGCGTAGTACAGCGAGGGCAGGGCGATGTGCTCGCGCTCGATGTACTGCCACACGTCCAGCTCAGTCCAGATGCTGATGGGGAACACGCGGAAATGCTCGCCCGGGGCCAGCCGGGTGTTGAACAGCGTCCACAGCTCGGGGCGCTGGGCCTTGGGCTGCCACTGGCCAAAGCTGTCGCGGTGGCTGAAGATGCGCTCTTTGGCGCGGGCTTTTTCTTCGTCGCGGCGCGCGCCGCCAATCAGGGCATCAAAGCGGAACTCTTCAATGGCTTCGAGCAGCGTGACCGACTGGTGCACGTTGCGGCTTTCGCCGGGGTGCGCCAGGCGCACGGTGCCGCGCGCCATCGAGTCTTCGACGCTGCGCACGATCAGCTCGGCGCCGAGTTCCTTGGCGCGAAAGTCACGGAAGTCGGTCACTTCAGGGAAGTTGTGGCCGGTGTCGATCATCAACAGCGGGTAGGGGATGCGGCCAATGCCAAAGGCTTTTTCGGCGCACTTGAGCATCACCAGCGAGTCTTTGCCGCCCGAAAACAGCAGGGCGGGGCGCTCAAAGGCGGCGGCCACTTCGCGCAGGATGAAGATGGTTTCTTCTTCCAGCGCATCGAGGTGGCGGTTGCTGAGCTGGTTCAGCACTTGGGGGTCAACACGGGCGTTCATGGTTTTTCCAGTCAAATCGGGCTCTAGGGCTTATGCAGCAAGCGCGAGTAGCTATTGTTTTGATAGAGCGCAGGCCTCAGTGTGCCAGATGCAGGCCGCATTCGCGCTGGTCTTCGCCCTTGGTGGGGTCCACGTAGTCGAAGTTGTTGGGCAGGCCGTGCTGCACGCAGTATTCGTGCAGCTGCTTGGACGACCAGTGCAGCAGCGGCGCCACCTTGATCAGGCCATCGGGGTTGATGCTGACGGGCTCCATTTGCGCGCGCACGGCGCTGTCGGTGGCGCGCAGCGCCGTGAACCACACCTGCGGCGCGGTTTCGCGCAGCGCCCGGGCAAAGGGTTCGAGCTTGACTTCCTGCGTGAAGGCGGCGTGGCGCGGGTCATCCAGCGCCGGGGTGGGGCCGTCCACCGCTTCGCGGTGTGCACGTGAGCGCAGCGGCAAGTAGATTTTCAGGTTCAGGCCCAGCTGCTTGGTCACTTCGTCGGCGTAGCGGTAGGTGGCTTCGGTGTTGTAGCCGTTGTCCATCCACACCACGGGCACATCGGGCTGCACCTGCGTAACGAGGTGCAAGATCACGGCCTCAAACGGGCGAAAGTTGGTGGTAACGATGGCGCGCTGGCCCAGGCCCAGCGCCCAGCGCGTGAGCGCCTGCGCGTCGTGGCCTAGTTCAGCGTTGATGCGGGCCAGCTCGGCGGTACTGACGATGTGGCTCATGCTTTTTCTCCGGCAAAGTGGGGCTGGTGGTGGATGGCGTCGGCCTGGTAGAAGCCGCCAAAACGCTCGAACTGGCGCTGTGCGTCGGCCCGGTCCACGCCTTCGCGCAGCACGGCGGAGCTAAAGCCCGTGCGCTGCATTTGCACCAGCTGGTCAATCAGCACGTCGCCGGTGGCGCGAATGTCGCCCGTGAAGCCGCGGCGGCGGCGCAGCAAATACGCCTGCGTGAAGGCGCGCCCGTCGGTGAAGGCGGGAAACTGCAAATCCACCTGCGTCACGCCGTCCAGGTTCACGTCCAGGGCGTTGACATCGTTGGCGAGCACCAGCACGCCGTTGCCGCTTTCGGGCGGGCTTTGGTAGTCGCTATGGGCCAAGATTTTCATATCTCTATCCTTGTGATTGCGGGGCTTACAGCGCGTCGGCCATTTCGGGCACGGGGTGGCGGGCGGCTTTGCCGGCTTCTTTGAAAGGCTCAATGCCCAGGCGGCGCACAGCGTCGACAAAGCGTTCGCCGGGCTGGCGCAGGTCGCGGTAGGTGGTCAAGACGGCTTCGAGCACGTCGGGCACTTCGGCGGCGCTGAACGACGGGCCAATCACCTTGCCCGCCTGCGCCGCGCCCGACAGCTGCGAGCCGTCCGAGCCGCCCAGCGTGATCTGGTACCACTCTTTGCCGTCTTTATCCACGCCCAGAATGCCGATGTGGCCGCTGTGGTGGTGGCCGCAGCTGTTGATGCAGCCGCTGATGTGCAGGTCAATGTCGCCAATGTCGTCCAGTTCGTCGAGGTCCTGGTAGCGCTGCGTGATGGCTTCGGCAATGGGCAGGCTGCGGGCGTTGGCCAGCGCGCAGAAGTCGCCGCCGGGGCAGGCAATCATGTCGGTCAGCAGGGCCACGTTGGTGCTGGCCAGGCCCAGCGCCTTGGCGCGCTGCCACAGCGCGTGCAGCTGGTCCACGCGCACCCACGGCAGCATCACGTTCTGGTCGTGCGTCACGCGCGCTTCTCCGGCCGAGAACTGCTCCACCAGCTCAGCCAGCGCGTCGAGCTGGTCAGCGCTGGCGTCGCCCGGCGCCTGGCCGGGGCGCTTGAACGACAGCGTCACGGCGCGCATTCCGGGCAGGCGGTGGGCGTGGGTGTTGCGGCTGATCCAGCGGGCAAAGGCAGGCTCTTGCGCGGCGCGCGCTTGCAGCGCCTGCTCATCGGCTGCCGGGTCTTGCACGGCGGCCAGTGCGGGCACGGTGAACATGGCCGAGACGCGGTCCAGCTCCGACTGCGGCACGGTGTGCGGGCCACCGTCGATTTCCACAATCTGGCGAAACTCTTCTTCCACCGCGTCGATATAGGCCTGGCCTTCGGCCTTGACCAAAATCTTGATGCGGGCCTTGTACTTGTTGTCGCGCCGTCCCAGCTCGTTGTACACGCGCACGATGGCTTCGATGTAGTTCATGATCTGGTTCCACGGCAGGAACTCACGAATCACCGTGCCAATGACGGGTGTGCGGCCCATGCCACCGCCGACAAACACCTTGAAGCCGACTTCACCGGCCTCGTTTTTCAGCAGGTGCAGGCCCACGTCGTGCCAGCCGGTGGCGGCGCGGTCTTCCTTGGCGCCCGAAATGGCAATCTTGAACTTGCGCGGCAAGAAGGCGAACTCGGGGTGCAGCGTGGTCCACTGGCGCAAGATTTCGGCGTAGGGGCGTGGGTCGACGATCTCGTCGGGCGCAATGCCTGCCAGTGCATCGGTGGTGGTGTTGCGAATGCAGTTGCCGCTGGTTTGAATGCCGTGCAGGTTCACGGTGGCCAGCAAGTCCATCACGTCGGCGGCCTTGCTCAGCGGAATCCAGTTGAACTGCACGTTGGTGCGCGTAGTGAAGTGCGCGCAGTGCGTGGGCAAGAACGTGGTGCCCAGCTTGCCCTGGCCTTCCATGGCGGCCTTGAACACCTCGGCTTCCGGAGCGTCGTACTCACGCGCGACGCGCGCCAGCACGCGAATTTGCGCGGCGTTGATCTCGCCGTAGGGCACCGCCACGCGCAGCATGGGCGCGTAGCGCTGCACATACCAGCCGTTTTGCAGGCGCAGCGGGCGAAAGTCATCTTCCGCCAGCTTGCCAGCCTGCCAGCGTTCGAGCTGGTCGCGAAACTGGTCCGCGCGTTGCTGGACGAATTGGCGATCGAATTCTGTGTATTGGTACATGGGGACGACTCAGAGAAGAACCAGTTTGGCGCCAGCCCAGGCGAGCAGCGCAGAAAGAATGGAGCGAATCAGCCGCTCAGGCGTATGGGCCACCAGGCGCGAGCCCAGCCAAATACCGGGCAGCGAGCCGCACAGCAGCAGGCCCAGCAGTGGCCAATCCACCGAACCGAGCGAGGCATGGCCCAGGCCTGCCACCAGCGTGAGGGGCACGGCATAAGCGATGTCGGCAGCAATGATGCGCGGCAGCGGCAGGTGCGGAAACACCAGCAGCAACACCGACACGCCAATGGCGCCCGCGCCCACCGAAGTGAAGGTGACCAGCAGGCCAATCACCGCGCCCAGCAGCACGGGCAAGCTCCAGTGGCGCGGCTGTGTGGCATCGGGGGCACGGCTGCTGCGCGCGGCTGCGACTTGCGCGGCACGTTCGGGCGAAAACATGATGGCTTTGTAGAGCGTGGCCGCCGCCGTGAGCAGCAGCGCTACGCCCAGGGTGGTGGTCATCACGCGCTGCGCCTGGGCACTTTCAGGGCCGAGCTGGTGCAGCGCCCACAGACCCAGCAGCGCCGCCGGAATGCTGCCCGCACACAGCAAGCCCACCACGCGCCAGGGCACCAGGCGCTGGCGTGCCAGGCTGACGGTGCCGCCCATTTTGGTGAAAGCGGCAAACAGCAAATCGGTGCCAATTGCCAGGTGCGGCTTGATGCCAAAGAAAAAAATGAGCGCAGGCGTCATCAACGAGCCGCCGCCCACGCCGGTCAAACCAACGATGAGACCGACCCCAAAGCCCGCCAAGATGAATGCGAAATCGTGCATGGGGGGCGAATGTAGGTGTTTTCCATATGGCAGCAAACGATATTTTTATTGGTCTGATATGTTAATTTGGTTATTTGCAAGTGCAGTCTACCCGTGGCGTTGAGCGCTAGGCCGTTGGCGGGGATTCATATGGATTGCTTGCTGCCTCGGCGCGCACCACGCCCAGCTTCAATCCAAGCACGCCAAAAATTCGGTTCATGGTTTGCACCGTTCCCTCGCTGCGTCCACCCTCGATATCTTGCAGGGTGCGAAACGACACACCGGCAAGCTTGGCAAATTCCGCTGACGTTAAGCGCATCGACTTCTTCAGGTGGGTTACCGCCTCGCCAAGCGTCCACTCGGGGTGGCTCAGTACGTCTTGCACTGCTTGGCGGCGCAGCTCCAATTGCTGCTGGAGGGGTAGGGCGGTGTAGCGCTTGTCCATGGAGTCAGTCCAGTGCCAATAAACGGTGAGCCTGTGCCAAGATGCCCGGGCGCAGGTGTTCCAACACAGCTTCCTCAAGACCCGCTTCGGTGCCGTGCTGCGCGATGTGCTCCAACACCGGCCCCATGGCACGCAGGCCGTTGACAAGAACCTCGCGGCGCACGACAGGGCCACGCTTGCGCCTGCCACGCCGACCGGAGGTTTTCTGTGCCTGCTGCGCAAGTTCGCACACGCAGTCGATGACTTGTTGCCAATCTGGGTTGCCTGCGTCACCCCGCTGCCATCGGATGCGGCGGGCGATGCCATCCGGGTGCATGTACATCGGCGCAAAGTCGTACAGCGGCGTGAGCCGTACGCCTGTCTTGAAGTCTCGCTGCACTGCAGTGTTGCGGGCGTGGTTGTCTGTGTTGCGCAGGGCGATATTCGCTACGTCTCGTTTGAGGTACTCCAGCAGCTCCGTTTCTGGGTCTGTGCAGCGGGCCATGATTTCCATGCAAACCTGTTCGTGGCTAGGCACCGCCCCAAAGCCTGGCATACCTGTCAATGTGGCGATGCTCTCTTGGGCCAGACGCACCACTGCCTTGCCATCCAAGACGCGGTCAAAACGGCGGATAAAAAGGGCGCGCCCCTTCAGCGCCAAGGGCGCATGCACGCGCAGCCCAAGCTGGCTGGCCAACGCCATGTAGGGTGCCTCGTGGCGAAGGATGCGCGCCAGGTCTGCATTCGTGCCACGGCCAAACTTGACGATGTAGTGCTCGCGCGCGCGTTCGTCGGGCAGGGTGTGGTCTAGGTACAGCAGGCCGTCTTCCGCTCGGGTCAAGAGCATTTTGGGCCACTCACCTTGGATGCCTGAGGATCCAGCCACGAACAGGCCGTGAGAGGCCAGGTATTCGGCGAAATCCTCGCCGCGTGCCGCGACTTGGTCATCGGTGAAGCCGCGCAGGGCACCTGTGTTCTGTCCCAGCCACTGGGCTGCTTCCTTCACACGCAGGTTGCCTATCGGGTTTGCTGCCCCAGCGTTGAGTAACCGCCAATCAGCCTCTTCGGTGGCTGTGGGGGGCAAGTTCAAGCGGCGTAAGAGTTCCTCACGCCCGAAACCCTGCGGCAGCATGTCAATGAGAAAGACCGGCCACGTTGCAGCCTCGAACGCAGCAAGCCCCACCGGCAGTTGGCAAGACAGCGCGTAAGCGTCCCGTGCGCCTGCGTGCTCCACCGCCCAATCAACAGCGTAGCCCGAGTACGTTTTGGCGCGCCAGCCTGCGCGCTCTTGCCCGAAAAGCGTCACAGTCGCCACGTCGTGCCAAACGCCTTCAGCGAACAGTTGAATCGTGCAGGTTTTGCTCATTTGCACAGAATTTTATCCATAGTAATGCCTCATGCATTCATATTATGGATAGAAAATTGTGCAAATAAGACGCTTCGTGCGGTGTTGTGGGTGGATGTGTTGGTGGAAAAAACCATCAGGCAATTTGGTGGGTGCGGGCACCTGCTGCGCAGGGAAGAGTGATTCTTCAGATGTTTGGGTAATTAAAAACTGAAAACTCAGTCGTTCCAGTTTTGATGAGCGGGTTTCAGAATCCGCTCATTCCAATTTTTAGACCCCTCGGAGTTCCCCCCATGAGCCTTCGTCGCCACTTTATCAAGCTTCCTTTGGCTGCCGCATTGGTTGGCAGTTTGGCTCTGAGTGCCTTGCCATCATGGGCGCAGCAGCCACCGGTTTCGCTGCTCAACGTCTCCTACGACCCCACCCGCGAGCTGTATGTGGAGTTCAACCAGGCTTTTGCCAAGCACTGGAAAGCGCAGACGGGCCAAGAAGTGACCATCAAGCAGTCGCACGGCGGCTCGGGCAAGCAGGCGCGCTCCATCATTGATGGGCTGCAAGCCGATGTGGCCACGCTGGCGCTGGCGGGCGATACCGATGCCCTGCACGCCAATGGCGGCTGGATTGCCAAAGACTGGCAAAAGCGCCTGCCGCACAACAGCTCGCCCTACACCTCCACCATCGTGCTGGTGGTGCGCCAAGGCAACCCCAAGGGCATCAAAGATTGGGACGATCTGGTCAAGCCGGGGGTGAGCGTGATCACGCCCAACCCCAAAACCTCGGGCGGTGCGCGCTGGAACTACCTGGCAGCCTGGGAGTTTGCCAAGCGCAAGTACGGTGGCGACGCGCAGGCCAAAGAGTTCATCAGCAAGCTCTACGGCAATGTGCCGGTGCTCGATACCGGTGCGCGTGGCTCGTCCATCACCTTTGCCCAGCGCAACCTGGGTGATGTGTTCATCAGCTGGGAAAATGAGGCCTACCTGCTGGAAAAAGAGTTTGGCAGCAAGGTGGATGTGGTCTATCCCTCGCTCTCCATCCTGGCGGAACCGGCGGTGACGGTGGTGGATAAAAACGTCGACAAAAAAGGCACCCGCGCCGTGGCCGAGGCGTACTTGAAGTACCTCTACACCGAGGAGGGGCAAGACATTGCGGGCAAGCACTTCTACCGTCCCGCTATTTCTGACAAAGCCAAGGCCAAGTACGCCGCGCAGTTTCCCAAGCTGGCGTTGTTCACCATTGATGAAGCCTTTGGCGGCTGGAGCCGGGCGGCCAAAGAGCACTTTGCCGATGGCGCGCACTTTGACCAGATTTACACCAAAAAGTAAGCCGCCCTTGCATTGATCCGCTGCACCTGAACCACCTTTGCCACACGCCTGAAAGATTGCCCACCATGTCTGCTTTGCTGCTTGCTGGAAGCCCTTCCCAACATTCGCGCTCGGCGGCGCTGCTCGACGCCGTGGCCCAGCGCCTGCGTGGGCGCGGCGCGCAGGTCGATCGCATCCACATCCGTGACCTCTCGCCCCAGGCTTTGCTGCTGGCCGATACCGGCCACCCCAGCATCAGCCAGGCCGTGGCCCAGGTGGCGGCTGCGCGCGTGCTGGTGGTTTCCACCCCGGTGTACAAGGCGGCCTACAGCGGGGTGCTGAAAGTGTTTTTAGATTTGCTGGCGCAAACGGCCTTGCAGGGCAAAACCGTGCTGCCCCTGGCCACGGGTGGCAGCCCGCACCACATGCTGGCGCTGGACTACGCACTGCGCCCGGTGCTGCAGTCGCTGGGTGCCAAGCACATCCTGCCGGGCATTTATGCCACCGATGCCCAGGTCACCGTCACCCCCGAAGGCGCCTACAGCGTGGGCCCAGAGATTGCCCTGCGCCTGGACGATGCGGTGAACGTGCTGGTGAACGAGGCCTTGCGCCCGGTGCTTGGCACCGCCACGCAGTTCCCGGCCGTGCCCTTTGCCCAGGTGCGATGTAGCGTGTAAGCGCTGCGGGCGCTGAGCGCTCTCTCCCCCGTTGTTTCCCCCCGTTTTTGAGAACCCGCGTGCGCGGGGTGGGCGCAGCTTTGCCCACGCGCACCCACCCCTGGATTGGATTGGTCATGACTGCTTCAAAATTTTCTTCCTCTCGCCGCCACCTCATCGCCGCTGGCCTGGCCAGCGCGGCCACGTTGGGCACCTTGGGTGCCAGCCGCGCCGCCTGGGCGCAAGACGGCAGCCGCGTGCTGCGTATTGGCCACCAAAAGGGCTGGCTGTCCATTCTGAAGGGCCGGGGCACGCTGGAAAAACGCCTGACCCCGCTGGGCGTGAAAGTCACCTGGACGGAGTTCACCGCCGGGCCGGTGCAATTAGAGGCGCTGAACGTCGGCTCGATTGATTTTGGCGATGTGGGCGAGGCCCCACCCATTTTTGCCCAGGCGGCTGGCGCACCCCTGGTGTACGTGGGAGCCACCGTGCCGCGCCCGGCGCTGGAGGCGGTGGTCGTGCCCAAAGATTCGCCCATCCGTTCCGTGGCCGACCTCAAGGGCAAGCGCGTGGCCTACAACAAAGGCTCGAACGTGCAGTATTTTTTGGTGAAGCTGCTGCAAAAGCACGGCCTGCAGTTCAGCGATGTGCAGTCGGTGTACCTGGCACCCGCCGATGCCCGCGCCGCCTTTGAGCGCGGTGCCGTCGATGCCTGGGTGATTTGGGACCCCTTCCTTGCCGCCGCACAACAAACGCTGCAAGCGCGTTTGCTGGCCGACGCCACCGGCGTGGTGAACAACCGGGGCTACTACTTCAGTTCACGCGATTTCGCCACCAAAAACACCGACGTGCTGCGCATTGCCCTGCAAGAAATCAACGGCATCGATGCCTGGGTGGGGCACAACAAAGAGGCCGCGGCCACAGAGCTGTCGAAGGTGCTGGGCCTGGACACCGCCATCACCAGCCTGTACGTCAACCGCGTGCGCTTTGGTGTGGCACCGGTGACGCGCGACATCCTGGCCGAGCAGCAGGAAATTGCCGACACCTTCCACACGCTCAAGCTCATTCCGAAAAAGCTCAACCTGCTGCACGCCGCGCCGGTCGATCTGAGCTAACGCCTTTTTTTGTCGCCTTTGCTTTTGTGTTTCACCTTCCTCGTTGCCAGGAGAGCCGCCATGCCCACCCCTTTGCCTTTTGCTTTGCACCACCGCCTGCACCATGTGCTGACTACCACGGCCCGCTCGTGGGGCCTGGGCCAGCCGCCGCAGCGCCTGGCCTTGGCCATTTCTTACTGACCGCCGCAGGCCACCGGAGCAAGCCATGACTGTTCAAACCCTCTCTGAGGCCGCAGCGCCCGCCGGGGCCTCGGCCCGTGCGTGGCGTGGCGCGCACCACGGCGCGCAGCACCTGGCCCTGGGCGTGCTGCGCCGCCTGCTGCCCTGGTTGCTGCCACTGGCGCTGCTGGCGCTGTGGCAGGTGGGCGCGTCCACGGGCTGGATTGCCAGCCGCGTGCTGCCCGCACCGCTGGATGTGCTGCGCGCCGCCGTGGCCCTGGCCGAATCGGGCGAGCTGTGGACGCATGTGCAAGTGAGCGCCGGGCGCGCCCTGACGGGCCTGGCGATTGGCGGCGGCCTGGGGCTGGTGCTGGGGCTGATCACCGGCTCGGTGCGCTGGGCCGAAACGCTGCTGGACACCACCGTGCAAATGGTGCGCAACATCCCGGCGCTGGCGCTGATTCCGCTGGTCATCCTGTGGTTTGGCATTGACGAGGCGTCCAAGCTGTTTTTGATTGCTGTGTCGGTGTTCTTCCCGATTTACCTGAACACCTTCCACGGCATTCGCAGCGTGGACCCCGGCCTGATCGAGATGGGCCGCACCTACGGCCTGAGCCGCTGGCAGCTGTACCGCCAGATCGTGCTGCCCGGCGCGCTGTCGTCCATTCTGGTGGGCCTGCGCTTCTCGCTGGGGCTGATGTGGGTGATTTTGATCGTCGCCGAAACCATCTCCGCCCAAGCAGGCATTGGCTACCTGACGATGAATGCGCGCGAGTTTTTGCAGACCGACATCGTGCTGGTGGGCATCTTGCTCTACGCCCTGCTGGGCAAGCTGGCCGACTGGTTTGCCAAGGGGCTGGAACGCTGGTGGCTGCGCTGGCACCCCGGCTACCAAGGCAGCTGAACGCCTTAGCGCCTTCGCTTTACTTCAATTCACTCCTTTTTTGATAGCTGCTTGCGCTTGCTACAAGCGCTTGGGAGGCCGTTTTGACTCAAAATCATCCATCGATTGCTGCCGGTGGCGTGCGCCTGGACATCCAGGGCCTGACCAAACGCTACGGCCAGCGCGAAGTGCTGCGCCAAGCGCAACTGCACATTGCACCGGGGGAGTTTGTCGCCATCGTGGGGCGCAGTGGCTGCGGCAAGAGCACGCTGCTGCGCTTGGTGGCCGGGCTGGAATCGGCCACCAGCGGTGCGATTCACCTGGACGGCCAGCCGCTGCAGGGCCTCTCGAGCAGCACACGCATCATGTTCCAAGAAGCGCGCCTGCTGCCCTGGAAGCGCGTGCTCGATAACGTGGCCCTGGGCCTGCCGCCCCAGCAGCGCGAAGCTGCCGCGCAAGTGCTGGCTCAAGTGGGCCTGGGCGAGCGCCAGCACGAATGGCCCGCGCGCCTGTCGGGCGGCCAGCGCCAGCGTGTGGCCTTGGTGCGGGCGCTGGTACACCAGCCGCACCTGCTGCTGCTCGATGAGCCGCTGGGCGCCCTCGACGCGCTGACGCGCATTGAAATGCACCGCCTGATCGAGTCGCTGTGGCAAACGCACGGCTTCACCGCGCTGCTGGTAACGCACGACGTGCAAGAAGCCGTGGCCCTGGCCGACCGCGTGGTGCTGATCGAAGACGGCCAGATCGCGCTGGACCAGCGCATCGACCTGCCGCGCCCCCGCGCTCACAACGCCGCCTTTGCCGCGCTGGAGCAGCGCATTTTGGATCGCGTGCTGCAAAAACCGGCAGCCGAACCCGCTGCCCCCAGCGACCCCTGGCCCGGCGTGCCCGCCCACGGCCTGCGCTGGGCGGTGTGAATCCCCTCGCTTTTTTCAACGGACGTTTCAAGGAGAAAACCATGTCCATTCAAGCCATCAACGTACGCAACCAGTTCAAGGGCAAAGTGCGCGAAATCATTCGCGGCGATGTCGTCTCGGAAGTCGATGTGGAAACGCCGTGGGGCATCGTCACCTCGGTCATCACCACGCGCTCGGTGGACGACCTGGGC
>JAYRPZ010000135.1:0-3798 GCA_041910915.1 Acidovorax sp.
CCCGGTGCCGCCGGGGCGGTGCGTTCTCTGCCGCATAGGCAGCTCAGAAATTTGTCTCGAGGGCGATGCGCTGCATGACAAGGTTCTCTGCCGCATAGGCAGCTCAGAAAGACGTAAATCCCGTTGTACGCGGGCTTGTCGATGTTCTCTGCCGCATAGGCAGCTCAGAAATGCTTTAAAAGATGTTGAAGAGGTCTGCGCAGGTTCTCTGCCGCATAGGCAGCTCAGAAAAGCTCGATGTCCGAGGTCGTGGCAGTGATGCTCGTTCTCTGCCGCATAGGCAGCTCAGAAAAAGGCGAGCTGCTGGCGCGTCGCTTTTGAAAGGTTCTCTGCCGCATAGGCAGCTCAGAAAAATGCAATGCGTTCACCGCAGTGCTTTTTCATGTTCTCTGCCGCATAGGCAGCTCAGAAATGCCCTGACGATTCCGACACCAATGTCGATGGGTTCTCTGCCGCATAGGCAGCTCAGAAAACGATGCGCCCCAGGCCATCGCGTGACGGGCTGTTCTCTGCCGCATAGGCAGCTCAGAAAAGCCCCGGCCTGCTGCTGCCGGGCTACCTGGTGTTCTCTGCCGCATAGGCAGCTCAGAAACATGCCTCCAGCTCGCGCACCAGCCAGCCTACGTTCTCTGCCGCATAGGCAGCTCCACAACCCTCTACCAGTACCAAGCATCAAATCACCTGATTAGCTACATACCTCAGACGCACACGCAGCACTGTCAATGGACGAGGCCCTGTGGTCGTTGCTTGTTGAAGCTGTGCAGTGAGCGAAACATTCACGACACTCTGAGGTAAGTCGCTAATCAGGTCAAATCAGCCTCAACCCCTTACCCAGCAAGCACAAGCAGCTCTCTTTTGAAGAGCAATTCTCACGCCGTGGTACTCAGGGCTTACAGCCAGGCGACGGTGTGGGCCAGTTCGGCGGGGCGGATTTCGTCGGCGCTGTTGAACTCTTCGTAGCGCAGGTGCAGGGTTTGTCGCTGGAGCAGTGTGCGCAGAGCTGCACCACGGCCAGCCTGCCGCGCAGTCAAATCCACGGCTGGTGACATCACAAAACGCTGGGCTTTGCCGTCAAAAAATAGCGCGGTGGTTCCCCGCTACAGCGCCATTACAGCAAAGCCTCGGCCACGTCCATTTGTTCGTGCTCGAAGGCGGGTGCGAAAGCATCCAGCTCATCGACCCGCAACCCCACCCCAGGTGCTTGCGCCAGGGATCGCCATTGGCGCAGCGCCGCCACCACCTCGCCCAATACCGCCAAGGCTTGCGAGGAGTCCAGTGCAAAGTATGCAGCCCGTGCCAGCAGCATGGCCACGTCGGTGATGGGGCCGTCCTGCTCTGAGAGCCACGTCTTGGATTCCCTGTCCTTGTCAGGAAAGGGGTTCAGGTCAAACGCCGGTGCCAGCCGCCACTGCCCATGCGCCACATGCAAAAAACCGTGGTTTTGCAGATGGTCATCCACATTGGTGATAAGCAGGTTGAACAGCATCCGCCGCCAAAGCTGGCGCACATCGTCAATGGGCGCATGGCCGTAAGAGCGAATGGCATCGGCAATCTCGGTATAGCTGCGTTCCTGCTCGCGTGAAGCCTGTAGCAAAGAAGCCGCCGACTGGTAGGGAATGCGCCCCCCTTCGCCATCGCGGTCAAAACGCCCGATAACGGCCACCGGTACCTGCTCACTGCCAGCGCCCAGCAGCACGACGCGCGCGGGCGCCGTGTCAATGCCCGCCAGCGCCGCCAGACGCAGCGCCAGCACCTCGCCACGCGTCACGCTGCGCGCGTCCTGCACGCTGGGAAACTTGCCTATGGCCAAGCGGCCATCTTCATCCACCAACGTGCATTTCGGGCGCATGCCGCCAAGCGATGTGCCCTTGCCTTGCAGATAGCGCAGGTCTTCGGTGGTTTCCTGCCCGCGCTCTACGGCACGACTGGCCTGAAAAACACGCTCCAGCTCGATCAAAGGCGGCGTGCTGCGTTGACCCTGGGCCACGGTGCGCTGCCACGCGCCGTCGGCGCTGCCCAAGCGCAGTGCGCCCACGCGGCTGAAGTCATCTACCGCCAGCAGGTAGTCCAGCTCGGTCAGGGCGGGCAGTTGCGGGTTGCTGCGACGGCGCTTGGCGTGATCACGGGCGATGACGCGCCGCCCCCATGCATCGGGTGCCGTGTCGGCCATCGCGCCATGAAACACCGAGTCGTGCGCGCTGGCCGCCTTGTGCGCCTGATAGCCCGGCACCAGTTGCAAATCGGCGGAGACACTGAAGCGCGCAGCACTGTGCAGCCAGGCTGTGTCATAGGCAAAAGCGCAGTGCTCACGCCGCCCCTGCCGGGCATACACCAGCGTACCCAGCGGCAGTCCCGCTTGGCCCATGCCGACGGCAACCTCTTGGCGCACGGCAGGGGGCTGCACCATCACAACGCTCCAGTGGGCGTGTGAGATGTGCGGCGCACCCGCTTAGGCAGGCGCTCGTCCATCAGCGCCAGGCCAAGCTCGTCATGGGGAGTATCCAGCAAATGCTCCAGCGCCTGGATCTCACCAAAAACATGCAGCGCACGGGCAAAAAAATGGATGGGCACGCGCGCATCACCCTTTTCCATACGGCGCACCGTGGACAGCGACGCCCCCATGCGCTCGGCCAGCGAAGCCTGGGAGATATGGCGCCGCCGGCGCGCCAAAGACAAATCGGCACCCAGCTTGAGAAGGGCACGCTGAACCGGCAAAGGAGTCGGGGTCTGCAATTTAAGCACTCCAATCAGAATTCCAATTGTAGATTGGCATTCCCCTTGGAGCTTTTATAGCATTTTCCCGTTGGCTAAGCTGCCTGTAGCTGCCCAGGGCGCATGCCGCTTTGGAACATAGTTGGCTGCTGGCTATGGGGCCAGCAGCCACCAAGCATCAAATCAGCCTCAAACCCTTACCCAGCAAGCGCAAGCAGCTCTCTTTTGAAGAGCAATTCTCACGCCGTGGTGCTCAAGGCTTGCAGCCAGGTGACGGTGTGGGCCAGTTCGGCGGGGCGGATTTCGTGGGCACTGTTGAACTCTTCGTAGCTCAGGCGCAGGGGCAGGGTTTGCACTTGGCGGCGGATGGATTGCGCGGCGGCCAGGGGGATGACGTTGTCTTGCGTGCCGTGGCTGAGCCACAGGTGCTTGCCGTGGAAGGCGTCTGCCGGGGCGATGTGGGGCACGATTTGCGCCAGCAGGCGGCTGTGCCAGACCAGGGCAGCGCGCATCAGCTCGGGGCGCGACAGCAGCAGCGACAGCGCCATGATGCCGCCCTGGCTGAAGCCGCCCACCACCACATGGTCAGCGGCAATGCCCAGCTGCTGGGCGGCTTGCGCCACGGCTTGCTCCAGCAGGGTGCGGCTTTCGGCCTCTTGGGGCTCGTTGATGGTGCGCTCGCCGTGGGGCTCGATGGAGAAATCAAACCAGGCAAACGCGCCCGGCCCCATGCGAAACGGCGCACGCAGGCTGACGACGTGAAACTGCTCGGGAATTTGCGGCGCCAGGCTGAACAGGTCTTGCTCGTTGCTGCCCACACCGTGCATCAGCACCAGCAACCAGGGGTGGCGCACCATCGGGTTGGCCGAGCGGTGCAAGAAGGTGAAGGGCAGGTTCAGCATGGTGCAACTCCTGTGTTGCGGTGGCGGGGACGGTAGTGGCGGTGTTAGAGCGTGTTCACGATCTCGCGCGAAGGGGTGCAGGATGCGGATCGGGATGGGCTGCTAGGCGCAAACCGCAGCAATAGCCTTGCTATTGCGAGGATTTGCAACAACGCAGACCGCCCGATTCCGCGCCTGCACACCC
>JAYRPZ010000136.1:0-1768 GCA_041910915.1 Acidovorax sp.
GCCGATGCGGCCGCCCACCCCCAGGCCACGCCCGAGGGGGCCGCCCGCGTCGCGCAACTGCTGGCCACGGAAGCGGCAGCAGGCATGCTGGGTGATGCGTTTTATAGCGATTTCCAGCCCCAAGCCTTGCGGATCAAGCGTGAGCTGCTATCGTTTTTATTGCAATGCCAGGCCGATGGCCTCACCGTGGGTGCCTACGGCGCAGCCGCCAAAGGCAACACCCTGCTCAACTTTGCGGGCGTGCGGCCCGACCTGCTCCCCTACGTGGTGGACAAAAACCCCGCCAAGCAGGGCCAGTACCTGCCGGGCAGCCGCATCCCCATCGTCGATGAAGCCCACCTGCGCACGCACCGGCCCGACCGGGTGCTGATCCTGCCCTGGAACCTGCGGGATGAAGTGGCTGCGCAGCTCGACTATGTGCGCGGCTGGGGCGGAAAGTATGCCGTGGCCGTGCCGCGCCTGGAGGTCTGGTAGCGCTGCACCTGTAAAGCCGCCACCCCTGAATCAACCACTGAAGGAGACCGCCATGATTCCCGTGTTCAAACCTTTGATCGAGAAAGAAGAAATCGACGCCAGCCGCGAATCGCTGGAGCTGGGCTGGCTGGGCATGGGCAGTTACGTGTCGGGCTTTGAGAAAAAGGTCAAAGAGATCCTGAAAGCGCCGGACCGCCATGTCGCCGCCGTCAGTACCGGCACCGCAGGCCTGCACATTGCGCTGCTGCTGGCGGGCGTGGGGCCGGGCGACGAGGTGATCGTGTCGGCCTTCAACTGCTCTGCCGACTACCAGGCCATCACCTGGGTGGGGGCCGACATCGTGTTTTGCGACTGTGACGACCACACGCTGGAGCTGGATTTGGCCAAGGCCGAGAGCCTGGTCAGCCCCCGCACCAAGGCCATCATCGTGATGGACTACGACTGCATCATCAGCGACCACGAAGCCATTGCCGCCTTTGCAGCGCGCCACCAGCTGCGCGTCATCCACGATGCGGCGCACTCGTTTGGCTCCAGCTACAAGGGGCGCATGGTGGGCAGCTTTTCGGACATTTGCGTGTTCAGCCACGACCCGGTCAAGACCGTGACCTGCCTGGACGGCGGCACGATCGTGGTGCGCACCGAAGAAGAGTTGAAGCGCGTGCACGAGCTGCGCCTGCTGGGCATGCAGCAGCCCGCCGAGGTCATGTACCAGAACAAGCGCGCCTGGACGTTTGATGTGGAGCGGGTGGGCTTTCGCTACCACATGCTCAACATGCATGCCGCCATCGGGCTGGCGCAACTGGGCAAACTGGATGTGATTCAGTCGAGCCGCCAGGCCGCATCGCGCCGCTACAACGAGCGGCTGCAGGGGCTGCCCCTGGTGCGCACGCCGCGCACCGACTTTGCCGAGGTCAACCCCTTCCTGTACTACATCCGCGTGCCCGCCGAGCACCGCGATGCGCTGCGCGAGTTTTTGAAGGCCAACGGTGTGGACACTGGCATCCACTGGCAGCCGGGCCACTGGTTCTCGCTGTGGAAGGACTGCCGCGCCGGGGATTTGTCGGTGACGGACAGCGTGGGCAAGGAGATCCTCTCGCTGCCCCTGCATTCGCGCATGCCGCTGGAGACAGTGGACGCCGTGGCAGAGCAGGTGCATCGCTACTTTGAACAAGTGTGAGGGGCAGGCCATGGACACCCCCACCGCTATCCCCAACGCTGGGCAGCAACTGTTTGCAGCCATCAAGCAAACCACCCGCGCCGGGCAGCCGGGGCTGGTGCTGCCGGTCGGGCAGCC
>JAYRPZ010000137.1:0-3892 GCA_041910915.1 Acidovorax sp.
CCCATCACCGAAAAAATCCAGACCGCGTTCTTTGACATCGTCAACGGCCGCAATCCCCAATACGCCCACTGGCTCACCAAGGTTTGATCATGTCCCAAGCAGTTGTTGAAGTTCTGGCCAAGGACCTGAACGCCCAAGGGGCCGTGTTCTGCCCCAATCCCAAGGCCGGCATGAAGCTGTGGAACAGCCACCCCAAGGTGTACCTGGATGTGGCCCACACCGGCGAGGGCAAGTGCCCCTATTGCGGCACGGTGTACCGGCTGAAGGCCGGAGAGCATGTGCACGCTGGCCACTGACCGGTGGATGGGTTGATGCCAGTTGCAACAGGCGGCGCATCGGCGCCGCCCACGTTGACCGTGGCGGTGCTGACCCTCAACGAGGCGCACCGCATCGAAGCCTGCCTGCAAAGCGCCGCGTTTGCCGACCAGTTGCTGGTGGTGGACAGCGGCAGCACGGACGACACCGTGGCCATTGCCCAGCGCATGGGCGCGGAGGTCCACAGCTACCCCGACTGGAAGGGCTTTGCCGTGCAGCGCAACCGGCTGCTGGCCCATGCGCGGGGTGACTACATCTTCTTCCTGGATGCCGACGAGGTGATGACACCGGCGTTTGCGCAGGAGTTGCAGGCCATCGTGCGCTCTGGCGCGCAGGCCGTGTGGACCATCCGCTGGCGCATGGTGGCCTACGGGCACGAACTCAAGTACTTTCGCTCGCAATCGCAGATCGAGCGCCTGTTCGTGCGCGCCATGGTCCGCGAGTTCACGGGCGTGGTGCACGAGCAGGCCGAACTGTTGCCACCTCCGGGCGGTGGCGCCGTGCCGCGCTGCCTGATCGAAGCGCGGCTGCTGCACTACTCGCGCACCACCGTGCGCGGCAGCCTGGAAAAGCTCACGCAGTACGCGATGCTCGGCGCTGCCAAGCGGGCCGCGACGGGCAAGAAGGGCGGGGTGGTGCGCGGCCTGGCCTCGGGCACCAGCATGTTCCTGCGCCTGTATGTGTTCCGTCTGGGGTTCCTGTGTGGCGGGGCCGGTTTTTTGTATTGCCTGTTTGTGGCGCTGGAGGCGTTCTTCCGGTATGCCGCCCTGGAGTACGACCACCAGCAACTGAGTGAGAGCGTGCGCCGTTGACCAAAGCTGACGATCTTTTTGTGCGCCTGTCGGGCGTGGCAGCGTTCATGGTGCCGGGCTTGGCCCTGTGGGTGCGCTCGGGCTACTCCTGGGGAGCGGTGGTGCTGCTGTTGTGCAGCCTGGCCACCGCCGGGGTGTGGCTGCGGCGTCGGCCAGGGCGCGATGCCTGGCTGCTTTTTGGCTCCATCGTGGCGATGGGCACGGTCTGGGCGCTGGACTTTGACCCGGCCCAGGGCAGCTGGTCCAACCTGGACCGGCCTGCCAAGTACCTGTTGGCGCTGCCGTGCCTGCTGTACGTGCTGGCCTATCCCCCGCGGGTGCGCTGGCTCTGGGCCGGTATCGCGGTGGGCGCCTGCGGGGCGGGCCTGATCGGCCTGTACCAGGCCCTGGTGCTGCACCTGCCACGCGCCAACGGCTTTACCAATGCGATCCAGTACGGCGGGCTCAGCCTGCTGCTGGGGTTGATGTGCTCGGTGGCGCTGCTGGTGCTGTGGGACCGCTGGAAGCCCTGGCAACGCGCGGGCTGGGCGGTGGGCATTCTGCTGGGCCTGGACGGATCGCTGCTGTCCGAGTCGCGCGGGGGCTGGGTGGTGTTGCCCATGGCGCTGCTGTTGTGCGTCTGGCTCCAGGGGCGCTCCGGCCAGCCCCGCAGGGCCATTGTCGGTGCCGTGCTGGTTGTGTTGGGGGCTGTGGGCCTGATGGCCTTCAAGGCCAACGAGGTGCGCCTGCGCGTGGATGAGGCGCGGCAGGAGATCACACAGTACGAGTCGCGGGGCGACGCGGCCAGTTCGGTCGGTCAGCGCCTGGCGCACTGGGGCCTGGCCTGGCGCATGGGGCTGGATCGACCCTGGACCGGCTGGGGACGCTACGGCTATGAAGCCGAGAAGCAGCGCCGGGTAGACGCCGGAGAGACCCACCCGATTGTTTTGCAGTTCAGCCACGCCCATAACGAGCTGCTGGACATCTTTGCCAAGCGCGGCATCCCCGGCGTGGTGGTCTTGCTGGTTTTTTATGGGGTGCCGCTGGTGCTGTTCTGGCCCACGCGGCGGCGCGTGTTCCCGGGTGCTGCGGGCGTGCTCGATACTGAAGGGCTGTGCCTGCGCATGATCGGGGTGCTGCTGCCCGTGTCGTATATGGGCTTTGGTACCACCCAGGTGTTTTTGGGGCACAACAGCGGCACCATGTTCTACCTGTTCATGGGCATGCTGGTGCTGGCCATCCTGCAAGGCCGCGAGCGCCTGCGGCTGCAAACGCCCGGGCAAGCCGCCTCTCTTTCCTGAAAGACCTCTGCCATGCACATCCTGCTGGTCAACAACTCTCCCATCCCGGTGTATGGCTATGGCGGCACCGAGCGCGTGATCTGGGACCTGGGCAAGACGCTGGTGCAGCAGGGCCACCGCGTGAGCTATCTGGTGCCCGAGGGCTCGACCTGCGACTTCGGCCAGGTGCTGCCCATCCGGCCGGACGAGCCGTGGGAGGGGCAGATCCCGGCCGACGTGGACATCACGCACTTTCAGTTCAACCCTCGCTCCGAGCTGTCCAAGCCCTACCTGGTGACCGAGCACGGCAACGCGCGCAAGCCCAAGCCGCTGCCGCGCAACACGGTGTTCCTGTCGCGTGACCACGCGGCGCGCTATGGCTCCAGCGAGTTCGTCTACAACGGGCTGGACTGGGCTGGTTATGGCCCGGTGGACTTTGACCGCCCACGCTCGCATTACCACTTCCTGGGCAAGGCGGCCTGGGGCGTGAAGAACGTGCGCGGCGCCATCAAGGTGGCCAAGATGGCCGGGGTGGAGCTGGACGTGCTGGGCGGCAACCGCATCAACTTCAAGCGGGGCTTTCGCTGGACGCTGTCGCGCAAGATCCACTTCCACGGCATGGTGGGTGGCACGCAGAAGACGGGCCTGCTCAACGCCTCGCGCGGGCTGATCTTTCCGGTGCGCTGGCACGAGCCGTTCGGGCTGGCAGTGATCGAAAGCCTGTACTTCGGCTGCCCCGTGTTTTCCACCCCCTACGGCGCCTTGCCCGAGCTGGTGCCCGTGCACTGCGGCGTGCTGTCAGACCAGGCGTCGGTGCTGGCCGAGGCGGTGCGGGGCAACCGCTTTGACCCGCGCGCCTGCCACCAGCATGTGGTGGAGCACTTTGGCGCCGAGCGCATGGCGCGCAACTACCTGCGCATGTACGAGCGGGTGCTGGCGGGCGAAACCCTCAACGCCCAGCCACCCATGATCCAGGGCCCGGCGCGCGAACTGCCCTGGAGGCAGTGAGGCATCCCTGAGTCGCTTGCGGCGCCTTCCCCCCAGGGGACGCCACCTGTGGCCTTGCAAAGCCAGCTGCACGGTGGCACGGGTTTCACAGCGCGCCAGTTTTTAGCGCCCTGTTCATATCGGGGAGGCTACTGCGCGGATTCTATGGAGTTTTTGGCCGCAAGCGCTAGTTCAACATGCCCCTGCTGCTATAAAAATGATAGTTATTGGTGGCCGATAGTGGAGGTGCTGCGCGGCGCGGTAGCCTGCTGCCACTCCTGGGCCAACAATGCCACCAGCTGCGCCGCCGGCATGGGCCGCACCTGGGCCACCCCCTGGCCTGCCCACAGCGATAGGTGGCTGGTGCGCCCCTGCGCGGCCGCCGCGCGGCGGAGGGCGCCTGTCAGCGCGTTTTGCACGGGGTAGGCGGGCACGCGGTCTTCCTCGGCGGCCAGGGCCTCCATCATCGCGTTGACAATGCCGCGCGCCGGGCGGCCCGAGAAAACGCGGGTGAGCCGC
>JAYRPZ010000138.1:0-2384 GCA_041910915.1 Acidovorax sp.
CGTGGAGGTGCTGAAGGTGTTGCATACGCTCTCAGGCGGGCGCGAGCTGCTGTTCCCTGGTGAGCGCGACCACAGCAAGCCCATGAGCAACAACACGATCCTGAAAGCGCTGGAGCGCATGGGCTACAAGGGCCGCATGACGGGCCACGGGTTCCGGGGCATGGCCTCCACCATCCTGCATGAACAGGGCTACGCGCACCACGCCATCGAGCTGCAGCTGGCCCATCAGGAACGCAACGAAGTGAGCGCGGCCTACAACCATGCCCTGTACCTGAAAGAGCGGCGCGTGATGATGTGCGAGTGGGCGAACCATCTGGACAAACTGCGGCGGGGCGCGGACGTGGTGCCGCTGCGCGTTGGAGTAGCGTGATGGGCTCATAGTCCGGGCGCCAAGTGCGCATCGTTTGCAGCCACGCCTAGCCCGAGACTGATCCCCGAGGGCGAAAACCGGGACACCCTGACCTGGCGGCGCTGGCTACTTTTTCAGGTGCGAGACAGGGAACGCATGAGACAGAAAAAGACAGGGCGGCGCGCCAGTCCTGAAGAGAGAGCCCGCGCGCAAGAACTAGTTGACCTGTACCGGCTAGCTGAACAATCGCCAGGTCGGAGGCATTGTTTAAACCCTGAAAGTCCACCGGATGAGCAGGAGTTTTTTTATGCCAAAGTGGAAGAGCTACTGGGTGCTCTAGAAAGCTTTGCCAAGCACGGAACATTCGAGTGTATTGAGGCTGTCGAGTTTGAAATTCTGGACATTCACTTTGCAGTCAAGGACCTCAGGAAAAACGGTCTGACGCGCGAGGAGGCTGTGGCAAAAGTCGCCGAGAAATACCACAAGTCATTCAGGCAAGTCGAACGCGAACTGAAGCGCGTAACTGAAGTGTGGCCGGTGTGGATCCAAAATGGCCAAACCCAAGCCGAGTGGGAGAAGGCGCATCCTGGGCCGAACGACAAAGGCTGACACCGAATGACGGTGACTTAAAAGGCTTCGGATTCGAGACTTGCCCCCATGTCCAACAAAAGACAAGGGCGGCCAAGATGGCAATGCTGCGAAATTACGGTGTCAGAGTAGTCACCGGCTATAAGTCCAAAACATCGGTTTACAACGCAGTCCAAGCCGGGCTTCTGACCAAGCCTGTTCCCATTGGCCTGCGCTCTGTGGGCTGGCCAGATTACGAGGTTGAAGCCGTCACGGCGGCGCGTGTTGCGGGGCAACCCGATGAGGCTATTCGTGCGCTGGTGAACAAGCTCCATGCGCAGCGGGCCGAGCGCTTCGAAGCGCTGACGCAAACGGTGGCGCACGCATGAACGCGGCGCTTGACACAGCGGCCCCAAGCCGTGCTACATTCCACCCCGGTGTTGAAAGACACCACGGGTTTGGCGACCCGATCACAGTAGGCGCAGCAGCCGCGCCCTTTTTGGACAGCGGCTTTTTTCATGTCCACATGCTGCGTGTGGCGCACGGCTTCCTTTACGGCGGGCCGTGTTGGGACACCCGCGAGGGTGTGCCGGTACCTACTGCCGGTTCGCCAACCCGACACGGTCTGCCACCCTCATTTGGCGATGAGGGCGGCAGGTTTCAAACCTGTTCAGTAGGAGCCGAAATGGCTAACACCACACCCATGGGCCGCATTGCGCCCGCATCCAAGCCCCGCACGGGCAACACCCCCCACTTTGACCCTGTCGCCTTGCACGGCGAAGCCATCAACGCATGCGCGATGGCCACGTACTACACCCGCAAGGGCAATCACGCGGGGGCGGCGCGCAAGGCCGTGCAAGCCCTGGGCGCCCTGCGCCGCTTGCAATCTGTGGCCGCCAAGGCGCCCGCAAGCCCGTGCACCAATTGCCGCGACAACTTTCCGTTGCCTGAGGCGGCGGATGTGTTCGATTCAATGGTGATTGCGGGTTACGTGGAACGGCGCACGGCGTGCGACCTGTGCCCGGCAAGCGCAAAGCCATGTCTGACCAGCGGGAGGGCCTGAGCCATGGCAATCGCTCAACACAACCAGCCTTACACCGTGGAGCAGTTACAGCTCGCAATGACGGTGATTGCAGAGCATGCGGTAACGCTGAATGACGTGCTGATGAGCCTGCAAGAGCAGTTTGGCAAGCACCAAGACCTGTGCGCCTACCTGGGGGCTGTGAAGTGCATGGTGGAGGTGATCGGCGGCATTGCGGATGACGCGACGGGCGGCGATGTTGCTGGCGATGTGCGGCACTGGATCTATGGGCCGCACTTCGCAAAGCAAGGGTTGAAAACCAAGCCTGCCGCCATCTAGGTCTGCTGTTTTCTAAAACAGTGGCAGTTTTCCGAGAAAAGGTACAGCGATGAACGCTACAGAAAAAGCCCGTGCTGACGCTCAGTCGGCGGCGCAAAGAACCCTGCA
>JAYRPZ010000139.1:0-1714 GCA_041910915.1 Acidovorax sp.
AAGGCCAGCGCGTGGTGGCGGGCGAAGAGGGCCAACGCACCCTGCAGTTTTTTGCCGACCGCGTGGAAGGCAACCTGCTGGCCGCGCACCAGGAGATCCAGAAACTGGCTTTGTTGCACCCGGCGGGTGAATTGACCCAAGCCCAGGTCGAGGCCGCCGTGCTCAACGTGGCGCGCTACGACGTGTTCAAGCTGTCTGAATCGGTGCTGGCCGGGCAGACGGCCCGCGTGCAGCGCATGCTCGACGGCCTGCAGGCCGAGGGCGAGGCCGAGGTGCTGGTGCACTGGGCGCTGGCCGAAGACATCCGTGCCTTGAAGCGCGTGAAAGACGCCATGAACGCCGGCAAGCCCCTGCCCATGGCCCTGCGCGAAAACCGCATCTGGGGCCCCAAGGAGCGGCTGTTTGAACGCATCCTGCCCAAGGCCAGCGACGCCGCTTTGGCGCGGCTGCTGCAATCCGCCCACATCGTGGATGGCATCGTGAAGGGGCTCAAGCAGCCCGACTGGCCCACGGATGGGTGGCAGGCGCTGCAGAGGCTGGCGTTGCATGTGTGCAAGCTGACGCAGGCGGCGCGGTGATCCCAATGCCGACACAGATCGAAAAGCTTCAAGCGCATGCAAGTCATCTTTTAGACGCGTTTATCCAACTTCGTGAACGCTACGCGCTTTTGGAGCCAATGCTGTTTAACGAAAGTGTTGCTAAGGAGCGGGGTTCAGGGCGTCAAGCACGCGGCTTCCGTGTGTTGAAAAACTCGCTATTTCTATCGTGTGCTCAAGACATCGCTAAGCTCACTTTGGACGATGACGAGAGGACTCCCAGTCTGGCTAATGTGATTTGTGCACTTTCAGACGACAACCTTCGCGCGCGGTTGAAAGAGCAATTCGCGCTGCGGAAGAGTCCTTTGGCGGAAACAGAAGACGATCCGGAAGTCCTCGAAGCCCTGCGGCGATGGGAGTTGAGCGAGGAGGTTGAGCGGCGCGAGCAATTCGATGCGTTGTACTGTGAGGCGACGCATTTGTGGGCCAAACTGTCGACGAGTGCTCTCATCAAAGGATTTCGAACCATTCGTGACAAGGTCACGGCGCACACTGAAGTTCGCTTCGTCGCCGACAAGTACCAGTTCGTGGATATTGGAACGCTCGGAATCAAGTGGGGCGACTTGCGCACCGTCATCGGAGAGATGCAAAGGCTGGTGGAATTCCTTGGGCAGTTAGTCAGATCTGCAGGCTTCGCCTGGGACGCGCTTGACTCTCAGTTGACGAAAGCTGCGCAAGAATTTTGGTTGACAACCGACATGGCGTAATAGCGCTACGCGGGCTACCCCAAGCTTCCTCGCGCCTTCTCCACCCATATCTGCAGACTCGCCACCAGATCCTTCTGGCTGAACGAGCAGCTTTCTTCCGAAAACAGTGCGCTCGATTCCAGGCGGTCCAGCAGGTTCAGCAGCACTTCGCTGTAGCGCGGGGGCAGGGTGGCGAGCAGGGTGGTTTGCTGGCGGGCTAGGGTGCTGAGGGTGGCGGCGGTGTGGTCGCCGCGTTCGAAGGCTTGCAGGGCTTGGGCCAGGGTGGTGAGCTGGGCGGATGCGGTGTCGGTCATGGGCAGAGGGGGTGTGAACGGTGCAGGCCGCAAGGGTAAGGCCAACTGCGGCAAAATCGCTGGATGAACGCCCTCAATGTCGCTGAATACACGCAATCCCTCGGTCTCCAGGCAAAAA
>JAYRPZ010000140.1:0-25346 GCA_041910915.1 Acidovorax sp.
CGGCCAGCCAGCTTGATACCGGGCGCGCAGCCTGCAGCAGCGCCCAGTGCCCGCGCACGCTGCTCCAGTAGTAGGCCAGCGCCCCCGGCGGGCTGGGCGTGGCCGATGGGCTTTGCGCGCAGCCCGCCAGCAGCAGGGCCAGCAGGCCTACACTCAGGCGCATCAACGAAAAGATGGGATGCATGGATGGAACACCTCACGCTGGTGCTGTTGCTGTTGTTGGGGCTGCATTTTGTGCGCGGGCGCGAGCGGGCGCAGCGCGTGGCCTTGCTGGGCACGCATTTGGGGCACTTTCAAATTGAAAAGATGATGGCCACGCTCACCGAGGGCTATTTGCGCGCCCTGGGCGAGCAAGACGCTGAGCGCCGCAGCCAAATTTGGGATTTGCTGGCCACCACTGAGCGCAATTTGGCGCAGCAGTTGCAGGATTTTGCCCAGGCGTTTGCACGGGTGCCGCTGCCCCAGGCGCGCACCAGCACGCTAGCGCTGGCTTTGCCCTATGCCAGCCAGTGGCTGCCCAAGGCAACGTTTGATATGCGCGCGCTGCTACAGGCACACGCCCAGGGCATTGCCGCGGTGGTGGCTGACCCAGGCGATGGCACTGAGCAAGATCGCAAGCGCCAGGCCTACACCCTGACCGCCGAGCTGTACCTGCTGCAGCACAGTTGCCACTGGTTTTGCCGCTCGCGTGCGGTGGCTTCGGTGCGCCTGGTGGCATTGCACCAGACCGACTATGCACAGGTGCTGGCCAGCGTGTCGCCCACCACGCGCGCGGCGTACCGCAAGGTCACCGGCGTGTGAACCCAACGCCTGCATTTGCTGGCATTCGCTGGCATGGAGAAGGAAACCTATGCTTTACAAATTCAAATCCCGTGCCACCGCCGATGTGATCATGCTCGAGCCCAACGGGCGCCAGCTGGTGCAGCTCATGGGCAAGGAGCCAGGGCGCGCGGGCATCGTGACGGTGGAGCAGATTCCCGCGGCCATTGCTGCGATTGAGGCGGCGATTGCCGCCGAGGAGTGTGCCTTGGCCGAAGCCGCGCAGGAGAGCGAGGGCGATGGCGTGCTCGATCGGCCCGAGCCCGTGCATTTGCGCCAGCGCGCGGCCCCGCTGCTGGATATGCTGCGCCGCAGCGCCGCAGCACAGCGCGAGGTGACGTGGTAGCCACTTTCAAATAAAAAAGCCCTCTTAGCCGCTCACAGCAAGCGCAAGAAGCTATTGCTTTCATAGCGCTGGTGGGTGGCCAGAGGGCGTTGTGGCACACCATCAGCCGCCTGCCATGGAGCAGCGCGGCTGGTGGGGCTTATTTGTAGCTACGGGCGTCTTCGATGACTTTGCCGTCGTTGGGCAAGGTGCCGGGTGGCACCATCTCGATCTCGCCGCGCAGCTTGGTGACTTCACGCATGGTTTCCTGCAGTTGCATGGCCAAGCCAGCAGCCGTTTCCTGGGTTTCCACTTGCAGCACCATGTGGTCATTGGCCATTTCGCCACTGACGACCAGGCGTGCGCGTTGCACTTGGGGAAAGCGCTTGACGATGGCCGCCACTTGGCCCGGGTGGACGAACATGCCGCGCACCTTGGTGGTTTGGTCGGCGCGGCCCAGCCAGCCTTTGATGCGGGTGTTGGTGCGGCCGGTGGGGCAGGTGCCGGGCAGCACAGCCGAGAGGTCGCCCGTGCCAAAGCGGATGAGCGGGTAGTCACGGTTGAGCACGGTGATGACCAGCTCGCCGACTTCGCCTTCGGCCACGGGGTCGCCCGTGCCGGGGCGCACGATTTCCACCAGAATGTCTTCGCCCAATACCAAGCCTTCACGCGCGCTGGTTTCATAGGCCACCAGGCCCAGATCGGCAGTGGCGTAGCACTGGTAGCCCTGGATGCCGCGCTCGGCCAACCAGTCGCGCAGCGACGGGGGAAATGCTTCGCCTGACACCAAGGCTTTGCTGACGCTGGGCAGCGCCACGCCCATTTCCTGGGCCTTTTCCAAAATGATTTTCAAAAAGCTCGGCGTGCCGATGTAGCCCGCCGGTTGCAGCTCGGCCATGGCTTGCACTTGCTGTTCGGTCTGGCCGGTGCCGCCTGCGAACACCGTGCAGCCCAGGGCGTGGGCGCCGGTTTCCATCATCGAGCCTGCGGGCACGAAGTGGTAAGAGAAGCAGTTGTGGATCAGCTCGCCGGGGCGAAAGCCTGCGGCGTAGATGGCACGGGCCATGCGCCAGTAGTCGCGCGCGGTGCCTTCGGGTTCGTAGATGGTGCCGGGGCTGGCAAAAATGCGCGGCATGGCGCTGCCGTAGCCCACGGTGCTAAAGCCGCCCAGGGCCGACGCGGCGCCGCCTGCGCCCTGGGCGCGCGCTTCTTGCTGGCGCTGCAGCAGCTCGTATTTGCGCGTGACGGGCAGCTCAGCCAGCGCGGCGCGGCTGGTGATGCGGCTGGCGTCCACGCCAGCCAGGATGCTGGCAAACGCCGGGCTGGCCTGCTGGGCATGGGCAATTTGCTGGGGCAGGGCGGCCAAAAGGGCGGCCTCGCGTTCAGCGTGGGGGCGGGTTTCCAAGGCGTCGTAGAACATGCTCATGCCATGGTCTCCTGTGGGCTTCAAGTGGGGGGTCAAAAAGGCAGCTTGCGCTTACAGGGCAAGCGCAAGCTGCTACGAAATCAGGAGTTTTTTGGGGCTTCAGGCGAGCCAGCGCTTGCGGCGCTTGTAGCTCTTCACGTCTTTGAAGCTCTTGCGCTCGCCGCCGCCCATGCCCAGGTAGAACTCTTTCACGTCCTCGTTGTTGGCCAGGTCGTGGGCGGCGCCGTCCATCACGATGCGGCCACTTTCCATGATGTAGCCGTAGTCGGAGTATTTCAGCGCCATGTTGGTGTTTTGTTCGGCCAGCAAGAAGGTGGTGCCTTCTTTTTGGTTCAAATCTTTGACGATGTGAAACACCTCTTCCACGATCTGCGGCGCCAGGCCCATGGAGGGCTCATCGAGCAGCACGATGCTGGGGTTGCTCATGATGGCGCGGCCAATGGCGCACATTTGCTGCTCACCGCCCGAGGTGTAGGCGGCCTGGCTTTTTTGGCGGGTTTTCAGGCGCGGGAAGTAGGTGTACACCTTGTCGAGGTTGGCGGCAATTTCGCCTTTGTCCGAGCGGGTGTAGCTGCCAGTGAGCAGGTTTTCTTCAATGGTCAAGTGGGCGAAGCAGTGGCGCCCCTCCATCACCTGCACCACGCCGCGCTTGACCATGTCGGAGGGCGAGAGGTTTTGGATGGGCTCGCCACGCAGCTCGATGCTGCCTTTGGTGACTTCGCCGCGCTCGCCCTTGAGCAGGTTGGAAATCGCACGCAAGGTGGTGGTTTTGCCCGCGCCGTTGCCGCCGAGCAAGGCCACGATGCCTTTTTCGTGCAGTTGCAGCGACACACCCTTGAGCACCAAGATCACGTGGTTGTAGATGACTTCGATGCCGTTGACCACGAGCACGGGCGAGGCAGAGTTGGGGGCAGTGGTGGTGGCGGTTCGGGTTTCGGTCATGGTTTCACCGTGGGTCATCAAAAAGAATGTCTGCCAGCCCGTCTTGCGCGTGGCGCAAGGGGGCTGGGCTTGTCAGGTTCTGCTTACTTGCAGTCGGTACGGCGGGCGATCTTCTTGTCGGCCAGGTACTTGTCGCCTTGTTCTTTGATCAGGGGGTTGATCACAGAGTCGTCGGCTTGGTACCACTCGCTGCCCATGTTCCACTTTTTGCCATCCCAGGCGTGGATGCGCGCCCAGCTGGAGCCCATGTGGTTGTTGCAGCTGGTTTTCACCGGGCGGATGATTTCGTCAAAGCCCAGCTCTTTCAGGCGCGCCTCGGTGAGGTTCAGGTTCTCGTAGCCCCAGCGCACTTGCTCGCCCGTCATGGGTTTGCCTTTGCCGAACTTCTCTTGTGCGGTGCGGATGGCTTCCACGGTGAGCATGGAGATGATCATGCCGCGTGTGTAGAGCACCGAGCCCACTTCGTCGCGCGGGCCGGTGCCGACGTTTTTGCCATGCACGTGCTTGAGCACGTCTTGTGCCACTTTGGTGTTTTGGCCAAAGCCGTTGAGTGCCAGCGCTTGGTAGCCCTTGGCGCCATCGCCCACGTCACGCACGTCGGGTTCGGCACCCGCCCACCACACGCCGTACAACTTGTCGCGTGGGAAGCCCGTGGCTTGCGCCTCTTTCAGGGCGGTGGCATTCATCACGCCCCAGCCCCACAGCAGGGCAAAGTCGGGACGGCTTTGGCGAATTTGCAGCCAGGTGGCTTTTTGTTCCACGCCAGGCGCCGTCACGGGCATCAGTTGCAGGTCAAAGCCGTGCATTTGCGCACGCTTTTGCAGCACGGGAATAGGCTCTTTGCCGAACGGGCTGTCGTGGTAGATCAGGGCAATTTTCTTGCCCTTGAGCTTGTCCATGCCGCCCAGTTGTTTGCCGATGTGCTGGATCAGGATGTCAGCGCCCGTCCAGTAGCTGCCCAGGAAGGGGAAGTTCCAGGGGAAGGCGTCGCCATCTTTGGCGATCGACAGGCCATAGCCCAGCGTGATCAGCGGAATCTTGTCGGTCATCACTTTTTCGGTCAGGGCGAAGGTGATGCCGGTGGCTTGCGGGTCAAAAGAGGCTACGAAGGGGCGCGTTTTCAGGCGCTCGTAGCACTCCACACCGCGGTCGGTGGCGTAGCCGGTTTCGCACTCTTCGAATGCGATCTTCACGCCGTTGATACCGCCGTCGCGCTCGTTGATGAGCTTGAGGTAGTCCTGCTTGCCGTTGGCCCATGGCACACCGTTGGGTGCGTAGGCGCCTGTGCGGTAGGACAGCAGCGGGATGAACTGCTCATCGGCAGCAGCGGCTGTGCCGCTAAAGCCAGCGGCAGCAGCTGCCAAAGCGACGGTAGCCAGCGTGAGTTGTTTGAGCTTCTTCATGTTTTGTCTCCTGGTTTTTATCGTGTGGAAGGAAGGGCGCAGCCTTGCGGCTGCGCCAGTTTCTGCTTACTTGCAGTCGGTACGGCGGGCGATCTTCTTGTCGGCCAGGTATTTGTCACCGTGTTCTTTGATGAGCGGGTCGATCACGCTCTTGTCGGCCTGGTACCAGTCCGAGGTGTACTTCCAGTCTTTGCCATCCCAGGCGTACACGCGTGCGCTGCTGGAGCCCATGTGGTTGGAGCAGCTGGTGGCGAAGGGTTGCATGACACCGTCAAAACCCAGCTCTTTCAGGCGTGCGGCATCGAGTTTGAGGTTTTCCATGCCCCAGCGCACTTGCTCACCGGTCATGACCTTGCCTTTGCCGTATTTGGCTTGCGCTGTGCGCACGGCTTCCACCGCCAGCATCTGGGTGATCACGCCATGCATGTAGAGCACGGTGCCCACTTCGTCGCGCGGGCCAGTGCCTTGCTTGCCGTCGTGTACCACTTTCAGGATGTCTTGCATCACTTTGGAGCTGGTGCCGTGGCTGTACAGGGACAGGGCGTTGAAGCCCTTGGCGCTGTCGCCCACGTCACGCACGGCTGGTTCGGTGCCGCCCCACCAGATGCTGTACATCTTCTCGCGTGGGAAGCCTGTGGCTTGTGCTTCTTTCAGGGCGGTGCTGTTCATCACGCCCCAGCCCCACAGCAGCAGGAAGTCTGGGCGGCTCTGGCGGATTTGCAGCCAGGTGGATTTTTGCTCCACACCAGGCGCTGTGACGGGCATCATCAGCAGGTTGAAGCCGTGCATTTGTGCGCGCTTTTCCAGCAGAGGGATGGCGTCTTTGCCGTAGGGGCTGTCGTGGTACACGTAGGCAATCTTTTTGCCCTTGAGCTTGTCTAGGCCGCCCACTTGTTTGCCCAGGTGCTGGATCAGGATGTCAGCAGCCGTCCAGTAGCTGCCCAGGAAGGGGAAGTTCCACTGGAAGGCGTTGCCGTCTTGCGAAATCGACAGGCCGTAGCCCTGCGTCATCAGCGGAATTTTGTCGACGGCGGTTTTTTCGGTCAGCGCGAAGGTGATGCCGGTGGCCAGCGGATCGACCACAGCCACGCCAGGGCGCGTTTTCAGGCGCTCGTAGCACTCCACGCCACGGTCGGTGGCGTAGGCGGTTTCGCACTCTTCGTACGTCAGCTTCACGCCGTTGACACCGCCATCGCGTGCATTCACCAGCTTGAGGTAGTCCACCTTGCCGTTAGACCATGGAATACCGTAGGCCGCGTAGGCGCCGGTGCGGTAGGTCAATTGCGGGAAGAACTGCTCGTTGGCCTGTGCGCTGGCGCTGGAGACAAAGCCTGCGCCAGCGGCAGCCAAAGTGGCGGCAAGGGCCAGGCGGGTGAGTTTTTGCATAGGTATTTCCTCAGAGCTGAACAAAACGAATGGAGAGGTAAATATGCCTCTAGCGCTTACTGGATAAGCGCTAGCAGCTATTTTTAATATAGCAATATCAGTGCGGGAAGGGCCACACACGCATTTTTTGCTTGCCGGTGGACCACAGCTTGGCGATGCCGTGGGGCTCGACGATCAGGAACCACACGATCAACGCACCGAAGATGATGAATTCAGCGTGCGAGATGCCAGCAGTGGAAATCGTCATGCCAAACAGGCTGGCCAGGGCGGGCAACACCAGGTTCAGCACGATGGGCAGCACCACGATGAAGGCCGCGCCAAAGAAGCTGCCCATGATGGAGCCCAGGCCGCCGATGATGACCATGAACAGCAGCTTGAACGAGATGTCCACCGAGAACGCGGCTGGCTCCCAGGCGCCCAGGTGAACGAAGCCCCACAGCGCACCGGCCACGCCGACGATGAACGAGCTGACGGCAAAAGCCGAGAGCTTGGCGTACATGGGGCGAATGCCAATCACGCTGGCCGCCACGTCCATGTCACGAATTGCCATCCATTCACGGCCAATGGCACTGCGCACCAGGTTTTTGGCCAGCACGGCAATCACCACCAAGACCACCAGGCAGAACAGGTACTTGGACTGGGCCGATTGAATGGCCATGCCAAACACTTCCAGGTTGTTCACCGACACCGAGCCCGAGGGCGAATCGTTGGTGAACCACTTGATGCGCAGGAACATCCAGTCGCTGAAGAACTGGGCTGCCAGCGTCGCCACAGCCAGGTACAGGCCTTTGACGCGCAGGCTGGGCAAGCCGAACAAGATGCCGAAGAAGGTGGCGCACAGGCCGCCCAGGATCAGCGCTGGAATCAGTGGCATATCGGGCACGCGGGCCACGAAGTTGTAGGCACCGTAGGCCCCCACCGCCATGAAAGCCCCCGAGCCCAGCGAAATCTGGCCGCAGTAGCCCACCAGAATGTTCACCCCCAGCGCTGCCAGCGACATGATGACCAGCGGCGTCAAGATGGCCAGGTAGAAATAGTCGGTGGCCAGCATGGGCACAACAAGGAAGGCCACCGCCAGCAGCACCCCTATGGCCACTCGGTCTTGCAGGATAGGGAAAACCTGCTGGTCTGCGCGGTAGCTGGTCTTGAACTGACCGTTCTCACGATAAAACATGGTGCTTTCTCTCTCTTACACGCGGTCAATAATCTTCTCGCCGAACAAGCCTTGGGGGCGGAACAGCAGGAACACGAGGGCCAGCACGTAGGCAAACCAAATCTCAATACCGCCGCCCACGAAGGGGCCGAGGTACACCTCGGAGAGCTTCTCGCCCACGCCGATGATCAGGCCACCGATGATGGCGCCGGGCACCGAGGTCAGGCCGCCCAAAATCACCACCGGCAAAGCGCGCAGCGCCACCGTGGTCAGCGTGAACTGCACGCCCAGCTTGGAGCCCCAGATCATCCCGGCCACCAGGGCCACGACGCCAGCCACGCACCAGACGATGACCCAAATGCGGCTCAGCGGAATGCCGATCGACTGGGCGGCCTGGTGGTCGTCGGCCACAGCGCGCAGCGCACGGCCTGTGCCGGTTTTCTGGAAGAACACCGACAGCGCCACCACCAAGGCGGCAGCGATCAAGGCGGCAATCACGTCTTCCTGGTTGACCATCACGCCACCGTCGAACAGAGATTCGAGGATGAACACGGGGTCTTTGGGCATACCCACGTCGATCTTGTAGATTTCGCTGCCAAAAATGGTCTGGCCCACGCCTTCGAGGAAGTAGGTAATGCCCAGCGTTGCCATCAAGAGCGTGGCTGCGTCCTGGTTGACCAGGTGGCGCAGCACCAGCCGCTCAATGAACCAGGCACAGATGAACATCACCCCTGCGGCCAGCATGAAGGCAACGACGTTGGCGACGATTTTGTTGTCGATGCCAGTCCACTGCGGAATCCACTCGGCAAAGCGTGCCATGGCCAGGGCGGCGAAGAGCACCATGGCGCCCTGCGCGAAGTTGAACACGCCCGATGCCTTGAAGATCAACACGAAGCCCAGCGCCACCAGGGCGTAGAGCATGCCTGCCATCAGGCCGCCGAACAGGGTTTCTAAAAAGAATGCCATTTGCTGTCTCCCGATGCCTTCAGTGGCCGCTGCCCAGGTAGGCGCGGATCACGTCTTCGTTGTTGCGGACCTCGTCCGGGGCGCCGTCGCCAATCTTCTTGCCGTAGTCCAGCACGACGACGCGGTCGGAGATGTCCATCACCACGCCCATGTCGTGCTCAATCAGCACGATGGTGGTGCCAAATTCGTCGTTCACGTCCAGGATGAAGCGGCACATGTCCTGCTTCTCTTCCACGTTCATACCGGCCATGGGTTCATCGAGCAGCAGCACCTGGGGCTCCATGGCCAAGGCACGGCCCAAGTCCACGCGCTTTTGCAGACCGTAGGGCAACTGGCCTACGGGCGTTTTGCGAAAGGCCTGGATTTCCAGAAAGTCGATGATGTGCTCGACCTTCTCGCGGTGCGCGATTTCCTCGCGCTCGGCCGGGCCCCAGCGCAAGGCCTGCAGGAACAGGTTGCTTTTGATCTTGAGGTTGCGCCCGCTCATGATGTTGTCGATCACGCTCATGCCCTTGAACAGTGCCAAGTTCTGGAACGTGCGCGCCACACCCATTTCCGCCACCTGGCGGCTGTTCATGTGGTCAAAGGTCTTGCCACGGAAGGTGATAGAGCCCTCGGACGGCGTATAGACGCCGTTGATGCAGTTGAGCATCGACGACTTGCCCGCGCCGTTGGGGCCGATGATGGAGCGGATCTCGTGCTCTTTGACGTTGAACGAGATGTCCGTCAGCGCCTTCACGCCGCCAAAGCGCAGGCTGATGTTCTTGATGTCGAGAATGACATCACCGATCTTTTTCTGTGTCATGGCTGTGCGTCCCAATCAGGCTTTGGCGGGGTGGGTTTTGGCATCCACGATGGTCAATGTGGCGCTCACGCTGCCGGTGCGGCCGTCTTCGAACTTGACCTGCGTCTCGATGTACTGCTGCTTTTTGTCGGAGTACAAGGCATCGACCAGCACGCCGTATTTCTGTGCGATGAAGCCGCGGCGCACTTTGCGGGTGCGGGTCAGCTCGTCGTCGTCGGGGTCCAGTTCCTTGTGCAGCACCAGGAAGCGCGCCACCTGCGTGCCGGCCATGCCGGGCTCGCTCGCCAGGTCGGCGTTAACCTGAGAGACGCAGTCGGCGATCAGCTCCAGCACCTTGGCCTTGGAGGCCAGGTCCACATAACCGGCGTAGGGCAGGTTCTGGCGCTCGGCCCAGTTGCCCACGGCTTCAAAGTCGATGTTGATGAAGGCGCACACCTTGTCTTTGTCGTGGCCAAAGCACACGGCCTCTTTGACGTGCGAGAAGAATTTGAGCTTGTTCTCGATGTAGTTGGGCGCAAACATGGCACCGCTGGCGAGCTTGCCCACGTCTTTGGCGCGGTCGATGATGCGCAGCTGGCCTTCGCTGTCAATCACGCCTGCATCGCCGGTGTGAAACCAGCCATCGGCATCAATGACCTCGGCTGTAGCGTCTGGGCGCTTGTAGTACTCCTTGAGCACGGGCTTGCCCTTGACCAGCACTTCGCCGTTCTCGGCAATCTTGAGTTCGATGCCGGGCGCTGCCTGGCCCACGGTGTTCAGGTTCACCTGGCGGTCACGCTGCAGGCAGACGTAGGCGCAGGTTTCTGTCTGGCCGTAGAACTGCTTGAGGTTGATGCCGATGGAGCGGAAGAAGCGGAACAGGTCTGGCCCGATGGCCGCGCCCGCCGTGTAGGCCACACGCACGCGCGACAGCCCCATGGCGTTGCGCAGCGGGCCGTAGATCATCAGGTCGCCCAGTTGGTACTTGAGACGGTCGATGGCGCTCACAGGCTTGCCGTCGAGGATGTCAGAACCCACGCGGCGTGCCAGCTCCATGCACTTTTCAAACAGCCAGCGCTTGGGCGGTGCTGCGTCTTCCATGCGAATTTGGATGGAGGTCAGCATGCCCTCGAACACGCGCGGCGGTGCGAAGTAGTAGGTGGGGCCAATCTCGCGCATGTCGATGCTCACCGTGCTGGCCGATTCCGGGCAGTTGATGGTGTAGCCCGCCACCAGCCACTGGGCCAGCGAGAACAAGTGGTCGCCCACCCAGGCGGGTGGCAGGTAGGAGATGATGCAGTCGGTGGGGCCCAGCTTGTCCACCTCGGTAGCGCCCTTGGCCGCGCCGATGAAGCTGGCGTGCGTTTGGCACACGCCCTTGGGTTTGCCGGTGGTGCCCGAGGTGTAGAGGATGACGGAGACATCGCTCTCCTGGATGGCGCCCAGCATGGCGTCCCAGGCTTGCGGGTGGGCCTTGTCCCAGGCCTGGCCCTTTTCCAGCAGTTGTTCCATGCTGATCAGGCCGGGTTGGTCGTAGTTGCGCATGCCGCGTGGATCGTCATAGACGATGTAGCGGATGCTGGGCACGCTTTCGCGCACCTCCAGCAACTTGTCCACCTGCTCTTGGTTTTCGGCAAAGGCGATGGAAATTTCCGCGTCTTGCACGACGAAGACCATTTCCGCCGCCACCGCATCCTGGTACAGCGGCACGGGCACGGCGCCCAGCGCCTGCGCAGCCACAAAACCCATGTACAGGTGGGGCCGGTTGTCGCTGATCAAGGCCAGGTTTTGGCCGCGCTGCAGGCCCAGGGCGGCCAAGCCGCAGGCCATGTGGCGCACGGTGCGGGCCGTATCAGCCCAACTCCATGTTTGCCAGATGCCATATTCTTTTTCGCGCAGCGCCGGTGCATCGGGGCGCTCTGCGGCATGCTGGAGCAGCAGATGCGGGAACGTGGTACGCATGAACGGTTCCTATGGTTCGCTAAAAATGCAAGCCTGGCGCACAACACGGCGCCGGACTGCTCAAGTTGACGCGGATAGTAGAAGCGACTTTGACGCCAATCTGTCTCTCTGAAGACAATCTAAGGGAAAGTCCCCATCGGGTTAACCACACGCACTCTGGGGGTGTGAGGGTTTTTCCGGAAATTACGGGCACAAAAAACCCACGGCCCTGTGGCAGGGGCGTGGGTGTGCAGCGGCAGGGGGCAAAGGGGGTCAGCGCATGAAGCGTCCGTCGCGCCCCACCAGGGTTAGTTCGACGAAACGCGAGGCGTTTTGCCCGGGTTCGGTGGCGTTGATTTCAAAGCCGCCCATGTCCCATTTTTTCAGGCTCCAGGTGGCGTCGATGAAAGCTGCGCGGCTGGGGTTTTTGCCCGCGCGCTGCAGCGCTTCGCAGAACGTGCGGGCAATGATGTAGCCCTCCAGCGCCGAATGCGAAGGCTCTTGCGCCATGTTGGCGTTTTTCCACACCTGCACAAACTCCCGCACGATGGGCACCGCCGGGTTGGTGGGCTGGGGCACCACCTGGGTGATGGCCATACCGGCGGCGTCGCCGCCCAGGGCTTGCAGCGTAGCGGCCGCCCCCATGACCGACAGCGCATACAGCGGCGTGCCGCGCCGCTGGCTGCGAAAGGCTTTGACGAAGTCCAGCGTCGGCTTGCCCGCCAGGCCAATGATGACGGCCTCTGGCTCGCTTTGCGCCAGCTTGGTGGCGGCGGCCATGGCATCACGACTATCGTTTTGCACGGTGGCGGTGGCGCCTTCATCGCGCAGCTTCCACACTGCCATGGCCCGCTGGGTGGCGTCCAGCACCTCTTTGCCAAAGCTGTTGGCCTGGTACACGATGGCGATGCGGCGCATGCCCAGGGTGGCCAGGTGTTGGATGATTTTTTCGGCTTCCTCGGCGTAGCTGGCGCGGATATTGAACACGTTGCGCTGTGCCACACGGCTGACCTGGGCACCCGTCAGCGGCGCGAAAAACGGTACGTTGCTGCTTTGCGCCAGGGGCAGCATGGCAGCGACGTGGGGCGTGCCAAAACAGTTGAACAAGGCGAAGGTGGCGGGGTCTGCCAGCAGCTGGCGTGCGTTGGACACGGCTTTGTCCACCTCGTAGCCATCATCCAGCGTGTTCAATGTGATCGTGCGTCCATGGATGCCCCCGCGTGCGTTGACCGCTGCAAACGCCATTTGCGCGCCGTAGTACAGCGCCTGGCCCAAATCGCCCAGCGGGCCACTGAGCGCCGTGGTTTGCCCCAGCACAATCTGCCCGTCTGGACTTTGGGCCCAGGCGCTGCGGCTACAGGCAAGAGCGGCCATGCCAGCGAGCATGCTGCGGCGTGACAGAGAAGACAGGCAAGGCAGGGCGGCAGAGGTCATGGGGCGTTTCCTTGTGCAATCTCGAAGGGGCCGTCATGGTGCAGCCGCATGAGAAAAAAATCTGTCCAGGCAACGACAATTGCGCCCTGGTCGGGTAATTATGGGCACGCCCGCGCCTGGGGCGTCCCCTCGTTTGCCCTCACATCCATCTTTGTCCCAGCCTGTCGGAGAGGGTTTGTCCATGAGCCAAGAACTGTCACTGCACCAGCGCCGCCGCTTGCCTACGCGCAGCGAGTTGGAGGGCATTCCGTGGCTGGGCCTGCTGCAAGGTGAAGCGCACGAGCGCGCCCTGGCTGCGCTGGTGGTGGGTGATGCCCAGGCTGGCGACTACGTGTGCCGCCTGGGCCGCCCGGTCACCTACTGGTTTGGTTTGGTCGATGGCCTGCTGAAGATGTTTGCCGACAACGCCGATGGCGCCTCCATGACCTTCACCGGCGTGCCCCCGGGCGGCTGGTTTGGCGAGGGCACGGCCCTCAAGCGCGAGCCTTACCGCTACAACATCCAGGCGCTGCGCAAAAGCGTGGTGGCGGGCCTGCCCATCGACACCTTTCACTGGCTGCTAGACCACTCGATTGCCTTTAACCGCTTCGTCATGAACCAGCTCAACGAGCGCCTGGGCCAGTTCATTGCGGCGCGCGAAATCGACCGCCTGAACAACCCCGATGTGCGCGTGGCGCGCAGCCTGGCCGCGCTGTTCAACCCGGTGCTCTACCCCAGCGTGGGCCAGGTGCTGCGCATCACCCAGCAAGAGATGGCCTACCTGGTGGGGCTGTCGCGCCAGCGCGTGAACGAGGCCCTGGCCAACCTGCACGCACGCGGCCTGATTGACGTGGAATACGGCGGCCTGCGCGTGCCCGATGTGCAAGCTCTGCGCACCTGGTGTTGCCAGCCCCACGGTGCCAACTCATCAAAATAAATAGCGGCTTGCGCTTGTTAGGCGTGGCTTTGAGGGTTATTTGATCCTCAAATACCCGCCAAGCAAGCGCAAGCCGCTATGAATTTTGATGGCGAGGGATGGTTGCGCTGGGCGTTAGCCGTCGGCGTTGATGCGCTGGATCAGCGTTTGCAGCACGGCATCGGCCTGGTCGTTGGCGATCTGGCAGGTGCCGGCTGCAGCGTGGCCGCCGCCGCCGTATTCCAGCATCAGCGCGCCCACGTGGGTTTTGCTGCTGCGGTCCAAAATCGATTTGCCCGTGGCCAGCACGGTGTTTTGCTTTTGCAGCCCCCACATCACGTGAATCGAGATGTTCGCCGTGGGAAACAGTGCGTAAATCATGAAGCGGTTCACGGCCCAGATGGTCTCTTCGCCGCGCAAGTCCAGCACCACCAGGTTGCCGTGCTGGGTCGCGCAGCGCAGGATTTGCTCTTTGGCGCGCGCGGCGTGCTCCAGGTACAGCTGCACGCGCTCTTGCACGTCGGGCAGCTGCAGAATTTGTTCGATGCTGTGGTCGCGGCAGTAGTCGATCAGCGCCATCATCAGCTGGTAGTTGCTGATGCGAAATTCCCGAAACCGCCCCAGCCCGGTGCGCGAATCCATCAGGTAGTTCAGCAGCACCCAGCCTTGGGGGTCGAGCACGTCTTCGCGCGAGTACTGCGCTGAATCGGCCTGATCGACCGCAGCCATCATCTCGTCGCTGATGCGCGCAAAACGCGCCTTGCCGCCGTAGTGGTTATAGACCACGCGCGCCGCCGAGGGTGCGTGCGCTTCAATGATGTGGTTGGCGCGCTCGCCGCTGTTGCGTAGCGTTTCCGATTCGTGGTGGTCAAACACCAGGTGTGCGCCCGGCACGTAGGGCAAGTTGGTGGTGATGTCGCGCGCGGTGATCTCGATCTTGCCGTCTTGCATGTCCTTGGGGTGGACGAAGAGGATGTCGTCGATCAAGTCCAGCTCTTTGAGCAGCACGGCGCACACCAGGCCGTCGAAGTCGCTGCGGGTCACCAGGCGGTATTTGGCCGAGGCACTGGGGGTGGTCATGGGATGGCTCCTGGGGGTTGTGTCAATGTGTGTGAATGTGGGGGATGGTAGCTTGCCGGGCAACAAAATCTGTCAAGCTCGCGCAGATGATTGACCTCTCTCCCTCGGATGCCATCGACCGGATTGCCAGACTGCTGGCCGCCCCGGAAAGCCGCACCCTCGACTTCAAACGCATCAGCGGCAAGCAAAGTCGTATGTATGAGGCGGTGTGCGCGTTTGCCAACAGCGAGGGTGGCCTGCTGGTCATCGGTATCGGCGATGCCAAAGCCATGAAGCCGGGCGACAAGCCGCAAAGCCGCCTGTTCGGCATCGAAGAAAACCCCGAGGGGTTTGACGACTTCCGCCGCGAACTCTTGCACCGGTTTACCCCCGCCATCACCAAACTGCATTGGCTGCGCCTGCCCTGCACGCTGCACAACGGTCAAAACGGCCATGTGGTGGTGCTGCGGGTAGAAAAGAGCGACCAGGTACACAGCGTGGTGAACAACGGCACCTGGACGCGCATGGACGCCAGCAACCGCGAGCTGAGCGCTGCCGAGATTGCCGACCTGGCCTACCAGCGCGGCGTGAAGAGCGCCGAAACACTGCCCATGCCGGTGGCCTTGGATTTGTTGAACACCGATGCCTGGCGCAGCTATTGCCTCACGCGCGGCTTGGCCGACATGGATTTGGTGGTGCGCCTGCCCCGGCTGGGCTTGGCCGTGCCGGTGGACAGCACGCTACAGCCGTTGCTGGCCGCCTTATTGCTGTTTGCCGACGAGCCGGGAGCTTTGTTGGCAGGGCAGGGGATGCGGGCGGACATTCGCGTGTTTCATTACAAAGGCCGGACGGTGCAGCGCGGCGAGGTGCCCAACCTGCTGCTGCCCCCCAAAACCATCGCCGGCCCGGTGGTGGAGCAAATTGCCAAAGCGCAAGCCTATGTGTTGGAGCGCCTGGCCGTGGGGCTGACGATGGAGGGCTCGGGCTTCAAGACGCGCTACCGCTTCCCGCAGCGGGTGATCAAGGAGGCCATCACCAACGCGGTGTTGCACCGCGACTACCGGCTCAACCGCGACATCCAGATCCGCATCTTTGATGACCGGGTGGAGGTGGAAAGCCCTGGCCGCCTGCCCGGCAACTTGACGCCAGCCACCATTGAGAAGGCAGGCTCGGTGCCGCGCAACGGCCTGCTGGCACGCCATTTGCGCGAGTTCCCCAATCCGCCCAATGTGGATGCGGGCGAGGGCGTTCCCATGATGTTTGCGCAGATGGCACAGGCCAAGCTGTACGAACCGCTGTACCGCGAGCAGGTGGACGCGGCGGTACCGACCTTGTGCGTGACCTTGCTGAACGAAGAGCGCCCGCCGTTGTGGGTGCAGGTGAGCGACTGGATAGATCGCAATGGCCCGATTGCCAACGCTGATGTGTGTCGTATTGCCGAGGTGGATACGCTGAAGGCTTCCAAGATGCTGCGCGGCTGGGTGGATCGTGGCTTGTTAGAGCCGTTGCCAGGACGCGTACGCAGCAACGCCGCTTACCACAAACCTTCCCAAGCTACGCAGCAACCAGACTTGCTGTTGGTAGGCGGCGAGGGCCAGGAAGGGTGAGTTGCACCCTATTGCTTTATCTTGGCCTGCGAGATAAAGAAGGTTGAAATGATAAAAATCCCAATGAAATCAATGGATTGTCATGGTTTTCTTTATCTTTTCTGGCCCGCCAGGTAGCGCCGCAGATAGCGTCCGGTGTGGCTGGCGGGGTGCGCGGCCACGTCTTCGGGCGTGCCCACGGCCACCACGTTGCCGCCACCGGCGCCGCCTTCGGGGCCCATGTCGATGAGCCAGTCGGCGGTTTTGATGACGTCCAGGTTGTGTTCGATGATGACGATGGTGTTGCCCGCATCGCGCAGCCGCTGCAGCACTTTGAGCAGCAGCTCAATATCGGCAAAGTGCAGCCCGGTGGTGGGTTCGTCCAGGATGTAGAGCGTGCGCCCGGTGTCGCGGCGGCTGAGTTCTTGCGCCAGCTTCACGCGCTGCGCCTCACCGCCTGAGAGCGTGGTGGCGCTTTGCCCCAGGCGCAGGTAGCTCAGGCCCACGTCCAGCAGCGTTTGCAGCTTGCGCGCAATGGCGGGCACGTCTTGGAAGAAGGCCCAGGCGTCTTCCACCGTCAGCTCTAGCATTTGCGCAATGTTGCGGCCCTTCCACTGCACTTGCAGCGTTTCGCGGTTGTAGCGCTGGCCGTGGCACACGTCGCAGGGCACGTACACGTCGGGCAAAAAGTGCATTTCCACTTTCACCACGCCATCGCCCTGGCAGGCTTCGCAGCGCCCGCCGGGTACGTTGAAAGAAAAGCGCCCCGGCGCGTAGCCGCGTTCGCGGGCAGTGGTGGTTTCGGCCATCAGCTCGCGCAGCGGCGTGAACAGGCCGGTGTAGGTCGCAGGGTTGCTGCGCGGCGTGCGGCCAATGGGCGATTGATCGACGTTGATCACCTTGTCGAAAAACTCCAGCCCCTCCAGGCTGAGGCAGGGCGCTGGGTCGGTTTGGGCGCGGTGGATGTGCTGGGCGGCCGCGCGGTACAGCGTGTCGTTCACCAAGGTGGATTTGCCCGAGCCCGATACGCCGGTGACGCAAGTGAGCAGCCCCACGGGAATGTCCACATCCACCTGGCGCAGGTTGTGCCCGCTGGCGCCGCGCACGCGCACGGCTTGCAGCTGCATGGGCGCATCGGCCACCGGGCGCCAGGGCGTGCGCTGTGCGGGCACGGCAATGGCGCGGGTGCCCGCCAGAAATTGCCCGGTGATGGAGGCTGGCACGCTGCGCAGATGCTCCCAATGGCCCTGGGCCAGCACCTGCCCGCCATGCACGCCTGCGCCGGGGCCCATGTCAATCACATGGTCGGCGGCGCGGATCATGTCTTCGTCGTGCTCGACCACGATCACGCTGTTGCCCAGGTCGCGCAGGCGCTGCAGCGTGGCAATCAGGCGGTCGTTGTCGCGCTGGTGCAGGCCGATGCTGGGTTCGTCGAGCACGTACATCACGCCGGTGAGGCCCGAGCCAATTTGGCTGGCCAGGCGAATGCGCTGGGCTTCGCCGCCGCTCAGGGTTTCGGCACTGCGCGCCAGGCTCAGGTAGCTCAGGCCCACGTCGTTGAGAAAGTGCAGGCGCAGCACGATTTCGCGCACCACTTTGTCGGCAATCTCGGCCTTGGCGCCTTGCAGGCGCAGTTGCTGAAACCATTGCAGCGCGTCGGCCAGCGTGCGTTGGCTGACGGCGTGGATGCTGCTGGCCTGCGCGCCTTCGCCCAGCAGCACATGGCGCGCTTCGGGGCGCAGGCGCGCGCCCTGGCACACCGGGCAGGCCTGGGTGTGGCGCAGCCGCGCCAGGGTTTCGCGCACGGAGGGCGCATCGGTCTCGCGCCAGCGCCGCTCCAGGTTGGGCAAGATGCCCTCGAAGGGGTGTTGCTTGACCACGGCCTGCCCGCCCGCGCCGCCGCCATCGCTCCAGTAGGTAAAAGCAATGGCCTCCTCGCCCGAGCCGTGCAGCACGATGTGTTGTACGCGTGCGGGCAAGCTCTCGAAGGGCTGCTCTAGGTCAAAGTCGTAGTGCGCGGCCAGGCTTTGCAGTTGCGCCATCTGGCGCGCATTGCGCCGGTCCCAGCCCGGAATGGCGCCCGCAGCCAGGCTCAGGCTGGGAAACGCCAGTACGCGCGCCGGGTCGAACACGTCTTGTTGGCCCAGGCCGTCGCAGGCCGGGCAGGCACCCGAGGGGGAATTGAACGAGAACAGGCGCGGCTCCAGCTCGCCCAGGGCGTACTGGCAGTGCGGGCAGGCGAAACGGCTGGAGTACAGGTGCTCGGCGCCGCTGTCCATCTCCTGCACCAGCACCCGGCCATGGCCTTGCGCTGCGCCCACGCGCAGCACGGCCTCGATGCTTTCGGCCAGGCGCTGGGCGATGTCGGGGCGCACCTTGATGCGATCGATCACCACGTCCACGTCGTGCTTGTCGTTTTTTTTCAGCTCGGGCAACTGCTCGTATTCGTACAGCTGGCCGTCCACACGAAAGCGCACATAGCCTTGCGCCAGCATCTGTGTGAACAGCTCGTGGAACTCGCCCTTTTTTTGCCGGGCGAGCGGGGCCAGCAGCATCAGGCGCGTGCCCTCGGGCAGCTGCAAGATGGCATCCACCATTTGGCTCACGGTCTGCGCCGCCAGCGCCACGCCGTGCTCGGGGCAGTGCGGTGTGCCTGCGCGTGCCCACAGCAGCCGCAGGTAGTCGTGGATTTCCGTCACCGTGCCCACGGTGGAGCGCGGGTTGTGGCTGGTGGCTTTTTGCTCGATGGCAATGGCGGGCGACAGGCCCTCGATCAAATCCACGTCGGGTTTATCGAGCCGCCCCAGAAATTGCCGCGCGTAGGCCGAGAGGCTTTCCACATAACGGCGCTGGCCTTCGGCGTACAGCGTGTCAAACGCCAGGCTGGACTTGCCCGAGCCCGACAGCCCGGTAACCACCACCAGCTGGTGGCGTGGAATGTCGAGGTCGATGTTTTTCAGGTTGTGCGTGCGCGCCCCCCGGATGCTGATGCAGGCAGTGCCTGGGGTGGAAAAGGCAGGGGCAGGGGGCTGGGTCACGGCAAAGGGGCAAGGGCAAGCGAGAACCCGCCATGATAGACAGCCGGGCTCCGGCCTGCCGCCCATGGGCCCCTGCGGGGCATCGGCGCTTGGGTGAAAATCCCCGCCTTTGCCTGCCGCCCGCCGGGCTGGGCGCTTTTAACCCGTGTGACTGCCTTGACCGATCCGACCGCTGTGCCCCCTTCTGCTGCCTCTGCTCCCGCCACCGCCGCGCCCGCAGCGCACCGCATGACCCCCCTGGAGCGCCGCGCCAGCGGCGGTTTGGCGTTGATTTTTGCGCTGCGTATGCTGGGTTTGTTCCTGGTGCTGCCGGTGTTTGCCCTGGAGGCGCGCCACTACCCGGGCGGCGACGACCCGGCCCTGGTGGGGCTGGCGCTGGGCGTGTACGGCCTGGTGCAGGCGCTGCTGCAGTTGCCGCTGGGCATGGCGTCGGACCGCTTCGGGCGCAAGCGCGTGATTGTGCTGGGGCTGCTGGTGTTTGCCGCAGGCTGCCTGTGGGCGGCGCTGGCCACCGACGTGCAGGGCCTGATCATGGCGCGGGCGCTGCAGGGTGCAGGCGCGGTGTCGGCGGCTGTCACCGCGCTGCTGGCCGACCAAACGCGCGACAGCGTGCGCACCAAGGCCATGGCGCTGGTGGGCATCAGCATTGGTTTGGTGTTCGCGCTGGCGCTGGTGCTGGCGCCGCTGCTCAACGCTGCCGTGGGACTGGCGGGCTTGTTTGCCATCACCGGTGGGCTCACGCTCGCGGGCATTGCCGTCGTGCTGTGGCTGGTGCCGCCCGAGCCTGCGCGCAGCGCGCGCGGCCCGAGTGACCACTGGACGCAGGTGTGGCGCCACCCTGGGCTGCTGCGCCTGAACTTGGGGGTGTTTGTGCTGCACACCGTGCAGATGGCCATGTGGGTGGCCGTGCCCGCGCTGCTGGTACAGGCCGGGCTGGCCAAGAACGCGCACTGGCAGGTGTATTTGCCCGCTGTGGTGTTGGCGTTTGGCGCCATTGGCTGGCTGTTTTCCATGGAACGGCGCGGGCGCTTGCGCGGCGCCATGCTGGCGGCCATTGGCCTGGTGCTGCTGGCCCAGCTGGGGCTGTTGGCGGTAAGTGCGCTGGCAGGCAGCAGCGCACCCGCGCTGTGGCCTCTGGCCGTGCTGCTGCTGGTGTTTTTCTGCGGCTTCAACATGCTGGAGTCCAGCCAGCCGAGTTTGGTCTCGCGCATGGCGGCGGCCTCGTTGCGTGGCAGTGCCTTGGGTGCGTACAACACGCTGCAGTCGCTAGGGCTGTTTGCGGGCGGGGCGCTGGGCGGGGCGCTGCTCAAGTCGGCGGGTATGCCGGGCTTGTTTGCGGCCACCGCCACACTGGTCGGGCTGTGGTTGCTGCTGGCGTGGCCGCTGCAGCCGCCCGGGCGCCCCCCGGTGGCAGCACCTGCATCTTGACGTGGCCGGGCGGCGTGGTGCACGGGCCGAGATTTTCTGCCCGCGTGCGCACCGTCGGGGGGCCAAGGCGGCTATGCTGCGGGCCGGCACAACTGCGGACCGTCTGCGGCACTTGTATGGCATCGGTGAACAAAGTCATCCTGCTCGGCCATTTGGGCCGGGACCCGGAGCAGCGCACCTTCGCCAACGGAGTGCGGGTTGCGTACCTGGCGCTGGCCACGACCGAGCGAGGCCGCCACAGCGCTGATGGCACGCTGCACACGCACACCGAATGGCACCGCGTGGTCTTGCCCGAGTCTCTGGCCGATGCCCTGGAGCCCGGCGTGCGCAAGGGTGCATTGGTGTACGTGGAAGGGCGGCTGCACACGCACCGCTGGCAGCCTGCGCGCAGCGCACCGCCGCGCCAACAGCTGCAAGTGCGCGCTGAGCGCCTGCAACTGCTGGCAGCGGCCACGCCACGCCCCCGTGCGGCCCCCGCTGCCGAGGACGATGACCTGCCCTTTTGACAAAACAGCTTGCTGTTTGCTATTAAAAAATGAGCTGCTTGCGCTTGTTATATAAGCCTTGCGGCCCGATTTGACTCTGAAACGAAAGAACGACTGTTATGGCTTCTGTGAACAAAGTGATTCTGGTGGGCAACCTGGGGCGCGATCCCGAAACCCGCACCTTCCCCAACGGCGATATGGTGGCCAACGTCACCGTCGCCACCACCGACAAATGGCGCGACAAGAGCACCGGCGAGAGCCGCACCGCCACGGAGTGGCACCGCGTGTCTTTCCATGGCCGCCTGGCCGAAATTGCCTCGCAGTACCTGCGTAAAGGCTCGCAGGTGTACATCGAAGGCAGCCTGCGCACGCGCAAGTGGATGGACCAGCAAACTGGCCAGGAGCGTTTCGCCGTGGACATCCGTGCCGATGTGATGCAAATGCTGGGCGGGCGCCAAGACGGTGGCGGTGGCTACGGCGCATCGCGTGGCGCCGCCGGGGGTGAGCCCAGCTATGGCAACGATGGCTTTGGTGACAGCGGCTACGATGCCCCGCGCCGCATGAGCCCGCCCGCTGCGGCCCCCATGCGTGCAGCGCCCATGGCCGCCCCGGCGCCTATGGCACAGCCCGCCCGTGCGCCAGCCCCCATGGCGCCGCCACCGGCTGCCGCTGGCTCGGGTTTTGGCGACATGGACGACGACATTCCGTTTTAATCGTCGCCTGGCCCCGGGGAGCTATACCGTGGGTGGCAGGTCTTGGGCGCTGGCAATCACGCCACCGCCCAGGCACACCTCGCCGTCGTACAGCACGGCGCTTTGCCCTGGGGTGACGGCCCATTGCGCCTGGGTAAAGTCCAGCGCAAACCCACCCTCCAGGGGCTGGAACTGGCACGCCGCGTCTTGCTGGCGGTAGCGTGTTTTGGCGGCATATGCACTGGCGGCTGGGGAGTGACCCGCGCACCAGCTCACATCCTGCGCCACTAGGCGGTGCGACAGCAGCCAGGGGTGGTCGTGCCCCTGCACCACGCGCAGCACGTTCTTGTCCAACTCCTTGCGCGCGACGAACCAGGGGGCGTGCTCGCCCGCGCCACGCGCCGCGCCCTTCTCCTTGACGCCGCCAATGCCCAGGCCCTGGCGCTGGCCCAGGGTGTAGAACGACAGGCCCACGTGCCTGCCCAGCTTGCGCCCCCGGTCGTCAAGGATGGGGCCCGGCTCCTTGGAGATATAGCGGTTGAGAAACTCGCGGAACGGCCGCTCACCGATGAAGCAGATGCCGGTGGAATCCTTCTTCTTGGCATTGGGCAGGCCGATCTCCTCGGCGATGCGGCGCACCTCGGTCTTGTGCAGCTCGCCCACGGGGAACAGTGTTTTGGCCAGCTGGGCCTGGTTCAGGCGGTGCAGAAAGTAGCTCTGGTCTTTGGCAGGATCCAACCCCTTGAGCAACTCGAACAGGCCGGTGGCCGGGTTTTGGCGCACGCGCGCGTAGTGGCCGGTGGCAATCTTCTCGGCACCCAGGCGCATGGCGTGGTCAAGAAAGGCCTTGAACTTGATCTCGGCATTGCACAGCACGTCAGGGTTGGGCGTGCGCCCCGCCTGGTACTCGCGCAGGAACTCGGCAAACACCCGGTCTTTGTACTCGGCGGCGAAGTTGACGTGCTCAATCTCGATGCCCAGCACGTCGGCCACGCTGGCGGCATCCAGAAAATCCTGGCGGCTAGAGCAGTATTCGCTGTCGTCGTCATCTTCCCAGTTCTTCATGAAGATGCCGACCACCTCGTGGCCCATTGCTTTAAGAAGGTGGGCCGTGACGGCGGAGTCCACCCCGCCAGACAGGCCCACAACGACGCGCTGTTTTTTCATAGGCGGGCGATTATCGGGGTGCGCGCGAGTGCGCGTGCGCAGGCACGCTGAGGATGCTGGGGTCTGCGTGGATGAGCTCCAGCGGAGCACGCCTGCCCGCTAGGTAGTCCTCAAGGCACTGCAACAGCAGCGGGCTGCGGTGGCGCTCGCGGCAGGCACGGATTTCGTCCAGCGTCAGCCACAGGGCGCGCACGATGCCATCGTCGAGCTGGCGCCAGCTGTGGTGTGTGCCCACGCGGCCACAAAAAGCAAAGCGCAGGTAGGTGATGTCATCGCCCGTGCGCGTGCGCGTGAAGCGGTTGAGGTACATGCCTACCAGGGCCTCGGGTTCAAAGTCGTAGGCCGTTTCTTCCAGCACTTCGCGGATGCATGCATCCACGGGCGATTCCCCGGGGTCGAGGTGACCGGCCGGGTTGTTCAGGCGCAGGCCGTCGGCGGTTTCTTCTTCCACCAACAAAAAACGGCCCTCGTGTTCGACGATGGCCGCGACGGTGACATTGGGTTTCCAGCGGTGAGGCATGGCGCGCATGATACGGGCCCGCGCTGTCTTGTCCGTGACGCCCTGATGGTTTTTCCCCTCTCTGCACAGGCCGTGCATGGTTTGTAATGGCCCGGCGTCATTCGCCGCTCGTATGCATCCTTCTCGGCCCACCTCCTGGCAGCGCCTGCTCAGCGTGCTGCACCACCCCAGCGCCCGCATGGCGCTGGTGCTGGGCATTTTGCTGGCCATGGTGTTCTCGGCCTCCACCGTGTACCTGGCACGCCAGCAAACGGTGGCTGAATACCAGGAGTACGCCAACAACCTGGCGGACTACGCCGTGCAGCGCACGGAACGTGTGCGTGAGTACACCTTGCGGGTGCTGCAAACATTGCACGACAACCACAGCCCCGACCCGTGCAGCGCGGACAACATCACCCTCATGCGCCGCCTGAGCTATGGCAGCGATTTGATTGAGGACGTGGGCTATGTGCAGGGCGATACCTTGTTGTGCTCCTCCATAGGGCACCTGGGCGAGGGCGTGGCCGTGGGCCCGGTCGATGTTGCCAGCCCCAGCGGTGCGCAGTTGCGCTTGCGCGTTCAGCTGCCCTTTAGCCAGGATGCGCGCTACCTGCTCTCGACCGTGCGGGGCTACACCGTCATCATCCGTGCGGACTGGTCGCAAGACGTGCAGGGCTGGCTGCCCGATGCTCAAGCTGCCGTGGGTGTGTTCCATCCCGAGGTGGGCAAGCCCTTGTTTGCCTATGGCGAGCCCGATGCTGCGTTGCTGCAGCGTCTGTTGAGCAGCGCCCCGGCGCAGGCCGCGCGTGTGGCGCACGACAGCATTGTGGCGGTGCGCCCGACGGCGTTTGGCTATGCGGGCTTTGCCACCATCGCCCTGAGCGAGTTGGAGGCACGCTGGCACACCCGCGCGCTGCAGATGTTGCCCGTGGGGCTGGCCATTGGCGCGCTGCTGTCGGCGCTGGTGTGGGGGGTGGCGCGGCGCCAGACTTCTTTGCCCTGGCTGATCCGCTCAGGCCTGCGCCATGGCGAGATGTTCATGCTCTACCAGCCGGTGGTGGAGTTGGCCACGGGCCGCTGGGTGGGGCTGGAGGCGCTGGTGCGCTGGCGCCGCCCCGATGGCACCCTGGTGGCGCCCGATGTGTTCATTCCCGTGGCCGAGCGCAGTGGCCTCATTACTTCGCTCACGCGCTGGGTGGTGGGGCAGGTGCTGCGCGATGCGCGGGTGCTGCTGGTGGCGCATCCGCACTGGCATATCTCGGTGAACTTCAGTGCCGAGGATGTGCGCGACGCTACGTTTGTGCCCTACCTGCAAGAGCAATTGCGTGCGCATGGCGTGGCGGCGCACCAGTTGGTGGGTGAGGTGACCGAGCGCGTGTGCATGGATGCCACGCTGGCGCGCGAGCGGCTGCAGGCACTGCGCCGCCTGGGCCTGCCGATTGCCATTGACGACTTTGGCACCGGCTACTCCAGCCTGGCCTACCTGACGCAGTTGCCGCTGGACTTGCTGAAGATCGACAAGGCGTTTGTTGCGCCGATTGGCACCGAGGCCGCCACTTCGCAGGTGATCGAGCACATCATCTCCATGGCGCAGTCCCTGGGTTTGCGCATGGTGGCTGAAGGGGTGGAGACCGCCGAGCAGGCCCAGTGGCTGCAGGCGCGCGGCGTGCAGCTGGCGCAGGGCTGGCTGTTTGCCAAGCCCATGACCATTGCCCAGGTAGAGCAGCAGCTGCGCGCTCAGCAGCAAAAAAGATAGCTGCTTGCGCTTGCTCCATGCGGCTTAGAGCGTGTTCACGATCTCGCGCGAAGGGGTGCAGGATGCGGATCGGGATGGGCTGCTAGGCGCAAACCGCAGCAATAGCCTTGCTATTGCGAGGATTTGCAACAACGCAGACCGCCCGATTCCGCGCCTGCACAC
>JAYRPZ010000141.1:0-3817 GCA_041910915.1 Acidovorax sp.
CGACAGCGCCAAGAGTGCAGCCAAAGCGCACCAGAACGCCGCCCAAGCGCCTATTGAGCCGCCAGGGTATGTCACCCTGCCCGAGCCGTGCAAACCCTTCTGGCAGGCCATCGTGACCAGCCGCCCGCGTGACACATGGACAGACGCCGACCTGGTGCAAGCCGCCAACCTCGCCCGGACGCTGCACGCCATCGAATCGGCTCCGGTGGGCAGTGACGACCATGCAAAGCTGACCCGCCTTGCCATGGCTCTGAGCCGCGCCGTTTACGTGCATGCCACTGCCACGGTGGGCCGCGCCGCCGACACGGTGCAGGAGGCCACGGCAGAACGTCACGCCCGCCAGGACGATGGCGACGAGCTGATCCCGAGGCTTCGCATGGTGACGAGTTGATTTTGGGCGATGCTATGAAAATCGAAGCAGCCAAAAATAGCGAACACCTATCAGGCACGCTTATTGCGGGTTGCATAATACGTGCCATGCAGTTTTGATAGTTTTTGCCAATCATGACCCGCGCCGCCCGCATCATCGAGTTCATCGAGCGTTATTGCGTGACGCCCGAAGGCGCAAGCGTGGGCCAGCCGCTGGTGCTGGCTGAGTTCCAAAAGGACTTCATCCGCCAGGTGTACGACAACCCGGCAGGCACGCGCCGCGCCCTGCTGTCGGTGAGCAGAAAAAATGGCAAGAGCGGCCTGGTTGCTGGCCTGCTGCTGGCGCACCTGGTGGGGCCCGAGGCGAAGCAGAACGCGCAGATTGTCTCGGGCGCCATGAGCCGCGACCAAGCCGCCCTGGTGTTCAATCTGGCGTGCAAGATGGTGCAGCAGTCTCCGAAGCTGGCGCCGCTGGTGAAGATCATCCCCAGCGGAAAGCGCCTGATTGGCCTGCCGCTCAACGTGGAGTACAAGGCCCTTGCAGCGGACGGCAAGACGGCGCACGGCCTTTCCCCGGTGCTAGCCATCTTGGACGAAATAGGCCAGGTGCGTGGCCCGCAGTCCGACTTCATCGACGCCATCACTACCAGCCAAGGCGCACATGAAGCGCCGCTGCTGATCGCCATATCGACGCAGGCGGCCTCGGATCAAGACCTGTTTTCACAGTGGCTCGACGATGCCCGCCAGTCCAACGATCCGCGCATCGTCTGCCACCTGTACGCCGCGCCCGAAGGCTGCGACCTCATGGACGAAAGCGCATGGCGTGCGGCAAATCCAGCCCTGGGCCTGTTCCGCAGCCTGGACGACCTGCGCGAGCAAATGACGCAGGCGCAGCGCATGCCGAGCATGGAGAACAGCGCCCGCAACCTGCTGCTGAATTGTCGCGTCTCCACCTTTTCCCCGTTCATCAGCCCGGACGTGTGGAAGTCCTGCGCAGGCCCGGTGCTGCCTTTTGACGGCCCGGTGTTCGGTTCCCTGGACTTATCGGCCCGCACTGACCTCACGGCGCTGGTGATCGTTGGCCAGGTGGATGGCGTGTGGCATGTGCAGCCGCACTTTTGGACGCCATCGCAGGGCCTGGAGGAACGCGCCCGCCGCGACCGTGCCCCCTATGACGTGTGGCACCGCCAAGGTGTTCTACGGACGACGCCAGGCGCCACGGTTGACCTCGAACACGTTGCATCGGACATGCTGGAAATCTTCGCTGATCTGGATGTGCAGGCAATCGCCTTCGACCGCTGGCGTATCGACCAACTGCGCCGGGAGCTGGATCGCATGGGTGCCGAGCTGCCGCTGGTGGAGTTCGGCCAAGGGTTCCAAAGTTTCTCGCCTGCCCTTGATGTGCTGGAGGCCGAGCTGCTGAATGGACGCATTGCGCACGGCGGCAATCCGCTGCTGACCTGGTGCGCAGCCAATGCCGTGGTGGTGCGTGATCCAGCGGGCAATAGGAAGATTGACAAGCAACGGACGACCGGCAGGGTTGACGGCCTCATTGCATTGACCATGGCCCTGGGCGTGGCGTCCAAGGCCGAGGAAGCCATGGGCGTGACCCTGGAGGGCTTCACGTTCGTTTGAATCACCCCGACCGGTGGGGCCACGAGAGTGGAAAACCGGGAGCGGATAAGCCATGAGTGCCGCGCATGCAAAAACCATGGCAGCCAGCAAGTGGAATTTCACGGACTGGGCGCAAAGGTGAGTGATTCTCCAATGTGTCCACGGCCCTGATCCCTTTCACCACGGTGCTGGCACCCCTACAACTGAGGAACCGACATGGCCGCACTATTGACCCTGGACGAAGCGAAGCTGCATTGCCGCATCGACCACAACGACGAAGATGCTCTGCTAGGCGCGCTGATCGCCACCGCCACCACCGCCGTGGCCGATTACATGAACGTCACCAGCGTGGACAGCACCGCCGCAGCTCCGGTGAAGTCTGCCGCGCTGCTGCTGGTGGGCACGCTGTACGAACAGCGGGAAAGCCAGGGCGACCGGCAGTTCTACAAGAACCCGACTTTTGAGAACCTGCTCAACCCCTACCGGGTGCATTCATGAAGGCGGGGCAACTTGACCAACGGGTGACGGTGGAGCGGCTGCAAGGCGGCTTTGACGAGCTGGGCCAGCCCTTGCCCGACACCTGGGCCCCCCTGTTCGCCTGCTGGGCGGCAGTGGAGCCTCTGACGGGGCGGGAGTACCTCGCCGCGCAAGCCCTTGTGTCTGAGGTGACGGCCAGAATCAGGATGCGCTTTCGCCCATGGATGACTGCGCAGGATCGCGTGATCCATAACGGCACGATCTACGGCATTGAGAGCCTGATCGACGTGCGCTCAGGCAATCGGGAGCTGGTGTTGATGTGCAAGGCGATGGGGTGATCTGCTACCCTGTTTCGAGTTTTCGCAAAGCGCCGGAATAGAACCGATGGCGATGGGGAAAAGGCGGGGGTAAAAAATAAATCGAATTGCTGAAAACACGCAGCCATGCGGCATAGAAGCAACAGTTCGACTCCCTTCACCGCTCCAAAAATATTGAAAGCCCGATGTGCCCTGTGCCCATCGGGCTTTTTCTTTGGGCGCGCCTGTCGCGGCACTTTTCAAAAGCCAGGCAGCGCTTGGGTGTCGCCCCAGCAAGCCCCTTCGATCTGCAGCATGCGGAGCTTGGTGGCTGTGCCGCCGGTGGCAGAGAAGCCGCCCGCCTGAAACCCCGCCCCCAGCACCCGGTGGCAAGGCACCACGGGCGCAAATGGGTTCAGGCCCAGTGCCTGGCCCACGGCACGCGAGAGACCTTTGCCGCCCAGTTGCTCGGCAATGTCGCCATAGGTGCGAACTCGGCCGGGTGGAATGGCGCGGGTGATGGCGTACACGCGTTGGTGAAAGCCTGACACCTGGGCCATGTCGAGCACGACCTCGCGCAAGTTCAGCTTTTGTCCCTGCAACAGTGCCTGAATACCTTGGATGGCGGCGGCCACCTCGGGTGGCGGAGTGGCTGCTTGGCAAGGGCCGCTGGCGCGCAGCAAACGCGCCACGGTGGCCGCGTCGTCCTGCTCGGGCAACTGCACCGCGCGCAAGCCTGCTGCGCCCCATGCCAGGGCACAGCCGCCCACGGCCGTGTCGAACAAGGCATGGCCCAGCGCGGGGCTGGGCCGCAAGGATGGCTCACGCATTGCTATACAAACAATAGCTGCTCGCGCTTATATCTCAAGCGCCAGCGGCCTATTTGGCTTCAAAAACACGGCCAGCACGGCCTGTGTTCAGTCTTCGCTGCGCAAAGCCGCGCGCAGCTTGGCCCCCAATTCGGGCTTGCCGGCAAAGGGGTCGGTGGGGTTGCGCACCTGCAGCACATCTTCCATGCGCGTCTGCACCGAAGCCAGCGCCTGGGGGTGGCTGTAGATGTA
>JAYRPZ010000142.1:0-19944 GCA_041910915.1 Acidovorax sp.
AGATCGTCAGCGACCCTCGGGCTTTGAGCGCGGCGTTGTACTCTGCCCAGTTGGTGGTCTTGTAGCGGGCCTTGGAGCCCTTCGGTTCACTCATGTCTCGAGGCTACCAGCTCAGCGGACTGGCTTTGTGCAACAAAGCCGGGGGCGCTGCCACTTTGTCGAGCACGCAGCCGACGTGTACAGCGCGGCACGCGCCATCGCACACGACACTGGTGGGCACTACATGGACCAATTCACCTATGCCGAACGGGCCACCGATTGGCGTGGCAACAACAACATCGCGCAAAGCATCTTCACGCAAATGCAGCACGAACGCCACCCAATACCACGCTGGATTGTTGTCGGGGCGGGCACTGGTGGCACCAGTGCCACCATCGGTCGCTACGTACGCTACCAAAAGCACGCCAGCAGCCTGTGTGTGGCCGACCCGCAGGGCTCCGTGTTTGCCGCCTACCACCGCACTGGTGACGCCAACCTGACCGCCCCAGGTTCGCGCATTGAAGGCATTGGCCGCCCGCGCGTAGAAGCCAGCTTTATTCGCACCCTGGTCGATCGCATGGAAGAAGTGGCCGATGCCGACTCTATCGCTGCCATGCGCCTGCTTTCGCAGCTGTTGGGGCGGCGTGTGGGCCCCTCTACAGGCACCAATTTTGTAGCCATGCTGCGTTTGGCCCAAGAGATGCATGCCCACAGCGAGCGCGGTTCGATTTTGTCGCTGCTGTGCGACGCAGGTGAGCGTTACCTTCCTACGTACTACAACGAGCAATGGGTGCAGCGCAGCATTGGCGATTGCAGCCTCGCCCAGCAGCGCCTGCAAGCACTGGCAACAGGGCAACTTTTACTACCCTAAGCCGTAGGTTACGCTGGCTGGGCTTTGCATCTTTGCTCTTTTGTTTGTAGCTAAAATTTCCCCGCTCCAAGGGCACGAATCCTTGGGGCTTTTTTCGCCTTGCACAACGGAGATCCCCCGCATGACCTGCTACCAGCACATCCAGGTGCCCACCGATGGCGAAGCCATTACCGTGCGTGCCGACCAGTCCCTGCACGTACCTGAGCGCCCAATCATTGCTTTCATCGAAGGTGATGGCACGGGCCGCGACGTCACCCCCGTGATGCGCAAGGTGGTCGATGCCGCCGTCACCCACGTGTATGGCACACAGCGCCAAATTTGCTGGATGGAGGTCTATGCGGGCGAAAAAGCCACCCAGTTGTATGGCCCCGACCACTGGCTGCCCGATGAAACCCTGCAAGCCCTGCGCGACAGCGTGGTGGCCATCAAAGGGCCGTTGACCACACCCGTCGGGGGCGGCATTCGCTCGCTCAACGTGGCACTGCGCCAGCAGCTTGACCTGTACGTCTGCCAGCGTCCGGTGCGCTACTTCAAGGGCGTGCCCTCGCCACTCAAGCACCCGGAAAAGACCAATATGGTGATCTTTCGAGAAAACTCGGAAGACATCTACGCGGGCATTGAATTTGCTGCGGACTCACCCCAAGCCCACAAACTGATTGCCTTTTTAGAAAACGAGCTGGGCAGCAGGCACATCCGTTTCCCGCTCACTTCAGGCATTGGCATCAAGCCGGTATCGCGCGAGGGCACGCAGCGCCTGGTGCGCAAGGCCATCCAGTACGCCCTCGACCATGACCGCCCCCGCGTCACCCTGGTTCACACGGGCAACATCCTGAAGTTCACGGAGGGCGCCTTCCGTGATTGGGGCTATGAACTGGCCGCGCAAGAGTTCGGCGCCGAACTGCTGGATACCGGCCCCTGGATGCGCCTGAAAAACCCGCGCACGGGCCGCCCCATCACCATCAAAGACAGCATCACCGATGCCTTCATGCAGCAAATCTTGCTGCGCCCGGCTGAATACAGCGTGATTGCCACGCTTAACCTCAATGGCGACTACATCTCTGACGCCGTGGCGGCCCAGGTGGGCGGCATTGGCATTGCGCCAGGGGCCAACCTGTCAGACGGCATTGCCCTTTTTGAAGCCACCCATGGCACCTCGCCCAAGTACGCGGGCAAAGACTACGTGAACCCCGGCTCGCTCATTCTGTCAGCAGAAATGATGCTACGCCACATGGGCTGGACTGAAGCGGCTGACCTGATTTTGCAGGCCATGGAAAAAGCCATTCTCAGCAAAAAAGTCACCTACGACTTCGCTCGCCTGATGGAAGGGGCCACCCAGGTCAGCTGCTCGGGCTTTGGCGACAACGTCATTGCACACATGGCCTGACAGCACGCAGCCACGCGCGCAGCTAGGCGCACCACCATGCGCTCGTAAAAAAAGCCTGGGGATCGCCCAGGCTTTTTGCTTCCAGGCCCCTACCGATGGGCAGGGGCTTTCTCAGCGCTAGCTCAGTGGAACTGCTCTTCTTCGGTGGAACCTGACAGAGCCTTGACGCTGGAGGAGCCACCTTGGATGACGGTGGTCACATCGTCAAAATAGCCCGCGCCCACTTCCTGCTGGTGCGACACGAAGGTGTAGCCCTTCTCGCGTGCAGCAAATTCGGGCTCTTGCACCATGTTCACGTAGTGCTTCATGCCTTCGCCGCGAGCGTAAGCGTGGGCGAATTGGAAGGTGTTGAACCAGTTGATATGGATACCGGCCAGCGTAATGAACTGGTACTTGTAGCCCAGTGCCGACAGCTCTTCCTGGAACGCAGCGATCTGGCTATCGTTGAGGTTTTTCTTCCAGTTGAACGAGGGCGAGCAGTTGTACGACAGCAGCTTGCCAGGGCAGGCAGCGTGCACAGCTTGGGCGAACTCACGGGCAAAGCCGATGTCTGGCACGCCGGTTTCGCACCACACCAGATCAGCGTAGGGAGCGTAAGCCACACCACGGCTGATGGCTTGCTCCAGACCGTTCTTGACGCGGAAGAAACCTTCTTGGGTGCGCTCACCGGTCAGGAAAGGCTTGTCGTTGGCGTCGTGGTCAGAGGTGATCAGGTTAGCGGCTTCGGCGTCGGTACGGGCCAGCACGATGGTGGGCACGCCCATCACGTCGGCAGCAAAGCGGGCCGAGATCAGCTTTTCAATGGCTTCTTGCGTAGGCACCAGCACCTTGCCACCCATGTGGCCGCACTTCTTCACAGCAGCCAGTTGGTCTTCGAAGTGAACGCCAGCGGCACCCGAGGCGATCATGTTCTTCATCAGCTCGAAAGCATTGAGCACGCCACCAAAACCAGCTTCTGCATCGGCCACGATGGGCAGGAAGTAGTCCACAAAACCTTCGTCGCCGGGGTTGATGCCACGGCTCCACTGGATTTCGTCAGCGCGCTTGAAGGTGTTGTTGATGCGGCGCACCATGGTGGGCACCGAGTCGTAGGCGTACAGCGACTGGTCGGGGTACATGGTTTCGGAAGTGTTGCCGTCAGCGGCCACTTGCCAGCCCGACAGGTACACGGCTTCCAGACCGGCCTTGGCTTGCTGCATGGCTTGGCCTGCAGTGATGGCGCCGAAAGCGTTCACATAGCCCTTTTTGGCACCGCCGTTGACCTTTTCCCACAGCTTTTCTGCGCCGTTCTTGGCCAGGGTGTACTCAGGCTGCAGGCTGCCGCGCAGGCGCACCACGTCAGCGGCGCTGTAGCCGCGCTTGACCAGCTTCCAGCGGGGATTTTCAGCCCAGTCTTTTTCCAGGGCGGCAATTTGTTGTTCGCGGCTCAGACGCTTGTCGGACATAGGATCACTCCTTGAAGGTTGAAAATTAGCAGCGGGCGGCAGGATGCTGCCCATGGGCATTACTTTAAGTCTTCTATAAGACTGTCGCAATCTCTTATGTCTTATAGAAGATGTGAATTTTTATATATAAAAATCAACAACTTAAAGAAAAAATATCTCAATATGAAATTTATTTTCTCATATTGAGAAATCCTGCTGCAGTGCAGCATAGCCTCTTTTTTATCTGATGACGTGACATTTTCATGATGCGATAAAAAATACAGGTGCCGCTGCTGCATCATGGCCTGCTCTGTACGCTCTTCCTTCCCTGACCCAACTTCTTATCGTGCGCCCTCCCAGCCTCCCCATTGCCTACCTGTGCCTGGCCCTGAGCATGGTGCTGGTGGGCAGCTACGTGGCCCTGTCCAAGCCGCTGGTAGCGGTATTTCCCGTGCTGCTGCTGGCCTGGCTGCGCTTTGCCATCGGTGCTGTGGCCATGCTGCATTGGCTGCCTGCACCCGCGCATGAAGCGCCCCTGTCGCGCCGCACGCACGGGCTGTTGTTTTTCGAGGCGCTGATCGGCAACTTTCTCTTCACCCTGTGCATGGTGGCGGGCGTCAGCCTCACCGGAGCGGTGGCGGCAGGCGTGGTCATGGCCGCCATTCCTGCCGCTGTGGCGCTGCTCAGTTGGCTGGTTCTGAAAGAGCACATCGGCCCACGCACATGGATGGCTGTGGCGCTGGCAGTGCTGGGCATAGGCTTGTATGCGCTCTCAAAACAAGAGCTGCCTGCGCTTACCACACAAGGCCTAGAGGCCAAAAACACCCAATACCCCACCTGGTGGGGGCCGCTGTTGCTGGTAGGGGCCATGCTGTGCGAGGCCATTTATTCGGTGCTGGGCAAAAAACTCACCGGCAGCCTCGGCCCCAAGCGCATCACGGCCTTGGTGAACCTGTGGGGCTTGGCACTGGCCACGCCCCTGGGGCTGTATGCCGCCTGGCAGTTTGACTTTGCCGCCGTAGGCACCGGCACCTGGGTGCTGCTGGTGTGCTACGCCCTGGCCGCCTGCGTGGCCTCGGTGTGGCTGTGGATGACAGGACTGCAAACCGTGCCCGCAGCCCAAGGCGGTGTGTTCACCGTGCTACTGCCCATCAGCGCTGCGGCGGTGGGCGTGGTGGTGCTGGGCGAAACACTGCAGCCGTTGCAACTGCTGGCCTTCGCCCTGGCCTTGGCCAGCGTGGTGCTGGCCACCTGGCCCACGCGGGCGCCCCCCCAGCCACAGTGCGTTAAGTGAGAAGTGAGTTAAGTGAGTGAATGGCTGCTGACGACAATGCCATCGGCATCGGCATACAGCCAGTCGCCCGGACGCACCCACTCACCGTGAATGCACACCACCACATCGCGCTGGCCTTCGCCACGGCGCTCTGTGGGCATGGGCACCAGGCCCAAGGCACGGATGCCTACCGGCGCGGCCTGCAGTTCGGCCACATCGCGCACGCAGCCATACACCACCAGGCCCGCCCAGCCGTTGTGCGCGGCGGCCGCTGCCAAATTGCCGCCCACCAAAGCGCGGCGCAGCGAACCCGCACCATCCACCACCAGCACCCGCCCTTGCCCGGGCGACTCCACCGCCGCTTTTACCTGGGTGTTGTCTTCGTAGCACTTCACCGTGGTGACTTGGCCGGCAAACGCGGCCACGCCGCCGTAGCTGTGCCAGGGCGCGGCCAGCACGCGAAACTCGCCGCTGGCATCGTTTTTATGGGCATCGCAAAAATCGCAGGTACTGAAAGCGGGCGAGGTCATAGCAGTCATGGAAAAAGCTGGGAAATCAACACAGGGGCGACGCGCCACGCGCAGCAGGCGGCCCCACACCAATGCAGCACCCTGGGCTGGATGCGCGGGGCCGATTGTCGCGCGCCAGGGCAGGTGGGCTGCTTGCGCCGTGTCTGCACGCAACACAATCGGCCAAAAAAGCCCCACCCTTGCTTGGAAAGGGTGTTTTTTCCCAGTAGCATCGCCTCCAGCCAGTGAAGCGGTGACGTTTTCACTGCCCTTTCATTGAATCGACTACCGCTAAAGGACTCCTGACTATGGCAACGAAGAAGGCCCCTGCCCCTAAGACCGCTGAACCTGCAGCCAGCAAAGCCGTTGAGGCGCCGGCCAAAAAGCGCGCGCCCAACGCCGCCTTCATGAAGCCGCTCACGCCCAGCGCCGAGCTGGCCGCCATCGTGGGCAAAAAAGCCCTGCCGCGCACGGAAATCATCAGCAAGATGTGGGTCTATATCAAAGAGCACAACCTGCAAGACCCCGCCAACAAACGCATGATCAACGCCGACGACAAGCTGGCCAAGGTGTTTGGCAAGCCCCAGGTGTCCATGTTTGAAATGGCTGGCCTGATCGGCAAACACGTCAAATAACGGCCCGGCCTGCTCTCCCTGGAGCATCCCCAGCCCCAACCGCCGTCCAGGCGGTTTTTTTACGCACACTGCCTGCGCTATGTCGCTGCCTTCCCCTTCTTCCCCTTCGCTGTTCGAGCAGGTGCATGAGCGCCTGGATGCGCAATTGCACGCCCACTTGCTGGCCGTTGCAGGGGCCGACTTTGCCCTGGCGCTGCGGCGCGTAGAGCGCTGGCACCGCGCCTTGCTGCGCCACATCGCCATCGAAAACAGCCAGCTGCTGCCCCATGTGCCACAGGGTGCGCGCTGGGCGGCGCGGGTGTATTTGCTAGAGCACGAACGCATTGCCCTGCTGGCCGAGGAATACCGGGCCAAGGTGCAGGCCTGTGCGGCCCAGCCGCCACGCAGCGAACGCGCGCGGCGCCAAGCCGTGTTGGCCTTGCTGGATGCGGCGCACGCCTTGCGCCACGTGCTGGAGCACCACCACGAGCGCGAGAACATGGCCCTGGCGCAAGAGTTGCCGCTGGCGCTGCAGCAAGCCGCCTGGCGGCCTGCGCGGCGCAGCACGCCCTGCGCGCCGCCCCCTTGCCCTCCCCTCACTGCCCCGGAAACGCCCTGATGGACATCGCCCTGATTTACGCCCGCGCCGCCAACGGCACCATTGGCCACCACGGCACCATGCCCTGGCACCTGCCCGAAGACCTGGCGCACTTTCGCCAGCTCACCCAGGGCGCCCCGGTGCTGATGGGACGCAAAACCTGGGACTCGCTGCCGCCACGCTTTCGCCCCCTGCCAGGGCGGCGCAACATCGTCATCACACGGCAAAGCACTTGGCAAGCCGATGGTGCCGAACGCGCCGCCAGCCTGGCACAGGCGCTGGAGCTGGCAGCGTCCAGCCAGCCCGCCACCGTGTGGGTGATCGGTGGCGCACAAATCTACGCCCAGGCGCTGGCCCAGGCGCAGCGCGTGGAAGTCACGGAAATTCAGCAGCCGTTCGAGGGCGATGCCTTTGCGCCCACGCTAGACGCCTCTTGGCACGCAGTGGCGCGCAGCCCCCAACACGTCAGCGCCCAGGGGCTGCCCTACGCTTTTGTCAGCTACCGCCGGGCACCGCAGCAGGGTTGAGCATCCACCTGGCGGCGGCTGCCGAGCTCAATCGCGGCGCAGCAGCACGGCAGCAATCGCCACCAGCACGCATACCATGGCAGCCAAGTCGTGCCACTGCGGCCATTCGCCCACAATCAAAGGGGCACTCAGCGTGCCAATCAAAGGTACCGCCATCACGCTCATGGCGCTGGTGGAAGCAGGCAGCGCGCGCGCCAGGCCAAACCAAATCACCTGGGCCACGCCGTAGTTGATGGCCACCGCCCACACCAGGCTGGCCCAGCCCCAAGCACTCAGCTGCCACTGCGGCGCAGGCTCCAGCCACCAGGCCAGCGCTGCCAGCACGGTGGTGGCCAGTGCCATCATCCACACCACCAAAGCCTCGGGAGGCAAGGTGAGCTGGGCACGGCGCATCCAAATCGTGCCAATCGCCCAGGCCAGGGCCGCGCCTTGCATCCAGGCAATGCCCGCAGGGCTGCCAGCCAACTGCGCCCATTCGTGCCACAGCAGCAAGGTGATGCCCGACAGCACGGCCACCACGGCCAGCGCCAGGCGCGCCGTCAAGCGCTCGCCATACAGCAGCACGCCCAGCAGCACCGTCCACACCGGCATGGTGAAGCCCAAAGTGGCCGCCCGCCCGGCAGGCAGTTGCGACACGCCAATGATCGACAGCGTGTGCCAGCCCAGCACATTGGGCAGGCCCAGCACCACCACCATGCGCCACTCACTCCAGCCGCGTGGGCGCAGGCGCACACCGCGCCAGGCGAAGTACAGCGCCAGCATCAGCGCGCCCAGCGCCATCGTGAGGGCACGAAAGTGCAAGGGCGGCAGCTCGCGCAAAGAGAACTTCATGATGGGCCAGTTCAAGCCCCACATGAGGGTCAGCAGCACCAGGCCGATGCGCTGCTGGGAAGTCAAAGTGGTCATCCAAAAAACTCAAGGAGTCCCTGAGGACTCCTTTTTTCATAGCTGCTTTCGCTTGCCAGGCGGGCCTAAGGGGCCAATTTTGATACAAAAAACACTGCTTTCAAGCCCTGTCGCACCTGCCCAGGCCCGGCACACGGTCTACAGGGCCGTGGCACCGGCCATTGTCAGTCATTTTTCATGCTCAAAAGTGGCTTTGAGGCTTATGTGGCAAGCGCAAGCAGCTCTTAAAAAATGAGCAAACTCAGCGGCGGCGCACACCCGCAGCCAGCAGGCCCAGCAGCAGCACAGCCAGTGCGCTAAAGCACAGGAAAGACCAGTTAGCGATGGAGCCGCCCAGGAACGTCCAGTCCACCGCCGAGCAATCGCCCGAGCCACGGAAGATCATGGGAATGGCACGCGAGATGGGGTAGCTCTCAATCATTCCGTAAAAGTCACGCCCACAGGTGGCCACTTCTGGCGGATACCACTGCAGCCAGCTTTGCCGTGCTGCCGTGAAGGCGCCAAACCCTGCCAGCGCCAGCGCCAGCACCGACCAGCCCATTTGCCACAGCTTGCTGCGCCCCACGCTGGCCACGCCGCTGCACAGCGCCACGCCAATCAGCGCATAGCGCTGCACGATGCACATGGGGCAAGGCTCCAGGCCCACGCCGTACTGCAGGTACATGCCAAACGCCAGCAGGCCCACGCAAGCCAGTGCCACAGCGGCCAAAGTGCGCCGGGGCGCGGTAAAGAGCAAATCCATCAAGGTTTTCATAACAAACGGGCGCTGTACGCCAAAAAACGCACCCCAGCGGTGCGGTCAACAAGTGCAGAGGATGGCTCAGAAGCCTGGGCCGTGCGGCAAGTTCCTGCCCGCCCCGTGGCACAGCGCAAATAAAAAGCGCCCCGCAGGGCGCTTGACAGCAATGAGCCAACCTTGAGCGATCAGCCCAGGGACTTTTGGTAGTTTTCCACGCCGTCAACGATTTCTTTGTGGGCTGCGTCCACACCTTCCCAGCCAAGCACCTTGACCCACTTGCCTTCTTCGAGGTCTTTGTAGTGCTCGAAAAAGTGGCTGATGGCTTTCAGGCGCACGGGGTTGACGTCTTCCACCGTCTTCCAGCGGTTGTACATCTTCAAGATTTTGGCCGTGGGCACAGCCAGCACCTTGCCATCGACGCCCGCTTCGTCTTCCATCTTCAAAATGCCCAGGGCGCGGCAAGGCACCACAACGCCGGGCAGCAGCGGATAGGGGGTGATGACGAGCACGTCCACCGGGTCGCCGTCGCCCGAAAGGGTTTGCGGCACGTAGCCGTAGTTGCAGGGGTAGTACATGGCGGTCGTGAGGAAACGATCGACGAAGACCGCGCCAGATTCTTTATCGACTTCGTATTTGACCGGATCGGACTCAGCGGGGATCTCGATCACCACGTTGAAGGATTCGGGAAGATTTTTGCCAGGCGTGACGTTGTTCAGCGACATGATGGTGCCAGAGAGTGAAAAAAGATGCCGTTGCGCTCCAGGGCAGCGCAGGGTGCGCAACGGCCCTGAATTTTAGGCCCTTGGCCCTTGCATCTTGCTTGCACTGCTGGGTTTGGCGTTAAATGGTCGGCCAGGCCGCCGCGCTGACGTGGTGACTGCGGCTTGGCTTTCCCCGTGAATCCTCTTTTTGGAGACAGAGCATGGCGGCCCTTTCAGCACTCACTCCCCCCCTCTGGCTGGCACTGGTGTGCGGTCTGGCTGCCGTTGGCTACGGCCTGTGGGCGCGCCGCTGGATTTTGGCGCAAGACCCTGGCAACGCGCGCATGCAAGAGATTGCCGGCGCCATCCAGGCTGGAGCAGCAGCCTACCTGGCCCGCCAGTACAAAACGATTGCTGGTGTGGGCCTGGGTCTGGCGCTGTTGATCGGCTGGTTTCTCGACGCCAGCACAGCGCTCGGCTTCGTCGTCGGTGCCGTGCTCTCGGGTGCCTGTGGCTTTATCGGCATGAACGTCTCGGTGCGTGCCAACGTACGCACGGCCCAGGCCGCCACCCATGGCCTGGGCCCGGCGCTGGATGTGGCCTTTCGCGGCGGCGCCATCACCGGCATGTTGGTGGTGGGGCTAGGGCTGCTGGGGGTGAGCGGCTTCACCTGGGTGCTGCTAAGCCGCGCCGGTGCCGAGGCCCCGCTGGCCGCCACGCTGAACCCGCTGATTGGCTTTGCCTTCGGCTCGTCGCTCATTTCCATCTTCGCGCGCCTGGGCGGTGGCATTTTCACCAAGGGGGCCGACGTGGGCGCCGACCTGGTGGGCAAAGTGGAGGCCGGTATTCCCGAAGATGACCCGCGCAACCCCGCCGTGATTGCCGACAACGTGGGCGACAACGTGGGCGACTGCGCTGGCATGGCCGCCGACTTGTTCGAGACCTACGCCGTCACGCTGATTGCCACCATGGTGCTGGGCGCGCTGCTGGTGGGCGCTGCCCCGACGGCGGCCGTGGCCTATCCGCTGGCACTGGGCGCGGTATCCATCGTGGCCAGCATCATCGGCTGCTTCTTCGTCAAGGCCGCGCCGGGCATGAAAAACGTGATGCCCGCGCTCTACAAAGGTCTGGCAATCGCCGGGGCGCTGTCGCTCATCGCCTTTTATTTTGTGACGCTGTGGCTCGTGCCCGACAACGCTTTGGGCGGCACAGGCGCGCACCTGCGCTTGTTCGGCGCTTGTGCCACCGGACTGGTGCTCACCGCCGCGCTGGTGTGGATTACCGAGTTCTACACCGGCACGCAGTACGCCCCGGTGCGCCACATTGCCCAGGCCTCGACCACTGGCCACGGCACCAACATCATTGCAGGGCTGGGCGTGTCAATGCGCTCCACGGCCTGGCCGGTGCTGTGTGTGTGCGTGGCCATCGTCGTGGCTTACGCACTGGCCGGGCTGTATGGCGTGGCAGTGGCCGCGATGGCCATGCTCTCCATGGCGGGCATTGTGGTTGCGCTCGATGCCTATGGCCCCATCACCGACAACGCGGGCGGCATTGCCGAAATGGCCGAGCTGCCCCCCAGCGTGCGTGCCATCACCGACCCGCTGGATGCCGTGGGCAACACCACCAAGGCCGTGACCAAGGGCTACGCCATTGGCTCGGCGGGGCTGGCAGCGCTGGTGCTGTTTGCCGACTACACGCACAAGCTGGAGAGCTATGGCCTGGCGGTGCGCTTTGACCTGTCCGACCCGCTGGTCATCGTCGGCCTGTTTGTGGGCGGCCTGATTCCCTACCTGTTTGGCGCCATGGCCATGGAGGCCGTGGGCCGCGCCGCAGGCAGCGTGGTGGTGGAGGTACGCCGCCAGTTCGCCGAAATCAAGGGCATCATGGAAGGCACGGCCAAGCCTGAATATGGCCGTGCCGTGGACATGCTCACCAGCGCCGCCATCAAAGAAATGGTGGTGCCCAGCTTGCTGCCGGTGGCCGTGCCCATTGTGGTGGGCCTGCTGCTGGGGCCCAAGGCCCTGGGTGGCCTGTTGATGGGCACCATCGTCACCGGGCTGTTCGTGGCCATTTCCATGTGTACCGGCGGCGGCGCGTGGGACAACGCCAAAAAATACATCGAAGACGGCCACCACGGTGGCAAAGGCTCAGAGGCGCACAAGGCCGCCGTGACCGGTGACACCGTGGGCGACCCCTACAAAGACACGGCTGGCACGGCCATCAACCCACTGATCAAAATCATCAACATCGTGGCCCTGCTCATCGTGCCGCTGGTGGTGAAGTTTCATGCTGGATAAGGCTGTTTCTGTGCCCGGCTGGCCCAGCCGGGCTGCACCTTGGCCTACAATGCGCGCTGACGGGCCTCCTCGCATGGGTAAGCGGCCAACCGGGTCAGGTGGGGAACCAAGCAGCCCTAACCGTGGATACAGTGCCGGGGTCAGGCTCGTCAACTTCCCCCCTCTTCTTGCCCCTCCCTCTCCCTCTCAGTTCTGGCCCGATAGCGCCTCAGGCTTGCGCTAGAGCCGGTGCCACTGCACACTTTCAGCATGGAACGCGGCATGACCGCGATGCGAGAGGAGGTTTCCATGACAGCACACACCACTGCTTTGCACCGCCGCCAAGGGCGCTGCTCACCGGGCCTGTACGTGCTGCTGGTGGCCCTGGGCTTGGTTGGCTCCTGGGCGCTGGGGCACAACCTGTCTGCACAGCCATTGCCCGCCCCTGCACAGGTAGCGCCGCTGGAAAGCCCTGCGCTGCAAGGCAGCAGCACCGCTTTGCTGTCCGGGAGTGCTTCATCTTGGGAATTGACCAGCCACCTCGACCCCTGGCCCCAGCGCAACGCCCTGCGCATTGACGTCACCCACTGGCTGAGCACCGATCCCAGCGGGGGCTTGGGCATTTCCATGGGCTGGGCCCAGCCCACCCCCAGCAACCGCCCCACCCCGTTGCTGTTGCCCGATACGCTGTGGGAGCCCACCTTCGGCGTGCATTGGCGCCACACCGTAGCACGCGGTGTGCAACTGGACATTTCCACCTGGGCCCAAGCGCCCTACGGTGGCCAGCTGGTGCCCGGCGCGCTCGATTTGGTGTGGCAGCACGACAGTGCACGCTACGGCGCACGGCTGGAAGTGCAGTGGGCCGCGCCGCGTTTTGGCGGCCTGCTGCCCGAGTACCGTGCCATTGGCATCCGCCTGGAAGGTCACTCGCAGCTGCTGCTGCGCGCCCGCTCCGGTGGGCCCATGGTGTATTACCGCACCAAGTTTTGATGGGTGGCTGGCCCGCGCAAACGCTCCTTTTTCAGTAGCTGCTTGCGCTTGTCCGGCAAGGCCTAGAGGCCTTTTTTACCATTTGAAAGTGGCAAAGCCTGCAGCCACTGTGCAGCCGCCTCGCCAGCGGCATAGCCCGTGGCACAACAGGCGGTGAGCAGGTAGCCGCCCGTGGGCGCTTCCCAATCGAGCATTTCGCCTGCGCACCACAGGCCGGGGCAGTGCAGCACCTGGCCGTGGGCATCGAGCGCCGACAGCGCCACGCCGCCTGCCGTGCTGATGGCCTCAGGCAGTGGCCGGGGGGCGAGCAGCGTCAGCGGCAAGGCCTTGATGGCGCCGCTCAAAGCCTCCAGGTCTTGCATGCCTTGCGCGCCCAGTTGTTCGTACAGCAGCGCGGTTTTGATGCCATCGAGCCCCAGGCGGCTTTTCAGATGGCTGACCAAACTGCGCGAGCCACGCGGGCGCAGCACCTCGGCGCGCACACGCTCGGCGCTGTGGTCGGGCAGCAAGTCCAGCGTCAGCGTGGCGTGGCCATGGGCCGCAATCTCATCGCGCAGCCAGCGCGAAGCGGCGTACACCAAGCTGCCTTCCACGCCCGTGGCTGTGGCGACAAATTCGCCCCGGCGCTCGAAATGCTCGCCCTGCTGACCCTCAAAGCGCAGCACGACGTTTTTGAAGGGTTGGCCCGCAAAGCGCTCGGTGAAGTGCGGCGTCCAGCCCACGGGCAGCTGGGGCTGTTGGCCCAGCAGCTCCAGCAAAAAGCTGCGGCGCGTTGCGCCCAAGGGTGCCTGCACACGGGCCACGTCAAAGCCGCAGTTGGCAGGCTGCAAGGGCGTCACGGCAATGCCGCGCGCTGCCAGCCAGGGTACCCAGGCGGCATCGGAACCTAAACGTGGCCAACTGGCCCCGCCCAGTGCCAGCACCGTGGCCTGTGCGGCCACGCTGCGCGCGCCAGTAGGCGTGGCAAAGTGCAACGCGCCCTGTGCGTCCCACCCCTGCCAGCGGTGGCGCATATGCAGCTGCACACCCAGGCTGCGCAGGCGCTGCAACCAGGCACGCAGCAAGGGTGCGGCCTTCATGTCTTGCGGGAACACCCGCCCCGAGGTGCCCACAAAGGTGTCCACCCCCAGCCCCAAGGCCCAAGCGCGCAGTTGCTCGGCACCAAAGCGCTGCAGCAGCGGCTGTAACCAGGCCTGCGCCGGGCCATAGCGCCCGGCAAACGCCTCGAATGCTTCGGCATGGGTGAGGTTCAAGCCGCCTTTGCCTGCCAGCAAAAATTTGCGCCCCACCGAAGGCATGGCATCAAACACATGCACCGGCCAGCCCGCCAGGGCCAGCCGCTCGGCCGCCATCAGGCCCGCTGGGCCAGCGCCAACCACGGCCACCGGCACATCCAAGGGCGCACCAGGGGCGCCAGAAACGTCTGCAGCAAGATGCGCAGACCCGAAAGAATCAACAACAGCAACACTCATCCGAGCATCATCGCACGCGAGGGAAGGCGATCAGGGGCTGGATGGTGGGCTGCCCTGCAGCACTGCGCATGAGGGCGGCGGCGGCGGCATCGGCCACCAAGTCGGCCAGGGTCACGCCATCGAGCGTGCGCAAAAACGCCTGGGTGGCCTGGCTCAACACCGACTTCAAACGGCAGTTGCTGCTCAGATAGCAGGCATTGGTGGCGGGGTTGAAACACTCCACCATGTCGAAATCGGTTTCGGTGGCGCGCACCACCGTGCCCAGAGACACCTCTTGCGCCGGGCGCAGCAAGCGCATACCGCCGCCGCGCCCGCGCGTGGTTTCCAGCAGGCCGCGCCCGGCCAGGTCTTGCACGATTTTCGTCAGGTGGCTGCGCGAGATGTTGTGTACCTGCGCCACTTCGCTGATGGTGATGGGGCGCTCACGCTGCTGGTGGACGGCGCAGTACATCAGCAAACGCAGGGCATAGTCCGTCCATTGGGTCAGGCGCATGATCGCTCGCAAAAAAGGGGGTGCAGTAAATGGTGTGTTGCCACGGGGGCGATCAGCTCAGTAGTGCGGCGGCAGCTCGTCACGCAGGCTGCGCGGCGCAGCTGCCGCGTCTGCAGGTGCCGCCTGGGTTTGCAGCGCCTGCAGCTGGCGCTGCAATTGAGCAATCTGCTCTTGCTGGCGGTAGATGGTGAGGTTGAGCGCGTCGAGCAAATCCTCGGCGTACGCAGCCTTCATCTCCAGCGCCTCCACGCGTTCGTGCAGCTCGCGCAGCTCGTGCGGGGTGGCCATGGCCTTCAGCCCCGCAGCGCCTGGGCCAAGCGGCCCACGCCTTCGCGGATTTTGGCCACGTCGGCGGTGGCAAACGACAGGCGCAGCGTGGCTACGTCGGGGTTGGCGCAGAAGAACGGCGCCCCGGGCACAAAGGCCACGCCCTGATCGATGGCGCGGCGCGCCAGCTCGTTGCCATCGGCCAGCCGCCCGTGCGCCCCGGTCAATCGTGCCCAGACGAACAAGCCGCCTTGCGGCTGGACGAACTCGATGGCATCGCCCAGCTCCTGGCGCAATGCGTCGCCCATGGCCTGGGCGCGTTCGGCGTACACCGCCCGCACCTGGGCCAGGGTGGCAGGCATACGCCCAGCGCGGAAATACTGCGCCGCCGTGGCCTGGGCAAAGGTGCTGGTGTGGGCATCGCTGAACTGCTTGCACATGGTGGCCTTGGCCAGCAACTCGGGCGGCGCTACCAACCAACCCACGCGCAGGCCGGGCGAGAGCACCTTGCTCAGGCTGCCGCAGTGCGCCAGCCAGTCGCGGCTGCCCGGCACTTCATGCGACAGCGCCAGCAGGCTGGGCGGCGGAGGCGCGTTGAAGTACAGATCGCCATACGGATCATCTTCCACCACCACGGTGTTGTAGCGCACCGCCAGCTCCAGCACCTTGCGCCGGCGCTCCAGGCTCAGCAAGGCGCCGCTGGGGTTGCCAAAGGTGGGAATCAAATACACCAGCTTGGGCCGGTGCTCGGCAATGAGTTGCTCCAGCCGGTCGGTCTGCACGCCGTCACCATCGATGGGCGCACTGATGAGCTCGGCGCCATACAGGCGAAAGCACTGGATGGTGGCGAGGAAGGTGGGGCCTTCCACAATCACTTTGTCGCCCGGGTCGATCAGCGTTTTGCCCAGCAAGTCCAGCGCCTGCTGGCTGCCGGTGGTGACGATGAGCTGCTCAGGCTGCAGCCCCTGCACGCCTTTGCTGTGCATGAAGCTGGCCAGTTGCTCGCGCAGCGGCTGGTAGCCTTCGGTGGCGCCGTACTGCAGTGCGGCGGCGCTGTCGTGCTGCAGCACCTGTTCGCTGGCGGCTCGAATGCCCTCGACGTCGAACATGGCGCTGTCAGGAAAGCCCCCGGCAAAGCTGATGATGCCGGGCTTGCCCAGCAGCTTGAACAGTTCACGGATGGCAGAGGTTTCCACCTGATTGAGGCGCTGGGCAAAGGGAATCGACATATGCGGGTTCTTTCGGATCGACACACAACAAAACGTGTATTTTCACCAATCCCACCTGCCTTAGCGCCCTGCCCTGCCTACTTGAATGCCTATGTCTGCTCCTCGCCCCCTGAAAGCTGCGCAAATCAGCGCGTTTTTTGCCACGCTGCAAGCGGCCAATCCGCACCCGCGCACGGAGCTGGAATACACCAGCGTGTTTGAATTGCTCACCGCCGTGCTGCTGTCGGCCCAGGCCACCGATGTGAGCGTGAACAAGGTCACGCGGCGCTTGTTTCCTGTGGCCAATACGCCCCAGGCGCTGCTCGATTTGGGGCTGGAACCTCTGGAAGGCTATTTGCAAAGCATTGGCCTGTACCGCAGCAAGGCGCGGCATTTGCTGCAAACCTGCGCCCTGCTGATCGAGCGCCACGGCGGCGAGGTGCCACGCGCGCGCGCAGAGCTTGAAGCGCTGCCCGGCGTAGGGCGCAAAACAGCCAACGTGGTGCTGAACGTGGCTTTTGGCGAGCCGACCATGGCGGTGGATACGCACATTTTCCGCGTGAGCAACCGCACCGGCTTGGCGCCAGGGGCCACCCCTTTGGCGGTAGAAAAGCAGCTGTTGCGCCGCGTGCCCGAACCCTACCGGGTCCATGCCCACCACTGGCTGATTTTGCTGGGGCGCTACATCTGCCAGGCGCGCAAACCGCGCTGCTATGAATGCCCGGTGGCCAGCAACTGCCACTTCACGCCGAAAACGCCAGCACCTTGAACCAAGCGGCAGTGCAGCAAAAATACCAGGCAAATCGGCCTCCAAGCCTTACTGGGAAAGCGCAAGCAGCTCCTTAAACCATAGCACCCGAAGGTGCTTGTGGTTCAGAAACGATTTGCGTACGCGGCTGACTGCAACAGGCTGTTGATCAGCGAGAGTACATCCGCCCGGCCAGCCTTTATCTCTGCGAGCCACTGTGCATGTTCGCTGGCGCTGGGGGTACGCCGCAGCATCCCTACATAGGCAAAAGTAATGCGCTGCGCAGTGGCAGTGACACTGTGGTTTTCAATCGACTCTGAAAAGCCAATCATCATCTGCCCGCGCGTCATGCCGCGATTGAGCATGTCCAGCCAGTAGGCAAAGCCTGCCGGCTCAGCATCGCGGCCCAGCACGTTCTGGTAGACCAGAGCGACAAAGCCTGCGTTATCGAGAGCGCCGTAGGTGCCCACAAACTCCGCAGACTGCGCAAAAGCTTGTGAGACATCCGCCAAGCCTGCACCGCCGCCGCTGCTGGGGTGCATGGTGTTAAACCAGTACATCAGGCCGCTGTAGTCGGGGATGCGGCGGAAATAGGCCGTGTACAGACGCACCAGTGGGCCGAAGCGCCCCTGAAACTCGTTGGAGTACATGAACGACTCAATCAGCTGGGCGCGTGTGACGCTACCAGCATTCAGCTGGCTGACCCAATAGCTCAGGCTAGTGCTCTCAGGACTGCGCCCCAGAAAGTCCAGGTACTGCTGCGTGACGAACTGCACGGGATCGGGCAGAGGGCCACCGCCACCACCGCTGATGAAATTGGCTGTAACGCCACGGGCACCGTCCATGCTGACCGTGCAGCTGCTGTTCGTACCAGTGCACGCACCGCTCCAGCCAGCAAAGCTGCTGCCCGCATCAGCTTGGGCGCTCAAAGTCACTTGGGTGCCAGACGCATAGCTGGCTGTGCAAGTGCTACCGCAGTTGATGCCTGCAGGGCTGCTGCTGATGCTCCCGCTGCCCGTGCCTTGGCGTGAAACCGACAGCATATGGTTTTGCACCGCAGTGCTGTTGAATTGCGCCGTGACGTAGGCGCTGCTGGTGCCGGGTGGGATGGTGCAACTGCTGCTCGTGCCACTGCAGGCACCGCTCCAGCCAACAAACGTACTGCCGCTAGCAGCCTGGGCCGTCAGGGTGACAGCGCTGGTGCTGGCAAAGCTGGCCGAGGCAACGGTGCACCCTTCTGCACAGGCCAAACCACTGGGGTTGCTACTCACACTGCCCGTACCTGAACCACTTTTGCTCAAGGTGACTACGCGGTTTGTAGCCATCAGATGAAAGGTGGCGGTGACGCTGCGGGCACTGTCCATTCTGACGGTACAGCTCCCAGTGCCTGAGCACGCACCACCCCAACCAGCAAAGCTGCTGCCCGAGGCGGCTTGGGCAGTCAAAGTCACTTGGGTACCAGACGTATAGCTGACCGTGCAGGTGCTGCCGCAATCAATGCCAGCAGGGTTGCTGGTAACGATGCCACTGCCCGTGCCTGCATTGAGGACGCTCAATGACATGCCTGCGATGGAGCTAAAACTCACCAACACAGGGGTGTGGCGGTCGGTGGTGCTGCCGTCGCCCAGCTGACCAGCACCGTTATCTCCCCAGGCCCAAAGGCCACCATCGGCTTTGAGCGCCACGCTGTGAACACCGCCAGCCGCCAGTGCGGTATAGCCCTCTCCGATCTGCACCGGGCTGCTGCGAGAGGCCGTAGTGCCATCACCCAGCGAACCATGATCGTTCCTTCCCCAAGCCCAGAGGCTACCATCGGTTTTGAGCGCCAGGGTGTGCTCCCACCCAGCCGCCAGTGCGGTGTAGCCCTCTCCGATCCGCACCGGACTGCTGCGAGAGATCGTAGTGCCATCACCCAGCTGACCGAGGTAATTGCCTCCCCAAGCCCAGAGGCTGCCGTCGGCTTTGAGCGCCAGGCTGTACTCCCACCCGGCCGCCAGCGCGGTATAGCCCTCTCCGATCTGTATGGGGCTGTTGCGAGAGGTCGTAGTGCCATCGCCCAGTTGACCGGAGTAATTGCTTCCCCAAGCCCAGAGGCTGCCATCGGCTTTGAGCGCCAGGCTGTGGCTCCCGTCAGCCGCCAGCGCGGTATAGCCCGCGCCGATCTGTACGGGGCTACTGCGAGAAGTCGTAGTGCCATCGCCCAGTTGACCATAGCTATTAGATCCCCAGGCCCAGAGGCTGCCATCGGCTTTAAGCGCCAGCGTATGTTTCGACCCAGCCGCCAGCGCGGTATAGCCCGCGCCGATCTGTACGGGGCTACTGCGAGAAGTCGTAGTGCCATCGCCCAGTTGACCATAGCTATTAGATCCCCAGGCCCAGAGGCTGCCATCGGCGTTGAGCGCCACGCTGTGAACATTGCCAGCCGCCAACGCGATATAGCCTGCTCCAATCTGCACGGGGCGGGTGCGGTTGGTGATACTGCCATCGCCCAGTTGGCCGTAATCATTCGTTCCCCAGGCCCAGAGGCTGCCATCGTCTCGGATAAACGCAGTATGGAAGTCGCCCGCAGCCAACCGGAGATTGAACGTAGCCGTCACACTCCTGGGGCTATCCATGCTAACCGTGCAGACACCCGTGCCAGAACACGCCCCACTCCAGCCAATGAAGCTGCTTCCCAATGCGGCTTGGGCGCTCAAGGTCACCTGCATACCTGCCGCATAGCTGGCTGTGCAAGTGCTGCCGCAGTTGATGCCTGCAGGACTGCTGATAACGGTGCCGCTGCCCGCGCCTTGGCGCGAGACCGACAGCGTGTGATTTGGCAGCACAGTGGTATTGAATTGCGCCGTGACGTCGACGTTGCTAGTTCCTGCGGGAATAGTGCAGCTGCTGCTGGTGCCACTACAGCCCCCACTCCAGCCAGCAAAGGTGCTGCCGCTGGCTGCTTGTACTGTCAGGGTGATGGTGC
>JAYRPZ010000143.1:0-2247 GCA_041910915.1 Acidovorax sp.
CGAGATCGACCACGCCTTCCGGCGCCTGGTGGCACAGGGGGTGGAGGAAGGCTCGCTCGCGCCCTGCGACCCGAAGATGAGCGCTTTCGTGATCGCCGGAGCCCTCAGCTGGATCGGCCGCTGGTACCAGCCGGGCGGCGAGTACACGCCCGAGCAGATCGCACAGCAGTGCATCGCGACGCTGTGCGATGGGGTGCTGCGGCGGGTGGAGGCGCCGGCGAGTGTGGCGCCGAAAGCGCCACGCAGATCGCGACGCTCATCCAACGCGATGGCGCCTGAGCGCTGAGGCGGCGTTGTCAGGATGCGCCAGAGCCGGGCGATGGCGCGGTCATTGATAGGGCATTGCGGCAATGCCGTTCAAAAATCTGCCCCATGGCGTCCAACAGCGCCCGTTCGGGTGCGGTGGGCTGGATCTGTTGATCAATCTGGGCGCGTACCTTGGCCCACACGGCTGGCAATGCCGTGGCCAGGGTGCGTAATGCCTTGAGCGTTTCGGGCAGGCGGAATCCGCAGTCGGTGCACAGGGCCTCCCATGAATGGTGGCCCACGGCGTCGAAGCTGTCTTCGTCTCCGATGAAAAGCGCCAGCCCGGTGTCGCCATAGGCGCGCACGCTCAGCAGGTCGTAGAACGGCGCCAGGCGGTAGCCCTGGTCGTCGATCAGCACCGACAGGTTCTTGGCATGGGCATCGGCGTTGCCAATCAGGTAGTTGAACATCACCCAGCGCTGGAGTTGCAGCATGTCGCCGCCCGGAATGTGCAGTGTGCGCAGTGCATGCACCAGCTTGGCGATGCTGACGAGACCGCCCATGCGTTCGTACTTCCAGCCCGCGCCGTGGCCCAGCAACTGGCAGCCATCAATTTGGTGCAGGCCCACGATGTTGCCTGCCACCACCCTGCGGTCATAGCGTTCCACCATATAGACCGCGTCGGGCACCCGCAGCAGCCACGTTGCGGGCACGGGAAGCTTCAGTGCCCGCGCCAGTTGCATGCAGGCAAATTCGTTGATGGCGCTGGGTGTGTAGCGTGTCTGGCGCGTGTCGGGCTTGAGGATGTGTGTGGTGGGCGATTGCCCCACACTCTCGAACAGTTGCAGCGTTTTGCTGTCCAGGCGCAGGCCCATCTTGTCTTGTGCGCCCGCCAGAGACATGGTGGTGCTTGTGTTGGACACCAGCAGTGGTGTTTGTGCACGGGTTGCCAGACGCTGGCTCAGCGCCTCGTAGGGCAATGGGGTGTATTGCTGCAGGAGCTGGGGTCGCGCATCGGGTGGCAGGAGAGACAGCACGCCAGGCAGCTCTGCCCCCAGCTTGCCGAGCACCTCGAAGTACGACGCACCGCGCAACTGCAGCGCGGCCATGATGTCGTCCAGTGCCTCGCCCTCGGGCAGCAGGTTTTCAAAGAAGTGTCGTACCAGCGCGCCGGTGTAGCGAGCCGGTGCCAGCGCAAACTGCGGCGCCAAGACAAAGCCGCCTGGCTGTTGGAGCCATTCGGTGTCGTACTCGAAGAAATAGTCTCCTTCCGAATAGCCAAACCATCCCATGGGCCGTGCATTGGCCCATACGCGCAATCGGATCATGGGGCAGGTTCCTTCGGCGGTGGGCCCAGAACCAAAGTGGGAATGTCGATTTTCCCTGTCTTCACGCTCTCTGCTGGTACCGTCGTAGGCCAGCGGTTCACTTCCAACGACAGCCCCAGGCCTTGTACCAGCAGCAGCAGCTTGCCCAGCGAACAGCGCTCGGGGGCGCTTTCGGCGTCGCGGATAAACGAAGGGCTGACGTTGCATACGGCGGCGGCCTGTGAGCGGGACAGGCCTTGTCGCTTGCGCTCGGCCTGCAGGCGCTCGGCCAAGGTAGGCAGGGTGTCGGGTGTGATATGCACGGTTTGACCTTTTAAGGGCAATTACAGCATGGATTGCTCTATCATGGGTCAAAATTGTCCCTTAAGGGTCAATTGGCTAGGTTTCCTCCGCATGCGTGTCGAAAATGTCCCTATGGGAGCAAAACAGAGATACTACAACAGACGGGCTGCTGGTGCACAGCGGGTGGTCTTGTAGTATTTTGACCCCCAGCGCTTTCTGGATAAGCGCTGGTAGCTATTGATTTGATAGTGTTTTGGCGTGCTGGTGGCTGTCGCCTGCGGCTGCCAGGTCGTCCAGGATGGGGCACTCCGGCCGCTGGTCCCCATGGCAGCACTGCACCAGCGACTGCAGCGTGCGCTGCATGGCCTGCATGGCGGCGATGCGTTCGGCC
>JAYRPZ010000144.1:0-21698 GCA_041910915.1 Acidovorax sp.
GAACGGACAGCCGGCGAGCTGGGTGAACGAGTTCGCCGCCGCTGCCGTGCGCCAGGAGGAGGACGCGCAGGCGCGCGCGCGGCGCGGCCATGCGCTCAGCGCGCGCGACCAGTACCTGGTGGCCTGCAACAACTACCGCGCCGCCGAGTACTACTGCGGCGTGCTGGAGCCGCGCCACGCGGCGCTGGGCCTCAAGAGCCGCGAGTGCTTCCTGGCGGCGATGCTGCGCGACCCCGAGCTGGCGTGCGAGGAAGCGGCCATGCCCTTCGGCAACAAGCTGCTGCCCGCGTACTACTTCCGCGCGCCGCAGGCGGGCCGCAGGCAGGGCAAGACGCTGATCATCATCAGCGGCTACGACGGCACGCTGGAGGAAACCTGGCTGGCCTATGGCCGCGCGGCGCTGGAGCGCGGCTACCACCTGCTGCTGGTCACGGGGCCGGGGCAGATGGACACGCTGCGCTGGTACCCCGGCCTGGCCTTCGTGCCGGAGTACGAGGTCATCGCCCGCGCGGCGCTGGACTTCCTGCTGGCGCGCCGGGGCACCGACCCGCGCCGCGTGGCGCTCATGGGCATCAGCTACGGCGGCTACTTCGCCACGCGCATGGCGGCGCACGAGCCGCGCATCCGCGCGCTGATCGCCAATTCGCCCATCGTCGATCTGCACGCCTACATGGTGTCGTTCGTCGGCTTCGACGCGGCGCAGTGGTCCGACGCCGAGGACATCCGCCTGGCCGACCTGGACCACATCCCGGACACGGCGATCCCGCCGCAGCAGCGCGAGATGATGCGCAGCCTGATGGTGCGCATGGGGCGTGACAGCTTCAAGCAGACCTACCAGCGGCTGCGCGACTTCCGCGTCAGCGATGCCGATCTGCGCAACATCCGCTGCCCGTCGCTGGCCCTGGTGGGCAGCGGCGAGGGGCAGGAGCCCCAGGCGCAGTGCACGCGCTTCCTGAACACCGTGGCCGGGCCGGTGGCGCACCACCTGTTCACGGCCGAGGAAGGCGCCGACGGCCATTGCCAGACGGGCAACCTGGCCTATTCCGCCGCCGTCTCCATGGACTGGCTGGACGAAGTGCTCTGACCTGACGGGCGTGCGGGACGCCCTTCCTCAACCTGGGACGAATCACCACCAGATCGTGGTCCATCGCCCTGAGCCCGTGCTTACAGTCGAACCAACAGAACCATGACACCTGCACCAAGCTATGTTTCCACCCTTTCCCTTTCATGTGCGAGGCCTATGGCCAGTGACAGGGTGCTGCTTTCCTACGCACACATTCCCACAAGGAGACCCACCATGACGATTCCTGCACGACGCAAGACACCCCGTTTTTTCCCGGCCAGCGCCTTGGCGCTTTCCTGCGCCCTGCTGCTGGCGGCCTGCGGCGGTGGTGGCGGCGACGGTGGCACCACCCCGGACACCGGCGACGTGACGAAGCGCATCTACGTGCTGTCCGCCGATGCCGGGCAGGCCGGCGCGGTGGCCGCCGGGCAGACGCTCAGCGTGACCCTGACGGGCGTCGAGCCCGGGGTGGACTGGTACAGCGACCGCCCGGCGCGCGAGGTTGGCGAGGCCCGCGTCGAGAACTTCGTGGGTGCCGACTGGCAGCGCGTGTATGGCGGCGTGGCGCCGAATGCCCTGCTGCAGTTCCAGAACGCCAGCGGCGTGCACGCGGTGTTCGGCAGCGTGCAGGCGGCGCAGTACGACGGCGCCGCGCGCACGCTGCGCCTGGAGCTGCGCGTGGCCAAGGCATCCCCCGGCCTGGGGGCGAGCGCGGGCAGCTTCACCCTGCCGGTGGTGACGCTGCTGAACAACCTGCAGGCGCCCGCGCAGGGCTCGACTTTTGCCATGGCGGCGGGCCGCACCGCGCTGCAGTCCGATGGCAAGGGTGGCCAGCGGCTGGTGCTGCAGGACGTGGATGAGGACGTGCTGTGGATGAACAACGCGCCGGCGCGCGCGGGCGACTTCGAGAGCCTGGGCAACTTCGTCAACGTCTGGGACGAGCGCTTCGGCGATGCGCTGCCCAACGCCTCCGTGGCCGGCGATCCGGGCAATGGCGACTACGGCATCGTGCCGCTGACGCTGGCCGACCCGGTGTACGACAGCGCCACGCGCAGCCTGAGCTTCGCCGCCGTGCCGCTGGCCGGGGCGAGCCTGCCGGGCCAGGGGACGCTGCGCAACGCCATCGTGTTCGTCGACGCGGGTGACCGCGCCTCGCCCGCCAGCGTGTTCGAGCAGCCGTGGCGCGGCGTGGCGTACTCGGCCATTCCGGCCAAGTTCCAGAGCAACCCCACGGGGGCGTTCTTCGACTCCGACGCCACCTCCAGCGCCTTCCAGGCCTTGTGGGGCAGCAAGGACGGCTGCGGGCGCAACGACCTGGAGGCCATGGCCGCGCAGGGCGTGAACCTGATCCGCCTGTACGACTACAACTACCAGCGCGGCTCCGAAAAATGGACCACGGGCGGCAACGGCCACATCGCCTTCCTGGACAAGGCGCAGTCGCTGGGCATCAAGGTCATCATCCCGGTCTCGAACTACAACTTCAAGAACCAGGACGGCAGCAACCGCCCGTGGGACAACATCGACCTCACCGTCACGCAGATCGTGGCCAGCGTGAAGAAGAATGACGCCATCCACCCAGCGGTGCACTCCTTCAGCATCGGCAACGAGCTGGATCTGCCGAAGGAGGACCAGACCTGGCAGGCGCTGTTCCCGAAGGCCGCGCACGTGGCCAGCCTGCTCCACAAGCTCGCGCCGGACCACTACATGACGGTGCCCGTCAGCAACGCCGACGAGAAGAAGTTCTACGAGGAGCTGCGCAAGCACCTGCCGGCCGATGTCTACCAGAGCCGCTTCTACAACGCGGTGCAGACCTTCAAGCTCAAGACCGGCAACGACCTGCGCGACAACATCCTGCAGGCCTACGACAACCTGAACCTGGGCGTGCCGCTGGTCATCACCGAGCTGGGCACGAACAACATCGGCATCGGCTCGGTCGATGCCAAGGTGAACGCGGTGCTGGGCCAGGCCAGCGCGGTGCGCGAATACATGGACGCCAACCCGCAGTCCCTGGTCAAGGGCTTCTCCATCTTCGAGTGGCAGAACTCCAACTGGAAGCGCAACGGCGGTCCGGACAACACCGAGTCCACGTTCGGCATCCATGCCTACGGCCCGGTGCTGTGCCAGTCCAAGACCGGCGTCTTCGGGATGTGGAACGCCAAGGACTCCTACTGGGTCTCCTTCCACGACGATGTCACCTACGACGTGGATGCGCTGGTGCCGCTCACCAGCGCCGGCCACCCCGAGGGCCTGCTGAAGGCGCTGTCGACGTACTTCAAATGAGGCCGACGGCATGCCACTGCCGCACGTCGCGGGGCGCGGCGGCAAAGCGCTGCTTGAAGGCACGGTAGAACCACGAGAGATTGTTAAAGCCTGCGTCGTAGGCAATCGCGCTGACCGTGTGGCCCGCATAGCGCGGGCTGGCCAACTGGCCAAACGCGCGCTGCAGGCGCAGCTCCAGCAGGTAGTCGCTGAAAGAGCGGCCTTCTTGCTCGAACAACGCGCGCACATAGCGCGCTGAAATACCGTGGCGGGCCGCTACCCACTCCAACGACAAGTCACCCCGCCCGGCATGAACGCGCAAATCGGCCTGGATGGCTTTGAGCCGCGCCTGCCGCAGCCCGCGTGCCTGGGCGCGTTCTTGTGCCTGGGGCGTGGCCCCGAGCACCAGGGCGCCGAGGTCGAGCAGCTGCTCACTCAGGCGCAGGCGTTCGGCATCGCTGGCGTCACTGGTGTCGCTGTCATCGCAGGCGCTGGCCGGGCGCGTCAGCTCCTGCGCCTGGCGCGTGAGCAGCCGCAGCGCCAGGGTGTGGGCCAGCGGCTGGCGCAAGGCACGGTCCACGTCAGCTATGTCGGGTAGCAGGCGCTCGCGTGGGAAGGCGATCAACACACACTGGGATTGAGGGGCGTGAAATTCGGTGCGCCCGGCCCTCTCGTTCAGGGCGAAACAGCCCGAACCGCTGGTGCAGAGCATTTCGTCGCGGTGCCCCAGGCCGCGCTGGCGCACCAGCCAGTGCGCCACCTGGCCCTGCGCCCCTGGGCTGCCGGGGTTGAGAAAGAGCAGCACATCGTCGTTGCCATCGGCCAGCTGCTGGCCACTGCGCTCAACGCTCAAAGGCGAGCATTCGACGGTCGCCACCGCCACGCCAGGCAGCAGGCGAATGCGCATAGCAAGGTCCAGGGGCCCGTCATTGGCAATGTCGGGGGCCATGTGGGCCAGGGCGGCACAGGTTTCGCGCGCGGCGTCGGTGCGCTCGTGTCGAGGATAGTGGCAGGTGTCGAATGCAATGAAGGCCATGTCACCATCACTGCCCCGCAATGGCAGGCAGCCTCCGCAAGGCGGGTGGTTCATTGGGTAAACGCTGGGAGCGAGAGCGCAGTCTAAGAAGTCCCCCGGGGCGCGTCCATCGCCCAAAAAGACTACGCACCCACCGGCTATGAAACCAAGGCCAAATCGGCCTCTAAGCCACACCAGTCAAGCGCAAGCAGCTATCAAAATTGATATTTTTGAACTCCTGCGCTACCACACGCTTCAGCCCAGTTGCTGCGGATCCATGTACTGCTGGCGCCAGGTTTCAAAGTCCTCGGTGTCGGCCGCTTCAATGGCTTGCTGCTGCGCCAGCGAGGCGCTGGCCAGGGCCTCGTAGTGGGCCTGCTGCTGTGGCTGCCACGGCAGAGCCAGCAGCTGGTCGCGCAGGTGGCGCGACTGCGCCAGAGAGAAGGCCTCAAAGCTGCCGTCGTACTGGCCTTGCATGGCCTGCAGTACGCGCGCCGAAGGGGTGAGGCGGCTGTCGGCCAGCACCTTCTCGGCATGGTGCAAAGCGGCGCTGTAATCGTGGCTGGCATGGGCGGCGTCCAGCGCCTGGGCCACGGGCGCGCACTGCGCCAGCACTTCAGCCGCCCAGTCGTGCAACGACACGCTGCGGCCTTGGCGCTGCAGTTGCAGGCCGGGTTCGCGCCCGCGCTCGGCGCACAGGTGCTGGTTGTGCTTGAGTTCGGCGATTTCTGCCGGGGTGTCCGGCGGGCTGTCGCTAAGCAGGCAGTGCAGCAAGAACACGTCCAGCAAGCGCATGGTGCGCGGGTGAATGCCCACGGTCTCAAACGGGTCGAGGTCCATCAGCCGCACTTCCACATATTCCACGCCGCGCTGGCGCAGCGCGTGCAGCGGACGCTCGCCACGCTCGACGGTGCGCTTGGGGCGGATGGTGCCGTAGAACTCGTTTTCAATCTGCAGCAAGCTGGTGCCCAGCTGGTTGTAGTCGCCGCCGATGTTGCGAATGCCCATGGCCTCGTAAGGCCCGTACGGCTGGGTGAGCGCCTGGTGCAGCGATTGCGCATAGCCATCCAGGCCGTTGTAACTGACGTTGATTTGCGCCTGGGCATCGCTTTGGTAACCCAGCCGCCCCATGCGCAGCGAGGTAGCGTAGGGCAGATGCAGCGCCGCAGCCGCACGCCCCTGGCCATCGAGCAAGGGCTGCAGGCGGTGTTCGCGCCCGGCGACAAAGCACGGGCACAGCGCGGGCGAAGCGCCGAACAAGTACAGCAGCACAAACGCATGGCGGCGGAAGTTGCGGATCAGGGCGAAATACTCTTCGCTCGACACCCCGGGCAGCGACCAGTTGTAGTGAATGCCCGAGATGGTCTGCATGCGCCGCCCGTAGCGGTGCGCCAGCCCCATGCGGTAAATGCTTTTGGCGCGCCCGATGTGCGAGTTGCCATAGCGCCCGATGGGAATGGTTTCATCCGTGGGCAGGCCGCAGGGCATGCTGCTGGCCCACAGCAACTCGCCGCCTTGCGCCTGCAAGGTGCGCAGCACGAACTGGTGCACCTGCGTGAGTTCGTCCAGGCACTCTTGCACGCCCAGGTGCGCGCCGGTGATCAGCTCCAGCTGCGACTCGCTGTAATCGGTGGTGATGCTGGCGTGCGTCAGCGCAGCGCCCAAGGCCAGCGGGTGCGGCGTCAACGCCAAGCCTCCCTCGGGCAGCACGCGCAAGCCTTCTTTCTCAATGCCACGGCGGATGCCCACCAGGCGCTGTGCGGTCAGGCGGGCGACGCGGTCGTGCAAGGTATTCATAAGTTCACACTGTGTTTTTCGTGGGGGGAGAACTTAGCACAGCCTCTTGCACCCCTGTGGCGATGGGCTGCGGGTTATCCCACCTGGCACTGGACAATCCTGTGGACAAGTGGGGACAAGCGTTGTATGGGTATTTTAAGTGCTTGATTTTTCAAGGAGTTCTTCACCCTGCTTATTTTTTGAGCACGAAAAACAGGGGTTTTCCCGTGCCTTGTTGGACAATCATGTGGATAACTTTTGACAAGCCCTGTATGAACGCGCTAAGTGCTTGATTTACATAGAGCCTGTGCGGATTGCTGAAAATTAAGGCAATCCACAGGGCCTGACAGGCTCGCGCACTGCTGGCGGGAGAACTCCTTTTTTCATAGCTGCTTGCGCTTGCTGGGTGCGGCTTAGAGCCATTTTTTACCATTTTTTTACACCATGACCACCCCCCTCATGCCCCCGCTGTACACCGCCCGCCTGCACGACAGCAGCGCCCAATGCGATGCCTGGGGCGACCAACCGCTGCTGCACGCACTGGAGTCTGGCGGCATTGACTGGCCCAGCTCCTGCCGCAACGGCACTTGCCGCACCTGCCTGGGGCAGTTGCGCGCAGGCAGCGTGTACTACGCCATCGACTGGCCCGGCCTGTCGCCCGAAGAAAAAGCCCAGGGCTGCGTGCTGCCCTGCGTGGCCTATCCGGCCTCGGATGTGGTGCTGGTGCGCGAAGGCTGAACGCGCGCGGCCCGCAGATACCCATGGAAGCCTCTCCAGCACATGGGCTGGACTAAAATTTCGCTCTTTTAGCGGCACACGCCTCCCCTCGTGCCGCCCCTTTGCGGCAGCGCTGCATGGCATGTTCTTTGGATTGGGCGCCTACCCGCCCGTGGAACCTGCATGGCGCGCGCCGACCAGGCCCCAAGGAAAGCCCCTCCATGACCACATCCCTGACCCCCGTGCCTGTCTCGCCCGTTGCCGAGATCGTGGCCGAGATGCGCGCTGGGCGCATGGTCATCCTCGTTGACGAGGAAGACCGCGAAAACGAAGGCGACCTGGTGCTCGCTGCCGACCACGTCACGCCCGAGGCCATCAACTTCATGGCCCGCTTTGGCCGGGGCCTGATTTGCCTGACGCTGACACGCGAGCGCTGCGAATTTTTGAAGCTGCCCCCCATGGCAGCGCGCAATGGCACGGTGTACAGCACCGCCTTCACGGTGTCGATTGAAGCGGCCGAGGGCGTGACCACCGGCATCAGCGCCGCCGACCGCGCCCGCACCGTACAAGTGGCCGTGGCCAAGAGCAGCCAGCCCACCGACCTGGTGCAGCCGGGTCACATCTTCCCGCTGCAAGCCGTGGATGGTGGTGTGCTCATGCGCGCTGGCCACACCGAGGCCGGTTGCGACCTCGCGGCCATGGCTGGCTGCAGCCCGGCTGCCGTGATCTGCGAGATCATGAAAGACGATGGCACCATGGCCCGCTTGCCCGATCTGCAGCTGTTTGCTGCCGAACACGGCCTGAAGATTGGCACCATTGCCGACCTGATCGAATACCGCAGCCGTACCGAATCGCTGGTACAAAAAGTCGGCTCACGGGTGCTGCACACCGCCTTTGGCGACTTCACCGCCCATGCCTTTCAAGACGAGCCCAGCCAGGCCGTGCACCTGGCGCTGGTGCGCGGCCAATGGCAGCCCGAAGAGAGCGTGCCCGTGCGCGTGCACGAACCCCTGTCGGTGCTGGACGTGCTGGAAGTGGGCCGCACCATGCATTCGTGGAGCCTGGACGCCAGCCTGCGCTACATCGCCGAACAGGGCCAAGGCGTGGTGGTGCTGCTGAACTGCGGTGAAAGCGCCGCCCAGCTGCTCGAGCAATTTGAAGGCAAGGCCCGCGCGGCCCAGGCTCCCACGCGCGGACGCATGGACTTGCGCACCTACGGCGTGGGCGCACAAATCCTGCGCGATGTGGGCGTCACACGCATGCAACTGATGGGCGCGCCCCGCCGTATGCCCAGCATGGCAGGCTACGCCCTGGAAATCACCGGCTACCTCACCCCAGACAGCAAGGAATAACGACCATGCAACACGCAGACAAAGGCACCCCCAGCACCCAAGCCGATGGCACGGGGCTGCGCATTGGCATCGTGCAAGCGCGCTTTAACGAAAGCATCACCAACGCGCTGGCCGAGGCCTGCCGCGCCACGCTGGAAGAAGACCTGAACATCGACCCCGCCCACATCACGCTGGTGCAGGTGCCCGGCGCGCTGGAGGTGCCGCTGGCACTGATGGCCCTGGCCGAGCGCGATGAGTTCGACGCCCTGATTGCGCTGGGCTGCATCATCCGTGGCGAAACCTACCACTTCGAGCTGGTGGCCAACGAGTCGGGCGCAGGCGTGTCGCGCGTGTCGCTGGACTACGGCATCCCGATTGCCAACGCCATCTTGACCACGGAAGACCTGGAGCAAGCCATCGCTCGCCAGACCGAAAAAGGCCGCGATGCGGCCTACGTTGCCGTGGAAATGGCGCAGTTACTGAACGATCTGGTCTGACATGAACGATTCCACACCCGCCCGCGCGCGCCCACCGCGCCAGTCCCGCACCGGCCTGACCAGCACCGGCGCACGCAAAGCGGCTTCTAAGTCGGCTCGCTCGCGCGCACGCGAATTTGCCCTGCAAGCGCTCTACCAACACCTGGTGGGACGCAATGAAGCCAGCGCCATCGACAGCTTCACCCGCGACCTGGCCGGTTTTCACAAAGCCGACGCCGCGCACTACAACGCCTTGCTGCATGGCTGCATCGAGATCGAGGCCGACCTCAACGCCCTCATCACCCCACAGCTCGACCGCCCGCTGACGGAAATCTCGCCCATCGAACATGCCGCCATGTGGATCGGCGTGTACGAATTCATGCACTGCACCGACGTGCCCTGGCGCGTCGCCATCAACGAATGCATTGAGCTGGCCAAGGAGTTTGGCGGCACCGACGGGCACAAATACGTCAACGCCGTGCTCGGCGCACTCGGCCCCAAGCTGCGCGCCAGCGAAGTGGCGGCCGAAGCTGCCGCAGCAGGCAAGGTCGCAGCTGCAGCCCCCACCGTGGCTGAAGCTGCCGAGCCCGTGCCAGCCGCCGCCGAAGCTACTCCTGGCACCCCAGGCGACGCTTGATCTACACGGGATGAACGCTTTGAAGCTGTCGAACCGCGCCCAGCGCATTGATCCTTTTTATGTGATGGAAGTGGCCAAGGCCGCACAGGCGCTGGCACAGCAGCACGCCCATGGCCCCGAGCCGATGATCTTTTTGAACATCGGCGAGCCCGACTTCACCGCCCCGCCCCTGGTGCAAGAAGCCGCCCAGCGCGCCATTGGCGCCGGGCAGTCGCAGTACACCCCGGCGCTGGGGCTGGATGCGCTGCGTGAAGCCATCAGCGGCTGGTACGCCAGCCGCTTCGGCCTGCAAGTGCCTGCCGGGCGCATCGTCATCACCGCCGGGGCGTCTGCCGCATTGCAATTGGCCTGCTTGGCCTTGCTGGACACAGGCGATCAGGTGCTCATGCCCGACCCCAGCTACCCCTGCAACCGCCATTTCGTCACGGCTGCCCAGGCCGAGGCAGTACTGCTGCCCACCACCGCCGCCGAGCGCTTTCAACTGAGCGCGGACAAAGTGGCCGCCGCGTGGAATGAGCGCACGCGGGGCGTGCTGCTGGCCTCGCCCTCCAACCCCACAGGCACCTCCATTGCTAGCGATGAGCTGCGCCGCATCCACCAAGTGGTGCAGGCGCACGAGGGTGTGACCATCGTGGATGAGATTTACCTGGGCCTGTCTTACGACAGTGCCTTTGGCCAAAGCGCGCTGGCACTGGGCGAAGACATCATCAGCATCAACAGCTTCAGCAAGTACTTCAACATGACGGGCTGGCGTTTGGGCTGGATGGTGGTGCCCGAGGCACTGGTGCCCGCCATTGAGCGCTTGGCACAAAATCTGTTCATCTGCGCCAGCACCATTGCACAACACGCGGCACTGGCCTGCTTTGCCCCAGAGAGCCTGGCCGAATACGAGCGCCGCCGCGCGCAGTTCCAAGCCCGGCGCGACTACTTCATCCCTGCGCTGCAGCAGCTCGGCCTGCACGTGCCGGTGATGCCCGACGGCGCCTTCTACGCCTGGGCCGACAGCCGCGAGGCCGCGCGCCGCCTGGGTGTGGCCGACAGCTGGGAGCTGGCCTTTGCGCTGATGGAACGCGCCCACCTGGCCGTCACCCCGGGGCGCGACTTCGGCACCCATGCACCGGGCCAGTACCTGCGCTTTTCCACCGCCAACGCCATGGAGCAACTGCAAGAAGCCGTGGCACGCCTGCGCCGCTTGCTGGGCTAAAGCACAGCGCTGGCCCACCCACCTCGACCATGGCGTTTACGTTTCCAATCCGCGTGTACTGGGAAGACACCGATGCCGGTGGCATCGTGTTCTACGCCAATTACCTGAAGTACTTCGAGCGCGCGCGCACCGAGTGGCTGCGCTCGCTGGGCTGGGGTCAGCAGCACCTGCGCGAAACGGTGGGCGGCATGTTCGTCGTCACCCATGTGCAACTGCAGTACCACCGCCCGGCGCGCCTGGACGACCTGTTGCTGGTCAGCGCCCGCGTGAGCGAGTGCCGCGCAGCCACCCTCACCCTGCACCAGCAAGCCCACCTGCAGCCCACCGATACGCAGGCCCGCCCCGCTGACGCAGCGCTGCTGTGCCAAGGGCAGGTGCGGCTGGGCTGGGTCGATGCTGCCACCTTGCGCCCCGCGCGCATTCCTTCTTTTGTGTTGGAACACCTCGCATGAACTCCCAAGATATGTCCATCGTCCACCTGGTGCTGCAAGCGAGCTGGGTGGTGCAGTTGGTGATGCTGCTGCTTGGCGGCGTCTCGGTCGCCAGCTGGGCCGTGATTTTTCGCAAGCTCTTTGGCCTCAAACGCGTGAAGTCGCTCAACGAGGAATTTGAGCGGGAATTTTGGTCAGGCGCCAGCTTGAACGACCTGTACGCCAGCGCCGTGCAAAACGCCCGCAACGCTGGCCCCATGGAGCGCATTTTTGCCAGCGGTATGCGCGAGTACCAAAAACTGCGCGAGCGCCGCATCGCTGATCCCGGCACTTTGCTCGATGGCGCACGCCGCGCCATGCGCGCGAGCTTTCAGCGCGAGATGGACGTGGTCGAATCACACCTGTCGTTTCTCGGCTCGGTGGCCTCGGTCAGCCCCTATGTGGGCTTGTTTGGCACGGTGTGGGGCATCATGCACGCCTTCACCGGCTTTGCGGGCATGGAGCAAGTGACCTTGGCCACCGTCGCCCCCGGCATTGCCGAAGCCCTGGTGGCCACGGCCATTGGTCTGTTTGCCGCCATTCCGGCGGTGGTGGCCTACAACCGCTTTGCCCGCGATATTGACCGCGTGGCCATCCACCAGGAAACCTTCATCGAAGAGTTCTCCAACATCTTGCAGCGCAATCTGGGGGGCCAGCGCGCCGCCTCTGATAGCCACTAACCGCTACTAACCGCCACTGAAAGCCCAGCCCCACCCATGCCCGCTATGGCCTCTCGCGGCGCCGGTCGCCGCCGCTCGATGAACGAAATCAACATGGTGCCCTTCATCGACGTGATGCTGGTGCTGCTCATCATCTTCATGGTGACGGCGCCCATGCTCACGCCGGGCAGCGTGGATGTGCCCAGCGTGGGCAAAAGCAAAAACCAGCCCAAGGCCTTTGCCACTGTGTTCGTGGGCAAAGATGGCAGCCTGCGCCTGAAAACCCGCGATAGCGAACGTGCCCTGAACGCACGCGAGCTGGGCGATGCGGCCCTGCAATGGCAAAAAAGCCAAAGCGAGGAAGCTGCGGTGATCATCGTGGCGGAGAAAACCGTCAGCTACGACAGCGTGGTCAAAGCCATGGACGCACTGCAGCGCGCAGGCGTGCAGCGCGTTGGTTTATCCGTCAAACAGGGAACTCCCTGAGCCCGGCGCGGCTCCAGCGTACCCGCCATGCCCCACTCCCGCGACCCCAGCCACGGCCACCACCAAGAGCACAGCCGCGACCTGCTAGCCCCCGTGCAGCCGCCTGGGCGTCTGCGCTCGGTAGCCCTGGCCGTGCTGGTGCATGCGCTGCTGATAGGGGCGCTGACCTGGGGCGTGAACTGGAAGTCCAGCGCCGACGACGAACCCGCCGCCCAAGCCGAACTGTGGGCCGCCATCCCGCAGCAGGCCGCGCCGCGCGAAGTGCTCCCGCCCGCACCGCCGCCGCCCCCTCCTCCTCCCGTCCCAGAACCCGTAGCAGCGCCGCCCGAGCCCCGGCCCGTGGCCCCACCGCCACCGCCTACACCGCGTGCTGCAGCGCCCGACACGCACGACGCCGACATCGCCCTGGAGCAGAAAAAGCGCCAGGAAGCCGAGAAAAAACGCCTGGAACAGCAAGCGCGGGAAAAACGCGAGCGTGAGCGCAAAGAACAAGAGCGCCGCGAGCAGCTGGAAGAAGAAAAGCGCCAGCAAAAAGCAAAAGAGAAAGAGCGGGAAAAAGAACGCGAAAAAGAAAAGGCCAAGGAAAAAGAGCGCGAGAAACGCGAAAAGCTGGAGCAGCAGCGTGAACGCGAGCGCGAGGAGCGAGAAAAAGAACGCGAAAAAGAGCGTGAACGCCTGGCCGAGCAGAAAAAAGCCGAGCAAGAAAAGCAAAAGCGCCAAGCCGAAGAAAAACGCAAGCTGGAAGCCGAAGCCAAACGCGCCGAAGAACTGCGCCAAGAACATTTGCGCCGCATTGCCGGCCTGGCCGGTGCCAGCGGAGGCGCCCAGGCCAGCGGCAACGCCAAACAAAGCGCGGGGCCGGGTGGCTCGGCCAGCAGCGGCAGCGGCGCAGGAGGCCCGTCAGCGGGCTATGGCGGCAAGGTCTCAGCCAAAGTGCGGCCCAACATCGTGTACCCCGAAGCCATCAGCGGCAACCCACGTGCTGAAGTGGAAGTGCGCCTGGCACCCGACGGCACCATCATCGGGCGGCGCATTGTGCAATCGAGTGGCAACCGCGCCTGGGATGAGGCCGTGTTGCGCGCCCTGGACAAAACCGAAACCCTGCCACGCGACACCGATGGCCGCGTGCCGCCCACGCTGATCATTGGCTTTCGCCCGAAAGACTGAAGCGCAGCCGCACCGCTTGCTCTTTTTTCAATAGCTGCTTGCACTTGACTGGCGCGGCTTAGAGCACGATTTTGTTCTTATACAGCGCCTCGATCTCCGCTGCGCTGTAGCCCAGTGCTTGCAGCAGCGCCTGGGTGTGCTCGCCTTTGTGTGGCGGGTTGTGGCGCACTGCGGGGCGCTGGCCATCCAAACGCAAGGGCAGCAAGGTGGTGCGCACGCTGTGGCCAGCGCGGGCACCATCGGGCAAGGTGATCTCGGCCAGGCCGCCGCTGGCGTTCAGGTGCGGGTCGTCGTAGAGCTGCTCGGGGCGCACGATGGGAGCGTAAGGCAGGCCGTGGCGCTCGAACAACGTGGTCAACGTGGCCAGGGGCTGGGTGGCCAGGCGCTCACGCAGCAGCGGCAGCAGCTGGGCGCGGGCGCGCACACGGTCGTTGTTGGTGGCCAGTTGCGGATCACACCGTAAATCCTGCCAACCCAGGGCCTCGCACAGCTGCTGCCACTGGGCATCGCTCACTGCCGCAATGAACACCTGTTCGCCCTCGGCCACGCTGAACACGTCGTACACGCCCCAGGGCGAAATGCGCTCGGGCATGGGCGCCGCTGCCTGGCCGGTGATGGCGTACTGCAGCATGTGCTGGCCCACCAGCAGCACGTTGTTTTCGAACAGCGCGGCATCCACCTCCTGCCCGCGCCCGGTGATGCCGCGCTGCATCAGCGCCGCCATGGCACCAATGGCGCCGAACATACCACCCATGATGTCGTTCACGCTGGAGCCCGCGCGCAGCGGATCACCCGGGCGCCCGGTCATATAGGCCAGGCCGCCCATCATTTGCACCACTTCGTCCAGGGCCAGGCGGTTTTCGTAAGGCCCAGGCAAAAAGCCCGTGTGGTTCACATAAATGAGGCGCGGATTGCGCGCACTCAGTGCCGCGTAGTCCAGCCCGTACTTGGCCAAGGTGCCAGGTTTGAAGTTTTGCAGCACCACATCGGCAGACAGCGCCAGCTTTTGCGCCGCCACCTGCCCCTCGGGTTGGCGCAGGTCGATGGCGATGCTGCGCTTGTTGCGGTTGAACAGCGGGAAAAAACCCGCGCCCGCGCCCAGCAGGTGGCGGGTGCGGTCGCCCTCCAGCGGCTCCACTTTGATGACCTCGGCCCCCAGATCGGCCAGCACCATGCCGCAGGCCGGGCCCATGATCATGTGGGTGAATTCGACCACGCGCAGGCCCGCCAACGGCAGGCCAGGGGGGGTTGTTGTCATCGACAGCTCCATGGAAAAACACTTCAACAGTCAGCGAGCATAAGCGCCCTGCCCGGCTGGCAAACGCTCTTGCGGCCAGCAGCAGGTGCCGTGAAGACGCCAGAGTGTCGTGTCTAGCGCCTATGAACAGGCACTTTGGAGCTATTAAACTTGTAGCAAACGGGATTCCCGGATATATTTGAAATGTTTCCTTGGGCCAGGCTCTGGCCCGCACCACTCCCCCTATTTGCGCAAGGAGATTGCTCCATGAGCTCCAAAGAAAACGCTGCCATTTACCTGCTGTTCGAGAAGCTCGAATGCCGCTACGCCTTGCGCGTGCTGTGGGCGCTGCGCGACGGCCACCCCCAAACCTTCCGCCTGTTGCAAGACAGTGTGGGCGGCATCACGCCCAACACGCTCAACACGCGCATCAAAGAGCTGCGCGAAGCGGGCCTGCTCGACCACGGCAGCGACGGCTACACCGTCACCCCCACAGGGCAAGACCTGCTCAAGCGCCTGTCGGATCTGCAAGCCTTTGCCACACGCTGGGCAGGCGCGCGGGCGAAGAAATAATCTGCCCCAGATTCATAGTCTTTTTGGCCTCTAGCCCTTGCGTAGCAAGCGCAAGCAGCTCTTTTTTCAATAGCAAATCAAGCCCATTCAAGGATTTTTCATGGCTTTCACCACCACCGCCTCCGGCCTGCAATACGAAGACACCGTGGTTGGCACCGGCGCCAGCGCACAGGCAGGCGCCAACGTGCGTGTGCATTACACCGGCTGGCTGTACCAAGACGGCCAGCAAGGTGCCAAGTTCGATTCCAGCCGCGACCGCAACGACCCTTTCGTTTTCCGCCTGGGCGCAGGCATGGTCATCCGGGGCTGGGATGAAGGCGTGCAGGGGATGCAAGTGGGCGGCCAGCGCACACTCATCATTCCCGCCGAGCTGGGCTATGGCGCACGCGGCGCGGGTGGCGTGATTCCGCCCAACGCCACGCTGAAGTTTGACGTGGAACTGCTGGCTGTTTAAGCACACCCTGCGGCCCATCCAAGGCTGCAAGGTGCGCGCCGGGCGCTACATCTCCAAGCGTACCGGTGGCTGGGGTGGGCCAGGGCGTGTCAGCCAGCTCACCAGCCCCGTCACCAGCACACCCACCGGCACGCCAAACACGCCTGCAGAAATGGGCTGAATACCCAGCCACAAACCATCGGCCAGCAGGCCATGGGGCAACAAAATGCGCACAGCCTGCATGTGCGAGAGGCTGTAGTACAGCGTCACCGCCAAGCCGCACACCATGCCTGCCACCGCGCCCTGGCGCGTGGTGCCGCGCCAGAAAATGCCCAGCACCATAGCGGGCACAAAGGCCGAAGCAGCAATCGAGAACGAGGCCGACACCAAAGGCAAGATGTCCGAAGGTTTCAGCGCCGCCACAAACGCCGCTGACAGGGCCACCGCCAGCAAGGCAAATTTGCTCAAAATCACTCGCTGCTCGGCTGAAGTGGGCCGAGGTTTGCTCTGATCTTGAAAGTACAAATCGCGCACCAGCGCATTGCTGATGGTCAGCAACAGCCCATCAGCGGTAGAGAGTGCGGCTGCCAAGCCCCCGGCTGCCACCAGGCCAGAAATCACATACGGCAAACCGCCAATCTCGGGCATGGCCAGCATGATGAGGTCGGCCCCCAGGCGAATTTCACCGAATTGCACAATGCCATCGCGGTTCACATCCTCCACCGAGAGCAGCGCCGCATCCACCCGCGCCCACTGCGCCATCCAGTTGGGCAACTGGTCAAAGCGGCTGCCCACCAGGTTGTGCATCACCTCGTACTTCACCAGTGCCGCCAGCGCCGGGGCACTCAGGTACAGCAGGGCAATGAAAAACAGCGTCCAGGCCACCGAAGCCCGCGCCCCTGCCACGGTGGGCGCGGTGTAGTAGCGCGTGAGCAGGTGCGGCAGCCCGGCTGTGCCAACCATGAGGCAAAACATCAGCGCCAGGAAGTTGCGCCGGGTGTTGTCAAAGTCTTCGCGCTCTTGCGGCGTGCCGTTGGGATCACCCGCAAATGCCTGGCTGTGGCGCGGCAGTCCGCCCAAGGGGCGGGCGCGCTCGTAGTTGTCGTACATCTCGCGCGTCCAGCGCTCACGCGCTTGTGCCTCGTCACGCGGCAAGGCGGCCAGCTCGCGGCTGGCAGCCACAATCAAACCCACGTCGGCATTGCTGGCCCGCAACTGCTGCACACGCTGGCGCGCACGCTCGCGCTCGCGCGCCAAGGCGGCCTCCACGTCGTGCAGGCGCTGTTCGTACTCTTGCGCGCGCGCCAAATAGGCCTGCACCACTTCATGCTCGGCATCAGAGGCCAGCAGCTGCTCTTCCAACTGGGTGATATGGGCAATTTGCTGGCCGTAAGCCAACGTGGCCAAGGGGGTGCCGAGCTGCTGGTAGGCCAACCAGGACACGGGTATCAAAAAGGCCAGCAACAGCACCACATACTGCGCGACCTGGGTCCAGGTGATGGCACGCATTCCCCCCAAAAATGAGCACAGCAGCACCCCACCCAGGCCCAGCATGATGCCAATCTCAAACTGCACCCCTGTCAGGCGCGAGGCAATCAAACCCACACCATAGATTTGCGCCACCACATAGGTGAAAGAGCACAGCACTGCAGCCAAGGCTGCAATGATGCGCGGCCAGCGCCCACCGAAACGCACCTGAAAAAAATCCGGTACGGTGTAAATCTGCATGGCCCGCAAATGTGGCGCAATCAGCATGGCCACCAGGCAAAAACCGCCCGTCCAGCCCAGCAAATAAGCCAAACCGCCGGGCTGCCCAGGCTGGCCGGAAAAGCCTTGCAGGTACAGCGCCCCGGCCAGGCTGATGAACGAGGCCGTGCTCATCCAATCGGCTGCTGCAGCCATGCCGTTGTACATGGGCGGGATACGCCGCCCGGCAACGTAGTACTCCTCGGAGTCGGTCGTGCGGCCATAGACGCCAATGGCGGCGTACACCATCACCGTCAAGAACAGGAAAATGGGGCCAATCCAATGGCGCGACAACCCACGCTGCTCGGCCCAGGTCATCAATGCCAAAAAGCCCAGCACCCCCAGCACGTACAAGGCCAGGATGCGGTGCAGGCGCCACAGGTAGCTGCGCTCGGCGGCCTGTGGCGACAGGGGTTCAGTCATGCGAGGCAGCGGTGTCCTGGCGCTCAAAGTAGCTCATGCCCCAGGCATAGGCCACCACAATCGCAATGAACACCAGCACAGCGCCTTGGGCAGCCATCCAGTAGCCCAGCGTCCAGCCCCCCACCAGCATTTGCAAATCGCGGGCGAAATAGCTGGTGACGAAAGTCACCAGCAACCACAGCAGCAGCAGCACGGCCTTCAGACGCAGGTGCCGCGCATGGTGTGCCTGCGATACGCAGGGCACTGGTGGTGCCGCCCCCGGCCGCTGCAAACCCGTGTGCAGCGGTGCATGAGGAGGCAGCGGAGGCGTCATGGCGGCAGCTGCGCGAAGGCTTACTGGGCGGCGAGCTGCTGCCAAGTGTCGATCACGCTGTCCGGGTTGAGCGAAATCGAGGAAATGCCCTCATCCGCCAGCCACTGGGCAAAGTCCGGGTGATCGCTGGGGCCCTGACCGCAAATACCCACGTACTTGCCTTGGGCTCGGCAGGTGGCAATCACACCTTTGAGCAAGGTTTGCACCGCAGGGTCACGCTCGTCGAAGTCTTGCGCCAACAACTCCAGACCGGAATCGCGGTCCAGCCCCAGGGTGAGCTGGGTCAGGTCATTCGAGCCTACCGAGAAGCCGTCGAAATACTCCAGGAAGCGTTCCGCCAAGATGGCATTGCTCGGCACTTCGCACATCATGATGAGCTTGAGTTCATCTTGGCCGCGCTGCAAGCCGTGCTGCGCCAGCAGCTTGGTCACGCGCTCGGCCTGGCCCAGGGTGCGCACAAAGGGCACCATCACCTGCACGTTGGTCAGACCCATCTCGCTGCGTACACGCTTGATGGCTTCGCATTCCATGGCAAAAGCCTCGCCAAAATCCGCACTGATGTAGCGTGCTGCGCCCCGGAAGCCCAGCATCGGGTTTTCTTCCTCGGGCTCGTAACGGCTGCCACCAATCAGCTTGCGGTACTCGTTACTCTTGAAGTCCGACAAACGCACGATGACGGGCTTGGGCCAGAACGCGGCGGCAATGGTGGCCACACCTTCAGCCACTTTGTCCACGTAGAAAGCACGCGGCGACGCATGGCCACGGGCCACGGACTCCACGGCCTTTTTCAGGTCGGCATCGACGGCGGGGTAGTCCAAGATGGCCTTGGGATGCACGCCAATGTTGTTGTTGATGATGAACTCCAGGCGCGCCAGGCCCACGCCCTCGTTGGGCAACTGGGCAAAGTCGAAGGCCAGCTGGGGGTTGCCCACGTTCATCATGATTTTGGTCTTGATGGGGGGCATTTCGCCGCGCTGCACTTCGGTGACTTCGGTTTCCAGCAGGCCGTCGTAGATGTGGCCGGTGTCGCCTTCGGCGCAGCTCACGGTCACCAAGGTGCCATCTTTAAGCTTGTCGGTTGCGTTGCCGCAACCCACCACCGCCGGAATGCCCAGTTCGCGCGCAATGATGGCGGCGTGGCACGTGCGGCCACCCCGGTTGGTGACGATCGCACTGGCCTTTTTCATCACCGGCTCCCAGTTGGGGTCGGTCATGTCGGTCACCAGCACATCGCCGGGCTGCACCTTGTCCATCTCGGCAATGTCAGACACCAAACGCACCGGGCCGGTGCCAATTTTTTGCCCAATGGCACGGCCTTCGGCCAGCACCTGGCCCTGGCCTTTGAGCTTGTAGCGCAGCTCGGCCTGGCCCTTGGATTGGCTCTTCACCGTCTCGGGGCGCGCTTGCAAGATGTAGAGCTGGCCGTCGGTGCCGTCTTTGCCCCACTCGATGTCCATGGGGCGGCCATAGTGCTGCTCGATCACCAGCGCGTAGTGCGCCAGTTGCTCCACGTCGGCATCGGTGAGCGAATAGCGGTTGCGCAGCTCCGGGGCCACGTCGGTGGTTTTCACCAGCTTGCCCGTGGCGGCCTTTTCTTCGGCGCTGGAAAACACCATCTGAATCAGCTTGCTGCCCAGGTTGCGGCGAATCACAGCCTTCTTACCGGCCTTGAGCATGGGCTTGTGAACGTAGAACTCGTCGGGGTTGACGGCGCCTTGCACCACGGTTTCGCCCAGGCCGTAGCTGGAGGTGATGAACACCACTTCGTCAAAGCCCGATTCGGTGTCGATGGTGAACATCACGCCCGCTGCGCCCAGGTCGGAGCGCACCATGCGCTGCACGCCCGCCGACAAGGCCACCACGTCGTGGGCAAAGCCCTTGTGCACGCGGTAGCTGATGGCACGGTCGTTGTACAGCGAGGCAAACACCTCTTTCATCTTGTGCAGCACGTCTTCGATGCCCACCACGTTCAGGAAGGTTTCCTGCTGGCCTGCAAACGAGGCGTCGGGCAGGTCTTCAGCGGTGGCCGACGAGCGCACGGCAAAGCTGGCCTGGTCGTTGCCTGCCGAGAGGGCGGCAAAGGCTTCGCGCACGGCTTTTTCCAAGTCGGCGGGGAAGGGCTGGCTTTCCATCCAGCCACGAATCTCTGCACCAGCCTGGGCCAGGGCGCGCACATCGTCCACGTCCAGCGCAGCCAGGCGGGCACTGATGCGCTCGGCCAGGCCTTCGTGCTTCAAAAACTCGCGGAAGGCGTGGGCCGTGGTGGCAAAGCCGGTAGGCACACGCACCCCCTGGGGCAGTTGCGAAATCATCTCGCCGAGGGAGGCGTTTTTACCGCCCACCACCTCGACGTCGCTCATTCTCAGGTTCTCAAACGGTACGACCAGGGCGGTCGCCTCAAAGCGTGCAGACATGGGAAAGCTCCAGAAGTTAAAAACCGGGGAGCCTGCGCACCGCCATCGCGGCGGCGCCAGGCGACCATGCACGCAGCAACGCTTTGCTGTTGTGGTTGTACTTGTAGGCCGTGCCCGTGCATGGTGGAAAAAGAAAAATCGCAGCGCCCAGGGCCTGCGAAAAAATAATGGGCGCGATTGTATGCCCCAGCCGGTGAAAATGGCGCCTGACTTTGTGCCCCTACCGACGCCGCTGCCCGCAGCGCCCGGACTCTTTGAACCCTTGTCTCAGCCCCCCATGCGCTCTGTTTTTTTCATCTCTGACGGCACCGGCATCACTGCCGAAACGTTCGGCAACGCCATCTTGGCGCAGTTCAACCTCCAGTCGCGCCATGTACGCCTGCCCTTTGTCGATACGGTGGACAAAGCCCACCAAGCCGTGCGCCAAATCAACCACACGGCGGAGCTAGAGGGCAGAAAACCCATCGTCTTCACCACCTTGGTGAACATGGAGGTGCTGAAAATCATTCAGGAAGGCTGCAAAGGCATGTTGCTGGACATGTTTGGCACCTTTGTGCGCCCTCTGGAGCAAGAGCTGGGGCTCAAGTCGAACCACCGCGTGGGGCGTTTTTCTGACGTGACGCGCTCCAAAGAGTACCTTGACCGCATCGAGGCCATCAACTTCAGCCTCGACCACGACGACGGCCAAAGCCACCGCGACCTGGCCGGGGCCGATGTGATCTTGATTGGCGTGTCGCGCAGCGGCAAAACGCCCACCAGCCTGTACCTGGCAATGCAGTGCGGTCTGAAAGTAGCCAACTACCCCCTCATTCCCGAGGATTTTGAGCGCCGCCAGCTGCCGCCCGCGCTGGTGCCTTACCGCAAAAAGATTTTCGGCCTCACCATCCAGCCCGAGCGTTTGTCGGAAATTCGCAACGAACGCCGCCCCAATTCACGCTACGCCGAACTCACCAACTGCCGCTACGAAGTGAGCGAGGCCGAATCCATGATGCGCCGTGCTGGCATCCGCTGGCTCTCCACCACCACCAAGAGCATTGAAGAGATTGCCACCACCATCTTGCAAGAGGTGCGGCCTGAGCGACTGGTGTATTAAAACTACTGAATTGATAGCTGCTTGCGCTTGCCAGTCAAGGGCGAGAGGCCAAAAACATTCAAAATTCTTAGAGCGTGTTCACGATCTCGCGCGAAGGGGTGCAGGATGCGAATCGGGATGGGCTGCTAGGCGCAAACCGCAGCAATAGCCTTGCTATTGCGAGGATTTGCAACAACGCAGACCGCCCGATTCCGCGCCTGCACACC
>JAYRPZ010000145.1:0-14829 GCA_041910915.1 Acidovorax sp.
AACGTGTGCGAAGACACCAACAACAACGGCGCCTGCAACGCCAGCGAACCCATATTGCAGCGGGTAGATGCCCCCAGCAAAGTGCAAATCAGCCGCACCGGCGGCGGGGCCAGCATCAAGCTCAACCGCTGGGGGCTGGTGAACGGCACTTGGCTAGGTTTCAGCATCGTCCCCAAAGACGGTGCCATTGACAGCCCCGCAGCCCGAGGCGTTTGCATGAGCGCAGGTGGGCGGATACGAATCGTCAAAGCAGAGGAGGTGCCATGCGGCAACAACTAACCCACAAAAAACGCCAACACGGCATATCCCTCATTGAATCACTGATTGCATTAATTGTTACTGCACTTGGTATTCTTGGAGTCGTTGGCGTGCAAATGCGAACGCTTACGGACACATCCAGTACCGTGCGCCGGGCACAAGCCATTCGGTTGATTGAGGATTTAAGCGAACGTATGAAAGTCAATCCCAATGCTGTAGCCGTACAAGACAGTTACCTCACTACTTTTTCAGAAACCAGCAGTAGTTTAAACAAACCATCCAATAGGTGTGTCAATGGCTGTACCCGCGCAGACCAAGCGCAGTATGACCGCTACCTTTGGAAAAAAGCAGTTGAAACCTTGCCCACTGGCAAAGCACAGGTTTTTATACCCAAAGGGGAAATTTCTGACCCCGAAGGAAGACGCCAGTTAGGTGTGATGATTGCCTGGCGTGAAAATGAAAAAGCAGAACTGACTGAGATCGACAAACAAAATACCGATGGAACCCGGGTGCGAGACGGCGACAACGGCCCACTGCTCAAAGGCGCAGATGGTGCAGCCACCTGCCCTCCAAACCATACCTGCCACCTTCAATACATTCCCATCTCCACCCGCTGCGCACCATATAAAGCCGGCAGTGGCGCTATTAAATATTTCTGCGCAGGAGCTTAACCATGAATTATGCTATAAAAATAAGAGCTACTCGCGCTTGCTACGCAATGTCTAGAAGCAAAAAATACCAAAAATATAGACGCCAAGCTGGAGTCACGCTCATTGAGCTAATGGTGGGGATAGCCATCGGCCTCATGGTCGTGGCGGTTGCTCTGGGGGCGCTCATGGTTTCACGCGGGGTATCAGGCACCGTTAGCGATGCCAGCAACATCCAACAACAAGCCGCTTATGCCATGCGCGTGATTGGAGCCCAAATACGCCAAGCAGGGTCTTTGTATATCAATATGACATACCAAACCAATAACGCCGACCCTTATCTAGCCCAAGTAGCTATTGAAACTTCTGCGCCTGCCAGTGGTACATACAACGCTTTTGAGCCCTCGACTGATACTATTAAAGGCGCTTCAGATTCCATGACGATAGGCTATCGCCGTTACAAAGAAACGGTGACCAACCCAGCCAACCCCGGCCAGGATGAATCGCAATCACGCAACTGCATAGGTGGCCCAGCCAATAACAGCGATGACAAGCGTCTGGAAAGCATTTTTCGCTACAACCCAGCCACAGCCACCCTGAGCTGCAGTGGAAATGACCCAGCGGCCAGCCCACAACCCATTATTCAAAATGTAGCGAATTTTGAGGTGCATTATTTGCTGCAAGACAACAGCACTCAGGGCGATAGCAAAGTCAAGCGCGTGCTGGCTGCAGGCGTGGGGGCTGATTGGAACAAGGTGCAAGGGATTGAAGTATGTCTCGTGCTCTATGGCAATGAAGCGATTGACCTGCCCAGCGGTAGCAAGTACCCCGATTGCGATGGCGAGCTCAAGGACATCCCCCAAACTGGCGAAAGAGCACGCCGTATGCACATGGTATTTCGCAATGTCTTCCAACTTCGCAGCCAGGGGCTGACATGAAAGGCCCAGCCATGCCATTCCAACCCAGCCCAACCTTTTCCCCCTCTAACTCAGCGTATTCCATGCAGCCAAGAAACCAACGGGGCGTAGCACTGTTTGTTGTGATTATTTTTGTGCTCATGTCCATGCTGCTAGCCCTGTGGTCTTCTCGCACTTCCTTATTCAACGAAATGGTGGTGGGTAATGATGCTGACTACCAACGCGCATTCGAAGCAGCCCAATTATTGCTGCAAGATGCAGAAATGGATATTCGCAGCTCAGAAACTGATGACAGCAACAAAACCCTAGATGGTATAGATTGCAGCTTACCGGGATCAAAAATATGCAGAAAAGGCATTCCTGCTGATTTTCAAATTCCGGCATCTCGAGAAGGTGACAAAGTGGATGTATTAATTGAAGCACTCGCCAGCCAAACTGGAACCGATCGCTGCCGTTACGGCCTGTGCACCAAACGCACCGGTGCACAGGATTTCTGGAATGACAAAACCAAGCTCCAGTTGATTTCAAAAAACTCCACTGGCAACGAGGTGGGCGCACGTTATGGTGACTACACCGGAGCCAAAGTGGGCGGTGCCACATCGGCCAACCCCATCTTGGCTGATCGTAGCGCCTGGAATCGTGGCGGCTGGTATTGGATTGAGATATTGCCCTATACCAAATCCAAAGCAGGCCAGCCCACACCGCCATGCAATGCAGCAGCCTCTTCAGGCGTACCAAGCGCACCTGGCGGCCCAACCTTGCTCGTGGGCGACAAATCCGACAGCACATTGCGCCCGAACCTGGATCCTGCCATCATTTACCGAATTACTGCCTTGGCCTATGGCCGTAAAGTGGACGATAAAGGGAATCCACTAACCATGGCCGTCATTCAAAGCAGCTACGCCCGTTCACGCTGCGCCGATTGAATGCCATACCCCACCCGTCACCCCAGGCCCCGGCACTCCACCTAGTTTATTTTCCCCAGGAGCACACCATGCCCCACACCTGCAATCCCTCTCGGCGTTTTCGCAAAAACCTGCTCACCCTGGCCGCCATGGCAGCCTTCGCGCCCCACGGCAGCTGGGCGCTTGATTTGCTGCAGGCCCCTCCCGGCACCGTGCAAGCCTATGTGGCACCGAATGTGATTTTGTCGCTCGACGACTCCACGTCGATGAACACAAAAGACATGATCCGTGTAAATAACAAATGGACCAAAACACGCACCCAGGTGTTGATCGACTCCCTCAAGGAAGTATTCAACGACAAGGATTTGGTACCCGACAACAAAATGCGCCTGGCCTGGCAAAGCATGAGCAACTGCACAAAGGTAGACAACAAAGCCTGGGCCCCCGCACTGGGCCTTACGGCATCCCAATCCACCAGCTCGAACTACCCCAATGCCATGCGGGTGCTGGACTCCACCCATCGCGCGAACTTCTTGAAATATGTCGCCAACTACAAAGCCTGCGGCTCCACTCCCACCCACTTGATGGTGAAACGCGCGGACGACTACATGCGCGCGCCCCTGCACATCAATGGCCCCTGGGCCACCAAACCCGGTGGCAGCAGTAGCGAGAACAAAGAGTACCTGGGCTGCCGGCGCAACTACCACATTCTCTTGACCGACGGCAACTGGAACGGCCAATACGACCCTAGCTGGGAGAACATTAATACCGATCCCATTAATTTTGACAACCAGGATTCGACCAAAAACATCAATGGCATCAGCGGCACCACCCGCCCAACAAAAACCTATGATCCGTTTTTTCTGCCCGATGGCACGGCATACGATCGCAGCAACCCCCAAACCTGGCTGTACCGCGATATTGATATGCCGACATTCAATAGTGACTGGCACAATGGCTATGCCGAGCAATACATAAGCAGCCTCTCGGATTGGGCCTTCAAAAGCTGGGCGACCAACCTACAAGACCCGGACAAACTGACCGGAAGAATCGAAACACTGGCTGAATACAACAACGCACCCAGAACCGAAACCTTCACCAATCCAAAATCTGGAAAAACGGCTACCCTGGAGAAATACTGGAACCCGCGCTACAACCCCGCTACCTGGCCCCATATGGTGACATTCACTATTGGCTTCAGTACCGATGCACTGCCTGACTATCAATACCGCCCTGTAAACAACTCGGAAACCACCACCACCCCCACCAATATTGGAAACTATTGGAACACCAACCTATCCACCCCTTTGTGGGCCGTTGGCGCGAGCAATACCAGCCAAGAAAACAGCAACTACCCAAAAATAGACAAAACCAATGGCAACAGTGGCAAACTGGTGCCCCCCACCAAAACCCTGCCCTATGATTTTGACGGCAGTTTCGCCGATTACGCTGCCGGCCGAGCACAGTGGTATTCTGTGAAAAATATCGGCACCCATGCCACAGAAGATATGTGGCATGCCGCCATCAATGGCCGTGGCCGTTTCTATGCCGTGGAAAAAGGCGAGGATTTGAAGGTCGCTTTCCGTGAAATCATCAAAACCATCAGCACCGACGTTGAGCCTCAGAAAACTACCACAGCCACCAGTGGCTCCAACACTTCGCGCAATGCCGTCGGTCGATTTATTGGAAATTACGACCCTAAAAATGCCTGGAAAGGCGCGCTCCGTGCAGAATTAATCAAAAAAGATGGAACCTACGAGCCCATTCCTGGTTGGGGTGACAAAGACACCTCTGCAGTGATGGATGGCCCCTTATTCGATCTGAATAAGCGGTTAGTTCTTTCCTGGAGCACCCAGTGGTTGGGGGCAAAATACAAAGGTGGCGTTCCATTTAAGTGGGATAGCGGCGAAACCAATCTCAGCAAGGGACAAAAATACTGGCTTGGCCTCAATGCTGGTTCTGGCATCACTGCTGCAACCAATGGTGAAAACCAAATAAATTTTATTCGCGGCGATAGAAGCCTTGAGGGCCCTGGAAGCGATGCAACCAAGCCCATGCGGCAACGAAAAAGCCGCCAGGGAGATATTGTCAACTCTGCGGCATGGTACACAGGAATACCTTCTAGTGGTTACTCCATGGCTGGCTATCGCAGTTTTGTAAAAAGCAATAAATCTCGAACGCCAATGATTTATGTAGGTGGAAACGATGGCATGTTGCACGGTTTTTCGGCAGTAGATGGCACCGAAAAAATAGCCTATGTACCACGCGGCGTCATTCCAAGTTTGACCCGCCTGAGCAGCCAAAACTACAACAGCGAACACCGTTATTTTGTTGATGGTTCACCCATGACGGGCGATGTGGATACAGGCATACAAGACCCAAAAAATCCAAACGACCCTAACTACACCCCTGATTGGCGCACCTTGTTGGTAGGAACCCTGGGGGCAGGCGGCAAAGGTTATTTTATTTTGGATGTTACCAATCCAGACGGTAATGGCTCCGGTACAGCTTTTGCAGAAGACAAAGCCAGTCAATTGGTGATTTTGGATCGCACCCGCAGCACAGAAGGCACACTCTCCGCGCCACTGTGCAATGCCTTGGTTGATTCCAATAAAACAATACAAGATGCTGCACAAGCAGAATGCCGCGCATTAAGCCAAACCATTCCTGACTGTAATCGCGCTGGCATTTCTAGTGGGGAACAAGCTGCGTGCAGCACAGAAACGGCAGAAGATAATGATATTGGCAATATTACCATGGCTCCGGTACTTGATGAGACCAATGGTATGCGAACAACCCAAATTACCCGAATGAATAATAACCGTTGGGCAGTGGTAATGGGTAATGGTTATAACAGCAAAAACCAGCGCCCTGTGCTTTTGATTCAGTACCTTGATGGCAACAAGGAGCTGCTCCGCATTCCCACGGTTGGTACAGCTTCAACCATTCCCACTCCTGGTTCTGGATTGTCGGAGGATAATGGCTTAGCCCATCCACGCTTGATCGACCTCAATGGCGATGAGCTCCCGGAAATTGCCTACGCAGGCGATAATCGGGGAAATTTATGGAAATTTGACTTAACCAATATCGATGATACTAAATGGCATGTCGCTTTTGGCGGTCAACCACTTTTTACAGCCAAGGGTGGCACCAAAGGTTCTCCCGATTCACGCACGCTGGTACAGCCAATTACCGTAGCACCGACGGTACGGCTCAATGACCGTCAGAAAAAAGTGGGCAGCGGCACCAATGAGGTGATGGTCAGTGTAGGTGGAATGATGGTTTCTTTTGGTACAGGCCGCAACCTGACCAAACTCGATGAGACAAATCAAAACGTACAAACCATTTACTCAGTGCTCGACAACACTCGCTATATGGAAGAAAAGACTCCCCTTGGTAAGCGCCTAAAAGTAGCCCCCAGCGGGGGCACTTGTACCCCGATTCCTGCTGCCGATTGTGTGCCTACCCCCACCCCGCTAGGCGAGGGCGTTGCGGCAGCCAAATTGGCAAAACGCGAAGTCACCGAGCTAAACGACGGCAAAGCTGGCACTACCACAGCAGCAGAAACTCTGGACTGGTCGGTTCATAACGGCTGGTACCAAGATTTGCCTGGCACAGGCGAGCGACTGCTTAAACCATTGGAATACTATGACAACACCAATATTTTGACCATTTGGTCTCAAATTCCAGCCAAGGGGTCACAAACCAATGTAACCGAAGAAACATGTGAAAACAGTACAGTGGACAAAGAGCGCCAGTTCCTTAATTTCATCAATATCATGGATGGCACTGTACCCTCTGTGCCCTTGATGGATCTGAATGGCGATGGTGCATTTGATGACAACGATCTCAAAGCCAATCGACGTGAAGTGACCGCAGGCGCGCACAATATTTTGAGCAAGAGCGGTAGCGAAAACGAAGACATTGATGCAGAAGGCAAACGCACCAAACTTGCTAAATTGCCCGAGAAATCCCTACGCCCCACTTGGCGTCAACTCAAATAAGAAAGCAAACCCGTTATGCAGCGATATCTATCTCTCCGCTACCGCCAACGTGGTTTCACCCTCATCGAACTGATGATCACTGTGGCCATCGTTGGCATCCTCGGTGCCATTGCCTACCCCAGCTACACCGAGTACGTACGCCGAGGCCACCGCGCCGAGGCGCGGGCGGGCTTGCTCCAGGCACAAATGTGGCTGGAGCGCGCGGCGACCGCCACCGGTACCTACCCTGCCGCAGACGGGTTTCCACCCAACTTAGCCAAAGTGCCGAACGACCGCTACGACATCAGTTACACCCTTGGCACACCCGTGAACGGCTTCACCCTCACAGCAACGCGCAAAGGGGCACAAGAGGACGACAAGTGCGGCGACTACACCCTGACCAACACCGGTTTGCGCGGTGCAAATGGAAAGAAAGCGACTGACAGCGGCTACAACCCCGACTGCTGGGGCAAATAACACCGCCCATGCCATCTGCGCACGACGCTTCTTACAAGCTGCTGTTCTCCGCGCCCGAGCTGGTGCGCGACTTGGTGCTGGGCTTTATCCCCGATGCGTGGCTGCACAGCCTGGACTACAGCACGCTGGAGAAAATGCCCGGCAGCTACGTCAGCGACGACATGCGTCACCGCGCCGACGATGTGGTCTGGCGCGTCAAAGTCGGGGGCGACTGGGTGTACTTGTACATCCTGATCGAGTTCCAAAGCAAGGTCGATCCGTGGATGGCCGTGCGCATGATGAGCTACGTCGGGCTGCTGTACCAAGACCTCATCAAAGCCAAACAGGTGTTGCCCCAGCGCAAACTGCCGCCGGTGCTGCCCATCGTGCTCTACAACGGCGACGCGCCCTGGACGGCAGCCCCCAACATCAGCGAGCTGATTCCCAAGGTGCCCGGGTTGGTGGCGCAGTTTCTGCCCAGTCTGCAATACCTGCTGATTGAAGAAAACCGCTACGCTGGCACCGACCTGGCCAGTATGCAAAACCTGGTGGCTGCAATGATGCGCCTGCAGCGCCCGCACAGCCAAGCCGAAGTGCTGGAGGTGATCGACCTGCTGAACCGCTGGCTGGTCAGCAACCCGGAACTGGCGCGCATTTTTGCCATCTGGGTACGCATCGTGCTGCTGCGGCAGAGTAAAAACGACTTGGCACTGCCCAAAGTGCAAGACTTGAAGGAGCTAAAAATGACACTGGCCACACGGTTTGAAGAATGGGCGCTCCAGGCGAGGCAAGAAGGCTTGGAGAAAGGCCTCGCGAAGGGCCTCGAGAAGGGCCTAGAAAAAGGCCTCGAAAAAGGCCGCACAGAAGGCGAGGCTCGTATTCTGCAGCGCCTGCTGGTGGCGCGCTTTGGCCCGCTGTCGCAGGAAATGCAGGCCGCCCTGAGCACGGCCAGCACCGCACAGCTGGAAGCATGGACAGATCGCTTTTTAAGCGCCCGCACGCTGGCCGAGGTGTTTGCGCCACCGTCCTCGCCGCTATAACGCGCCCAAGCGCCAGAGCGAAGTAATTTCAGCGGCACGCGCGGTATGCAAGGGGTCTTTAGCGTCAAACGCTTTGCCATGGCGTGGGCGCGCATCGTGGCGGCCCAGCACGTGCAGCCCCGCCTGGCTTATCCATTGCAGGAGTTGTTCCCGGGAGCGCAATCCCAAATGTTCTGCCAAGTCAGAAAGGATCAACCACCCTTCGCCTTTGGGGGTCAAATGTGTGCGCAAACCAGCCAAATAACCGCGCAACATGGCGGAATTTTCGTCGTACACGGCCTGCTCCAGCGCACTGCTGGGGCGACCAGGTAGCCACGGTGGGTTACATAGCACCAGATCAGCTGCTCCAGGAGGAAACAGATCGGCTTGCAGCAATTGCACCCGCGCCGCCAGACCTTGGCGTTGCAGATTGTCTTGGGCACAAGCCAAAGCCCGAGGATCAAGGTCGCTTGCCAGCACCCGGGGTACACCCCTGCGGGCCAGCACGATCGAGAGCACACCGGTGCCCACCCCAATCTCCATCGCCTGCTCGCAAGGTACAGGCAAGGGGGCTTGGGCCACCAAATCTACATACTCTCCCCGCACCGGCGAAAACACACCATAGTGCGGATAGATGCGTGCCCGGCTTGCAGGCTGGGCAGCCAGCTCCAGCGCAGGGATGGGCACACCATTCTTGCGCCATTCGTGTGCGCCGATGAGGCCTAGCAACTGCCGCAACGGGGTCACCACAGGCTGGCCGGGGGCCGCGCCCCAGGCCTCGGTGCAAGCGGTGTGTACCTGGGGGGCACGGCGCAAAGGGATGGAGTAATCCCCCTCCAGGGGCACCAACACCATGGCCAGGTTGCGCGCACGCTGGCTTTGCGCTTGGCGGTGCAAGTGAAAAGCCTGTGCAGCATTGTCCGCACGCAGCACCGAAGATTTGCGCTGGGCACGCCGCGCCATGGCTTGCAGCAGTTGGCGAGCGTTGTGGTAATCACCACGCCACAGCAAGGCTGTGCCTTCACTGGCTAAACGCCAGGCCTGATCAGCGCTCAGATGGTCATCCACCACCTGCACGCGCCGGGGAAGAGCTTGGCCTTCACTGCGCCACAAGGCTGTGTGCAGCTGACCTCGCTCGTTCCATTCCAGAGTGGGGAGTGTCAAAAAATACCGTCTTAGTTAAGTGGGCGCTGCAAGCGCACTTCTTCGATTTTGACGCTGCCCACCACCGAGGTTTTGGCTGTACTCATCTCACGCTTGAAGCCCGCCAGCTCATGAAAGCGCAAGGCGCGCTCATTGCGCAGCGGCACCCAGGCCGTGACAGTGGTGCAACCTTCCTCGCTCAGGCCGTCACGTGCAGCATCCCACAGGGCCACGCCAACACCTTGGCTCCAATGGCTGGGTGCCGCGTAGATGGCCCAGATTTCGCCAGTGGTGGGGCGGGTTTTGGGGTCACGCGAGCGGTCGAAACCGACGAAACCGACGATCTTGTCGCCCTCGACAGCGACCTGCACCTGCGGCTCGCAGTATTCAATCGCTTCGCGCCAATAGGCTTGGCGCTTCTCAACCGAGGACATGGACTTGAGCTGCTCTTCTGGCAGTACCCCTTTGTAGGCCTCCAGAGCGGCAGTGGTATGGATTTGGGCAATGGCTTTGGCGTCACGCAGCGTGGCCGGACGAACCTGGATACTCGACATGGGATAAGGGGGGGGGAACGGATACGAAAACAGGGAAGGGGGAAATCGAAAAGCCCGCGATTCTCGCAAATTGCCATTACCACATCTAGACCCCCCCTCACGCTCTAGCAGGGCGCAGGGTTACCAACTTGACAAATGAAACAGGGTTTCCCCTCAGTTGGGCGTGGTAAATCCACAACCTCAGCACGCTGCCTCCTACGGCACCTGTGCAAAGGGGCTCACAACCAGCGGCGCAACACAGCCATGATGCGGTCAAAACGTGCCCCATACGGGGGATAGAGCAGCCCCGACAACGCCCAGCGCGACTGCAACAGCACCGATTTTTGGTGCGAGAAGCGCAAAAATCCCGTTTCGCCGTGGTACGCCCCCCAGCCGCTGTCGCCGACGCCGCCAAAGGGCAGGTGGTCGTGGGCAATGTGCATCAGGGTGTCGTTGACGGTGACGCCGCCGCTCACGGTGCGGGCCAGCACTTCGTCACGCTCGCGCTCATCCTGGCCAAACCAGTACAGCGCCAGCGGGCGCGGCCCGGCGTTGATGTGGGCAATGGCTTCATCCAGCCGGGTGTAGGTCAACACCGGCAAGATGGGGCCGAAAATTTCTTCTTGCATCAGCTGCATGGCGGGCGTGGCGCCCAGCACCAAGGTCGGTGCCATTTGGCGGCTGATGCCCTCGCCCAAATGCGACTGGGTTTCGGGCCGTGGCTGGGTCGGTGCCGGTTCGATGGTCAGCACCTGCGCCCCCAGGCTCTGCGCCTGCTGCAGCAGCCGGGCCAAACGCGCATGGTGGCGGGGCGTGAGGATAGCGGCGTAGTCCGGGTTGCCCCACAGCGTGGGAAAAAGCTGGGCCACGGCGGCGCGGTAGGCCGCAATAAAGGCCGCTTCGTGGCCGTGGGGCAACAGCAGGTAATCAGGGGCAATGCACGTTTGGCCCGCATTCAGCAGTTTGCCGTGGGCAATTTTGCGTGCGGCAGATGCCACGTCGGCATCGGCACTGAGAATGCAGGGTGACTTGCCCCCCAGCTCCAGCGTGGTGGGGGTGAGCTGTGCCGCGGCGGCCTGCGCCACTTGGCGCCCGACGGCAGTGGAGCCGGTAAACACCAGGTGGTCAAACGGCAGGGCGGCAAAGTCGGCGGCCAGGGCGGCGTCGCCCTGCACCACGGCCAACTCCTCGGGCGCAAAAAACTGCCCCACCAGTTCGGCCAGCTGGGCACTGGTGTGGGGCGTGAGTTCACTGGGTTTGAGCAGCACCCGGTTGCCTGCTGCCAAGGCGGTGATGGCCGGTGCCAGGGCCAGCTGGATGGGGTAATTCCACGGCGAAATCACCCCCACCACCCCCAGCGGCTGGCGCTGGATGAAGGCGCGCGCGGGGCGCAAATGCCACGGCGTGGGCACCTTGCGAGGGCGCATCCAGCGTGCCAAATGGGCCTCGGTATGTGCCAGCAAGGCACGCAGCAGGAAAAAATCGGCTACCTCGGTCAGCCGAGCAGAGCGCATGCCAAAGTCCGCTTGCACCGCTGCCGCCAACACCGGAGCGTGCTGTTGTAGCAAGGTGCGCAGGCGCAGCAAACGCTCGCGGCGCACCGCCAGCGCCACCTGCGGCTGGGCGCGGCTGGCATGAAACTGCGCGTCAAACAGCGCACGCAGATCGAGGGGAGTGGCCGGGGCGCAAGTCATGGGCAGAGGGCGGCCAGCGCCGGGCGCGTTCAAGGGGTGGGGCCGCTGGGGCCGGGCGGCTCTTGGGAGCCCGGGCGGGGTTCATGCGCCACCACATCGGTCACGCTGTCCGCTCCCGGCAGCACACCCATGCGGCGCGAGGGGCCTTGCGGCGGCTCAGCAGCGTCCCAGCGCGGCGCACGCTGGGCGCGTTGCCAGCCCGTGCGCGGATCGATGGGCATACGCCACTGCACCACAGGGCGCCCGGTGAGCCGCGCCCACAGCGCACGCACCGCCCACACCAGCGCCAGCAGCAGTGCCGCGGCCAAAACAGAGAGGAAAAAAAGCAGGCCCGCTGCCCATAGCAGGGCGCGGGCCAGCCAGCGCAAGAGGGTCGAAATGAGGTCGTTCAAACCAGACTTTCTCAGGAAAAACCATCAAAAAAGTGAGCTGCTTGCGCTTATCCCATGCGGCTTAGGCCGCTAAATCGAACTCAAACACACCAGGGGCACGCACCGGGTCTACATCCACAGCAATCACGCTCTTGGGCGGGAAGCGCCCTTGCAGCAGCAGCTTGGACAGCGGGTTTTCAATGCGCTGCTGGATGGCGCGCTTGAGCGGGCGCGCACCAAACACCGGATCAAATCCCACCTTGGCAAGTTCCGCCAGCGCAGCCTCAGAGACCTGCAAATGCAGCTCCATGCGCTCCAGCCGGGTCTGCAACAACTGCAATTGGATGCGGGCAATCGCCGCAATGTGCGCTGCGCCCAGGCCATGGAAGACCACGGTTTCATCAATGCGGTTGAGGAACTCGGGGCGGAAATGGTTTTTCAGCTCGCCCCACACGGCTTCCTTCACCTCGTCGTAGTCCTGCCCCACCATCGACTGGATCAGCGGTGAGCCGATGTTGCTGGTCATCACAATCACCGTGTTCTTGAAGTCCACGGTACGGCCCTGGCCATCGGTGAGGCGGCCATCATCAAGCACTTGCAGCAGCACGTTGAACACGTCGGGGTGGGCTTTTTCCACTTCATCGAGCAGCAGCACGCTGTAGGGCTTGCGGCGCACGGCCTCGGTGAGGTAGCCGCCCTCTTCATAGCCCACATAGCCCGGAGGCGCGCCAATCAAGCGCGCGACGCTATGCTTTTCCATGAACTCGCTCATGTCGATGCGCACCAGATGCTCTTCGCTGTCGAACAAAAAGCCCGCCAGCGCCTTGCACAGCTCGGTCTTGCCCACGCCCGTGGGGCCCAGGAACAGGAACGAGCCTGTGGGGCGATTGGGGTCAGATAGGCCCGAGCGCGAGCGGCGAATGGCATTGGCCACGGCGGCAATCGCCTCGTCTTGCCCCACCACACGCTCGTGCAGTTTGGTTTCCATGTGCAAGAGCTTGTCTTTTTCGCCCTGCATCATTTTGGCCACGGGAATACCGGTGGCACGGCTGACCACCTCGGCAATTTCCTCGGCGCCCACCTGGGTGCGCAGCAGGCGGTTGGGGGTGGACTGGCCGTCGGCTCCCGCCTCTTTGGCCTGGGCTTCTTTGAGCTGCTTTTCCAGCTCGGGCAACTGGCCGTATTGCAGTTCCGCCACCTTGTTGAAGTCGCCCTTGCGCTTGAGCTCTTCAATTTGCAGCTTGACTTTCTCTACCTGTTCGCGCACCTGCTGACTGCCCTGGGCCTGGGCTTTTTCCGACTTCCAGATGTCTTCCAGGTCGGCAATCTCGCGCTGCAATTTGACGATTTCTTCCTCGATCAACTCAAAGCGCTTTTGCGAGGCTTCGTCTTTCTCGCGCTTGACGGCTTCGCGCTCAATTTGCAGCTGGATCAGGCGCCGGTCGAGCTTGTCCATCACCTCGGGCTTGGAGTCCAGCTCAATCTTGATCTTGGCCGCGGCCTCGTCAATCAGGTCAATCGCCTTGTCGGGCAAGAAGCGGTCGGTGATGTAGCGGTGGCTCAGCTCGGCGGCAGCAACGATGGCCGGGTCGGTGATGTCCACGCCATGGTGAACTTCGTACTTTTCCTGCAGGCCGCGCAGGATGGCGATGGTGGCTTCCACGGTCGGCTCATCGACCAAAATTTTCTGAAAGCGGCGCTCCAGCGCGGCGTCTTTTTCAATGTATTTGCGGTATTCGTCCAGCGTGGTGGCACCCACGCAGTGCAACTCGCCACGCGCCAGGGCAGGCTTGAGCATGTTGCCCGCATCCATCGCGCCCTCGGCCTTGCCCGCACCGACCATGGTGTGCAGCTCGTCGATGAAAACGATGGTCTGGCCCTCGTCCTTGGCCAGCTCGTTGAGCACAGATTTCAGGCGCTCCTCGAACTCGCCACGGTACTTGGCACCGGCCAGCAGCGCGGCCATGTCCAGGCTGAGCACGCGCTTGCCTTTGAGGCTTTCCGGCACCTCGCCCGCGACGATGCGCTGCGCCAGCCCCTCCACGATGGCCGTTTTGCCCACGCCGGGCTCGCCAATCAAGACCGGGTTGTTCTTGCTGCGCCGCTGCAACACCTGGATGGCACGGCGGATTTCATCGTCGCGGCCAATCACCGGGTCGAGCTTGCCCATGCGCGCGCGCTCGGTCAGATCGAGGCAGTATTTTTTCAGCGCTTCGCGCTGGCCTTCGGCCTCGGGGTTGTCCATTTTTTGGCCGCCGCGCACGGCATCAATGGCCGCCTCCAGACTTTTGCGCGACAGCCCATGCTCTTGCGCCAAGCGGCTGGCTTCGCCCTTGCCGTCGGCCAAAGCCAGCAGAAACAGCTCGCTGGCAATGAACTGGTCGCCACGCTTGATAGCTTCTTTCTCCGTGGCTTGCAGCAGCTTGGCCAGGTCGGGGCCCACTTGCACCTGCTCTTGCCCTTGCACCTGGGGCAGGCGCTTGACGGCGTTTTCTGCCGCCGCCTGCAACGCAGGCAAGGGCACCCCGGCGCGCTGCAGCAGCGCACGGGGGCCGTCCTCCTGGCGCAGCATGGCGGCCAGCAGGTGCAGGGGGTCGATGTAGGCGTGGTCGTTGCCCAAGGCCAGCGATTGGGCGTCGGCCAGGGCTTCTTGGAATTTGGTGGTGAGTTTGTCGATGCGCATGGTGTAAAAACCTCCGATAGGTTGCTAACTAAGGGCTTTGTGCCGTGTTTTCAAGCCAATGCGCACCGGGCCCAGCTCTTTAGAGCGTGTTCACGATCTCCACGCGGGTGTGCAGGCGCGGAATCGGGCGGTCTGCGTTGTTGCAAATCCTCGCAATAGCAAAGCTATTGCTGCGGTTTGCGCCTAGCAGCCCATCCCGATCCGCATCCTGCACCCCTTC
>JAYRPZ010000146.1:0-30752 GCA_041910915.1 Acidovorax sp.
CCGTCGGATTCGGGGTCAATGCCCACCATCCACACGGGTTCGAGCACGGGGCTGCGTTGCAGCTTGGCCAGCAGGTCGGTGCCAATATTGCCGGGGCCGATCAGGGCGCATTTGATTTTTTGGCTCATAGGAAGTCCTTTGGAAAAAAGGGTCAGCAAATCGAAGACAGGATGCCGCCCTCGACCCGCAGCGCCGCACCGTTGGTGGCGGCGGAACGGGGGCTGCACACATAGGCCACCAGCGCGGCGACCTCGGAAGGTTCGATGAAGCGGCGCAGCAGCGAGGTGGGGCGTGCATCGGTGAAAAAGCGCTGCTCGGCCTCGGCCAGGTCCACGCCCTGCTCGGCGGCCAGCTTGGCGAAAAAGTCGCCCACGCCCTCGGTGCGGGTGGGGCCGGGCAGCACGGCGTTCACCGTCACGCCCGTGCCAGCGCAGTGCTGCGCCAGCCCGCGCGAGACGGACAGCTGCGCTGCCTTGCTCATGCCGTAATGCACCATTTCGGTGGGCGGGTTCACGCCCGACTCGCTGTTGATGAACACCACGCGGCCCCAGCCTGCGGCCTGCATGGCGGGCAGCAGCGCGCGCGTCAGGCGCACGCCGCTCATCACGTTGGCATCAAAAAAGCGCTGCCACTGGGCGTCGTCGATGGCCTCGAAGGGCTGCGGATCGAAGATGCCGAAGTTGTTCACCAGAATGTCCACGCCCGCACTGGCCTGGGCCAGCAGGTCGCAGCCAGCAGCGCTGGCCACATCGGCGGCCACGCCGCGCACCTGGGCCTGCGGCACGGCGGCCTGCAGGCGCTGCACGGCCTGGGCTACACGCTCGTTGCTGCGGCCATTGAGCACCACGGCCACGCCTTCGCGCGCCAGCTCGGCGGCAATCGCAAAGCCAATGCCTGCGGTGGAGCCGGTGACCAGGGCGCGTTTGCCGCTGAGTTGCAAGTCCATGCTGCGCTCCTTAAACGAAGCGCACCGAGCAGCCGCCGATGCCGCCAATGGTCACGCGCAGGTTGTCGCCTGCTTGCACCGGCACCATGATGCCCAGCGAACCCGACAGCACCACTTCGCCCGCTTCCAGCGCAATGCCCAGGCGGCCCAGCGTGTTGGCCAGCCAGGCCACGGCGTTGGCGGGGTGGCCCAGGGCCGCAGCGCCAGCGCCGGTGGCAACGATTTCGCCGTTCTTTTCCAGCACCATGCCGCAGGTGCCCAAGTCCACGTCGCGCGGATCGACCAGGCGGTCACCCAGCACGAACACGCCGCAGCTGGCGTTGTCGGCCACGGTGTCTTGAATTTTGATCTTCCAGTCGCGGATGCGCGAATCCACGATTTCAAAGCAGGCCATCACGCCTTCGGTAGCGGCCAGCACGTCGGCAGCCGTCACGCCCGGGCCCTTGAGGGTTTTCTTCAGCACGAAGGCAATCTCGCCCTCGGCTTTGGGTTGGATCAGCGTGTTGGCGGGCACGGCCTCGCCTTCGTTGAACACCATGCCATCGGTGAGCCAGCCAAAGTCGGGCTGGAACACGCCCAGCATGTTCATCACGGCCTGGCTGGTCACGCCAATTTTCTTGCCCACCACTTTTTCACCGGCGGCCAAGCGGCGCGCCAGCATTTTTTGCTGGATGGCGTAGGCGTCTTCAATGGTGATGTCGGCGTAGCGGTTGGTCAGTGGCTCCAGCACTTGGCGCTGCGTCAGCGCCTGGTACAGCTCGTCGCCCAGTTGTTCGATCAAGGCAGGGGTCATGGTCATGGAGGTTCCTTTGGCGAGGGTGTTCAGAAAAGTCGTTCAGGGCTGCAGCGGCAGCGGCTCGTCGGGGTGCGCTTCAGCAAGGAAGTCGCCCACCAGGCGGGCAAAGCGCGCGGCGTGTTCAATTTGCGTCCAGTGGCCGCATTGGCCGTACACATGCAGTTGGGAGCGCTGAATCCAGCTGGACAAGGTCAGCGAGGTGCTCAACGGGATCACGCGGTCTTCGCGGCCATGGATGACCAGGGCTTGGTGCGGCAGGGCGCGGATGTCGGCCTCGGCGCTGGCCAGCGCTTCAATCCAGCGCTGGCGCGGCGCAGGGAACATGGCGGCGAACGATTCTTGAAAGCCGGGGCGGATGCTGGCCTCAAAGCGCAGGCGCGCCAGGTCGTCGCTCATCAGGCCTTGGTCGAAGGCGAAGTAGTCCATGATGGCGCGCATGTTCTCTACCGAGGGGGTGTAGCCCCACACGGCGTCCAGCCCCTCGGTCAGGGGGAAGGAGACACCGGCGCTGCCCATCAGCACCAGGCGGCGCACGCGCTCGGGGTGGCGAATGGCCAGCGCCAGCGACAGGCCGCCGCCAAACGAGTTGCCCACCAGATCGGTGCGCTCAATGCCCAGGGCATCGAGCAGGCCCACGGCCTGGCGCACCCAGGCGTCCATGTTGTAGACAAAGCCTTGCGGGCGCTCGGTGTAGCCAAAGCCCACCATGTCCGGCGCAATCACGCGCGCCTGCTGCGCCAGCGCGGGCATGACCAGGCGCCAGTTGGCCCAGGCCGACACGCCCGGCCCCGAGCCGTGGATGAGCAGCACCGGGGCGCCAGCGCCACCACTGTCGTGGTAGTTGGTGCGGATGCCTGCGGCGGTGATGCTCTGGCCGATCTCGGGATTGGAGGGGGTGGCGCTCATTCGGGGTGGTCTCCTTGCTATTTTTATGAGAGCTGCTCGCGCTTGCCAGACAAGCGCGAGAGGCCGATTTGGCTCAAAAAATGGCTTAGAACTTCACCATCACGTTGCGCAGCTCGGTGTAGAACTCCAGCGAGTGCACGCCGCCTTCACGGCCAATGCCCGACTGCTTGGAGCCACCAAACGGCGTGCGCAGATCGCGCAGGAACCAGGCGTTGATCCAGCACAGGCCCACTTCAATGTGGTGCGCCAGGCGGTTGGCGCGGGCAATGTCTTGCGTGAAGATGGCGGTGGCCAGGCCGTAGCGGTTGGCGTTCACTTTGCCCAGCACTTCCTCTTCGCTGTCAAAGGGGCTGATGTGGCAGCAGGGGCCAAAGATTTCTTCGGTCACCACGGTGGCGGTTTCGGGCAGGCCCGTCCAGATGGTGGGCTGCACCCACGAGCCGTCTTTCAGCGCTTCGGGCATATCGGGAATGCCGCCGCCGGTAACGATGGTGGCGCCTTCGTCCTTGGCGGTTTTGTACAGGCCCAGCACCTTGGCCTGGTGTTTTTTGCTGATCAGCGGGCCAATCTTGGTGTCGTGGTCAAACGGCAGGCCGGGCTTCATGGCTTCGGCACGCTCTTTCAGGGCGGCAACCACTTTCTCAAAAATCGGGCGCTCCACGTACACGCGCTCGGTGCCCAGGCACACTTGGCCAGCGTTCTCAAAGCACGAACGGGTGAGCGTGTCGATGGCCACCTGGAAGTCGCAATCGGCAAACACCACGGCAGCGTTCTTGCCACCCATTTCCAGCGACACGGGGCGCACGCCGTCGGCAGCCGCCTTCATGATGGCCGTGCCGGTGCGCGTTTCGCCGGTGAAGGTCACGCCGTTCACGTCGGGGTGCTTGGTGAGGAATTCACCGGCCGAGCCGGGGCCAAAGCCGTGCACCACGTTGTACACGCCCTTGGGCATACCCACGGCGTTCATCACCTCGCCCAGCAGCGTGGCGGTGGCGGGGGTTTCTTCGGAAGGCTTGACCACCACGGTGTTGCCGCAGGCCAGCGCCGGGCCCACTTTCCAGGTCATGAGCAGCAGCGGCAGGTTCCACGGGCAGACCACAGCGATGACGCCACGCGGCACGCGCACGCCGTAGCTCAATGCGGTTTTGCCGTCGGGCGTACGCATGTTGAACGACTCGGTGGCCGTGCTCTTGATGGTGTCGATGAAGATTTGGAAGTTGGCGGCGCCGCGTGGAATGTCCACGTGCGAGGCCAGGTGGTGCGGCTTGCCGGTGTCGGCAATTTCGGCCTGCAGGAAGTCGTCAAAGCGGCGGTTGATCTCGCCGGCCACGGCGTCCAGCAGCTTGCAGCGCTCGGCCACCGACAGGCGGCCCCAGTCGCCCTTGAGCGCGGCTTTGGCGGCGGCCACGGCGGCATTGACTTCCACCTCACCGGCTTCGTAAATGTTGCCGATGACGCTGCCGTTCACCGGGTTGATGTCTTGAAAGGTTTTGCCACTGGCGTTGCGAACATATTCGCCGTTGATGAAATTCAGGAACTCTTTCATGGTCTTGCTCTTGGAGAAAAAAATAATCGAACGGAACGAAACGCCGGTGCTGGGAACACCCCGCAGACGCTGCAGCGCAGCGCCCGCAGGGTAAGGCTGCAGCGGGTGCAGCGCAGCGAGGGTGCGTTAGAACGCTTTCACCAGGGTGAAGCGCACCATCGAGCCCTTGGGTTCTGCGCCGCCACTGCCCGCCTTGACGTTCACTTCTTTGTAGTACGCGCCCTTGAGGAACACGCCCGCGCTCAGGATGGGATAAACCACTTCGGCGCCCACGGCGTGGCGGGCGGCTTTGTCGTTACCCGCGCCGGGGCCGCTGTCGCCACTGGTTTGCCACTGGCTGTAGCCCACCAGGCCCAGCGAGACCGGGCCCAGGCCTTTGCTCAGGCCCCACTCCACGGTCATTTGATCGCCGTGGCGAAAGCCCGCGTCGTTCTTGCCGTTGAATTCGTAGCGGGCCAGGGCCGAGGCGGAGAGGGTTTTGGCTGCGTCAAAGTGGTAGGTCAGGCCACCGGTGAGCATGGTGCTCTTGTAGCCCTTGCCGGGCGAGGCCGGGTCGCTGGTGCTGCCGTTGTCCAGCCACAGACCGGCGGCGGCCACAGCGTCCCACTGCGGGCCATGCCAGCCCAGCACCAGCGGGCCCAGGTAGATGTCGCCCACGCCGGTGCGCGAGTCAGAGATGCCTGCGGCGTTGAGGGTCAGCGAAGTGCGCATCACCGGCACGATGGCTTCCATGCCGTAGTCAGCGCCCAGCAGCTTGTAGTTGGTGATCCAGACAAAGCGGTTGGCCAGGGCGGTGACGGTGCCGCTGTTGTGGCCCGGCAGGTTGTCGCTGGTGCCGGGGATGCGGAAGTCATCGATGTTGTAGTTCACCAGATAGCCCAGGTAGTACATGCCTGGGGGCGGCACGCTGGCCGCCTGCGAACCTTCCACACCGGCGACGTAGTGGCCTGCGGCCTGTGCGCCGGTGGCAGCCAGGGCCAACAGGGCACAGGCTGCGCTAGAGATGAGGGTTTTTTTCATTGTGTGTGTTCCATCAGGGGTGGTGGGAGGCAGGCCCTGGCGCGCAGGGAGAGGGCGGGTAGTCAGGCCGCGTCCAGCCCCAGAGCCTGCAAAGCCGCACGGGCACAGATTTCATCTTGCTCAGCCGAGCCGCCAGACACGCCAATGCCGCCAATGAGGGCACCGCCCTCGCGCATCGGCAGGCCGCCGCCAAAGACGACGTTGCGTGGGCGCGTGGGCATACCCAGGCGCAGCGCTTCATCGCCTTGCAAAATGCCAGCCCATTGCGCCGTGGCAAAGCCAAAGCCGGCGCTGGTGTAGGCCTTGTCGATGGCAATGTCCACCGAGTGCAAAAATGCCCCGGGCATACGCAAAAAGGCCGCCAGCACGCCCGAGGCGTCGGTCACGGCGACATTGATGCGGATGCCCAGTTCACCGGCCTTGGCCACCGCCGCCACAACGGCGGCATTGGCGGCCTCGGCGGTGATGGCACGTTGTTCAACGCTGTGTTGTGCCATCGCCGTGCGCTCCTTAGGTCACTACGCTCAAGAAGGCGTCGTTGAGCTTGCGGTCGTGGTAGAAAATGCCGCGACCCACTTCTTCCCAGCTCCAGGTGATGGGGTGCATGTCGGGGTAGTGGTCGTAGCCGCCAGCAAAGGTTTCCAGACGGTTGCCGCTGGGGTCGAAGAAGTAAATCGTCGTGCCCTGGGTGATGCCGTGGCGCGTGGGACCAATGTCGATCGAGGTGCGGCTGACGCTCATGATGTCGGCAGCGCGCAGCACGCTTTCCCAGCTGGGCATTTGGAACGACACGTGGTGCAACTTGTTGTCTTCGGCGTGGCGCACAAAAGCGATGTCGTGCGCCTTGGCGCTGCAGGTCAGCCACACGCCCAGATCGGTCTTGCCGTCTTCCAGCTTCACGCGCTCGACCAGGGTAAAGCCCAGCACTTCGGTGAACAGCTTCACGTTGCCATCCACATCGCCGCCGTACAGCAGGCAGTGGTCCATGCGGATGGGGCGGATGCCAGGGCCGTCGAGCACGTCCACATCGGGGTCGAAGTAGCCCATGCCGTTGCCCACGTCGGTTTTCTCGGCGTACAGCTCCACGGTGTGGCCGGTGGGAATTTGGAAGCGCACGCGCTCGCCGGTTTCCAGCAGCTCACCGGCGGGGATGCGCTCGGTTTTCACGCCAAAGGCTTGCAGCTTCTTGTCGAAGTCTTCCAGCGTGGCTTTGTCCAGCACCTTGAAGGCGAAGAAGTCGATGCCCGCTTGGTCAGCCTGGCGCAGCACCACGCTGTTGTGGTCGCGTTCGGAGCGGGTCTTGAAATAGGCACGGCCTTGGGCATCGCGGCCCATGGGCACCAGGCCCATGACCTCGGTGTACCACTTGACCGATTCCTCCAGATCGAGCACGCGAATTTGTGCGTGGCCGGGGCGCAAAACACCTGTCATTGCCATGAGTCGTCTCCTTTACATTGGTTCATGGGTTGGGGGAAAGAGGGGCCGCGACGGTGCGGCAGACATTTTTTTTCATTGCACCGAGCACCTGCAGGCGCAGATCGCTGCTGGGGTAGATGCGGCACGACAGCGCACAGCCTGCCGCTTCCTCCTCGGCACTGACGTGGGCGCGGCTCATCACGCGGCGCACGTACTGGCCTTCGAGGATGCGCACCTTGCACACTCCGCAGCCACCTTGGCGGCAGCCCACGGGAATGCCTTTTTTGCCCAGCGCTTCCATGCCTTCGAGCACAGAGCGGCTGTCGGCGCAGGCGTACTGCTCGCCGGTGTCTTCGATGCAAATGACAAATTTCTGCATGGTGGTGTGTCTCCTTCGCGGCACCTTGGTATGAAAAACAGGCACCTGCGGGCAAGACGGCAACGATAAAAAGACATTTCGATGCCGTCCAATACCATTTTTTCCTGTATTCAATACCTTTTTTGTATTTATTGGGGTTAACCCTTTATTTTGTGGTAAAGGCTTGTTAGCTCTTGGCGTGCAGCCAGGGATGGAGCCAGCGCGTCAGGCGCGGCGCGACCACCCAGGTCATGATCAAAACCACCAGCACGGTGATGACCATCACGCGCGGCACCAGGTACCAGCTCTCCATCAGCGGGGCAATGGTCAAGAACAGCATCAGCACGGTGGGGAAAATGCCCATCCAGGTCACGGTGGCCACCTTCCAGCGCGGCGGTGCGGGGCGTGTGGTGCTGTTGGGTGCGGCAAACCAGTAGTCCAGGCCGGTAACGCGGTGCAACTGCTGCGCCCCCACGGTGTGCGGCAGCACCTGCGCCAGCCAGTGGGCGCGCTCGGGGGAGTCTTGCCAGGCGGCCAGGTGGGCTTCGTTGTCGAAAGCGAAAACGACGTGGTAGAGCAGGGGTTCGTTGCTGTCGGTGGTGCTCGGGCGCTCGCTGTGAGCGTCGCTGTCTTCAGGGCGGATGACCTGCCCGCCCAGGTGGCCGGGAAAGCTTTCGGCCGCAGCCAACATGCCTTGCATGGCGGCCTCGAAGGCGGCCACCGAAGCGGGTGCCACACGGCGGGCAATCAGCACGGTGACCACGCGGCGCGCCGTGTCGCTGGCCGGGGTTGCCGCCGTGGCTGTGATGGTGGCAGAGGGGTGGGGAGGGAAAGAGCTGGCCATCGTGCGGTGTCCTTGAAAAGCTGCGCCGTTCAACAAGCGGGCGATGCTTGGGATGATGAAGCGATCTCTTGATACCTTCCAATACTGTTTTTTGCGGTGTTTAATACCGTTTTAGTATTTCTAGTGCACCCCCGGGAGTCTCCATGGATTTGCGTGATATGCGCCACTTTCTTGCCGTGGCTGAAGAAGGCCACATGGGCCGTGCCGCAGCGCGTTTGCACCTGTCGCAGCCGCCGCTGACGCGCCACATCCAGGCCTTGGAAGAAAAAATTGGCGTGGCGCTGTTTGTGCGTACCCCCAAGGGCATGACGCTCACCGACGCGGGCCGCACCTTGCTGCAAGAAACCCCCAACTTGCTCGCCCTGGCGCAGCAGGCGCTGGAGCGCACCCGGTTGGCGGGCCAGGGTTTGATTGGCCGTTTGGATGTGGGGCTGTTCGGCTCGGGTGTGCTGGACGTGATTCCGCGCATCTTGGCGCGCTTTCACCAGGCGCGCCCCGAGGTGAAGATCGTGCTGCACAACCTGACCAAAGACGCGCAGCTGCAGGCGCTGCGCGAGCGGCGCATCAGTGTGGGCTTTAACCGCCTGGTGCCGCAGGAGGCGGACATCAGCGTTGAGACCGTGTTGCGCGAGCCCATGGTGGTGGCTTTGGCAGCCAGCCATCCGCTGGCGGTGCGTCCCTCGCTGCGCCTGCCGGATTTGGAAGGCGTGCCGCTCATCCTCTACCCCAACGTGCCCCTGCGCGGCCTGGCGCAGGAGGTGACCGACGCCTTTCGCGCCGAGGGCGTGGTGCCGCGCGTGGAGCAGGAGGTACAGGACGTGGTGACGGCGGTGGCGCTGGTATCGGCCGGTTTCGGCGCGGCCATTACCACCCAGTCGGCCACCAATTTGCGCCTGCCGGGCGTGGTGTTTCGGCCCCTGCACAGCGCCCGGCTGAAAGACCTGGAGCTGAGTTGCCTGTACCGCAGCGGCGACCCCTCGCCCGCCTTGCAGGCGTTCTTGGACGTGGTGCGCGCCTTCAAAGACGCGCAGGGCACGCGCCCGGCGCGTGCGCGCGATGACGCGCTGTGACGCAAGGCGGGGGGCGCAGCAGCAGCGGCCAGGCATGGCTCAAATTTTCTTGAACAGCGGGCTGCGCACCTGCTGTGCATCGGCGGCCGAGATGAACTTCTCGGTGTAGATGTCGCGCTCGAACAGGCGCCCTTGCATCAGCGTGGTGATGCAGGCGTCGATCATCAGCGGCGGGCCGCACAGGTAGGCCTTGTGGCCACGGAAGTCGTTGGCAAAGTGCGCTTTGGCGGCCTCGTGGACGAAGCCGCGCGCGCCCGTCCAGCCGCTGTCTTCGGGCTCGTCGGAGAGGGCCGCCACGTAGCTGAAGTTGGCGTGCTGCTGGGCCAGTTGCACGAACTCGTCGTGGTGGTACAGCTCGCTTTGGCAGCGCGCGCCGTTCACCAGGGTGATGGGGCGGGTGCAGCCGCTGGCCAGCAGCTCCAAAATCATGGAGCGCGGGCTCGACAGGCCCGAGCCGCCCGCCAGGAACAGGTAGCCCAGATCGTGCGCCTGGTGTTCGCTGTGGCGCAGGAAAAAGCGCCCGTAGGGGCCCGAGATTTTCACGCGCTCGCCTGCGCGCAGTTGCTCGTGGACCCACGCCGTGCCCATGCCGCCGGGCACGCGGCGGATGTTGAGTTCGATTTCGTTGCGTTGTGCTGGGGCGCTGGCAATCGAGAAGGCGCGCGTGTTGCCCTCGCCGGGAATGTGCAGGTTGACGTACTGGCCCGCCTGGAAGGTGATGGGTGCGTCCAGCTCGATCCACACGCCCTTGATGGTGGGGGTGAGGTCTTCGATGCGCGCCACCACGCCGTGGAAGTCTTGCACGGGCAGGTTCAGTGCGTCGGGCTCTTCGTCGATTTCGGCCTCGACCACCACGTCGGATTCGACGGTGGCGCAGCAGGCCAGGCACAGGCCTTCTTCGCGTTCGTAGTCCATCAGGGCAAAGCCGCTGGCCTCGCCGTGTTCGATCTCGCCGTCGCTGACCTGCACTTTGCAGGTGCCACACAGGCCGTGGCCGCAGGCGTGGGGGAGGTAAATGCCGGCGCGCAGCGCGGCATCCAAAATGGTCTGGCCTTCCTCGATCTCGATGACCTGTCCGAGCGGTTCAATGGTGAGCTGGTGGCTCATGGCAATCTCGATGTATTAAAAGTGATAGCTGCTTGCGCTTGCCAGTAAAGGGTTTGAGGCACTTTTGAGCAAAATTCCCTCCCCCGAAGGGGAGGGCAAAAGCCAGGAGGGGCCGCATATTCCCTCCTGCACCCAAACCGTGGAGTCAGCGGCTCAGAAGCACGAGCCGTTCAAGCCCGTGAGGCCCGGTGTGCGAAAGCGGATGGCGCTTTTGTGGCCAATGCCGTTCTCGGCCAGGGTCTTGTCCATGTCGGGCTGGAAGGATTGGCCCGACAAGAACCACTCGGCCTGGCTCCAGTCGATCTTGGCAAAGTCCGGGTGGGCGCCGTACATGCCGGGCAGCGCGCCTTGCACCAAATCGCCAAACTTCATCGTCGGCGGCATGGGCACACAAAACGGCGCGCACAGCATCTTGTGGTCTTCCCAGCCGATGTACAGCAGCGGCGCGGGGAACTTGTCCACCGTGTCTTTTTGCTCGAACTCGTAGGGGGCGATGGATTTCACAGCCATGGTGTCTCTCCTTGTTTTTTGCCGCGCGCGGTGTCAGTTGCCGGTGGCTTGGGCGCGCCAGGCCTCGAAGTTTTTCTTGTCGGGCGAGTCGGCGTAGTCCATGTTGTCCTGGCCCTGATTGATCTTGTACCAGCGCAGCACTTCGGCCAGCGGGTTGAAATCGGGCTGGGTGGGGTCCACGTCTTCGGGGAAGCAGTTGCCCTGGTAAATCTGGTGTACGGGCAGCCAGGCCTGGGAATATTTCTCGGGCTCGTTGTCGAAGATGTGCTTGCAGCCGTCCGAGCAGCAGTGGTACTTCATGCCCTTGTATTCGCTCTCGCGGTAGGCAATCTTGGTGGGGTCGTCCGGCTCGGTGAAGAACATCGGAATCTGGCACACCTGGCACAGCATGGGTAGCGTGCCGTTGTAAAAGCGCTTGCCTTCGGCTTGCTCTTTGGCGTAGTGCTCCCACACGGGGCGGTAGTACTTGTCGAAGGTGTCGGGGTACTTGGCCGAGAGCCACTCCATGTCCTTCTCGCTGGGTGCCCAGGTGTGGAAGGGGGCGGCCGCACCGTAGTTGTAGAACACGTTCCACGCTTGGTGGCTGAGGTGGTCTTTGTCTTTGCAGGCCTGCTCCCAGCCCTTGGGCACTTTGATGCCGTAGCGTGCCAAGTCGTTGAACAGGGCGGCGCCGTTTTGCTCAGCGTAGATTTCCCAGGCTTCCTTCCAGCTCATCACGCGCTTGGGCAGCATGTAGTCCATCATCATGGCCACCAGGGTGAGCACGCGGTAGCCGCGCCAGAACCACTTGTCCAGCCAGGCTTGCACGATGGGCAGGTTGTCTGGGTCTTGTTCCAAGATGAACTTGATGATCTCCAGCCCCAGCGTCATGTGGCGCGACTCATCGGACTGCGCCGAGAAGCCAAAGGCCATGGCACCCATGTCGCCGTTGTAGGCCGCACCGCTGATGAAGGGCACGAACAGCAAGTTGGTCAGCACGTATTCAAACGCAAAGCCAATGGCCACGATGAACTCGAAAGGCCCGGCGCTCACGGCATCGTCAAAGAAGCTCTTGGGCACGCTCAAATACCACACGCGGTCGTGCTGGTGGCGCCAGTTTTGAAAGCCGTTGTAGTGCTTGTTGTAGTTCGACAGGCTGTGGATTTGCGTCTGCGAGTGGCGGATTTCATCCAGGCTTTGCATCAGGCAGGCCACGCGCGGGCCAGCCCCCGGGTACTGGCGACCCACGTGGGCAAAGCCACGGTGCGCCATGTATTCCAGCGGGCTCACGCCGGTGAGGAACAGCTTGAGCGCGTTGATGTAGCGCGCATCGGTCACGCCCAGGTGGCCGTTGTTTTGCGTGAAGGCGTCAATGATGGCGTAGAGCTTGCGTTCTTTCTCGGCCTGGTACTTCCAGTACGAGTCCATCGTCATGCGGAAGGGGTCTTCGAACTTGTCCCAGTCGTGGATCTTGATGCCTTCGTACTCGGTGTACGGGAACACGTCTTTCACGGCCTGGTAGGTGGGCGTCCAGGCCAGGTCGCGCGTCATCAGCGAGTAGCGCTCTTTCAGGCCGAGCTTTTTGTTGACTTTCATGTCCATGGTGTCTGTCTCCTTGCGTCGTCTAAAGGGGTGACGGTGGCGTGGGGGTTATTGGTGCCAGGTGAGGGTGAATTCGTCGTCGGTTTCATCGACGTTGCCGCTCATGGTGATGAGGTGGACTTGCATTTCCTGCAGGTCAAATTCGCGCCCCAGCTCTTCTTCGATGGTGGCTTTGCGCACCACCAGGTGGCCCGGCACATCGATCTTCACCATGGCGGGCTGGTCGTTGACGATGGCGTTGGGGTTGTCGGCCAAGATGGCGTTGACGATGGCGCGCGAGTCTTCGTTTTTCTGAAAAGCAATGAATACGTTGGACATGCCTGTGCTCCTGTACGGCGTGGGGGTGGGGCTCAGGCCGCGAGGCTCAGGCCAGCTTTGTTCATGCGGGCATCCACGGCGGCCAGCGCGCGCTCCAGTGCCTGCGCACCGTCGCTGCCCAGGCCCAGCGCGGCCACGGGAGCCAGCGCCTCTTGCACGCGGGCGCGCCAGTGGGCGTACCACTCGCTCAGCAGCGCTTTGTTCTCAGGGCTTTCGGCGGCGGCAACTTTCATCACGGCATCGACCCACTTGTTGGCGTCTTGCGCCCACTCGGCCTGAAAGCGTGTGAGCATCGACACCACAGGGCCTGCGCGCTCGCTCAAGGCCTGATCGACCTCTTTGTAGGCCAGGCCAAACAGCACGCCGTCGAGCACCACGTTTTGCGCCACATACAGCTCGAACCAGTCTTTCATCACCCAGGTGTCTTCCACCAGGCGGCGCAGCGGCTGCCAGGCGGGCGCTTCCAGCCAGGCTTGCTTGCCCGCTTCCAGCTCGCCGGGGTTGCCCAGCAGCAGGCCCAGGCGCGTGAGGTACTGGGCAATGCCCAGCTGGTCCATGCCCGCGTACAGGCAAGGCTGGGTGATGGCGGTGCCATAACCGTAGGCGCACTGGTAGGCGCCGTTCATGTTCGCGCCCCAGGCCACGTGGCGCAGCGGCACGTAAAAATCGAGTGCCACGCGGCGTGCGGCGTCGTCAAAGCGGTCGGCCAGGCCACGGGTTTCGACAAACTCGAAATCGGCTTCGGCCACTTCCTGCATGCGCGCACGCGCCTGGGTGTAGGCACCGTAGTAGAACTGGCGCGGGTCTTTCAGCGCGTACCAGTCTTTCATCACCAGGCGCGTGCGGCGCGGGTCGAACAGCTCGTGCTCGGGGTCCCAGGTGGGGCGGTAGTGGAAGTTGACATCGGGCTGCACATTCATCGTGCCCTCGATGTAGCGCGAGGCCGGCTTGTCTGCGCCCTGGCGCTCGGCAATGTGGTTGTAGGTCTGCCGCAGCGGTGTGATGCTGACGGTGCGCAGATCGATTTGCATGGGGGGTGTCTCCTCTGTGGGGGTGGCAGTGCCGGGGGTGAAAAAGCAAGCCTCAGGGCTCGTGGCGGAAGTGGCGCTCGCGCGCATCGCGCAGACTCCAGTCCCACTCGTGGGCGGCGCTGCCGTCGGCTTGTTCGGGCAAGCGCCCCTGGGTGGGCTGCACGCCTTGCATGGCGCAAAACTCCTCGAATTGCGCACGCGGCATCACCATCTCAACGAACAGCTCGGGCTCGCCCACGGCGAACTCGAACTCCACCATGCCGTTGTCATGCTCTTGCACGATGCGGATGAAACGCTGCGCCACATCCCAGGCGGCAGGGGATGCGGGGGTCGGGGGAGGCGGCTGCTGGGTCATGCCCAGGTGCTATGCACGGCCTGTGCCAATGTGGCGTGCAAGTGGCCAAAATATCGATAATTTTCGGGTTAACCCCTAAAAACGCATGGCCACACGGTGCCAGCTGGAGAGAGCCCCTCCGGGAAAACCCGCGCCTATGTTGCTGTGCAGCATCATCATTTCATGCATCGCGATGGACGCAAATGTGACGAAATGGTGAATTTGTGCAGGTTTTCCCTCTTCGGGGCCGGGCTCTTTTATCGATAAAATTTTTCCATGGCCCATCTTCCTGCTCTGCCGTCTGATGCCGACCTGCGCCGCCAGGTGCATTTTTCTGCGGCCGATGGCCGCATCTGGCTCGCAGGCCAGCGCATGGTGTTGATGCACGCCGCCTCGCTGGGCATCTTGCGCCGTGAGCTGATCCACACCATGGGCTGGGCTGCTGCGCGGCGTTTGATGATGCGCGTGGGCTACGCCTCGGGCGAGCGCGATGCCGCGCTGGCCCACCAGCTGCGCCCCGGTGCTGATGCGTTTGCCATGTTCAGCGTCGGGCCGCAGCTGCACATGCTGCAAGGGGCCGTGCAAGTCACCCCTGAAACCTTGGAGTTGGATGTGGCGTGCGGGCACTTTCACGGCGTTTTTATGTGGAAGCAATCGTGGGAAGTGGAAACGCACGTGCGCGACTTTGGCCCGCAAAGCGCGCCCGTGTGCTGGACGCTGCTGGGCTACGCCTCGGGCTACACCAGTGCCTTCATGGGGCGCACCGTGCTCTACAAAGAAGTGGCCTGCGCCGCCTGTGGCCATGCGCAGTGCCGCATTGAAGGCCGCCCGCTGCACGATTGGCCCGATGCCGACACCCTGACCAGCGACTACGCCCCCGACGTGCTGCGCACCGGCAGCGTGCCCGCCGTGGCCTGGCCACCGCAGGTGCCGCTGGAAGACCGGCCCGAGCCCCCTCTGGACGCGCTGGGCCCGCTGATGGGCCGCTCGCCCGCCTTCTTGAAAGCCACCGGCTTGCTGCGCAAGGCGGCCGCCACGCAAGTCACGGTGCTGCTCTCGGGCGAAACCGGCGTGGGCAAAGAACGCTTTGCCCGCGCCCTGCACGCCCTGAGCCCGCGCGCCACCAAACCTTTTGTGGCCGTGAACTGCGCGGCGCTGCCGGGCAACCTGGTGGAGTCGGAACTGTTTGGCACCGAAAAAGGCGCTTACACCGGCGCCGACACCGCCCGCGCCGGGCGCTTTGAACGCGCCCATGGCGGCACGCTGTTCCTCGACGAGCTGGGCGAGCTGCCCCTGCCCGCCCAGGCCAAGCTGCTGCGCGTGCTGCAAGACGGCCAAGTGGAGCGCCTGGGTGGCACCCAGCCGCGCCAGGTGGATGTGCGCCTGGTGGCGGCCACGCACGTCGATTTGCTCGACGCCGTGCGCGCCGGGCGTTTCCGCCAAGATTTGTACTACCGCCTGAACGTCTACCCCATCCGCATTCCGCCGCTGCGCGAGCGCCTGGACGACATCGAAGCCTTTGCCCAGCACCTGCTGCAGCGCTTTGCCACGCAGCACGACAAGCACATCAGCGGCTTCACCGACCACGCCCTGCTGGCGCTGCGCGGCTACGACTGGCCGGGCAATGTGCGCGAGCTGGAAAACCTCATCGAGCGCGGCGTCATCCTGGCCGATCCGGGCCAGCCGGTGGACACCCCCCACCTCTTTCCCGAGCACCCGCCCGCCACGGCCACGCCCACCCACAGCCTGCAGCCCAGCGGGCGCTTGGCGGCCTGCCCGCCTGCGGTGTGCAACGAAGAACTGCTGCAGCACCTGCTGCAGCGCCCGCTGGATCTGCAGGCGCTGGAGGCGCAGCTCATTGAAGCCGCCGTGGCCCGCCACCATGGCAACCTGGCCGCCGCCGCCCGCCAATTGGGCTTGACGCGCCCGCAACTGAGCTACCGCCTGAGCAAAATCCGTACCGGCTGAGCTTGAGCATCTGCCCGGCTGCCGCCATGCCACCTTCCCGAACCCACCACGCAAACAAAGGCACGCCATGGCCAAACGCAGCGCCTTGTGCGCTCTGGACGAACCCACTCCCACCGCGCGCACGCTGATCGAGCACACCTACGCCCAACTGCGCGACGACATCGTCACCGGCAGGCTGCTGCCCGGCGAAAAACTGCGCGTAGAGCACCTGAAGGCGCGCTACGGTGTGAGCGCAGGCACGCTGCGCGAGGCCATCACCCGCCTGGCCAGCGATGCGCTGGTGGCCACCGAAGGGCAGCGCGGCTTTCGCGTGGCGCCGATTGCGGTGGAGGAGCTGGCCGACATCACCAATTTGCGCGTACACATCGAAACCGAGGCGCTGCGCCACTCCATGCGCCAGGGCGGCGCAGCCTGGCGTGAGGCGCTGGCGCAGGCGTTTGCCGCGCTGTCGGGGCTCGAACCCATCACGCCCGAGCGACGCCAGCAGTGGGAGGGCGCAAACGTCCACTTCCACGAGGTGCTGCTGTCAGGCCACGCCTCGGCCTGGACGCTGCGCGTGCTGCGCCTGCTGTCGCGCCACACCGAGCGCTACCGCAGCCTGGCGATGACGCTGCCCGGCTGTATGCGCGACGTGCACGCCGAGCACGCAGACATTTACCGCTACGCCCTGGCCGGGCACGAGGCGCGCGCCGCGCTGGCGCTGGAGGCGCACATCCGCACCACGCCCGACCTGCTCATCGCCGCCCTGCGCGAAGGCCGCGCCATCCTACCCAGCCACGAGGGCAGCCCCAGCAGCGCTGCAGGTGGGCGGAATTTTCTTCAAAAAGCATAGCTGCTTGCGCTTGCTGGGTAAGGGTTAGAGGCCGATTTGGCTTACATCGCGCTTGGTGGCTTACGCCAGCTTGGCCTTCAGCAATTCATTGACTTGGCCAGGATTGGCCTTCCCCTTGGAGGCTTTCATCACCTGCCCGACCAGCGCGTTGAACGCCTTGTCTTTACCGGCTTTGTATTGCTCCACGTTGGCGGGGTTGGCGGCAATCACCTCGTCGATGATTTTTTCCAGCGCGCCGGTGTCGTTCATTTGCTTGAGGCCCTTGGCTTCAATCACGGCGTCCACGTCCTGGCCTTCGCCCGTCCACAGCGCCTCAAACACCTGCTTGGCGGCGTTGTTGCTGATGGTGTTGTCCGTGATTCGGCCAATCAGCGCGGCCAGCTGCGCGCTGCTGACCTTCACCGCGTCCATGCCGATTTCTTCGTTGTTCAGGCGGCGCGAGATTTCGCCCATCACCCAGTTGCTGGCCAGTTTGGGCTGGCCGCAGGCTTTGGCGGTGTTTTCAAAGTAGGCCGCCATGGCCTGGCTTTGCGTGAGCGTGGTGGCGTCGTACTCGGGCAGGCCGTATTGCGCCACGAAGCGCGCGGCCATGGCGCGTGGCAGCTCGGGCATCTCGGCTTTCACGCGCTCCACCCAGTCGGTGCCAATCACCAGCGGCGGCAGGTCGGGGTCGGGGAAGTAGCGGTAGTCGGCCGCGTCTTCCTTGGTGCGCATGGCGCGGGTTTCGCCCGTGTCGGGGTCGAACAGCACGGTGGCCTGCTGGATGGCGTGGCCGTCTTCAATTTGCTCGATTTGCCAGCGGATTTCGTAGTCGATGGCAATTTGCATGTTCCTGAACGAGTTCAGGTTCTTGATTTCGCGGCGGGTGCCCAGCGGGGCACCGGGCTTGCGCACCGACACGTTGGCGTCGCAGCGGAAAGAGCCTTCCTGCATGTTGCCGTCGCAAATGCCGATCCAGGTGACGATCTGGTGCAGCGCCTTGGCGTAGGCCACGGCTTCTTCGCTGGAGCGGATGTCGGGCTCGGTGACGATTTCCAGCAGCGGCGTGCCAGCGCGGTTCAGGTCGATGCCGCTCATGCCGTGGAATTCGTCGTGCAGGCTTTTGCCCGCGTCTTCTTCCAGGTGGGCGCGCACCAGGCGCACGGTTTTCTTTTCGTCGCCCAGGTAAAACGACACTTCACCGCCTTGCACCACCGGAATTTCAAACTGGCTGATCTGGTAACCCTTGGGCAGGTCGGGGTAGAAGTAGTTTTTGCGCGCAAAGATGCTCTCGGGCGCTATGGTGCTGCCCAGCGCCAGGCCGAGCTTGATGGCGCAGGCCACGGCCTCGCGGTTCATCACCGGCAGCGCGCCGGGCAGGGCCAGATCGACGGCGCAGGCCTGGGTGTTGGGCTCGGCGCCAAAGGCGGTGCTGGCGCGGCTGAAAATTTTGCTCTTCGTGGCGAGCTGGGCGTGTGTTTCAAAGCCGATGACGACTTCGTAGCCCTGGATCAGTTTCGCAGACATGGGGCAGTCCTTGACTATCAATTTGTGAGCTTCTTGCGCTTGCTAATAAAGGATTTCAGCTTGATTTGATGCTGAAAGCCTTGCACATCAAGCGCAAGTAGCTATAAGTTTTAGAGCGGGCTGCGCTGGTGCCAGTCCGTGGCTTGCTGCAGGCGGTGGGCGGCATTGAGCAACCGCGCTTCGCTGAAGTAGTTGCCAATCAGCTGCAGGCCCACGGGCAGGTGGCCGTTGCCAAAGCCCACGGGCACGCTCATGCCGGGCAGGCCAGCGAGCGAGGCGGGCAGGGTGTAGATGTCGGCCAGGTAGCTGCTCACCGGGTCGGTCTGGCTGCCCAGTTGCCAGGCGGTGGTGGGGGCCACGGGGCCGGCAATCAGGTCGCATTGCTGGAAGGCGGCCTGGAAGTCGTCGGCAATCATGCGGCGGATTTTTTGCGCCTGCAGGTAGTAGGCGTCGTAGTAGCCCTCGCTCAGCACGTAGGTGCCGATCATGATGCGGCGCTTGACCTCGTCGCCAAAGCCTTCGGCGCGGGTCTTTTTGTACATATCGAGCAGGTCGGAATACTGCTGGGCGCGGTGGCCGTAGCGCACGCCATCAAAGCGCGACAGGTTGGACGAGGCCTCGGCCGGTGCCAGGATGTAGTACACCGGCACCGACAGTTCGGTGCGCGGCAGCGCAATCGGCACCAGCGTGGCGCCGAGCTTTTCGTATTCCTTCAGCGCGGCATCGACGCCGGCGCGCACGTCATCGGCCAGACCTTCGCCAAAAAATTCAGCGGGCACGCCAATGCGCAGGCCGTCCAGGCTGTCGGTGAGGTTGCGGCTGAAGTCTTCGGCAGGGCGGTCGAGGCTGGTGGAGTCGCGGTCCGGGTCGGGGCCGCACATGGCCGACAGCAGCAGCGCGCAGTCTTCGGCGCTGCGCGCCATGGGGCCCGCCTGGTCGAGCGACGAGGCAAAGGCGATCATGCCGTAGCGGCTGGCGCGCCCGTAGGTGGGCTTGATGCCGGTGATGCCGCAAAAGCTGGCGGGCTGGCGGATGGAGCCGCCGGTGTCGGTGCCGGTGACGGCGGGCGCCAGGCGCGCGGCCACGGCCACGGCCGAGCCGCCCGAGGAGCCGCCGGGCACGCGCGAGGTGTCCCAGGGGTTGCGCACGGGCTGCACGCTGTCGCAGCCCACGGCGGGGATGGCGGAGTTTTCGTTGGTGCCGCCCATGGCGAATTCGTCGCAGTTGAGCTTGCCCAGCGTCACGCAGCCCGCGTCGGCCAGCTTGGACACCACGGTGGCGTCAAACGGCGAGCGGTAGCCCGCCAGCATGCGGCTGGCGGCGGTGGTGGGAAAGTCGCGCGTGACGAAGATGTCTTTGTGCGCAATCGGCACGCCCGCCAGCGGCGCGGCGCTGCCCGCAGCAATTTTTTCGTCCTGGGCGCGGGCCTGGGCCAGCGTGGCGGCTTCGTCAATAGCTACATAAGCGCCAAGGTTTTGGTGGTCGCGGGCGCGGGCCAGAAAGTGCTGGGCGGCCTCGACGGCGCTTACCTGCTTGGCGCGCAGCGCGGCCGCGAGCTGGGCCACGCCCAGGTCATGCAATGCGGGAGAAGTCATGCTCATTCGATCACCTTGGGCACAAGGAACAGCCCGCGCTCGACAGCGGGGGCGCTTTGCTGGTTGGCTTCGCGCTGGTTGGGCTCGCTGGCCACGTCGTCGCGCAGGCGCAGCTGCACGGTCTCGATAGCGGCCACAGGGTGCGACAGGGGCTTGACACCGCTGGTGTCCACCGAGCGCATTTTTTCCACGATGCCAAAAAAGCCGTTGAGCTGCGTGAGCATGCGCTCGCGTTCAGTTTCGGACAGCTCCAGCCGCGCCAGATGGGCGATGCGCGCAATGTCCTGGGGAGTCAGTGCCATAACAGAAAGAAGGGTTGTAGGCTAGTTTTAAAGTGAGTAACAAGCGATTTCAGTGCAAGTTACCTACAGGGGATGCGGTATTATCTCGCCTTTGTCGTATCGGCCCCACAGCACGCTGGGGCGCAGCGCACGAAAGCTCCCCAACACACCCACACACCCAACCCCGGCGACGGCCCAGCCGGTGCGCGAGCCGTGCCCCAAAGGATTTTTTGCATGTTCGGTTCCTTTCGTCGGTATTTCTCTACCGACCTGGCCATTGACCTCGGTACGGCCAACACCCTGATTTTTGCTCGTGACAAGGGCATCGTCCTTGACGAGCCTTCGGTCGTCGCCATTCGCCATGAGGGCGGCCCCCACGGTAAAAAAGTGATCCAGGCGGTGGGCAGCGAAGCCAAGGCGATGCTGGGCAAGGTGCCCGGCAACATTGAGGCGATTCGCCCGATGAAGGACGGCGTGATTGCCGACTTCGTCATCACTGAGCAGATGATCAAGCAGTTCATCAAGATGGTGCATCCGCGCTCGCTGCTCACGCCCAGCCCGCGCATCATCATTTGCGTGCCTTGTGGCTCCACCCAGGTGGAACGTCGCGCCATCAAAGACGCGGCCGAGGCTGCTGGCGCCACCGCCGTGTACCTCATCGAGGAACCCATGGCCGCTGGCATTGGCGCCGGGCTCCCCGTGAGCGAGGCCTCGGGCTCGATGGTGGTGGACATTGGCGGGGGCACCACCGAGGTGGGCGTGATCTCGCTGGGCGGCATGGTCTACAAGGGCAGCGTGCGCGTGGGCGGGGATAAGTTTGATGAGAGCATCATCAACTACATCCGCCGCAATTACGGCATGCTGATCGGCGAGCCGACGGCTGAAGCCATCAAGAAAAACATTGGCAGCGCTTTCCCCGGCAGCGAAGTCAAAGAGATGGAAGTCAAGGGCCGCAACCTCTCTGAGGGTGTGCCGCGCAGCTTCACCATTTCCAGCAACGAAGTGCTGGAAGCGCTGACTGAGCCGCTCAACCAAATTGTGTCCGCCGTGAAAAACGCGCTGGAACAAACCCCACCTGAGCTGGGTGCCGACATTGCCGAGCGCGGCATGATGCTCACGGGTGGCGGCGCGCTCTTGCGCGACTTGGATCGCCTGCTGAACGAAGAAACTGGCTTGCCTGTGCTGGTGGCTGAAGAGCCACTGACTTGTGTGGTGCGCGGTTGCGGCATGGCGCTGGACAGCCTGGATCGCCAGGGCAGCATTTTCACCAGCGATTGATCTGCTTGTGCGCCTTGCTGCTGGCCTGAGTGTGCCGTCGTTGCCTGTCTGATCGGGTTTGCCCATGCCACCCGGCACTTTAGAGCGCACCGCTCCCTCGCTGTTCAAGCAAGGCCCTACGGCCTTGACGCGCTGGGCGCTGTACAGCGCCTTGGCGCTGTTTTTGATGGTGGCGGATGCCCGCTTTCATCTGACCAACCCGTTGCGCCAGGCGGTGGCCGCGCTGCTCTACCCGGTGCAGTGGGTCATGTTGCAGCCTGTGGAGCTGGCCGAGCGTGGGGTGAGTTATTTCGAGCCACTGCAGCGCGCTGTGCAGGAGGCGCAGCAGGCCCGTCAGCAGTTGGCCGAGCTGGCCCAGCGGGCCAACCAGACAGAGTATTTGCAGCAGGAAAACGCGCAGTTGCGGGCCTTGCTGCAACTGCGCGCGCGTGTGGCGCCAACAGCGCAGGCCGCCGAGGTGATTTACGACGCAGCCGACCCTTACACGCGGCGTGTGGTGGTTGATAAAGGTTTGCTGGCCGGGGTGCAAGAGGGTGCGCCCGTACTGGATGAACATGGGGTGTTGGGGCAGGTGACACGGGTGCTGCCGTCGGTCAGTGAGGTCACTTTGTTGGTGGATCGCGACCAGGCCATTCCTGTGCTCAACCCTCGCTCGGGCGCACGCAGCGTGGCCTACGGCAACCCGGGCGATGGCATGGGTGGCGGCATGGAGCTGCGTTTTATGCACAGCAACGCCGATGTGAAAGAGGGCGATTTGCTCACCACCAGCGGTATCGATGGCGTGTATCCCCCAGGTTTGCCTGTGGCGCGCGTACGCAGTATTGAGCGGCGTGGAGATTCTGTTTTTACGCGCATTGATTGCACGCCAGTGGCCCAGGTGCATGGTGTGCGCCACGTGCTGCTGCTCCAGCCGGGCGAGCCACAGCTGCCCGCGCGCCCCGAGCCCGCCCCACCTGCTGCTGCGCATAAAAAAGGGGGACACGGGAAATGATGCCGCGTGGCCAAGAGTTGTTGCAGCCGGTGAATCCGGTGTTCATCGCCTTGAGTTTGCTGGTGGCGCTGGCACTGAACGTCTTGCCTTTGGGGCGCATTCCCTGGGTGCCAGACATGGTGCTGCTGTTGCTGGCTTTTTGGGGGGGGCATCAGCCTCTGCGCGTGGGCATGGGCGCAGCGTTTGTTTTGGGGCTGTGCATGGATGTGCACCAGTCCGCGCTGTTGGGTCAACATGCCCTGGCCTATACCTGTGTGATGTGGGGCGCCCATTGGATGCACCGCCGTTTGAGTTGGCTGAGTGTGTGGGAGCAGGCGCTGCATATGCTGCCTTTGTTTGTGTTCGCCCACGCTTTGCAATGGTTGGTGCGAATGCTTTCAGGTGGGGAGTCGCCCGGTTGGGAGTTGTTGTTTTCCCCCCTCCTTGAGACAGCGTTGTGGCCTTTGGCCAGTTGGGTGCTGCTGGCGCCACAGCGTCGCCCGCCTGACAACGATGCCAATCGCCCGCTGTAGCCTCTGCCCGGCACCATGACGGAACTGCGTAACAGTGAGTTGGATGCCTCGCGCTTTCGCCTGCGCGTGCTGGTGATCGCCTTGGTGGTATTGCTGGCTTTTGGTTTGGTGTTTGCGCGTTTGTGGGTGCTGCAGGTGCAGCGCCATGAGGACCTGGCGGATCAGGCTGAAAGCAACCGCACCGCTGTCGTGCCCATCGTGCCCAGCCGGGGGCAGATTCTGGACCGCAATGGCGTGGTGTTGGCTACCAATTATTCGGCCTACACCCTGGAGATCACCCGCTCGCGTGGGGTGAATGTGGATGAAACGATTGCTGCCCTGTCGGAGGTGGTGGACATCCAGCCACGAGACAAGCGTCGTTTCAAACGCTTGGTCGAGGAGTCGCGCAGCTTTGAGTCGCTGCCGATCCGTACGCGCCTGACCGAGGAAGAAGTGGCGCGTTTTACTGCACAGCGCTGGCGCTTTCCGGGGGTCGATATCAAGGCGCGGCTGTTTCGTACCTACCCCTTGGGGGAGGTGGGTAGCCATGCGATTGGCTACATTGGGCGCATCAATCAAAAGGAAAAAGAGCGCATTGAGGATTCGGACGATGCAGCCAATTACCGGGGGACGGAATACATTGGCAAACTCGGCGTTGAACAGTCGTACGAGCGCGAGCTGCATGGCACCACGGGCGTGGAGTTGATGGAGACATCGGCTGGCGGTCGTGCCGTGCGCAAGCTGCACAGCCAGCCAGCAACGCCTGGCAACAGCGTGATGCTATCGATTGACATCAAGCTGCAAAAACTGGTGGAAGATCTGTATGGCGAGCGCCGTGGTGCTTTGGTCGCACTCGACCCCCGCAATGGCGAGATTTTGGCCCTGGTGTCTAAACCAACCTTCGATCCCAACTTGTTTGTCGAAGGCATTGACCAGGAAAACTGGCAGGCACTCAATGAGTCCATCAACAAACCGCTGCTCAACCGTGCTTTGCGTGGGACGTACCCACCGGGTTCGACCTACAAGCCTTTCATGGCCTTGGCAGCGCTAGAGCTGAAAAAACGCGCGGCGCACACGGTGGTCAACGATCCCGGTTTCTACACCTTTGGTGGCCGAACCTTCCGCAGCCATGAGGGTGGTTTGGGAGGGGTGGACATGGTGCGTGCCATCCAGTTCTCCAGTAACACCTATTTCTATTCTCTGGGGGTGGAAATGGGCGTGGATGCCATCCACGACTTCATGGCACCTTTCGGCTTTGGTCAGATTACCGGGGTTGATTTGGGCGGTGAGGTGCGTGGGGTCTTGCCCAGCACGGCCTGGAAGCGCGCTACCTACAAGCGCCCAGAAACGCGGCGCTGGTACCAGGGCGAGACGGTGTCACTGGGCATTGGTCAGGGTTACAACAACTTCACCATGCTGCAATTGGCGCTGGCCCAGGCTACCTTGGTCAACGGAGGCATTCGCTACCGGCCCCATGTTGGCAAGGCGGTGCGCAATGCAGTCACAGGAGAGATCACCCCCATCGAGCAGCCACCAGGCCATAACCTGGGCTTTGCCGCCAAAAACATTGAGGTGGTTTTGCGGGGTCTGGTCGCCGTGAACGAAGCGGGCACGGGACGGCGTGTGTTTGCCGGTGCACCCTACAGCTCCGGAGGGAAAACGGGTACGGCACAGGCCGTCAGCCTGGGGCAAAACGTCAAGTACAACGCCAAGGCGCTGGAGGAGCACAAGCGCGACCACTCGCTTTTTGCTGCGTTTGCGCCCGCCGACAATCCACGTATTGCTGTGGCTTTGATCGTTGAAAACGCGGGCTTTGGTGCGGCCAGTGCAGCGCCCATCACGCGGCGCGTGTTTGATTACTGGCTGCTGGGCTTGTACCCGAGTGAAGAAGATATCGCTGCGACCGCCAAGGGGCTGACCAGTGCCCCGATAGGCACGCCACGCCAAGCCCATGAGGTCGAATTGGCCACCGTGAGCGAACCCAGGCCCTGAGCTCTTTGCAGCGGTTTCACACGTGCAGCGTTTGGCCCGTGTGTAGCCAATGGATGGAGTGACCCAGTTCTGTGGGATCGAGTTGGTGGATTTCTTCCAGGATGCGCTGCGTTTGCAGGGGCTTGGTGTGGGTGATGTACACCGGGCAGGGCTGCTGTGGGCGCCATTGCTGTAATTCCTGCACCAACGAGGGGGGCGATAAATGCAGGCTGCGTGCAGCCAGGGCACAGTCATCGCTGCTGAACGCCGTCTCGATCACCAGGGCGGCGACGGGTAGCCTATTGATGCGCTCCCACAGTGCAGGGTTGGGGCCGGTGTCGCCGCTGTACACCCACCATCCTTGGTCGCCTTGGACAGCAAAGCCTACGGCAGGTACCGTGTGGGCAGCTGGCAGCACCTCAATCGTGCAGCCAGCCAACAGCAGACGTTGGCCTACGTCTATGGGGGCGTAGCGCAAGAAGGGGGCCTGGGGGCTGGGCAGTACGCTGAAATCGGGCCATACCACGTCGTTAAAAATATGCTGCTGCAATGCGGCGATGGTGGCAGGCAGGGCATGTACCGTCACAGGGGTGTTGCGTTGTCCGCCTAAGGCGTCGAGCATCAAAGGCAGCGCAGCAATATGGTCGAGGTGGCTGTGGCTGAGCAGGACATGGTCGATGCGCAGCATCTCCTCGACGGGCAGGTCGCCCACGCCGGTGCCAGCATCTATCAGGATGTGCTGATTGAGCAAAAAAGAGGTGGTGCGGCATCCTTGAGCAATTGCCCCTGAGCAGCCAAGCACCCGCACCTGCATGATGTGGTGGACTCCGTGTTGGGGTCAGCGCTGCAGGAATTGCATTTGCGTGCCAGCCAGATCCAGCACGTCGCCACTGTGCAATGCCACAGGCTCGGCGCCAATCGGTTGCCCATTGAGCACAGTAATTTGGTCGCCTTCGACATGGGTGAGCACATAGTTGTGCGGGCGGCGGGTGATCGAGGCTACGGCCACACCAGGTTTGCCAATGGTCGTCACGATCTTGACCAGCTCGACCTCGCGACCTGCCGCAGCACCGGACAGCACTTTGATACTCGCTTGCAAGGTCGGAGCACTGGCGCTGGCTGTCGCGGCTCGCAACGCGGTAGGCAACTGACCAGGCTTGAAGATCATGGTCTTTTCAAACGAAGGTTGCTGCCCTTCGTGGACAAAGCGGATTTTGTACTTTCCGATATCGACCACGTCACCGTTGTGCAGCCGCTGGCGCTTGATGGGTTGGCCATTCAGAAAGGTTCCATTGGTGCTGCCCAGGTCCTCTATCTCTACCTCCTCGCCATGCAAATGCACGGCAGCATGCTCGCCGCTGATGGCAAGGTTGTCGATGACCACATCGTTGTAGGGGCGCCGCCCCAGGGAGGTGCGGTCCTTGGTCAGTGTCACTTCCTTGATGACGACCCCGTCGATCGAAACGATCAATTTGGGCATGATCAACTCCTGGCTTTTTTCCATTTATTTGTATGTGCAAGTGCGGCGGTATTCAGGGGGTTTTGGGGTGAAGCAGGCGTGCAATCAGGCCCCGCTTGTTGCCCTCGCGTACCTGGGCTTGGATGAGTGCCACGCTGATGTTGTCTCGCCCACCCAGATGGTTCGCTGCTGCCACCAGCAGGCTGACTTTTTCTTCTAGGGGAACGGGTGCGCTCGACAGCACCAGCAGTTCGGGCTCTTCCACCATGTCGGACAGGCCATCCGAGCACAGCAGGTACATATCCTGTGCTTGCACCTCGAACTCATGCACTTCCAACTCGGCATCTTCCTCCACTCCCAGGGCCCGGGTGACCAGGTTGCCACAGCCCAGGCTGGCAATTTCTTCAGGGGTCATCAGGCCCAGATCTATTTGTTCTTGAACCCAGGAATGGTCCCGGGTAATTTGTTCAATGCGTCCTGCGCGCAGACGGTAGCAGCGCGAATCACCCATGTGACCCAGGATCAGGCGATTGTCGATAAATACAGCGACCACCAACGTCGTGCCCATGCCCGCACATTGAGGTTGCTCAATGGATGCCTGTAACACCGCCCGGTTGGCATCGCCCACGCAGGTGTGCAGTGCTTGCCCAATCGCTGCGGACGAGGGGGAGCTGGCACCCTGGCGGGCAAACCAGCGTGCCATGGCCTCGTGTACCAAGGACACGGCCATGTTGCTGGCCACTTCTCCTGCGTTGTAGCCGCCCATGCCATCGGCCAGTATGGCCAGCCCCAAGCTCGGGTCGACGATGACAGCATCTTCGTTGTTGCCGCGCACCCGCCCCTGGTCGGTTTGTGCTGAAAAAAGATACTGCAAAGAAGTGGTCGACATCAGGCCCTCCCCTGGCCAAGTGGGCGCTCCTGCGGTGTCGCGCAGCGCAGGTGAGAGGCTGTGTGTTGAGTGTCCGGCATAGGGAGGGTGCGTTGTAGCATCGCGCCGCGCATCATAGACGAGGGTCTTTGATGTGCAGGTGTTTTCTTGCGCTTGGTACGGCCTTGCCCGTCATGAGACCGGGCTGGGCACGCCAGGAACTCGCTCGGGGTCACGTGTTGGCATAAAAAAACGCCCGTGCCTTGAAAGCCACGGGCGCTGCAGTGACGCAATTCGCGCAATTACTTCAGTTGCGCCTTGAGCAACTTGCCCAACTCGGAGGGGTTACGTGTCACCACAAAACCACACTCTTCCATGATGGCCAGCTTGGCATCAGCCGTGTCGGCGCCGCCAGAGATCAGCGCACCAGCGTGGCCCATGCGCTTGCCGGGAGGGGCAGTCACGCCAGCGATGAAGCCCACCACAGGCTTCTTCATGTTGGCCTTGCACCACTGAGCAGCTTCGGCTTCGTCGGGGCCGCCGATTTCACCGATCATGATCACGGCGTCGGTGTCTGGATCGTCGTTGAACGCCTTCATCACGTCGATGTGCTTCAGACCGTTGATCGGGTCACCACCGATACCGACGGCGCTGGACTGGCCCAGACCCACTTCGGTCAGCATGGCCACAGCTTCGTAGGTCAGCGTGCCCGAGCGGCTCACCACACCAATGCGGCCCTTGCGGTGGATGTGACCGGGCATGATGCCGATCTTGATTTCGTCGGGCGTGATCAGACCTGGGCAGTTGGGGCCCAGCAGCAAGGTCTTCTTGCCGCCAGCAGCTTCCTTGGCCTTCATCTTGTTGCGCACTTCCAGCATGTCGCGCACGGGAATGCCTTCGGTGATGCAGATCGCCAGGTCCAGATCGGCTTCCACGGCTTCCCAGATGGCGGCAGCTGCGCCTGCGGGTGGCACGTAGATCACCGACACGGTGGCGCCGGTTTGCTGGGCGGCTTCTTTGACGGTGGAGTAGATTGGGATGTTGAAAATCGACTCACCGGCCTTCTTGGGGTTCACGCCGGCGACAAAGCAGTTCTTGCCGTTGGCGTATTCCTGGCACTTCTCGGTGTGGAACTGGCCGGTCTTGCCCGTGATGCCCTGGGTGATGACCTTGGTGTCTTTGTTGATGTAAATCGACATGAGTGTTTCTCCGGGCTTCTTACTTAACGGCAGCCACGATCTTCGTAGCAGCTTCAGCCATGGTGTCGGCAGCGATGATGGGCAGGCCAGATTCGGCCAGCATCTTCTTGCCCAGCTCTTCGTTGGTGCCCTTCATGCGCACCACCAGCGGCACGTTCAGGTTCACGGCCTTGCAGGCAGTGATCACGCCGGTGGCGATGGTGTCGCACTTCATGATGCCGCCGAAGATGTTGACCAAAATGCCCTTGACCTTGGGGTTCTTGAGCATGATCTTGAAGGCTTCGGTGACCTTCTCGGGGGTAGCGCCGCCGCCCACGTCCAGGAAGTTGGCTGGCTCGCCGCCGAACAGCTTGATGGTGTCCATGGTGGCCATGGCCAGGCCAGCGCCGTTCACCAGGCAGCCAATGTTGCCGTCCAGGCTGATGTAGGCCAGGTCGAACTTGGAAGCTTCCACTTCGGCGGGGTCTTCTTCGTCCAGATCGCGCAGGGCCACGATTTCGGGGTGGCGGAACAGCGCGTTGGCGTCAAAGTTGAACTTGGCGTCCAGGGCGATCAGGTTGCCCTTGGAGTCGCAGTTCAGGGGGTTGATTTCCACCAGCGACGCGTCGGTGTCCATGTAGCACTTGTAGAGCTTGGCGAACAGATCGACAGCTTGATCGACCGAAGCGCCGCTCAGGCCGATGGCTGCAGCAATCTTCTTCGATTGGTCAGCGGTGATGCCAGTCAGCGGGTCGATCATCTCGGTGATGATCTTCTCGGGAGTGGAGTGCGCCACTTCTTCGATGTCCATGCCGCCTTCAGAAGAGGCGATCAGGGCCACTTTTTGCGTAGCGCGGTCGGTCACCAGCGAGATGTACAGCTCGTTTTTGATGTCGGCGCCGTCTTCGATGTACAGGCGGCGCACCTTTTGGCCTTCAGGGCCGGTTTGGTGCGTTTTGAGCTGCATGCCCAAAATTTCGCCAGCCAAGCGCTTGACATCGTCAATGCTCTTGGCCACTTTCACGCCGCCGCCCTTGCCGCGACCACCTGCGTGGATCTGGGCCTTGACAACCCACACGGGGCCGCCGAGTTTTTGGGCTGCTTCCACGGCTTCTTGCACCGTGAATGCTGGAATGCCGCGCGGAACGGGCACACCAAAACTGCGCAAGATCTCCTTGCCTTGGTATTCGTGAATCTTCATGAGGTCTCTCTCAGGGGAAGGGTGGTACTAACCCGTTGCAGACAGCGCTGCAAAAGACCTTGGCATAGGGTGACAAAGCAACTTTTGCGCGCTGCCGTCACCCGTTTGCCATGATGGGGATGTCTGGCCGCGGGCGTGGGACATGGCAACGCGAGAATGTATCATGTTGCGACGCACCATGGCCATGCTGGCCCCCCGGTCGGCAACGGAAAAACCGGTGGGCGCGTGGCATTGACACACCCCACGGCACCCAGAGGATTGGTATGCACAAAATTTTCATCGATGGCGAGGCAGGCACCACGGGCTTGCAAATCCGCGAGCGCCTGCAGGGTATGGCGGGTGTGGAGTTGGTCAGCATCGACCCCAGTTTGCGCAAAGATGTCCAAGCCAAGCAGGCGTTGATGGCCCAGGTGGACGTGGTCATCTTGTGCCTGCACGACGATGCGGCACGCGAATCGGTGGCGCTGATTGACGCGCTGCCCGGGCGCAAGCCACGCATCATCGACGCCTCGACGGCGCACCGCACGGCCCAGGGCTGGGTGTATGGCCTGCCCGAGCTGTGTGAGGGACAGGCCCAGGCAGTGGCCCAAGCCGAGCGCGTGGCCAACCCCGGCTGCTATGCCACGGGCGCGATTGCGTTGCTGCGCCCGCTGATCGACGCGGGCTTGCTGGCACCTGATATGCCCGTGTCTTTGCCCTCTGTGAGCGGTTACTCCGGTGGTGGTCGCCCCATGATCGAAGCCTATGAGGCTGGCCAAGCACCGCTGTTTGAAACGTATGCGCTGGGCCTGTCGCACAAGCACATTCCTGAAATCATGCGCTGCACGGGCCTGACGGCGCGCCCGCTGTTCATCCCCTCGGTGGGCAACTTCCGCCAGGGCATGTTGGTGAACCTGCCCTTGCACCTCGATAGCTTGCCCACGCGCCCCAGCGGCGCTGATTTGCACGCTGCCTACGTAGCGCACTACGCGCGCAGCAACACGCCGGGACAGTACGTGCAAGTGCTGGAGCCGACGGCAGACGGCAAGCTCGATGCCACCGCCCTGGCCGACACCAACCAGTTGGAAATTCGTGTGTACGCCAACGAGGCCACGCGCCAGGCCGTGGCCATTGCCCGCCTGGACAACCTGGGCAAAGGCGCCAGCGGTGCCGCCGTGCAAAACCTGCAATTGATGCTGGGGCTGTAAAGCGGCAACGGCTCTGCAGGGTTGCTCTTAGAGCGTGTTCACGATCTCCACGCGGGTGTGCAGGCGCGGAATCGGGCGGTCTGCGTTGTTGCAAATCCTCGCAATAGCAAGGCTATTGCTGCGGTTTGCGCCTAGCAGCCCATCCCGATCCGCATCCTGCACC
>JAYRPZ010000147.1:0-17544 GCA_041910915.1 Acidovorax sp.
ATCGAGATGGTGTGGAAGCAGGCCAAGTACCACTGGCGCTCATTCAAGACCTGGGCCAAGGAAAGGCTCTTGGAAGAGGTCAAGGAACTGCTCGATGGCTATGGCGGAAAATTCCACGTCAGTTTCAAATGATTACTTAGGAATAGTTAATTTAAATTTGAAAAAATTATCAATAGTTAACATTCCCTGCTCGATCGCATCCAAATCGTCATGCGCCGTGCGCACAATCGCCGCCAGCGTCCGATTTTGGACAGTCTTGTCACGAGGTGATTAGTGATCTTGGTAACCGGTGGTGCGGGCTACATTGGCTCGCATGTGTGTGTGGCCCTGGCCCAGGCGGGCGAGCGCTATGTGGTGGTAGACAACTTTAGCAACAGCCGCCCGTCGGTGCTGGAGCGGGTGGGGCGCATCACCGGCCAGCTGCCGCAGTGCGAGCAGGGCGATGTGGGCGACGCCGCGTTCATGGCCGATGTGCTGGCGCGCTACCCCATTGAAGCAGTGATGCACTTTGCTGCCTTCAAGGCCGTGGGCGAGTCGGTGGCGCAGCCGCTGCGCTACTACGACAACAACGTGGCGGGCACGGTGGCGCTGCTGCAGGCCATGCACGCGGCGGGCGTGTACACCCTGGTGTTCTCTTCTTCGGCCACGGTGTATGGCGACCCGGCCACCTTGCCCATTCGGGAAGACTTCCCCCTCTCGGCCACCAACCCCTACGGCTGGAGCAAGCTGATGATGGAGCAGGTGCTGGCCGACGTACACGCGAGTGCGCCGGGCCAGTGGCGCCTGGCACGGCTGCGCTATTTCAACCCCGTGGGCGCCCACCCCAGTGGCCTGATTGGTGAAGACCCGCAGGGCACGCCCAACAACCTCATGCCCTACGTGGCCCAGGTGGCCGCAGGCGAGCGTGCGCAGTTGAGCGTGTTTGGCAACGACTACCCCACGCCCGATGGCACGGGCCTGCGCGACTACATCCACGTGTGTGACCTGGCCGAAGGCCATGTGGCCGCGCTGGCCTACCTGCGCCAGCACCCCGGGCTGCTCACCGTGAACCTGGGCACGGGCCGCCCCGTGTCGGTGCTGGAGATGGTGCGCGGTCTGGAGCAAGCCAGTGGCCGCAGCGTGCCCTACCAGATCGCGCCGCGCCGCGCGGGCGACGTGGCGGCCTGCTGGGCTGACCCCAGCCTGGCCGAGCAACTGCTGGGCTGGCGCGCCCAGCGCGACGTTACCGCCATGTGCCAAGACGCCTGGCGCTGGCAAAGCAGTGCCGCGCGCAACGCCGCCTGAGGGCTGGCGCTGGCGGGCGTGGGCCGCTGGCGGCAGTGGGGCGTGGTATCTTGCACGCCCTTGTTGAACTCCCAGCCCTCATTCGCCCATGCTTGCCAAACGCATCATCCCCTGCCTGGACGTGACCGGAGGCCGTGTCGTCAAAGGCGTCAACTTTGTTGAGCTGCGCGACGCAGGCGATCCGGTAGAAATTGCCGCGCGCTACAACGCCCAGGGCGCGGACGAACTCACCTTCCTGGACATCACCGCCACCAGCGATGGGCGCGACCTCATCTTGCCCATCATCGAAGCCGTGGCCAGCCAGGTCTTCATTCCCCTGACGGTGGGCGGTGGCGTGCGCAGCGTGGAAGACGTGCGCCGCCTGCTCAACGCCGGTGCGGACAAAACCAGCTTCAACTCCGCCGCCATTGCCAACCCGGCCACCATCAACGCCTGCAGCGACAAATACGGTGCGCAGTGCATCGTTGTGGCCATCGACGCCAAGCGCCGCACGCCCGAAGACGAGCAACGCATCGGCCCCGGCGGCACCCCCATGGGGCCGGGCTGGGATGTGTACAGCCACGGCGGGCGCAAGAACGTGGGGCTGGACGCAGTGCGCTGGGCGCAAGAGATGGCCCAGCGTGGTGCGGGCGAAATTTTGCTCACCAGCATGGACCGCGATGGCACCAAAAGCGGCTTCGATCTGCAGCTCACCCGCGCCGTCAGCGACGCCGTGGACGTGCCCGTGATTGCCTCGGGCGGCGTGGGCAGCCTCGATGACCTGGCCGATGGCGTCACCCTCGGCGGCGCCGATGCCGTGCTGGCTGCCAGCATCTTTCACTACGGCCAGTTCACCATCGCTCAGGCCAAGCAGCACATGGCCGCGCGCGGCATTCCCGTGCGGCTGTAAGATGGGCTGAACAATTGCTCTTAAAAAAGTAGCTGTTTGCGCTTATTCTGCGCGGCTTAGAGCCACTTTTGATGCCTAAAATAAGCCCACAATGTGCCTGCAGGCCACCCTGGGTGCCCGCAGCACACGCTGCGCTGGTCCGGTGGCCTTCGCAGAGGCTGATTTTTATGGTCAAAAAGGCCTCTAAGCCGCACCAGATAAGCGCAAGCAGCTATCAAAATTGAAAGAAAATTTCCTATGCAATGGCTCGATCAAGTGCAATGGGACGCGCAGGGCCTGGTGCCCGTGATTGCGCAAGAGCAGGGCACGGGCGACGTGCTCATGTTCGCCTGGATGAACCGCGAGGCCCTGGCCAAGACGGCCGAGCTGGGCCGCGCCGTGTACTTCAGCCGCTCGCGCGGCAAGCTGTGGTTCAAGGGCGAGGAGTCGGGCCATGTGCAGCACGTTCACGCCATCCGCCTCGATTGCGACCGCGACGTGGTGCTGCTCACCGTCACACAAGCCGGTCATGATCCCGGCATTGCCTGCCACACCGGGCGCCACAGCTGCTTTTACCAGCAGCTGCAAGGCGATGCCTGGCAAACCGTTGAGCCGGTCTTGAAAGACCCGCAAACCATCTACAAGTAAGCCCATAAGCCCATGACCAGCCAAGACTCCCTGGCCCGCCTGGCCGCCGTGATTGAAAGCCGCTCTCCTGCCCAAGGCGGCAACCCTGACGCCAGCTACGTGGCCCGCCTGCTTGCCAAAGGCCCCGACGCTTTTTTGAAAAAAATTGGCGAAGAAGCCACCGAAGTGGTGATGGCTGCCAAAGACGTGGACCACGGTGCCAGCCCCGACAAGCTGGTGTATGAAGTGGCCGACCTGTGGTTTCACAGCATGGTGGCGCTGGCGCACTACGGCCTGCGCCCCGCCGATGTGATTGCCGAGCTGGAGCGCCGCGAAGGCACCAGTGGCATAGAAGAAAAAGCCCTGCGCAAAGCCAGCGCGCGCGAGCGCGAGGAGAGCGCAGCGGCCCAGCCCCCGCAAGGAGCATGACATGAGCGATGGCCCCCTCGTTCCCGGCAACCCGTTGCCCTCGCCCGACCCACAGCAGGCCGAAGGCCTGAAGGCCTGGGGCTGGGTGAGCTACGTGCTGCACCTGCTGGTGGCGGTGGCGGCCATCATTCCCGGTGCCCAGCCCAGTGCGGTGCTGCTGTTGATTGCGCTGGTGCTCGATCTGGTCAAGCGCGGCGACGCAGCGGGCACCTGGCAGGCCACGCATTTCTCCTGGCGCCTGAGCAGTGTGCTGGTGGCAGGCGTGCTGTACCTGATTACCGCGCCGCTGTGGCTGCTGTTTTTCCTGCCGGGCTGGGTGGCCTGGACTTTGATTTCCATTTGGTTCCTCTACCGCATCGTGCGCGGCATGGTGGCCATGAACGCTGATCGACCCGTCTATGGCTGACGCTGGCGCGGCGCTGGCGCCGCTTTCTCTGAACTTGGCCTTGCAGGGTGGTGGCTCCCATGGCGCGCTGACCTGGGGGGTGCTGGACGCGCTGCTCGAAGACGGGCGTTTTGTGCTCGACGGCATCAGCGGCACCAGCGCGGGTGCCATGAACGCTGTGGCCGTGGCGCACGGTTTTGCCCAGGCGGCGCTGCAGCACAAAGACCCGCGCGACGCCCATGCCGCTGGCTGCGCCCTGGCCCGCCAGACCCTGACGCGGCTGTGGGAGGGCGTGGGGATGCTGGGCAGCCTGATGTGGGGCGTGCCGCTGCAAAACAATCCGCTGCTGGGCTTGATGTCGCAGTGGCTGTCGCCCTACCAGGCCAATCCGCTGGGCATCAATCCGCTGCGCCACTTGCTCGAGCGCGAGGTGGACTTTGATGCCCTGTGCCATGCCAGCAACGGATGTGGCCCGAAGGTGTTCGTGTGTGCCACCAATGTGCGCACGGGGCAGGGCGAAATTTTTTCTGGCGCCCGCCTGTCGGCGGATGCGGTGATGGCCTCGGCCTGCCTGCCCCTGATGTTCAAGGCCGTAGAGATTGAGGGCGAGCGTTACTGGGATGGCGGCTACTCCGGCAACCCGGCGCTGCACCCCTTGATCTACAACACGGCGTGCTCCGACATCTTGCTGGTGCAGATCAATCCGATTCAGTACCGTGCCTTGCCCGAGACGGCCCAGGAAATCATGGAGCGCACCAACGAGGTGACCTTCAATGCCAGCTTGCTGGCGGAAATGCGCGCTATTGAGTTTGTGCGTCGGCTGCTGGCCGAAGGGCGGCTCGATCCGCAGCGCTACAAGAGTGTGCGCCTGCACCGTGTGGATGGTGGAGCGCTGCTAGCGCGCTTTGGCTCGACCAGCAAAGCACGTGCCGATCTGGCGTTTGTGCGCCAACTGTTTGCGCTGGGCCGGGCCGAAGGCCAGCGCTGGCTACAAGCCCACGCGGCAGATGTGGGCGTGCGCCCCACCATCAACCTGGCAGACGCGGACTGACCGCTTTTTTGCCCCTTTTTTTGAAGACTTTCCCATGCACGATCCTCACTGCATTTTTTGCAAAATCATCGCAGGCCAGATTCCGTCGAACAAAGTCTATGAAGACGATGAGCTGTACGCTTTTCACGACATCAACCCCTGGGCGCCGGTGCATTTCCTGCTGGTGCCCAAGCAGCACATCAGCTCCTTGGCCCATGTCGAGCCGCAGCACGAGGCCCTGCTGGGCCGCATGATGGCCCTGGCACCCAAGCTGGCGCTGGAGCAGGGCTGCAGGCCGTATCCGGAAGGGGGCTTTCGCGTCGTGGTGAACACGGGCGAGGAGGGCGGGCAAGAGGTGCATCACCTGCACGTCCACGTCATGGGCGGCCCGCGCCCCTGGGCACGGGGTTGATACCCCGGCACTACAATCCATTGATTCCTTAGGAGATTTTCATGGGCTCGTTTTCCATCTGGCACTGGTTGGTGGTTTTGCTGATCGTGGTGCTGGTGTTTGGCACCAAAAAGCTGAAAAACATTGGCTCGGACCTCGGCGGTGCTGTCAAAGGCTTCAAAGATGGCATGAAAGATGGCGCCCAGGGCGAGACTGGCGCGTCGTCAGCCAGCCAGCCAGCCGCCCAGGTGGCCAACCAGCAGCAGGCCGAAACCACCATCGATGTGCAAGCCAAGCACAAAAGCTGAGCGCGCGAAGCTGAACCATGATTGACATCGGCCTGTCCAAAATGGCGCTCGTCGGGGTGGTGGCATTGATTGTCATCGGCCCGGAGAAGCTGCCACGCGTGGCGCGTACCGTCGGCACCTTGCTGGGCAAGGCGCAGCGCTACGTGGCTGACGTCAAAGCCGAGGTCAACCGCAGCATGGAACTCGACGAGCTGCGCAAAATGAAAGAGCAGGTCGAGAGCGCTGCGCGCGATGTCGAGCAGTCGGTACAAACCGAGGCCCGTGCCTTTGAAAAAGACTGGAGCGAGGCCACCGCCGGGCTCACTTCGTCTGAAACAAACGTCTGGGAGAGTGCCGACTTTGCACCGAGCGCACCGCAGTACAAGCATCCTGGCAAGAACTGGCGCCTCAAGCGCGGGGCTGTGCCGCGTTGGTACAAAGCACGGGCAGGTGTGCGCACCCATGTGCAATCGGGTGCTGCGCGGGTGGCGCGTTTTCGGCCCAAGAAAAAAACCTATTAGTTCTGTTTGTCGAGCTGTTTGTGAGCGCACTGGTGCTGCCTGTCGCGCCAGCAGGCAGCAGCGCAGGCTGCCTTTTGTTTCAAGTCTTCCATGTCACACACCCCTCCCAAAGACGATGAACTGGCGGGCACCGAACAGCCCTTCGTACAGCACTTGGTTGAGCTGCGCGACCGTTTGCTCTACGCCATTTATGGTGTGGCGGCAGCGGTGGCGGTGCTGGCGATGTGGCCTGGCCCTAACGGTCTGATCGACTTCATCGCCCGTCCCATCCGTGCGCACATGCCGCCCGATGCCAAGCTCATCGCGGTGGGCGTGTTTTCACCCTTTTTTGTACCGTTGAAGGTGCTGATGTTGGTTGCCGTGCTGGTGGCACTGCCGTGGCTCATCTACCAGTTGTGGGCTTTTGTGGCACCGGGGCTGTACAGCCATGAGAAAAAATTTGCGCTTCCGCTGATCTTTTTTGGCAGCCTGCTGGCCTATATCGGCATTGCCTTTGTGCAATTTTTTGTGCTCGAAAAAATGTTCGCCTTCATCCAAGGCTTCACCCCGGAAAGCGTGGCGGCCACGCCGGACATTGCCTCGTATGTAGAGTCGATTTTGTCGCTGTACCTGGCGTTTGGCATGGCCTTTCAAGTGCCTATCGTGGTCATGCTGTTGGTGCGCTTTGGCATTGTGGATATTGCCAAGCTCAAGGCCTTTCGCGGTTACTTCATCGTGGTGGCATTCATCATCGCTGCAGTGGTAACACCTCCTGATGTGATTTCCCAGCTGGCTTTGGCCATCCCCATGTGCCTGCTCTACGAGGTGGGCATTCTTGCTGCAGGCTGGTTTGCCAAAGTGTCGAAGGCCCCTGAGGAAGACAGCTCAAGCAGCGGTCCTGCTGCGGGCTCGTAAAGAGACGACCACCGTGGTCAATAAAAAAGCTGCCAGCGTTTGCAAGCGCTGGCAGCTTTTTTGATGGCGCTCGTCAGGGTGCGCGCTTTAGCGGCGGGCACGCCGCTGTGCGCTGGGGCGCAAACCGGGCACCACCTGCACTTCCATGGCGTGGTTGCCACGCTGCAAGGCAAATGTGGCGGGCTCGCCTGGCTGCAGCGCAGCCACTGCTGACAGCAGCTCCGACACGTTACGCACCGGCTGTCCCGCCACTTGCACGATGACGTCACCCGGGCGGATGCCGGCTTCTGCTGCTGGGCCAGCCTGCAGCACTCCGGTGAGGATCACGCCCTCGCTGGCTTGCACGCCAAACGTCTCGGCCAGTTCGGGCGATAGCTCGTTGGGCTCTACGCCAATCCAGCCCCGGCGCACCTGGCCGTCTTTGACGATGCCGTCGAGCACCTGGCGCGCGGTGGACACCGGAATGGCAAAGCCAATGCCCATGCTGCCACCCGAGCGTGAATAGATGGCCGTGTTGATACCTTGCAAATTGCCTTCCACATCAATCAAGGCGCCGCCAGAGTTACCTGGGTTGATGGCCGCATCGGTTTGAATGAAATTTTCAAAGGTGTTGATGCCCAACTGGCTGCGCCCCAGCGCACTGATGATGCCGCTGGTGACCGTCTGCCCCACGCCAAACGGGTTGCCAATGGCCAGCACATGGTCGCCCACGGCGAGCTGGTCGGAATTACCCCAGACGATCACGGGCAGCTTGTCGAGCTGGATTTTCAAAATGGCCAGATCGGTTTCTGGGTCGGTGCCAATGATGCGTGCGCGTGCGCGGCGGCTGTCAGTGAGAGTGACTTCAATCTCATCGGCACCTTCCACCACGTGGTTGTTGGTCAAGATGTAGCCATCCGGGCTGACGATCACGCCACTACCCAGCCCGGTTTGGGCTTGCGGGCCCACATCGCCGAAGAAAAACTGGAACCACGGGTCGTTGCTGCGCGGGTGGCGCACTTCCTTGCTGGTATTGATGCTCACCACGGCGGGCGCCGCTTTGCGCGCAGCCACGCTGAAGCTGCCCGGTGCCACCGTACCACTGGGCTGGCTTGGGGCTTCTAGCAAGGTGATACCTGCGGGCGACACACGGGCGCCACGGCGCAGCCAGTCGGGCTGCAGCGTGGCAACAACAAAATAAGCCGCAACCAGCACGGTCACGGTCTGTGAAAACAGCAGCCAAAAGCGCTTCATGAAAGTCGGGGGCAAGAGGGTCGCGAAGGCTGCATTGTCCGCCAGGCTGGCCGACAATGTGGGCCCATGAGCATCTCTCGTACTGAATTGCTGCACAGCCTGGACGCGTTGCTGCAGCCCGAACGCTTCAAAGACTACGGCCCCAACGGCCTGCAGGTGGAGGGCAAGGCGCAAGTGGCGCGCATCGTCAGCGGCGTCACGGCCAGCCGGGCGTTGATTGAGGCCGCGATTGCCGCTGGGGCCGACGCCTTGTTGGTTCACCATGGCCTGTTTTGGCGTGGTCAGGATGGCCGCGTGGTGGGCTGGATGCGCGAGCGCCTGCGCCTGCTGCTGGCGCATGACATCAATCTTTACGCCTACCACCTGCCGCTGGATGCCCACCCGGAACTGGGCAACAACGCTCAACTGGGCCAGGTGCTGGGCTGGCAGTTCGACCAACGTTTTGGCGAGCAAGAACTGGGCTGCGTGGCGCCGGTGGAGTTTGCCGATGCCCCCACCCTGGCCCATTGGGTGCAGCAGCGCTTGGGGCGGGGCGTGACCTGCGTGCCCGGCACACCGGGGCGGCCTATTCGCCGCGTGGCGTGGTGCTCGGGTGGGGCGCAGGGGTATTTTGAGTCAGCCATGGCAGCGGGTGCTGATGCTTTCATCACCGGGGAAATGTCAGAACCCCAGGCCCACTTGGCGCGGGAATGCGGTGTGGCTTTTCTGGCAGCAGGCCACCATGCCACTGAGCGTTATGGCGCGCCCGCCGTGGCCACGCACCTGGCTGCCACCTGGGGGCTGGAGCACCAGTTTATTGACATCGATAACCCGGCGTAAGCTATTTTTTTCATAGCTGCTTGCGCTTGCCTAGCAAGGCTTAGAGCCGTTTTTTATGCTGAAAATAAATTCCTCAGGTCTGCCCATCGCTATCACCCAAGGCGACAGTGCAGGCATTGGCCCGGAAACCATCGTGCAGGCTTTTCGTGATGCGCCGGAGTTGTTGCGCGGCTGCTTTGTGGTGGGCGAAGTGGCCACGCTGCGCCGTGCGGCTGCCAGCGTGTTGCGCCCAGGCGAGCCGCTGGTGCCCTTGGCTGTGCTCGATCACCCTGCCCAAGCCTGGGAGGCGCCGCCGCGTTGCGTGCCGTTGTGGCCCCTGCCCGATCTGCCGGGCCCCCAGCCGTGGGGGCAGGTGAGTGCTTTGGCGGGCCAGGCGGCTGGGCAGTGCGTGCAATGGGCTGCGCGGGCTGCGCTGCGCGGCGAAGTGGCAGCGCTGGTGACAGCGCCTTTGCACAAAGAGGCCCTGGCGGCAGCGGGTTTTTCGTACCCCGGCCACACTGAGCTGCTGCAGGCCGAGGCGGCGCAGCACGCGGGCGTGCCCCTGGCGCAAATGCCAGTGCGCATGATGCTGGCCAACGATGAGTTGCGTGTGGTGCTGGTGAGCATCCATGTGGCACTGCGCCAGGCATTGGAGGCTGTGACTTTTGCGCAGGTGCTGCAAACGCTGGAGATCACCCACCACGCGCTGGCCCGGGTGCTGGGGCGCGCGCCGCGCATGGCGGTTGCAGGCCTCAACCCCCACGCTGGTGAGGGTGGCCTGATGGGGTGCGAAGAGATCGACACGATTGCTCCAGCAGTGGCACAGGCACGCAGCGCAGGTCTGGATGCACACGGCCCGCTCGCCCCTGATACGGTGTTCATGCGCGCGCGCCACGCTCCTGGGCACCCTGGCGAGTTTGATGTGGTGGTGGCGATGTACCACGACCAAGGGCTGATTCCAGTGAAGTATTTGGGCGTGGACAAGGGCGTGAACGTCACCCTGGGTTTGCCGCTGGTGCGTACCAGCCCGGATCACGGCACGGCGTTTGATATTGCGGGACAAGGCAAGGCGGATGCTGCCAGTCTGATCGAAGCAGTGCGCGTGGCGCGCCAATTGCTGGCGCACTGAAGCGGCTGGGCAGATGCCTGCCCCCAGGGGTTAGCGCTTGAGGCTGTCGCGGATTTCGCGCAGCAGCACGATGTCCTCTGGTGTGACGGGTGCTGGTGCGGGTTCTGCCGCAGGCGCTTCACGTTTGAGGCGGTTGATTTGCTTGACCATCATGAAAATGATGAAGGCCAGGATGAAAAAATTGACTGCCACGGTGATGAAGCTGCCATAGGCGAACACCGGAACCCCTGCTTTTTTCAAGGCGTCGAGCGTGTGTGCCGTGCCTTCCGGCACGGTACCTAAAACGAGAAACAGGTTGGAAAAATCGAGCTTGCCAAATACCAACCCGACGACCGGCATGATCAGGTCAGACACGACGGAATCGACAATTTTTCCGAAAGCACCACCGATGATGACGCCAACAGCCAAGTCGATCACGTTGCCTTTGATGGCAAATTCGCGAAATTCTTGCATCATGCTCATGTTTTTTCCTTGCAAAAAGAGCGTTGTGGGCGGACACGGAAATTGATGTGGCGCAGCTCTTGCGCGGCGGTGCCCAAGCCGGTGTGCATTATCACTCCGCTACAATTTGCGGTTGACTCTAATAGCGTTGCATACCGAGGATTCCCCCATGAGTGAAACTCCGATCGACTCCGGCAAGCGGACGTGGCTGATTGCGTCTGGCTGTGCTGGCGCGGTGGGCGGCGTGGCTGCTGCCGTCCCCTTTGTGAGCACCTTTCAGCCTTCTGAAAAGGCCAAGGCAGCAGGCGCGGCCGTCGAGGTCGATATCTCCAGCCTCAAGCCCGGCGAAAAAGTCACCGTGGAGTGGCGTGGTAAGCCTGTATGGATCATCAAACGCACGCCTGAACAACTGGCTGAGTTGCCCAAGCTGGATCCCCAGCTGGCTGATCCACAATCGCTGCGCAATCCGGCAGAATTTACCCCTGAATACGCACGCAACGGGCACCGCTCCATCAAGCCTGAGGTGTTGGTGTGCGTAGGTATTTGCACCCACTTGGGGTGCTCGCCCGTTGATAAGTTCACACCGGGTGCGCAGCCTTCGCTGCCCAGTGATTGGCAAGGTGGCTTCCTGTGCCCCTGCCATGGTTCGACGTTCGATTTGGCAGGTCGTGTATTCAAAAACAAGCCGGCGCCTGACAATTTGGAAGTGCCGCCGCACATGTACCTCTCAGAGACCAAGCTTCTGATTGGTGAAGATAAAAAAGCCTGAGGGAGGCACTGATAAATGGCTGCTTACCGTGAATTCAAGGAGCTTTCGCCCAACGCTTCGGCAGGTGCGAAAGCCAAAAACTGGCTAGAAAACCGCTTCCCGACAGCGTTTGATGCCTACAAAGTTCATATGGCGGAGTATTACGCTCCGAAAAACTTTAACTTTTGGTACATCTTTGGTTCTCTTGCACTGTTGGTGCTCGTGATCCAGATCGTGACTGGCATCTTCCTCGTGATGCACTACAAACCGGACGCGGCCAAGGCGTTTGAGTCGGTGGAGTACATCATGCGCGATGTGCCTTGGGGATGGTTGATCCGCTACATGCACTCCACAGGCGCATCGGCTTTCTTCGTTGTGGTGTATCTGCATATGTTCCGTGGTCTGCTGTACGGTTCGTACCGCAAGCCTCGTGAGCTGGTGTGGATTTTCGGCTGTGCCATTTTCTTGGCACTGATGGCCGAAGCCTTCATGGGTTACCTGCTGCCTTGGGGTCAGATGTCCTACTGGGGCGCCCAGGTGATCGTTAACCTGTTTGCGGCTGTGCCCTTTGTTGGGCCTGACCTGGCGCTGCTGATTCGTGGTGACTACGTGGTGGGTGATGCGACGTTGAACCGCTTTTTCAGCTTCCACGTGATTGCAGTTCCCCTGGTGCTGATTGGTCTGGTCGTGGCCCACTTGCTGGCGCTGCACGATGTGGGTTCGAACAACCCCGATGGCATTGAGATCAAAGGCCCGGGCAAGCCCGTGGATGACAAAGGCCACCCGTTGGATGGCATTCCGTTCCATCCTTACTACACCGTGCACGACATTTTTGGCGTGACCGTATTCCTGTTCATCTTCTCGGCAGTGGTGTTTTTTGCCCCTGAGTTTGGTGGTTACTTCCTCGAATACAACAACTTCATCCCGGCTGACCCGCTGAAGACGCCTAACCACATTGCACCTGTGTGGTACTTCACGCCCTTCTATTCGATGCTGCGTGCTATTACCAGCGAAATGATGTACGCCCTGATTGCCTGTGTGGTGTTGGGTGCTGGCTACGGCGTGTTGAAGGCCAAGCTGCCTGCCATCTTCAAAGGTGGCATCTTGGTAGGTGCTGCTGTCGCAGTGGCTCTGATGCTGGCGATTGACGCCAAGTTCTGGGGTGTGGTGGTGATGGGTGGCGCTGTGGTCATCCTGTTCTTCCTGCCATGGCTGGACTGCAGCCCAGCGCGCTCGATTCGCTACCGTCCGGGTTGGCACAAGTGGCTGTATGCCATCTTTGTGGTCTGGTTCGTTGTGTTGGCTTATCTCGGCGTGCAACCACCTTCGCCGATGGGTGAACGCGTTTCGCAGGTTGGTACCTTGTTCTATTTTGGCTTCTTCCTGCTGATGCCTTGGTGGAGCCGCTTGGGTACGCCCAAGCCCGTGCCTGAGCGCGTGAATTTCAAGCCCCACTAAGCCGGAGAGAACAACAATGAAAAAAATTCTTTTTTCGCTGATTGCAGCCTTGGGTATTGCCACTGGCGCACATGCTGCAGGCGGCGGTGGCCCGGCATGGGATAAGGCACCTGTCAACACGAAGGACAACGCCTCGCTGCAAAACGGTGCAAAGTTGTTCGTCAACTACTGCTTGAGCTGTCACTCTGCGGCCTTCATGCGCTTCAATCGCTTGAAAGACATTGGCTTGACAGATCAAGACATCAAGGAAAACTTGCTGTTCACGACGGACAAAGTGGGTGAAACCATGAAGGCGGCGATCAATCCGAACCAAGCCAAAGAATGGTTTGGTGCGAATCCGCCTGATCTCACGGTGATTGCACGTTCGCGTGCTGGTGCTCAAGGTTCTGGGGCAGATTACCTCTACACCTTCTTGCGTACTTTTTACCGCGATGAAACCAAGGCTACGGGCTGGAACAACTTGGCTTTCCCAAGCGTGGGCATGCCCCACGTGCTGTGGGAGTTGCAAGGTGAGCGCCGTGCTTTGTTTGACGTGGTGAGCCATGATGGGCAGGAAACCCATGTGTTCAAGGGCTGGGAGCAAATTTCCAAAGGGAAAATGACCGAGCAGGAATACGACAAAGCTGTCGGTGACTTGGTGAATTACCTGCAGTGGATGGGTGAGCCAGCCCAGGATAAGCGCAAGACTCTTGGCATGTGGGTGCTGGCCTATCTGGCGATCTTTATTTTCGTTGCCTGGCGCTTGAATGCAGCGTTCTGGAAAGACGTCAAATAAGCTTCGTGATGTTTGCGATCCCGGCAGCTGCCGGGTCGTCTTCTTTGTAGAGTGGGCACCTGGGGTGTCCCACTCTTTTTGACTTTTAGGAGCCTTACGCCATGATGGTGCTTTACTCGGGAACCACCTGTCCTTTTTCTCACCGCTGCCGTTTCGTGTTGTTCGAAAAAGGTATGGATTTTGAAATTCGTGATGTGGATCTGTACAACAAGCCAGAAGACATCAGTGTGATGAATCCGTATGGCCAGGTTCCTATTCTGGTCGAGCGCGATTTGATTCTTTATGAGTCGAACATCATCAACGAATATATTGATGAGCGCTTCCCTCATCCACAGCTCATGCCTGGCGATCCAGTCGATCGTGCCCGTGTGCGGCTGTTTTTGCTGAACTTCGAAAAAGAATTGTTTGTGCATGTCAGTGCGCTGGAGTCGCGCACTACCAAGGGCAATGACAAAGCGTTGGAGAAGGCACGGGCGCATATCCGTGATCGTCTGACCCAGCTGGCGCCAGTGTTTTTGAAAAACAAATTTATGCTGGGAGAGAATTTCTCCATGCTGGACGTAGCCATTGCACCTTTGCTCTGGCGTTTGGACTATTACGGCATCGAGCTGAGCAAGAATGCGGCACCGCTGCTGAAATATGCAGAGCGCATTTTTTCGCGCCCTGCGTACATTGAAGCTTTGACGCCATCTGAAAAAGTGATGCGTAAATAATTCACTGCCCGCTGCGGATGGAACTGATTTTGGCTACTCAGGAGCACACATGAACGATCAAGACACTACTTCGACACGTCCTTATCTGATTCGTGCGCTTTATGAGTGGTGTACGGACAACGGCCTGACGCCCCATGTTGTTGTCCGGGTGGATGGTTCCGTGCAGGTGCCGCTGGAGTACGTCAAAGACGGTGAAATCGTGCTCAATATCAGCTACGACGCTACCAGTGCACTGCAATTGGGTAATGACTACATTGAATTCAAAGCCCGCTTTGGTGGTCAGCCCCGAGACATCGTTGTGCCAGTAGGTCGGGTGGTGGCTATTTATGCTCGGGAGAATGGCCAGGGCATGGCCTTTCCCCCTCCAGTAGATTTGCCAGAAGTCTCTGTGCCCACCGTGTTGTCTAGTGTCCCTAAGACATCCTTGGCAGATGTGTCGGACGACAGAGTGGTTCATCTAGGTGTGATGGATGACAATGAAACAGAGGAAGAAGCTCCTGAACCACCCCCCAAAGCACCAATTGGAGCCAAGACTACGCTCAAGCGAGTCAAATAAGGTCTTTATCCCGGTATAGAATACAAGGATACGCCGGTTTAGCTCAGTTGGTAGAGCACCCGCCTTGTAAGCGGTAGGTCGTCAGTTCGAATCCGACAACCGGCACCATTCATTGAAACAAAGGCCCCCAGGTACATACACCTCGGGGCCTTTTTCATTGGGAAAACGCGCTTTCACACAGCAGGGAGAGACAGGGGCAGACATTGACAGCCAGACGGTGACCGGGGAACATACCGGGGAACAAAACGCCAGTTTCCCGAAAAACCGGGGAACAAGTTGACCGGGGAACACCATGCTGACCGATGCCGAGTGCAGAAATGCCGTATGCCCACCAGAGAAAAAGCGGGTTCGCCACACTGATTCCGGAGGGCTTTACTTGGAAATTAGCCTAATTTTTTGAGGGCTTTTTTTATGCCCATACCCCGCAGATCCTTGAGGACAATGCCAGTGCTTGCGACAGGTGGTGGTCGGCCCTCAAGCAGGCCACAGGTACAGCAGCACGCTGGTCATGGTCAGGTAACGTAGGAATTTACCTATCGCCATATAGACCAGGCAAGGCCAGAACGGTAGCTTTAACCAGCCAGCCAGGGCGCACACCGGATCGCCGACCATCGGCAGCCAGCTGAATAAACAGGCGCGGGGGCCAAAACGTTCTAACCAAGCCAACGCCTGCACATGGGTGCGCTTGCCTCGGGCCTTATCGAAGGCTTGGTGTGCTCCCAGGCCCATCCACCATGTGATAGCACCTCCCAGGGTATTACCCACAGTGGCCACGCTGATAGCTGGCCAAAACAGGCTGGGATTGAGTTGTACCAACCCAAACACAGCAGGCTCTGAACCCATCGGGAGCAGTGTGGCAGAGAGCAGGGCAATCAAAAAAACTGTGCTCAAACCAAATTCCGGCAAAGCAAGCCAGTGCAGTAGCGAAGGTATCCAAGCATCCATAAGCCGCAGTGTAGGGCTGCGCATATCCCCTATGCTTGCAGCCTGATGACATTGCATTGGATGCATTTTCCATGGGGGATTTCTGTATGTTGTTGCGTTCACTGTCTTTTGCCAGCGCTTTGTGTGTGGCGTTGTTGGCGGGGTGTGCTTCTCCGGTTGCGCACGATGGCGCCGCCGATCTGGTGCCCCTGACGCAGTGGGCTCCTGACGTTGTGCAAGACATGCGTTATTTCGGTGCCGAAAATTTTGTTGGGCGTCCTGTCGCGGGCTACGAGGCGCCACAGTGTTGGCTGAGTCGTCCTGCAGCCCAGGCCTTGAGCGAGGTGCAAAAAACCTTGCGATCCCACGGACTGGCGTTGAAAGTGTTTGATTGCTACCGTCCCCAGCCTGCCGTCGATGACTTTGTGCGCTGGGGCGCTGATTTGGCAGACCAACGCACCAAGCCGGTGTACTACCCCCGCGTGCCCAAGCAAGAGCTGTTCAAGCGGGGCTACATCGCAGAAAAATCAGGACACAGCCGCGCCAGCACGGTCGATGTGACAGCTGTGGTGGTCGATGCCGTGCGTGCCAGCCAGGTGGTTTTTGGTCCTCTGGCAGATGGCCAGGAAGTAGACATGGGCACGCCCTTTGACATGTTCGATGAACTGTCGCACACCGATAACCCCGACCTCTCCCCCGACGTACGTCGCAACCGCCAGTGGTTGCGCAGCGTGATGCACAGCCATGGCTGGCGCAACCTGCCCGAAGAGTGGTGGCACTACACCCTGGTGAATGAACCCTACCCGCAGCGGTATTTTGTTCACCCCGTGCGCTGAGCGAAGTGCCCGCCCTATACTGCGCCCTTGCTCCGGGGTGCACGATAGTGGCGTGCTGAGATGGTGGCCCCAGCCACCGAAACCGCGAACTTGATCTGGTTAGTACCAGCGTAAGAAGAGCTGCAGTGGAACGCGCGCGCGCCGTTTGGCGAGTGCGGCTGCGTTCCACCCATTGCGGAGCATGTCTTTGGCCCATTTGAGGACTGCCCGCCATGAACGCCCCCGACCATTTCAGCACCCTGCTGGCTCGCACCCGCGAGTCCTTTCCCGCCTCCACCAAGTCCTACATCACCGGCAGCCGCGCCGATGTGCGCGTGCCTGTGCGCGATATTGCGCTGACGAACGGCGAAGTGGTGAGCGTGTATGACACTTCAGGCCCTTACACCGATCCCACGGTAGCGATTGATGTACGCCAAGGTTTGGCCAGCGTGCGTGGTGCCTGGATTGCCGAGCGTGGCGACACTGAAAGCTACGAAGGCCGCGTGCGCAAAGCCCTCGATGATGGCCAGAAAGCGGAAGACGGTGACCGCCTGGCCCAGCTGCGTGCCGAGGCTGCCGCGCTGCAACGCCAGCCCCTGCGCGCCAAGAGCGGTGCCAACGTCACGCAGATGCACTACGCCAAGAAGGGCATCATCACCCCCGAGATGGAATACGTCGCCTTGCGCGAAAACGGCAAGCGCGAATGGATGGCGCAGTACCAACAAGACCAGGCCCGCGAGCAGCGCCTGATGGGCAACCCCATGGGCGCGATGATTCCGAAAATCATCACCCCCGAATTTGTGCGCGACGAAGTGGCCCGCGGCCGCGCCATCATCCCCGCCAACATCAACCACCCCGAGGTGGAGCCCATGGCGATTGGGCGCAACTTCCTGGTGAAGATCAACGCCAACATCGGCAACTCCGCCGTCACGTCCAGCATTGAAGAAGAAGTGGAAAAGCTCGTCTGGGCCATCCGCTGGGGCGCCGACAACGTGATGGATTTGTCCACCGGCAAGAACATCCACACCACGCGCGACTGGATCATCCGCAACAGCCCGGTGCCGATTGGCACGGTGCCGATTTACCAGGCGCTGGAAAAGGTGGGCGGCGTGGCCGAAGACCTGACCTGGGAAATCTTCCGCGACACGCTGATCGAGCAAGCCGAGCAGGGCGTGGACTACTTCACCATCCACGCCGGTATCCGTCTGGCCTACATCCACCTCACGGCCAACCGCCGC
>JAYRPZ010000148.1:0-15723 GCA_041910915.1 Acidovorax sp.
CGGTCTGCGTTGTTGCAAATCCTCGCAATAGCAAGGCTATTGCTGCGGTTTGCGCCTAGCAGCCCATCCCGATTCGCATCCTGCACCCCTTCGCGCGAGATCGTGAACACGCTCTAAGCCCGCACACCTGCGGCGGGGGAATGTGGGCTACACCCAGTCCCCTGCCTCGGGGCGCGAGTGCCAGTCGATGGGGTCTTGCTGCAGCACCATGTCGATGTCCATACCCAGCGCCAGCCCCACCTCACCGGGGAAAGACACGGCCAGCTCTTTTTCCCCCCAGCCAGCCTCGCGTGCACGCGCACGCCAGGCGGCCAGGTGCAGCACGCCAGCCAGGGGTTCGTACACCTGGTTGTCCAGCGGTGCCACCATGTAGGTCAGGGCATCCACCACCGAGGACGGTAGCTGCCAGCGCTGCGCCAGGCCCGCACTGATCTGGGCGTAGTGGTAGCCCAGAATGCGCTGCTCAATCTTGGCACGGCGGTAGTCCAGAGGTGGCACCAGGGTGTTGAGGGACTGGGCTTTTTCCGCATAGCCCAGATGCAGCACCAGCTCGCCCACACCATGCAGCAAACCGGCCGTGTAGGCAGCCAACTGGTTGTGCTGCACAAAACCGGCCAGCGCGCGCGCCAGGCGCGCCGTGTTGTGGCTGTAGCGCCAAAACTGGGGCAAATTCACCCCAGGCACGCTGCGCGACGCGGCCCCCAGCGGGGCCGAACGCACCAGGCTGTGCAGTTGCGCCTGGCTCAGCAGGGCCAAGGCCTCGGGCACGCCCACCACCTCCCCGGTGGCACGAAAGAGAGCCCCATTGGCCTGCTCCAGCAAACGCGCCGCCAGCGCCGGATCACCACCGAAAAGCTGGTTGAGCCGCTGCAATTGCGGCTGCGGCTGCGCCAACTCGGCCAGCAGCAGCGCAACGATGCGCGGCATGCTGGGCAGCGCGCAGGGAGTAGCTACCAGGGCGTGGAGTTCCATGTTGGGGCAAGGTCAGTGAAGGGAATGCCTGCTGCAGCCCACATGGCTTGCAGCGCGCCGGGCGATTATCCACCGCCCTCTGGCGCCACCACCTACGGAACAGCCCCGGGTTCAGCGCCGTTCAGCGCCCACGCTGCTGCAGCTTGGCAAAGGCCGATGCCATGGCCGAGGGCGCGCTGTCTTGCGCACTGCTATGCCGCGCCGGCTGGGCATAGCTGCTGCGCCCGCCCTCGCCAGGGCGTGAACGCACGGGCTCGCGGCTGTCACGATGTTCCCGGCGCGGGCCACTGGCCGCGTCAAGCTTCATGCTCAGGCTGATGCGCTTGCGCGCCACATCGACCTCCAGCACCTTCACTTTGACGATGGCGCCGGTTTTCACCACTTCGCGCGCGTCTTCCACAAATTTGTGCGCCATCTGGCTGACGTGTACTAGGCCATCTTGGTGCACGCCCAGATCCACGAACGCACCAAACTGTGCCACGTTGCTCACCGTGCCTTCGAGCACCATGCCCTCTTTCAAATCCTTGATGTCTTCCACGCCCTCGTTAAAGCGCGCCACCTTGAAATCGGGGCGCGGGTCACGACCCGGCTTTTCGAGTTCAGCCAGGATGTCTTGGACGGTGATGACGCCAAATTTCTCGTTCGCCAGCAGCTCGGGCTTGAGTGTTTTGAGCATCTCGGCACGGCCCATCAGCTCGGCCACGGGTTTGCCGGTTTTGACGATGATTTGCTCCACCACCGGGTAGGTTTCGGGGTGCACGCCGGTCATGTCCAGCGGGTTGTCGCCGCCCCGGATACGCAAAAAGCCTGCGGCTTGCTCAAAGGTTTTAGCCCCCAAGCCCGCCACGTCCATCAGCTGCTTGCGGTTTTTGAAAGCGCCGTGCTGCTCGCGCCAACGCACCACGGCCCGCGCCACGCTAGCTGACAGGCCCGAGACGCGCGACAGCAGCGGCACGCTGGCCGTGTTCAAGTCCACGCCCACAGAGTTCACACAGTCTTCCACCACCGCATCGAGCGTGCGCGCCAGTTCGGCCTGGTTCACGTCGTGCTGGTACTGGCCCACGCCAATGCTTTTCGGGTCGATTTTGACCAGCTCGGCCAGCGGGTCTTGCAGGCGCCGGGCAATGCTGGCGGCGCCGCGCAAGCTCACGTCCACATCGGGCATTTCCTGGCTGGCGTATTCGCTGGCCGAATACACCGAAGCACCAGCCTCGCTCACCACTATCTTTTCAATAGCTGCTTGCGCTTGCCCCGCGCAGCTTTCAGCCGTTTTTGATACCAATTTAATTAAGTCCGCCGCGAGCTTGTCGGTTTCGCGGCTGGCGGTGCCGTTGCCAATGGCAATCAGGTTCACGCCGTGCTTGTCGCACAACCTGGCCAGCGTGTGCAGCGAGCCATCCCAATCTTTGCGGGGTTCGTGGGGATAGACGGTGGCCGTGTCCACCAGCTTGCCGGTGGCGTCCACCACGGCCACTTTCACGCCGGTGCGAATGCCGGGGTCCAGCCCCATGACCACGCGCGGGCCGGCGGGGGCGGCCAGCAGCAGGTCACGCAGGTTGTCAGCAAACACTTTGATGGCGACTTTTTCCGCCTCTTCGCGCAAGCGGGTGAACAGATCTCGCTCAATGGACAGGCTGAGTTTCACGCGCCACGTCCAGGCCACGCATTTGCGCAGCAGGTCGTCGCTCTTGCGCCCCTGGTGGCTCCAGCCCAGGTGCAGGGCAATCTTGCCTTCGGCCAGGCTGGGCTGGCGCGGGTCGGGCACGGCCCCGGGAGCAAGCAGCTCGGGCTGCACCAGCTTGGCATCCAAAATTTCCAATGCCCGGCCACGAAAGACAGCCAAGGCACGGTGCGAAGGAATGCGGCACAGCGGTTCGGCGTAATCAAAGTAGTCGCGGAATTTCGCCACTTCGGGGTCGGCCTCGTTTTTGCCGTCAATCAAGCGCGAGCGCAGTTCACCCTCGGCCCACAGCCAGGCACGCAGCGACTGCACCAGCGTCGCATCTTCCGCCCAGCGTTCAGCCAGCAGGTCACGCACGCCATCGAGCACCGCCGTGGTGGTAGAAAAATCGGGGCCGGGCTTGCCATCGTCGAGCGTGGTGGCGGGCTGGCAAAACGCCTGGGCCTGCTCGTGCGGATCGAGCGTGGGGTCAGCCAAAAGGCGATCGGCCAAGGGCTCCAAGCCAAACTCCCGCGCAATCTGGCCCTTGGTGCGGCGCTTTTGCTTAAAGGGCTGGTAAATGTCTTCCAGCTCCTGCTTCGTCGGCGCGTTGGCAATGGCCAAGCGCAGCGCGTCGGTCAGCTTGCCCTGCTCGTCAATGGCTTTGAGCACCGCCACGCGGCGCTCAGCCAGTTCGCGCAGGTACGACAGGCGTGCCTCCAGCTCGCGCAGTTGCACATCGTCCAGACCGCCCGTGGCCTCTTTGCGGTAGCGCGCAATAAAGGGCACGGTGGCCCCGCTGTCGAGCAACTCCACGGCAGCAGCCACTTGCTGCTGCGTGACACGAATTTCTGCGGCAATTTGCCCAATGATTTTGTCCATGCACACCCTGGCCCCGCTGGAGCTTGCAACCGAAAGCGGGCGAGTGTGCCACAGCCCCACCCCGGCGACAGGCATGAAAAAGCGCCCCCGCAGGGGCGCTCTGGACAACGTGCGCAGCCGTGGCTGGCGCTAGGAGTGTGGACGCTACGGTGAGCGTTACTGCGCCGTGGCTTCTTCGGGCTCGGCAGGTTCGGCCTTGGCGCCGCGCTCTTTCTTGGGCAGGGGCTGGATGTCCAGGCGCACCTCGGAGCTTTGCTGGCCCTTGTCGTCGGTGGTGTCAACGATGTCCACCGTGAGGCGGCCACCGTCCACCAAACGCCCAAAGAGCAGCTCGTCGGCCAAGGACTTGCGGATGGTGTCTTGGATCAGACGCTGCATGGGGCGCGCGCCCATGAGCGGATCGAAGCCCTTTTTCGCCAGGTGTTTGCGCAGGGCGTCGGTGAAGGTGACTTCCACCTTCTTCTCTGCCAGCTGGGTTTCCAATTGCAGCAGGAATTTATCGACCACGCGCAAGATGACCTGCTCGTCCAGCGCCTTGAAGCTGACGATGGCATCGAGCCGGTTGCGGAACTCGGGCGTGAACAGGCGCTTGATGTCGCCCATTTCATCGCCCGCTTGGCGCTGGGTGGTAAAGCCAATGGTGGCTTTGTTCATGGTTTCGGCACCCGCGTTGGTCGTCATGATGATGATGACGTTGCGGAAATCAGCCTTGCGCCCGTTGTTGTCGGTGAGCGTGCCGTGGTCCATCACCTGCAGCAGCACGTTGAAGATGTCGGGGTGGGCTTTTTCAATTTCATCAAGCAGCAGCACGGCGTGCGGCTTCTTGGTGATGGCCTCGGTCAGCAGGCCGCCCTGGTCAAAGCCCACGTAGCCCGGAGGCGCACCAATCAGGCGACTGACGGCGTGGCGCTCCATGTACTCGGACATATCGAAGCGGATCAGCTCCACACCCATGATGTAAGCCAGCTGGCGCGCTGCTTCGGTTTTGCCCACGCCGGTGGGCCCGCTGAACAGGAAGCTGCCAATGGGTTTATCGGCCTTGCCCAACCCGGCACGGGCCATTTTCACGCTGGCCGCCAGCTCTTCCAAGGCTTTGTCTTGGCCAAATACCACGCTCTTGAGGTCGCGCTCCAAGGTTTGCAGTTTGCCGCGGTCGTCGTGAGAGACGTTGGCGGGCGGAATGCGCGCAATCTTGGCCACGATGTCTTCGATCTCGGCCTTGCCAATGGTTTTTTTGCGCTTGGAGGGCACCAAAATGCGCTGCGCGGCCCCAGCCTCATCGATCACGTCAATGGCTTTGTCGGGCAGGTGGCGGTCGTTGATGTACTTGGCCGACAGCTCGGCCGCCGCTTGCAAAGCTGCCGCCGCATATTTAACGCTGTGGTGCTCTTCAAAACGGGTTTTCAAGCCCTTGAGAATTTCGATGGTTTCAGCCACGGTGGGCTCAACGACATCAACTTTCTGGAAACGGCGCGACAGCGCAGCATCTTTTTCAAAAATGCCCCGGTACTCGGTAAAGGTGGTGGCACCAATGCACTTGAGCTGGCCCGAAGAAAGCGCGGGCTTGAGCAGGTTGCTGGCGTCCAAGGTACCGCCCGACGCAGCGCCCGCACCGATCAGGGTGTGGATTTCATCAATGAACAAAATGGCATGGGGCTTGTCTTTGAGGCTTTTGAGCACGCCTTTGAGGCGCTGCTCAAAATCCCCGCGGTACTTGGTGCCCGCCAGCAGCGCGCCCATGTCCAGGGCATAGACGTTGGCCTCTTGCAGCACCTCAGGCACCGTGCCTTCCGTGATGCGCCAGGCCAGGCCCTCGGCAATCGCGGTTTTGCCCACGCCCGCTTCACCGACCAGCAGCGGGTTGTTTTTGCGGCGTCGGCCCAGGATTTGGATGGTGCGCTCGACCTCGTAGTCGCGCCCGATCAGCGGGTCGATCTTGCCGTCTTTGGCTGCTTGGTTCAGGTTTTGCGTGTACTGTTCCAGCGGTGAGGCTTTTTCGCTGCGCTCGCTGGCGGGGCTGGCCTCCTCACCCTCGGGCGCACCTTCGGGCTTGGCGGGCTCTTGGGCATCGCCTTTTTTGATGCCGTGGGCAATGTAGTTCACCACGTCCAGGCGCGTGACACCCTGTTGGTGCAGGTAGTACACGGCGTGCGAGTCTTTCTCGCCAAAAATGGCCACGAGCACGTTGGCACCGTTGACCTCTTTTTTGCCGTTGCTAGTGGACTGCACGTGCATGATGGCGCGCTGAATGACGCGCTGAAAACCCAGCGTAGGCTGGGTGTCCACCTCGTCAGAACCGGCCACCTGGGGCGTGTTGTCTTTGATGAAATGGGTGAGCGAGGCGCGCAAATCTTCGATTTGGGCGGCGCACGCACGCAGCACTTCGGCTGCGCTAGGGTTATCGAGCAATGCAAGCAACAGATGCTCCACGGTAATGAACTCGTGGCGCTGCTGGCGGGCCTCGACGAAGGCCATGTGCAAGCTGACTTCCAGTTCCTGGGCAATCATGTGAGAACTCCTTTGGGCTTGCGGAAAATGAAACAGTAGGGGCGAGGTGATGGGCCAGAGGCACTCACTGCAGAGGTTCGCTGATGGCCTGCAGAGGGTGGCCAGCCTGGTGTGCCGCCGCAAGCACTTGCTCGACCTTGGTCGCAGCCACGTCGCGGGTGTAGGTACCGCACACGCCTCGACCATCGAGGTGGATGCGCAGCATGATTTGGGTGGCAGTTTCGCGGTCTTTACCAAAAAACTCCTGCAGCACGACGACGACGAACTCCATGGGGGTGTAGTCGTCGTTGAGCATGACCACTTGGTACATGCGTGGCGGATCGGTGCGCTGGGTGCGCCGCTCCATCACCACGGAGCCGCCATCATCCACCGCAGGCGCCGACCAAGGGGCTTGCGTGGCAGGAGCGGGGGGTTGAGTAGCCATGAGATTGATTCTAGCGAGGGGTAAAAAACGCGTGAGGTGCTAAAAGTAGGATTCAAACCGTGTTTTTCAAGGGACAGACGCGTGGCGCACTCTTTCAGTCATACACCACGCAAGCAGGGGCACCTCCCGTGGCAACAGACCACGCAGCCAATGCCTCGTTGCTAGGGTACATACGCGCAGATTCCCCTAGTTGCACCTCGGCGATAGCGCTGCCCTGCGCGCCCACACAGCGCAGTGCCACACGAGGGCGCAAGCCCAGGCGCAGCTCGCCCTGTTCGCTGTCGAGCACGCGTGCCGGAAAGTCTTGCAGCACGCGTGCCACGCTCTCCAACGTCAGCGGCGCCGTGGCTGGCCCACCCAACGGCACCTGCACATAGCGACCGAACCTGCAACGGGCATCTGCCAGGCTCCACAGCTGTTGCACTTTCACGCGCAGCCCACCGCTGAAATGGTCAAGCTGCAAACGGCCACTGAGCACCACAAATTCGTCGTCCTTGAGTAACTCACGGTCGTGCTGGGCTTGTACGACCCCTTCTTCGACGGAGGCATCCATCGCACAGGATTTATCGTCGAGCTTGAACAGCGCCAAACGTCCACGCTGCCCATTGATCCAGCGCAGGTCGCTGACGATGCCCGCCAAGATTTGGGGCTCGCGGCTGTCTTGCAGCTCGGCAATCTTGGTACGCACGAAACAGCGCACTTCGGCTTCGACTTCGTCGAACAAATGGCCCGAGAGGTAAAAACCGACTGCGGCTTTTTCCTGCACCAGTTGCTCGCGCACACCCCAGGCAGGTGCTTCGACAAGGTCAGGCTCCTGGGTGCTGGAGCCGTGGCTATCTTCCCCCATCAGGTCAAACAGACCGCCTTGGTTGGCATTGGCAATTTGCGCATTGGCAAACTCAAATGCACGGTCAATGGAGGCCACCAACGCAGCACGGTTGTCGTGCAAAGCATCAAAAGCACCGGCTTTAATGAGCGCCTCCAGCGTGCGCTTGTTCAGGCGCGCACGGTCCACGCGCACACAAAAATCAAACAGGCTCTTGAAGGGGCCTTTTTCCTGCCCACGTGGCCCGGTACCCACGCCTTCGCGCGCAGCAATGATGGCTTCAATGGCCTGCTGCCCTGTGCCTTTGATAGCGCCCAAGCCGTAGCGAATCACCAAGTCGGTGACAGGCTCGAAACGGTAGCCCCCCCGGTTGACGTCGGGCGGCTCGAACGACAAACCCTCCTTCACCGCGTCTTCGTACAGCACTTTGAGCTTGTCGGTGTCGTCCATTTCCACCGTCATGTTGGCGCAGAAGAACTCGGCCTTGTAATGCACCTTCAGCCAGCCGGTGTGGTAGGCCAGCAGGGAATAGGCCGCAGCGTGCGACTTGTTGAAGCCGTAGCCTGCGAACTTCTCCATCAGGTCAAACACTTCGTCGGCTTTTTCCTGGCTGATGCCTTTTTCTGCCGCACCTTTGCGGAAGATGATGCGGTGCTCGGCCATTTCTTCGGGCTTTTTCTTGCCCATGGCGCGGCGCAGCATATCGGCGCCTCCCAGTGAATAGCCGCCCAGCACCTGGGCGGTTTGCATCACCTGCTCTTGGTACACCATGATGCCGTAGGTCTCGGCCAGCACGGGCTCGACCAGCGGATGCGGATACTCCACCACTTCCTTGCCATGCTTGCGGTTGACGAAGCTGGGTATCAGATCCATCGGCCCCGGCCGGTACAACGCATTCAGCGCAATGAGGTCTTCCAGGCGACTAGGTTTGGCTTCTTTGAGCATGCCCTGCATGCCGCGGCTTTCAAACTGGAACACCGCCTCGGTACGCCCTTCCGAAAACAGACGATAAGTGGGCCCGTCATCGAGCGGAATGTTTTCAAAGGCGAAGTTTTCCTGGCCCTTGTGGCGCCGCATGATCAGCTCGCGCGCAATCTCCAAAATGGTGAGGGTGGCCAAGCCCAAAAAGTCGAACTTCACCAAGCCAATGGCCTCAACGTCGTCCTTGTCGTACTGGCTCACGGCCGAGGCACTGCCGGGCTGCTGGTAGAGCGGACAAAAATCGGTGAGCTTGCCCGGCGCAATCAGCACACCCCCAGCGTGCATGCCAATGTTGCGCGTCATGCCTTCGAGCTTTTGCGCCATCTCGATCAAGGTGCGCACATCTTCTTCTTTGCGCACACGCTCGTAGAGCTGGGGCTCCAGCTCCAGCGCATAGTTGTTTTTGTCACCCTCTTTCTTAGGGTCTGGCGGATAGGCCAGGGTGTAGGTCTGGCCCGGCTTGCCTGGCACGAGCTTGGAAATACCGTCGCAAAAGTTGTAGCTCATGTCCATGACGCGGCCCACGTCACGAATAGCAGCCTTCGCAGCCATGGTGCCAAAGGTGGCAATCTGGCTCACGGCGTCTTTGCCGTATTTTTCTTTCACGTAGTCGATCACCCGGTCGCGGTTGGCCTGGCAAAAATCGATGTCAAAGTCAGGCATCGACACCCGCTCAGGGTTCAAAAAGCGCTCGAACAGCAGGTTGTATTGCAGCGGATCCAAGTCGGTGATCTTCAACGCATAAGCCACCAAGGAACCAGCCCCCGAGCCACGGCCCGGCCCTACCGGGCAGCCATGGGTCTTGGCCCACTGAATGAAGTCGCCCACGATGAGGAAGTAGCCCGGAAAGCCCATTTTCAAAATGGTGCCCAGCTCAAACTCCAGTCGCTCTTCGTAGCGTGGGCGCTGCTGCTCACGCTCGGACTCGTTCGGAAACAAATGGTGCAAACGCTCTTGCAAGCCCTCATAAGAAGCAAAGCGAAAGTACTCCTCGATCGGCATCCCATTGGGCGTGGGGAAGTCGGGCAAGCGTGGCTTGCCCAGCACCAAGGTGAGGTTGCAGCGCTGTGCAATCGCCACTGTGTTAGCCAGCGCGGAAGGCACATCGGCGAACAGTGCCTGCATTTGCGCGGTGGTCTTGAAATGCTGCTCACGCGTAAAGCGCCGCACCCGGCGCGGGTTGGCCAAAATTTCCCCCTCGGCAATGCACACGCGCGCCTCGTGCGCCTCGTAATCATCGGGTGCCAGAAATTGGATGGGGTGCGTCGCCACCACCGGCAGGCCCAAACTGGCTGCCAAGGTGGCTGCAGCGGCCACATGGGTTTCATCCTCCGGGCGGCCAGCGCGCTGTAGCTCCATATAAAAGCGACCAGGAAACACCTGCGCCAAATGCTGGGCCTGAGTGCGGGCGCCCTCTTCATCGCCACGCAGCAACAACACACCCACGGGGCCGACCTGGGCGCCAGACAAAGCCAGCAAACCACCGTTCAACTCTTGCAGCCATTCCCAAGTGCACAAGGCCGCGTCTTTGGCCACATTGCGTGTCCAGGCGCGCGCCAGCAGCTCGCACAGATTCAAATACCCTGATGTGTCTTGCACCAGCAGCAGCATTTTGCTCGGAGCACCGCCTGCCGGGTCTTGCAGCAAAATTTCTGCCCCCAAGATGGGTTTGATCCCCTTGGAGCGGTTTTCCTTGTAAAACTTAATAGCGCCAAAAAGGTTGTTCAGATCAGTAATGGCCAGGGCGGGCTGGCGATCGGCAGCCGCCGCTTTGGCCAAGGCATCGATGCGGGTGGTCCCGTCAACGACAGAAAATTCAGTGTGCAGGCGCAGGTGGACAAACATGGCGCCATTGTAGAAAGCGGGGTCACGTCTCAGCAGCGCCTCGGTACAATCGCCCTCTTTCTTTTCGGCCCTGCCCGCACGGGCACTCTTTAGTTCCACGGGTTGTGCCTCTTGCACCCGCCAGAAAGCTGTTTTGCCATGCTGCGAGCCCCCCTGCCCCTTCTTTCGGTTTTGCTGGTCGCCGCCCTGAGCGCAGGCTGCTCCACCTTCAACGAAGACAAAACCGCTGGCTGGAGTCCGGACAAGATTTATTCGGAAGCACGCGACGAGATGAACGGCGGCGCCTACGACAAGGCCGTACCCTTGCTGGAAAAGCTCGAAGGCCGCGCGGCAGGCACGGCACTGGCACAGCAAGCCCAACTCGATAAAGCCTACGCCCAATACAAAACAGGCGACCGCGCACAGGCTATTGCCACACTGGAGCGCTTTCTCAAGCTGCACCCCACCAGCCCCGCCGCAGACTACGCGCTGTACTTAAAGGGCTTGGTGAACTTCAACGACGACCTGGGGCTGTTTTCCTGGCTGTCACGCCAAGACCTGTCCGAGCGTGACCAAAAAGCAGCCAAAGACTCTTACGAAGCCTTCCGTGAGCTGATCACGCGCTTCCCCGAATCGCGCTATGCCAACGACGCACGCCAGCGCATGACCTACATCGTCAACGCCTTGGCACAGTATGAGGTTCATGTGGCGCGCTACTACTTCCAGCGTGGTGCCTACGTGGCAGCGATTGGCAGGGCGCAGCAAGCCATCAGTGACTTCCAAAACGTGCCTGCGACAGAAGAAGCGCTGTACATCCTCATTCGCTCCTACGATGCCCTGGGCATGACGGAATTGCGCGACGATGCCCAGCGCGTCATGCAAGCCTCCTACCCCGAGAGCACCTTGCTCAAAAACGGCCTGAAGCAACGTGACAACGCGTGGTGGCAGTTTTGGTAAAGCTCTTCAGATTGTCTGATGCCCTCACACACATGGCCCGCTCTCGCGGGCCATGTGTTTTGGGCACCTGCAGATAGCAGCCTCCCACGCGAAGCCAGCGCGATACAAAACCCAAGGAAGAAATTCCCCTTGGGATATCATCGGAAAAGTTTCGCAAAGGAAACAAAAAATGAGTACCGAGTGCACCATACAACAAGCAGCCAAACAGCTCCAGGTAAGCGTCCAACGCGTGCGTACTCTTTGCCGCGATGGGAGTTTGGATGCGAGAAAAATTGGAGCGACTTGGCTGATATCCATGCCTAGCCTGAACCACTACGCACTACGCACAGCACACTACGTGGCAGAAGACCATCCGTGCTACAACGTCAAGCCTGGTCCTGATCGGCACACCGTCAACGCGGCAAAACCTATTGCTTTGAGTTTTTTCTCTGGTGCCATGGGACTGGACTTAGGCATAGAGCAAGCTGGTTTCGATATCCGATTGGCGTGCGAAATGGACAAATATTGTCGGCAAACCATCGCCCTCAATCGTCCTAACATTGCCCTCATCGGTGACATCAGTGATTACAGCGCCGAGCAGGTACTCCAATATGCGGGGCTACAAACGGGGCAAGAAGTGGATTTGATGGTCGGTGGCCCGCCCTGCCAGGCCTTCAGCACGGCGGGCAAACGCCAGGGCTTCAACGACGAACGCGGCAATGCCTTCCTGAGCTACCTGAATCTGGCTTTTGCCATCCGCCCGCGCTATTTGGTAATTGAAAACGTGCGCGGCCTGCTGTCATGCCCCATGCAGCACCGACCACACGAGCTGCGTGGCACAGAATTTCCCGATCTCACACTCGATGAGCTACCAGGCGGTGCGCTGCATTTTGTGCTGAGCGAGATCCGCCGCCACGGCTACGGCTATTCGTTCAACCTGTACAACGCCGCCAACTTTGGCACGCCGCAGGTGCGCGAACGGGTAGTGATTCTGTGCGCGCGCGACGGTTCGCGCCCGCCCTACCTGCCGCCCAGCCACAGCGAGCAAGGCCAGCACGGCCTGAAAAAGTGGAAAACCTTCCGCCAGGCCAGCAAAGGCCTGGAAAGCGCCGAACACCACCACCTGAACTTTCCAGAAAAGCGCCTGCACTACTACCGCCTGCTGGGCGAAGGCCAGAACTGGAAGAGCCTGCCCGAAGCCTTGCAAAAGGAGGCTTTGGGCAACTCCTACCACGCAGGCGGGGGCAAAACCGGTTTTCTGCGCCGCCTGGCCTGGGACAAGCCCGCGCCCACACTGGTGACACACCCGGCCATGCCCGCCACCGACTTGGCACACCCGCAGGAGCTGCGTCCGCTTTCCATCGAGGAATACAAACGCGTACAAGAATTCCCGGACGACTGGACACTGGCAGGATCACTGGTAGAGCAGTACAAGCAAGTGGGCAACGCTGTGCCCGCCAGCCTGGGCCGAGCAATTGGGCACACCGTGATGGCGCTGCTCAAAGGGCAACCCGTGGCGCAGATTCCCGGCTTTGCCTATTCACGCTACAAAAACACCAGTGATGTGGAATGGGAAGCGCAGTTCCAGCGCACAGCAGGGCAACGCCACACAGCCGTCAACCAACCCGTCCAGCCACCACCAACTCAAACCGCGCTGTTTTGAGCCGCCACCAAGCGTTGCCGCTCCTTCGCCAAATACCGGCGCACAAACTGCACAAAACCGTCTTCGCTCAAGCCCAGACCCTGCATGGAGGTTGGCAGATTGGCCCAGTTGGTGGCCCCAGTGCGCGAATAGGTGCGAAACCATTTCTGAATGAGCGTGCCCTGCCGGATGGCGCTGGAAGAGGAGTTTTCACTGTTGTCGCGGTTTTTGATTTGCAGCAGCTCCCAGCCACCCGCAGGCAAGGGCCGCAGAAAATCGACCGCGCGCACAAAATCGCCACAACACCAGTGCCAGCCATGCGCCCGCAGCACCGAATCCAGATAACGCTCCAGCAAAGCACCCACGCAGTTTTCGGCGCACATGGCGTGCTGGTGCTCCAACTTGATACGCTCGCACTCTGCGGCGCTGTAGCCGTAAGCCGCCTGCATCACTTCGCTCACCATTGCGTCAGGCACTGTGCCGGGCAGTCCTGGAAAATCCGAAGCGCGGTAACCGGCGAAGTATTTTTGTGCCAACACCTCCAAGCCCGACTGCGAGCCCAGGTCGGGCACATTGCGGCCACGCCACGACAAGCTTTGCGGGTTCTGGCTCAGAAAACTGCATACCTGCACAAAAGACTGCACCAAGCCGGCCTCCGTGCCAGATAACCCGCTGACCTCTGGCACTGCCGCCTTGGCCACCTTCTCTGCCAGTTTTGGATCGAATTGCATCCGTTGCTCCTTGTTTTTAAGCGCACATAAAAAAACGGCCCCCGCTTTGCAGCAGGTGCCGTCTTCCACATACCAACCAAACAACTGCAGGTTTACAGCAGCGGCACGCCCGTTTTGCTTTGAATTTCCTCAAAACTCACACCAGGTGCCAGCTCCACCAGCTTCAGGCCTTCGGGCGTCACGTCCATCACCCCCAGGTCGGTGATGATGCGATCGACCACGCCTTTACCCGTCAAAGGCAAGGTGCATTCGGGCAAAATTTTCAAATCGGTGGTGCCGTCTTTTTTCTTGGCCACGTGCTCCATCAAAACGATCACGCGCTTGACGCCCGCCACCAAATCCATGGCACCGCCCATGCCCTTGACCATCTTGCCTGGGATCATCCAGTTGGCCAGGTCACCGCTGGCCGTGACTTGCATAGCCCCCAGAATCGACAGGTTGATCTTGCCGCCACGGATCATGGCAAAGCTTTGGTCCGAGCCAAAAATCGATGAACCAGGCAGCGTCGTCACGGTCTGCTTACCGGCATTGATCAAATCGGCATCCACCTGGTCTTCGGTCGGGAAAGGACCAATGCCCAGCATGCCGTTTTCCGACTGCAGCCACACTTCCTTGTCACCCGTGTGGTTGGCCACCAGCGTAGGAATGCCAATGCCCAGGTTCACATAAAAGCCGTCTTGCAGCTCTTGTGCCGCGCGCGCGGCCATTTGGTCTTGCGTCCAAGGCATGGTCAGGCTCCTTTGCTTTCAGTGATGGTGCGCTTTTCGATGCGCTTTTCTGGGGTCGGGTTGTGCACGATGCGGTGCACGTAAATGCCTGGCAGATGCACGTCGTCTGGGGCGATCTCGCCCACTTCCACCACTTCTTCCACCTCCACAATGCACAGCTTGCCTGCTGTGGCTGCTGCAGGGTTGAAGTTGCGAGCGGTCAAGCGAAACTGCAAGTTGCCGCTCTTGTCTGCACGGTGGGCTTTGATCAGCGAGACATCGGCCACGATGGAGCGCTCCATCACGTAGGTTTCGCCATCAAATTCGCGCAGCTCTTTCCCCTCGGCCACCAAGGTGCCGACACCGGTCTTGGTGAAAAATGCTGGAATGCCCGCGCCGCCTGCACGCAGCTTCTCAGCCAACGTGCCCTGCGGGGTGAACTCCAGCTCCAGCTCGCCTGCCAGGTATTGGCGCTCGAACTCTTTGTTCTCGCCCACGTAAGAGCTGATCATTTTTTTGATCTGGCGCGTTTCCAGCAACTTGCCAAGACCAAAGCCATCGACGCCCGCATTGTTCGACACCACGGTCAGATTTTTCACGCCACTGGCGCACAGCGCATCGATCAGCGCCTCGGGAATGCCGCACAGGCCAAAGCCACCGACGGCCAGCAGTTGGCCATCAGCCACCACGCCCTCAAGTGCCGCTGTAGCACTGGGATAGAGCTTGTTCACGAATGTCTCCTTAAGCAAAGGGATGGGAAATCAAGGTTTTTTGCTTGGGATACGATACTACGTATCAAAATAAGTAGTTTCTCGTAAAGGATTACACCATGCAGGCCGATTACCAACTGGCTTTTGAAATGGCCCCTGTCGGTTTGGTGCTGTCGCGCCACCGCGCCATGGTGGACTGCAATCGCCATGTCTGTGAAATGTTCGGCGCCTCGCGCGAGGTGCTGGTGGGGCAATCGTTTCAGGTGCTGTACCCCAGCGCGCAAGAGTACGAGCGCCTGGGCGCACACATGGCGCCCATCCTCAACGCCAAGGGCTACTACAGTGACAACCGCATCATGAAGCGCGCCAACGGCGAGCTGTTTTGGTGCCACGTCACGGGCCGTGCGCTGGAGCGTGACAACCCCCATGCCGCAGGCATTTGGAGCTTTGAAGACCTGAGTGCGCAGCGCCCAGTGAAAGCCGATCTCACCGGGCGCGAGCGCGAAGTGGCGGCGCGGCTGCTGGAGGGCTTAACGTCCAAAGAGATTGGCAAAGCGCTGAACATCAGCCACCGCACGGTAGAGATTTACCGCGCCCGCTTGATGCGCAAATACGGCGCCTCCACCGCTGCCGATCTGGTACACAAGCTGGTGGCGTAAGGCACACATTCAAAAACAATAGCTGCTTGCGCTTGCCTGGCATAACTTTCAGGATAAAAACACCCTGAAAACCATACCAGTCAAGCGCAAGCAGCTATCTTTTTTGTGAGATTCTGACGTACTTAGAATTTATCCGTAAATTGTTGTACTGTTACGGCTTGATCTGACATCAGGTGGAGGTAGCAGATATGGCCAAGGCCCATGCCAACTCATGGGAGGTGACGGATGCGTTCTGGGCACGGGTGCAACCCCTGGTGCCCA
>JAYRPZ010000149.1:0-1862 GCA_041910915.1 Acidovorax sp.
AGGCGGGCGGCTGCCTGCTGGCCATCACGCACGACATGGCCGTGGCGCAGGCGCTGGGCGGCCAGGTCATCGTGCTGCGGCATGGGCAGGCGGTGGAGCAAGGGGCCATTGGCAAGGTGGCAGCGCAGCCCCAGCACCCCTTCACCCGCCAGCTCATGGATGCCGACCCGGCCCGCTGGCTGCCGTTTGCCGCCCCGCAAACGGGCGAGCCGGTGGTGCAGGCACGGGGCATTTCCAAAACCTACGGAGCGCAGCAACTGTTTGCGCCTATGGATCTGCAAATCCGCAGTGGCGAGCGCGTGGCCGTGCAAGGCCCCAGCGGCACCGGCAAGAGCACGCTGGGCAATGTGCTGCTGGGCCTGCTGCCGCCCGACACGGGCAGCGTGGCGCGCAGCCAGGGCCTGCGCCCGCATGCGTTCCAAAAGCTGTACCAGGACCCGGTCGGCTCGTTTGCCCCGCACATCAGCCTGGCCCAGTCGCTGCGCGATGCCGCCCGGCTGCACCGCTGCGACTGGAAGGCGGTGCAGCGGCGGCTGGAGCAACTGCGCGTGCCCGAGAGTCTGCTGGAGCGCAAGCCCGAGCAAGTCTCCGGCGGCGAGCTGCAGCGCATTGCCCTGGCCCGCGTACTGGTGGCGCAGCCCGCCCTGCTGTTTGCCGACGAGCCCACCTCGCGCCTGGACCCGATCACGCAGCAAGAGGCCATGCACATCCTGCTGAGCGCCACCCAAGAGACCGGTGCCGCGCTGATGCTGGTGACCCATGACGAACACTTGGCGGCTGCGGTGGCGACACGGAGAATTGGGCTCAAAGCGGAGCCACAGGCTGGCCACTGATTGCTATCAATAAAATAGCTGCTTGCGCTTACCCATCAAGCGCTAGAGGCCGAAAACAATAAAAGCCCCCTGCAGTCATGGACTGCAGGGGGCTTTTGCTGTGAAGCCTGCTTTGCGGCGACGGGCTTTGCCAAAGCCAGCCCACACCTCACATCTGGTCGATCATCACCTGACCAAAGCCCGAGCAGCTCACCTGCGTGGCGCCGTCCATCAGGCGGGCAAAGTCATACGTCACCTTCTTGCTGCCAATGGCTTTTTCCAGCGAGGTCAGGATGAGGTCCGCCGCTTCCTTCCAGCCCATGTGGCGCAGCATCATCTCGGCGGAGAGGATTTCAGAGCCGGGGTTCACATAGTCCTTGCCCGCGTATTTGGGTGCCGTGCCGTGGGTGGCTTCAAAGCAGGCCACCGAGTCGGACATGTTGGCCCCCGGCGCAATGCCGATGCCGCCCACCTGTGCGGCCAGCGCGTCGGAGATGTAGTCGCCGTTGAGGTTGAGCGTGGCCACCACCGAGTACTCGGCGGGGCGCAGCAAGATCTGCTGCAAAAACGCGTCGGCAATGCTGTCCTTGATGGTGATTTCCTTGCCCGTCTTGGGGTTGGCAAATTTGCACCATGGTCCGCCGTCAATCAGCTCGGCACCAAACTCCTTCTGCGCCAGGGCATAGGCCCAGTCGCGGAAGCTGCCTTCGGTGTACTTCATGATGTTGCCCTTGTGCACGATGGTCACGTTGGGCTTGTTGTGGTCGATGGCGTACTGGATGGCTTTGCGAATCAGACGCTCCGTGCCCTCGCGCGAGACGGGCTTGACGCCAATGCCCGAGGTGTTGGGGAAGCGGATCTTGGTGGCGCCCAGTTCGTTCTGCAAAAACGCGATGAGCTTCTTGGCCTTGTCAGATTCGGCGGGGAATTCAATGCCTGCATAGATGTCTTCCGAGTTCTCGCGGAAGATGACCATGTTGGTCTTTTCAGGCTCTTTCAGCGGCGAAGGCACGCCCTTGAAGTACTGCACGGGGCGCAGGCACACGTACA
>JAYRPZ010000150.1:0-68668 GCA_041910915.1 Acidovorax sp.
CCAGTGCCGCCAACACGCCCACAATGCCAACTGTGACCAGCAACTCAATGGCAGTGAAGCCGCCTATGGCGTGGTGCAGCGTGAACTGGGTGGAGTGGGGCAGTGGGGGCATGGCAGACCTTGTTCCAAGAGGTTAAGCGGGGCAGGCCGCTCCTGCAGCTTTTTGCAGAATGCGCCCGCCTGCGGAAATGCACAGCCGGATGGCGTTGGAGCTTCCTGATTTGCCTGTGGGGTAAATCAGAAAGTTGGTAGTGGTGGCTGCGCCGTTGCTGGTGGTGGACACCATGCCCCAGCGATCGACGAACAACTGGAGGGCAGCTTGTGTGAGTGCAACGTTGCTCGGCGCAGGCACCTCCTGCAGTGTGGTTGTGGTTGCACCTTGGGTATGGGTGACCCTCCAGCCTTGATCCCAACCGCCGGTGGCGTCGATGGTGATGCCGCCGCTGCGTTTGATGGCTTCGGAGCGGGCGAGGTAGATGCTGGATTGCAGTGCTTCGGCTGTTTGGCGCACGCGCCAGCGTTCAATCATCGGTGTGAAGCTGGGGCCTGCCAGGGCAGCCAGCACCGCCACGATGGCAACGACCACCATCAGCTCAATGGCGGTGAAGCCGCGCTGTGGGTGAAGCCGGTGGGGCCGGGTGGGGGAGAAAGATGTCATGCGCGCCATGCTAGGCGCGCTGCGCACGCGCGCAGAGGGCGTGCTGGATGAGCGGCAGCGTTGGCGGGATAACCGGTGGGTTGCTGGCGGCGTTTTCAATACGCGTAGCCTAGGCATGCGCCAGCGTTGGGGCGGCCCCGGCATTCGCGCTTCAGGCGGCGTTCGCGCTCGGAACGGCTTTCTTCGGAGCTGCTGCGCTGCACGGCCATGCTGGTCGTGGCTGTGCGCCCCTTGGCCTTGGAGCCAGATTTTTTCTTGGCATGTGCTTCGGGCGCCGCGCCTAGGCAGCAGACCAACAACAGGGCGACGAAGAGTGACGTGCGACGGGCAGAGGTGGGCATGGCGGGCAAGGCTTTCCTAGAGAAGCGTGGATGGTTGAGTGGGTTGGGAGGAGGGGCCTTGCCATGCTGCCAGGGCTGGGGGCGGTGTGTCCTGGGGCTATCCCTGCTTGCTGGCTTGCCCTGTCCTGTGCTGTGTGGTGCTGTGCTGGCACAGGGTTTGTGGTTTTAAGGTTCACATAGAATGAATTTTCAAAACGATGGCCTTGGTGTTTGAGGTTGTTGAAACGTTTGCAGGCTTTGCCATGACTTCACCCCCCACTTCTTCTCCCCCTTCTGCCGTGCCCTTGGTGGCCCCTGGTGCAGCTCCTGGTGCGTCAGTGGGGATGCTGCCGGGCTGGCCGGTGTTGCGCCTGGGGTTTCGGCCTTTTTATCTGCTCACGGCTTTGCTGGCCTGTGTGTCGGTGCCTTTGTGGGTGCTGATGTTTGCTGGGGTTGTGCCCCATGCGCTGCCTTTGCCGGGGCTGTTGTGGCATGGGCATGAAATGCTGTTTGGCTTTGCTGCCGGGGTGGTGGCGGGCTTTTTGCTGACGGCGGTGCGCGCCTGGACGGGGCTGGACACGGCGCGCGGGCCTTTGCTGGGCGGTTTGGCCTGCCTGTGGCTGGCGGCGCGCGTGCTGGTGTGGCTGGCACCCTATGAGGTGTTTGCCGTGGTGGACATGCTGCTGCTGCCTGCGGTGGGTGCAGTGCTGCTGCGGGTGCTGTGGCGGGCGGGTAACAAGCGCAATATGCCGCTGGTGGGTTTGCTGTTTGCCATGGCGCTGGCCAACGGGGTGTTTCACCTGGCGGTGTTGCAGTGGCTGGCGGTGCCTGCCATGGCTGCGTTGTATGCGCAGATGGCTTTGGTGTTGATGGTGGTTACCGTCATCACTGGGCGCGTGGTGCCCATGTTCACCCGGAATGTGACGCCGGGTTTGGTGATTCAAGCAGCGCCGAAGTTAGAGCGTGCCGTGCTGGTGGCAACGGCCCTGGCCTTGCTGCTGTGGGTGCTGGGGGCACCTGGTTGGCTGGCAGCACCGGTGTCGCTGGTGGCTGCCGCACTGCACGCGCAGAGGCTGTGGCGCTGGCAGCCACAGGTGACTTTGACGCGCCCTATTTTGTGGGTGTTGCACCTGTCATACGTCTGGTTGCCCGTGGCGTTCGTGCTGCTGGCGCTGGCGCAACTGGGTTGGCTGGCGCCTTCGCTGGCTGTTCATGCGTTTGGCGTAGGCGTGATGGGCGGGCTGATCATCGGCATGGTCACCCGCACGGCGCGCGGCCATACCGGGCGGATGTTGCAAGTTGGGCGTGCCGAGGTGTGTGCTTATGTGTGTGTGCTGCTGGCCGCAGTGGTGCGGGTGCTGCTGCCCGCGCTGTGGCCAGCGGCCTACGTGCGCGCGCTGGATGTGGCGGCGCTGCTATGGGCGCTGGGTTTTGCGCTGTATTTGTGGGTGTACACCCCGTGGTTGCTGCGCACGCGGCTGGACGGCAAGGATGGCTGAACGCGTGCGCCACCGCGTGAGGCAGGCTGAGGTTACAGCCCCAGCGTCAACTGCGCTTCTTCGCTCATGCGTGAGCGATCCCAGGGTGGGTCGAACACCAGGTTGACGGTGATCTCGCCTATTTGCGGCAGGGCCAGCACCTTGTCGCACACTTCATTGGCAATGGACTCGCCCATGCCGCAGCCGGGGGCGGTGAGGGTCATATCAATGATGGCGCGGGCCTTGTCGCTGTTGTCCATCGGTTCAAACGCCAGACGGTAAATCAGCCCCAAATCGACGATGTTGACGGGGATTTCCGGGTCGTAGCAGGTGCGCAGCACGTCCCACACCACAGGCTCCACGTCTTTCACGTCCAGGTTTTGCGGGGCGGTTACGCTTTGTGGCGGTTCTTTGCCAATCGCATCGGCATCAGCGCCTTTGAGGCGCACCAGCTGGCCGCGCACCACCAGGGTGAACGAGCCACCCAAGGCCTGGGTGATTTGCGCCAGTTCACCCTCTTGCAGCTCGTAGGGTTGGCCACTGGGAATGGTCTCTACAGTGACGGCGCGGCGCACCAGCACATCTTCGCGTTCGCGTCGGCTCATCATGCTGCGGCCCCTGGTTGGCCAGCGGCTGGGCTGGCGGGTTGGGGGTCGTTAGCCCCTTCGGTGCTGGCGGTGTCGTTTTGGCCAGCAATCGCGTGCATCAGGGCGTGCCAGCCCAGCAAGGCACATTTGATGCGGCTGGGGTACTGGCGCACACCAGCCAGGCTCACCAGCTTGCCCAGGGGGGCTTCCTCGGGGTCTTGCTGGCCGGTGAGCACACCGCGAAAGTGCTGCTGCAGGGCCTGGGCGGTGGCCAGGTCTTTGCCTTTCACCGCCTCGGTCATCATGGAGCTGGAGGCCATGCAGATGGCGCAGCCTGAGCCGCTGAAGCGGATGTCTTGCACGGTGTTGCCGTCAATCAACAGCTCGACGGCCACGCGGTCGCCGCACGAGGGGTTGGTGCCCTGAGCCTGGTGGCTAGGGGCGCTCAGGTGGCCAAAGTTGCGCGGGGCACGTTTGTGTTCGAGTACCACTTCTTGGTACAGCTCGTTTTCTGCGCTGCTCATTGAAGCATCTCCAGGGCATGGGCCACGCCGGCAATCAGGCGTTGCACTTCTTCAGGGGTGTTGTAGAGGGCGAAAGAGGCGCGCGTGGTCGGCCCCTGCCCCAGGTGGTCGTGCAGGGGCTGCGCACAGTGGTGGCCGGTGCGCACGGCAATGCCGCGCTCGTCTAGCAGCGTGCCAATGTCGTGTGGATGCACATCGCGGGCGACAAACGACACCAGCGCCGCCGAGGTGGCATGGGGCGCCAGCACGGTCACGCCTGGCAGCGCCTGCAAGCCAGCGACGGCTTGCGCGCGCAGCGCGTGGATATGGGCATCGATGCGCGCGCGGCCAATGTTTGTAATGAACTGCGCCGCTGCTGCCAGGCCCACGGCACCGTTGACGTTGGGTGTGCCGCCCTCCAGGCGGGCGGGCAGGTCGGCGTAGAGCGCACGCTCGCAGCTCACGTCTTGCACCATGTCACCGCCCAGGCGCAGGGGGTAGAGCTTGTGGAGCGCGTCGCGCCGTCCGGCCAGCACACCTGTGCCCATGGGGCCGTACATCTTGTGGCCGGAAAAGGCCAGGAAGTCGCAATCCAGCGCGCTCAAGGGCGGCAGGTCGTGGGCTACGGCCTGGGCCGCATCCAGCACGGTGAGGGCGCCAGCTTGGCGCGCCAGGGTGAGCATCGCCTCGAAGGGTGGGCGCTCGCCTGTGGCGTTGGCGCAGGCGGTGAGGGCCAGCACGCGCGTGTTGGGGGTGAGGTGGGCGGCCAAATCGGTTTCACTCAGGCGGCCTTGGGCATCGGGGCGCAGCACCACCAGTTCGGCACCGCTCATGCGGGCGGCGTGTTGCCACGGCACCAAGTTGGCGTGGTGCTCTAAGGCCGTGCTGATGATGCGATCGCCCGGGCGCAGCCAGGCATGGCCAGGTCCGCCGCCCCACAGGCCAAAGGCCACCATGTTCAGCGCCTCGGTGGTGCCGCTGGTGAAGACCAGTTCGTGCGCAGCACCCGCGCCAATGAAGCGGTGCAGCGTAGCGCGTGCGGCTTCAAAGGCGTCGGTGGCGCGTTGGCTCAGGGTGTGTACGCCCCGGTGGATGTTGGCGCGGTCTTGCCGCTCAAAGTCGAGCTGCGCCTGCTGTACGGCCAGCGGCGTTTGCGTGGTGGCGGCGTTGTCTAAATACGCCAGTTCATGGCCGTGGATGCGCTGCGCCAAGATGGGAAACAGCGCCCGCCACTGGGCCACGGTGGCTGGGCTTTCGGCCTGGGAGGGGATGGGAGCGGCGCTCATGGCTGGGCCTCGCTGGGGCTGTGGGCATGGGTGTGCAGGCGTTCTGCCAGCCAACCGCTGTCGAGCCACTGGGCCAGCCAGTCGCTGCCGGGCAGGGCACGCTCCAGCACGGCCTGGGCCATGCCTTGGGTGATGAGCGCGCGGGCACTGGTTTCGTCCAGGCCGCGTTGGCGGGCGTAGAACAGTGCATCGGCGGGCAGTGCGCCCCAGGTGGCGCCGTGGGCGGCCTGCACGTTGTCGTGCAAGATTTCCAGATGCGGGCGCAGCGTGAGGCGCGGCGCACCATCGAGCGGAATGCCCGTCAGGCGCTGGAACACGTTCGCTTGCTGCGCGCCGGGGGCAATGCGGGTGTAGGCGTTGCTCACAGCACGCGCCTGGGCGCGCGCCAGCACCAGCGATTGCACGGCGCTGTCGGTGTGCGCTGCCTGCATGTCGCAGGTGGCTTGGTGGTCGATTTGCTGGCTGGTGAGCAGCAGCAGCGCGCCTTGGCGTGCCTGGGCACCGGTGCCTTGCAGGGCCACGGTGTGGCGCTGCAGGTGGTAGGCGCTGTCGCTAGCCACCAGGGCCTGGTGGTAGGCGCCGCCCTCGGCCACGCTGGCATGGACGTGGTGTGCCCACTGGTCTTGTGCGCCAGGGGTCACGCAGCGCAGGTGCTCTACGTGCGCGCCAGCGCCCACGCGGATATGGGCGTGCAGGTTGTGGGTGCTGGCGCTGGCCTGCGCGGGGTGTACTTCATGCACCAGGCAGCGTGCGCCGGGGGCCACATCCACGATCAGCGTGGGCGCCTGGACGCCGGGGCCGGGCTGGTGGGTTAGCGTGAGAACCACAGGGGCGCCGTCTGCGCGTGCGGGAATGTGCAGGTGCAGCCCTTGGCGGCACAGCGCACGGTGGGCCCAGGCAAAGGGCGCAGCCTCGTGGGCTTTGGCAATGCCTTCGCCGGGGGCGGGCAGGGCCTGCAGCAAAGTGCTGCGTTCGGCGCTGTCCAGGGCGTTGAGCCAGCGCACGTCGATGGCGCTGGCGGGGGTGTCGTGCAGCGCGATGCTCCATTCGGGCGCAGCCGCAGGCGTGGCATCTTCTGCGGCAGGCAGCCAGTGGTCCAGCGCGGGTGGTGGCAGGTGGTGAAAGGCTTCGCTGCGCCGGGCAATCCAGCCGTGGGCGTGCAGCTGTTGGCGCGCGTGGTCGCGGGTGGCGTGGCTGGGCATGGCGTCAGGCTCCTGCAAAGCCGGTGCGGGCAATGCGCTGTGCCAGCTCCAGCGTGCCGACTTCGGCAATGCGGCCTTGGTCCAGGCGCAGCACAGCGTCGGGCTGCAGCGATTCGATCATTTGCAGGTAGTGCGAGATGACGATGAAGGCCGTGCCCTGCGCACGCAGGCGCTGCACTTGTTCCACGATGGTGCGCACGCCATCCACGTCCATGCCCGAGTCGATTTCGTCGAGCATGGCCACGCGCGGCTGCAGCAGGCTCAGTTGCAGCAGCTCGTTGCGCTTGCGTTCGCCGCCGGAAAAGCCTTCGTTCACCGGGCGCCCCAGCATGGTGGCGGGCAGGCCCAGGGTTTTGGCAGCGTCTTTGGCGCTAGAGAGAAAGTCAAACGCATCCAGCGGCTCTTGGCCGCGTGCGCTGCGCACGGCGTTGAGGGCCGTACGCACGAAGAGGTTGTTTTTCACGCCGGGAATATCAGGCGGCGACTGGAAAGAGACAAACAGCCCGGCGCGAGCGCGCTCGTGGGCGGGCAGCTCCAGCAGTTCCTTGCCATCGAGCAGGGCGCTGCCGCTATCGATGCGGTAGCTGGGGTGGCCTGCCAGCGCCATGCCCAGGGTGGATTTGCCGCTGCCGTTGGCGCCCATCAGCACCGTGAGGCTGCCGGGGGCAATGTCCAGCGACACCGATTGCAGCACCACGCGCTCGCCAATGGCAACGCGCAGGTCGCGCACTTGCAGCAAAGCGGCGGGCGGGGTGGGGGCGGAGGAAGGGGTGGTCATCGGGGGGATTCCTTGATTTTTTGAATTGTGTTGTTTTTGCTATTTTTGCTATTTTTTCAATAGCTGCTTGCGCTTGCTGCGTAAGGGTTAGAGGCCGATTTGGCTTGTATTCTTAGCCCACAGAGCCTTCCAGCGACACCGCCAGCAGCGCCTTGGCTTCGAGGGCAAATTCCATGGGCAGCTCTTCCAGCACCGCTTGGCAAAAGCCGCCAACGATGAGGGCTGTGGCCTCTTCGGGGTCAATGCCGCGCTGTTGGCAATAAAACAGCCGCTCTTCCGAAATGCGCGTGGTGGTGGCTTCGTGCTCTACCACGGCGTCGGCGCGGGCTGTGTCGATGTAGGGGAAGGTGTGCGCGCCGCAGTGCGGGCCAATCAGCAGCGAGTCGCACTGGGTGTGGTTGCGCGCGCCTTCGGCACCCGCGTTGATGCGCACCAGGCCGCGGTAGGCGTTGTCGGCGTGCCCAGCGCTGATGCCTTTGGAGACGATGCGGCTGGTGGTGTTCTTGCCGATGTGGATCATCTTGGTGCCGGTGTCGGCTTGCTGGCGGTGGTTTGAGACGGCAATCGAGAAAAACTCACCGCTCGATTCGTCACCGCGCAGCACGCAAGAAGGGTATTTCCAGGTGATGGACGAGCCAGTTTCAATCTGCGTCCAGGCAATGCGCGAGCGCTTGCCCGCTGCCAGCCCGCGTTTGGTGACGAAGTTGTAAATGCCGCCTTTGCCGTTCTCGTCGCCCGGGTACCAGTTTTGCACTGTGGAGTATTTGATGAAGGCATCATCGTGCGCCACCAGTTCCACCACAGCGGCGTGCAGCTGGTTTTCGTCGCGCTGGGGCGCGGTGCAGCCTTCCAGATAACTCACCGAGCTGCCTTCTTCGGCAATGATGAGCGTGCGCTCGAACTGGCCTGTGCCCTGGGCGTTGATGCGAAAGTACGAAGACAGCTCCATGGGGCACTTCACGCCCTTGGGGATGTAGACGAACGAGCCATCGGAAAACACGGCGGAATTGAGCGCGGCGTAATAGTTGTCGCTTTGCGGCACCACGGTGCCCAGGTATTTTTCAATCAGCTCGGGGTGGTGCTGTACGGCGTGCGAGAAAGAGCAAAAAATCACGCCCACCGCAGCCAGTTGCTCGCGGAAGGTGGTGCCCACCGATACCGAGTCGAACACCGCATCCACGGCCACACCGGCCAGGCGGGCGCGCTCGTGCAGCGGCACGTTGAGCTTTTCGTAGGTTTCCAGCAGCTTGGGATCGACCTCGTCGAGGCTTTTGGGTTTGTCTTTGAGCGACTTGGGCGCGCTGTAGTACGACAGGGCCTGCAGGTCGATGGGGGCAATGCGCAGGTGCGCCCACTCTGGTGTGGGCATGGCTTGCCAGCGTTTAAAGGCAGCCAGGCGCCAGTCCAGCAAAAACTGCGGCTCGCGCTTGATGCGTGAAATGGATCGGATGGTGTCTTCATTCAGGCCTGGGGGCAGGCTCTCTGATTCAATGTCCGTCACAAAGCCATGCTGGTAGGGGCGCTGCAGCGCTTGTTCCAGAGCGGCGTCCTGGGGCTTGTCGGCCAAGGCCTGGGCGAGGGCGGAAGATTGGATTTCTGACATGGGGTGGCTCAAAGTTGATGCGGCTACCGGTGGCACACGCGCTGGGCGCCGGGGAGCAAGGCCGCTATCCTAGGTGGCTGTCTCGGAATGCGCAGCTATTGTGCCCCGTAGCCCGTACCCCGCTTGAGGGGATGGTTGCCCGGCTGGGGTAGTCTGAAAAGCGCGATTCGTTATAATCGACCGGTTTTGCATGGTGCAGAACGCACGCCTCAGCCCGGTTTGGTTCCATGCTGCGGCGCAAGTCATATCCCAGGCCCAGCCCTTTGCGTGCTGCGCGCCTTTCCACGGAACCTAGGAAAAATTCCCATGATCTCTTCTTCTGCCAAGGCCGAAGTCGTCAAATCCAATGCCCGCTCGCAAAACGACACGGGCAGTCCAGAAGTCCAAGTGGGCTTGCTCACCGCTCGCATCAACGAGCTGACCCCCCACTTCAAAACGCACGCCAAAGACCACCATGGTCGCCGTGGCCTGCTGCGCATGGTGAGCCGCCGCCGCAAGCTGCTGGACTACCTGAAGGCCAAAGACGCTGACCGCTACACCGCGCTGATCGCCAAGCTGGGCCTGCGCAAGTAAGCCGAGCACACGCACGCAACGCCTGAGTTAGCACGCTAGCTCAGGCGTTTTTTACTTTCACGGAGCACAAGACCGAGCAGAGCGAAGCTGTGTCATTCCACACCAGTGTTGGCCTGAAGCACTATGAAAATAGTAGCTGCCAGCGCTTGTCTGGAATGGCATCGCGGTCTGTTTGGGCTCTAAACCAAAGCTGCTCAAGCGCTAGCAGCTCATTTTTTAGGAGCAATACCCTATGACCATGTTCAACAAAGTCACCAAAACCTTCCAGTGGGGCCAGCACAGCGTCACCATGGAAACCGGCGAAATCGCCCGCCAAGCCAGCGGCGCCGTGCTGGTCAATATGGACGACACCGTGGTGCTGGCCACCGTGGTCGCTTCCAAGACTGCCAAGCCCGGCCAGGATTTCTTCCCCCTCACGGTGGACTACATCGAGAAGACCTACGCCGCTGGCAAGATTCCCGGCAGCTTCTTCAAGCGTGAAGCCAAGCCTTCCGAGCTGGAAACGCTGACCAGCCGCCTGATTGACCGCCCGATTCGCCCGTTGTTTCCCGAAGGCTTCTACAACGAAGTGCATGTGGTGATCCACACCATTTCGCTGAACCCCGAAGTGGATGCCGACATCGCCGCCATGATCGCCACCAGCGCCGCGCTGGCTGTGTCGGGCATTCCGTTCAACGGCCCGATCGGCGCGGCCCGCGTGGGTTACGTCAACGGTGAATACGTGCTCAACCCCGGCCAAACCGCACGCAAGAACAGCCAGATGGATCTGGTCGTTGCCGGTACCGAAGCCGCTGTGCTGATGGTCGAATCCGAAGCGCTGCAACTGCCCGAAGAAGTGATGCTGGGCGCCGTGGTGTTCGGCCACGAGCAAAGCCAGATTGCCATCAACGCCATCCACGAACTGGTGCGCGATGCGGGCAAGCCCGTGTGGGACTGGCAGCCCGAGGCCAAGGACGAAGCGCTGATCGCCAAGGTGACCGAGCTGGCCGAAGGCCCGCTGCGCGCCGCCTACCAAAACCGCAACAAGCAGCTGCGCACGCAAGCCTGCCGCGAAGCCTACGCTGCCGTGAAGGCCGCCCTGACCGAGCAGGGCGTGGCCTTTGACGGCGTGAAGGTGGACAACATGCTGTTCGACATCGAAGCGCGCATCGTGCGTGGCCAGATCCTGGCTGGCGAGCCGCGCATTGACGGCCGCGACACACGCACCGTGCGCCCCATCGAAATCCGCAACAGCGTGCTGCCGCGCACCCACGGCTCGGCGCTGTTTACGCGTGGCGAGACCCAGGCGCTGGTGGTGTCCACACTGGGCACCGAGCGCGATGCACAGCGCATTGACGCACTGGCCGGCGAGTTTGAAGACCGCTTCCTGTTCCACTACAACATGCCTCCCTTTGCCACCGGCGAAGTGGGCCGCATGGGCTCGACCAAGCGCCGCGAAGTTGGTCATGGCCGTCTGGCCAAGCGTGCCCTGGTGGCCTGCTTGCCGAGCAAGGAAGAATTCCCGTACACCATCCGCGTGGTGTCGGAAATCACGGAATCGAACGGTTCGTCCTCGATGGCTTCGGTGTGCGGCGGCTGCCTGTCGATGATGGATGCGGGCGTGCCCATGAAGGCGCACGTGGCCGGTATCGCCATGGGTCTGATCAAGGAAGACAACAAGTTCGCCGTGCTGACCGACATCCTGGGCGACGAAGATCACCTGGGCGACATGGACTTCAAGGTGGCCGGTACGACCGCTGGTATCACTGCTTTGCAGATGGACATCAAGATCCAGGGTATTACCAAAGAGATCATGCAAGTGGCGCTGGCACAAGCCAAGGAAGCGCGTCTGCACATTCTGGGCAAGATGCAAGAAGCCATGGGTGAAGCCAAGGCTGAAATTTCCAGCTTTGCCCCCAAGCTGTTCACCATGAAGATCAACCCCGAGAAGATCCGCGATGTGATCGGCAAGGGCGGCGCCACCATCCGCGCGCTGTGCGACGAAACCGGCTGCCAGATCAACATCGAGGAAGACGGCACCATCACCATCGCTGCCGCCGAGGCTGCCAAAGCCGATGAAGCCAAGCGCCGCATCGAGGAAATCACTGCGGAAGTGGAAATTGGCAAGGTCTACGAAGGCCCCATCGTCAAGATTCTGGACTTTGGTGCGCTGGTGAACGTGTTGCCGGGCAAGGATGGCTTGCTGCACATCAGCCAGATTGCCCACGAGCGCGTGGAAAAAGTCACCGACTACCTGCAAGAAGGCCAGATCGTGAAGGTCAAGGCACTGGAAGCGGACGAAAAAGGCCGCATCAAGCTGTCGATGAAGGCTTTGATCGAGCGCCCTGCAGGGATGCCCGAGCGCGAACCGCGTGAGCCCCGCGAGTACCGTGAGCGTGCGCCGCGCCAGCCACGTGAAAATCGCGAATACCGCGAACCGCGTGAGCCCCGCGCAGAGCGCAGCGAGCCCGAGCAACCCGCACAGGAGTGAGCGGTGTGAGCGGAGGCCATGAGGCCTTCGTTTGCTCTTAAAAAAGGAGCTGCTTGCGCTTGCTGTGTAAGGGTTTGCGGCCTTTTTCTTCTAAATTTTCCTTGAGTATCGTCTTGCCAGTGATGCGTGCGGTTGAGATCAGCGCCTTCGGCGCGCCCGAGGTTTTGCGTGTGTGCGAGCGCCCTGTGCCCGAAGCTGGGCCGGGGGAGCTGCGCATTCGTGTCACGGCCAGCGGCGTGAACCGCCCCGACGTGGTGCAGCGCAAAGGCCACTACGCGCCACCGCCTGGCGCTTCAGACATTCCAGGTCTGGAAGTAGCCGGTGTGGTGGACAGCGGTGATGCGGCTGCGCTCGCCCAAGCAGGGTTGCAGGTGGGCGATCGTGTGTGCGCCCTGGTGGCTGGTGGTGGCTATGCCGAGTATTGCGTGGCTCCGGTGGCGCAGTGCTTGCCAGTGCCTGAGGGTCTGAGCGACATCGAAGCGGCCAGCCTGCCAGAAACCTTTTTCACTGTGTGGAGCAATGTGTTCGACCGCGCGCGTTTGCAGCCGGGCGAGACGTTGCTGGTGCAAGGTGGCAGCAGCGGTATTGGCGTGACGGCCATCCAGCTTGCGCGCGCCTTGGGTGCGCAGGTGATTGTGACGGCAGGCAGCGATGAGAAATGCGCCGCCTGCTTGCAGCTCGGGGCCCACCATGCCATCAATTACCGCACCCACGACTTTGCCGCCGAGGTGCAGCGCATCACAGCGGGCCGAGGGGTGGATGTGATCCTGGACATGGTGGCTGGCAGCTACATCGAGCGTGAAGTGCCGTGTTTGGCGATGGATGGGCGTTTGGTGGTGATTGCGGTGCAGGGGGGCGTACAAGCCCAGTTCAACGCCGCCCAAGTGCTCACTCGGCGCTTGACGATCACCGGCTCGACCTTGCGTCCGCAAAGCGTCGCTTTCAAAGCGGCGATTGCCCAGGCGCTGCGCCGCCAGGTGTGGCCTTTGCTGGCGTCAGGGGCTGTGCGGCCTGTCATCCACAGTCAATTTCCTGCGACTGAGGCAGCCCAGGCACACGCGCTGATGGAGAGTAATCAGCATATTGGCAAGATTGTTTTGACGTGGACAAACGCATGACCGAAAAAAAGAAACTCATTGCAGGCAACTGGAAGATGAACGGCGGCCTGGCTGCCAACGAAGCGCTGTTGCGCGCTGTGTGCGAGGGTTTGCAAACCCAGCCTGCTGGCTGTGATGTGGCGGTGGCGGTGCCCGCTCCCTATTTGGCGCAGGTGCAGGCGTTGGTTGCAGGCAGCGTGGTGGCCGTGGCTGCGCAAGATGTGTCAGCCCATGTGTCGGGCGCCTATACCGGTGAGGTGTCGGGCGCGATGCTCAACGATTTCGGCGTGCGCTATGCGCTGGTCGGGCACTCCGAGCGCCGTCAGTACCACGGTGAAACCGATGCGGTCGTGGCAGCCAAGGCCTTGCGTGCGCTCGAAGCGGGTGTGACGCCTGTGGTGTGTGTGGGCGAAACTTTGGCCGAGCGCGAAGCCGGACAAACGGAAGCTGTCGTGCAACGCCAGTTGGCTGCTGTGATCACTGCACTGGCAGATCGTTTGCCGCAGGTGGTGGTGGCTTACGAGCCCGTGTGGGCCATTGGTACAGGTAAAACGGCTTCGCCTGAACAGGCGCAGCAGGTGCATGCGGTGTTGCGTGCGCAATTGTTGGCTGCCAGCGCGGCTGCAGGCCAGGTGCGGGTGCTGTATGGCGGCAGCATGAATGCGGGCAATGCTGCGCAGCTGTTGGCGCAGCCTGACATTGACGGTGGCTTGATTGGTGGAGCTTCCCTCAAAGCCGCAGATTTTTTGCAGATCATTGCCGCCGCCCGTTGAGCGGTGTCGGTAGCCATTTTGAAAGGTACATGACTTATGTTGGCGAACATCATTTTGGCCGTGCAGATGCTGTCTGCGCTGGGCATGGTGGGCCTGGTGCTGATCCAGCACGGTAAAGGTGCGGACATGGGGGCTGCGTTTGGCAGTGGGGGCGCGGGCAGTTTGTTTGGCGCAACAGGCGGGGCAAATTTCTTGTCGCGCAGCACGGCTGCGTTGGCGACAGTATTTTTTGTCTCTACGTTGGCCTTGGCTTATTTGGGTAACTCCCGGCCTGTGAGTGCTGGCAGTGTCTTGGAGGGGGCTGCTGTTGTCGCCCCCGCAGTGAGTGCAGTGCCTGCTTCTGCACCTGCGCAACAAGCCAGCGCCGCAGGGCAAATCCCGACCAAGTAAAAAGCGACAATTGCCACCGGGAAGCCTGCAAAGCAGTTTTTCCCGGCTACAATCCAAGTCTGTCTGGAAAGCCAAAACCCGTCAGAGGTTCCTCATGCCATCCAGATGCATAAACAAGCCGTCGTGGTGAAATTGGTAGACACGCTATCTTGAGGGGGTAGTGGCGAAAGCTGTGCGAGTTCGAGTCTCGCCGACGGCACCAATCAAAAAACCCTGCCCAGCCGACCAAGGCCTCGTCGGCAGGTGTTAGGGTTCAAGCGGTGAGCACATCCCAGATGAACCTTGATCAGTACCTCCCCGTTCTTTTGTTCATCCTGGTGGGGGCTGCCATTGGCATCCTTCCTATCGCACTAGGATATATCCTGGGCCCCAATCGCCCAGATGAAGCAAAAAACTCCCCCTACGAATGTGGCTTTGAAGCCTTTGAGGATGCGCGCATGAAATTTGATGTGCGCTACTACCTCGTGGCTATCCTATTCATCTTGTTCGACCTTGAGATCGCCTTTTTGTTCCCTTGGGCGGTTGCGTTGCATGAGGTGGGGATGGCAGGTTTTGTGGCTGTGATCATTTTCTTGTCCATTCTCGTCGTCGGTTTTGCTTACGAGTGGAAAAAGGGCGCGCTCGACTGGGAATGATTCCCTGGTCGCAATAGCTGGCTTTAGCAAGGATAAACACGATGATTGAAGGTGTGATGAAGGAAGGCTTTGTCACCACCAGCTATGACGCGGTGGTGAACTGGGCCAAAACGGGTTCTATTTGGCCCATGACCTTTGGATTGGCATGTTGTGCTGTTGAGATGATGCATGCTGCCGCTGCACGTTACGATTTGTCGCGTTTCGGTGCTGAGGTTTTTCGTGCCTCGCCGCGTCAATCTGACTTAATGATTGTGGCGGGCACGTTGTGCAACAAAATGGCGCCTGCTTTGCGCAAGGTTTATGACCAGATGAGTGAGCCCCGCTGGGTTCTTTCGATGGGTTCATGCGCGAATGGCGGTGGCTATTACCACTACAGTTATTCTGTGGTTCGCGGTTGTGATCGTGTGGTGCCTGTAGATGTCTACGTGCCTGGTTGCCCTCCAACGGCAGAGGCATTGATTTACGGTATTTTGCAGTTGCAGCAAAAAATTCGCCGTACCAACACGATTGCGCGTGTTTAAAGGGGTGGTATGACTTCTTTTGCGATTCAGCCAGAAGATTTGCGCGACGTTGTTGCGCGCACATTGGGTGATAAAGCCCGTTCTTTGACGGTTTCTCTGGGTGAGGTCACCCTGGTGGTGGCTGCATCTGATTATTTGTCTGTGATGGAGAAGCTGCGCACGGCACCCGGATGTCGCTTTGATCAACTGATTGATCTGTGCGGGGTGGATTACTCTACTTATCGCGATGTAGGAACAGATGGGCCGCGTTTCGCGGTCGTTTCGCATTTGCAGTCGGTTGAGTTGAATCAGCGCTTACGAGTGCGAGTGTTTTGCCCGGATGACGATATGCCCGTGGTTGATTCTTTGACCGGGGTGTGGAGTGGCGCCAATTGGTTTGAGCGCGAGGCTTTTGATTTGTACGGTATTGTTTTTACGGGGCATGATGATTTGCGCCGTATCCTTACGGATTACGGCTTTATTGGTCATCCTTTCCGTAAAGACTTTCCTTTGTCTGGTCATGTTGAAATGCGCTATGACGCTGAAAAAAAGCGTGTGGTGTATCAGCCTGTCACCATTGAGCCGCGCGAAATAACACCGCGCATTATTCGCGAAGAAAACTACGGAGGCCTGCACTGAGGCGCGCAATGCGCGTCTTCGTGATTCACCATGGCTGAAATTAAAAACTATACCTTGAACTTTGGGCCACAGCACCCTGCAGCACACGGTGTGCTGCGATTGGTGTTGGAGCTTGATGGCGAAGTTGTGCAACGTGCAGACCCCCACGTGGGTTTGTTGCACCGCGCTACAGAGAAACTGGCAGAGAGTAAGACGTTTATCCAGTCGCTTCCTTATATGGATCGTTTGGATTACGTCTCAATGATGTGCAATGAGCAGGCCTACTGCTTGGCAATTGAGAAACTCCTTGGTGTGGAGGTGCCACTGCGTGCCAAGTACATCCGTACCATGTTCGGAGAAATCACCCGTTTGCTTAACCATTTGATGTGGTTGGGTTCGAACGGTATGGATTTGGGTGCTTCAACCGTTCTTATGTTCACTTTCCGTGAACGCGAAGATCTGTTTGATATGTACGAGGCCGTTTCTGGTGCTCGGATGCATGCTGCTTATTTCCGTCCAGGTGGTGTGTATCGTGATTTGCCCGATACGATGGCGCAATTCAAAGCCAGCAAATTGCGCAATGCCCGTGCCATGGATGAGCTTAATCGTAATCGCCAGGGTTCATTATTAGATTTTATTGACGATTTTTGTCATCGTTTCCCTAAATTAATAGATGAATACGAAAATTTATTGACAGAGAATCGTATTTGGAAGCAGCGTACCGTCGGGATTGGCGTTGTTTCTCCAGAGCGTGCATTAAATTTAGGTATGAGTGGTGTGATGTTGCGTGGTTCCGGGATTGCTTGGGATCTGCGCAAGAAACAGCCTTATGATGCCTATGACGCTGTGGATTTTGATATTCCTGTCGGTGTTAATGGCGATTGTTATGATCGATACTTGGTGCGTGTTGCTGAAATGCGCCAATCTACGCGAATCATTCAACAGTGTGTTAAATGGTTGCGTACGAATCCAGGTGCTGTCATAACGGAAAATCATAAAGTGGCACCCCCCTCGCGCGAGCAAATGAAGCTTGGTATGGAAGACTTGATTCACCATTTCAAGTTGTTTTCTGAGGGCTTCCGTGTTCCCGAAGGAGAGGCATACGCTGCAGTAGAGCATCCTAAAGGTGAGTTTGGTATTTATATTGTCAGTGATGGTGCAAATAAGCCTTATCGTCTGAAAATTCGTGCTCCTGGTTTTGCCCATCTCTCTGCTTATAACGAATTAACGTGTGGTCATATGATTGCTGACGCTGTTGCTGTGATTGGCACGATGGACATCGTTTTCGGAGAAATTGATCGATGATTACCGAAGCGACCAAAGCGCGTTTTGCGCGTGAAGTGGCTAAATACCCACCTGAACAGAAGCAGTCAGCTGTGATGGCTTGTTTGTCTATTGTGCAGCAGGAGCAGGGGTGGGTCAGTCAAGAAAGTGAAGCCGTCATTGCTGAGTATTTGGGGATGCCCCAAATTGCTGTGCATGAAGTGACGACTTTTTACAACATGTACAACCAGCAGCCAGTTGGAAAATACAAGCTGGCTGTTTGTACAAATCTCCCTTGCCAATTGCGTGGTGGTTACGAGGCTTTGCATCATCTAGAGCGTAAATTGGGCATTCAAATGGGTGAAACCACTACAGATGGATTGTTCACCCTGCAGCAATGTGAGTGTTTGGGTGCGTGTGCTGATGCTCCTGCGATGCTGGTCAGTGATCGGCACATGTGCAGTTTCATGGATAACGAAAAATTGGATCAGTTGGTAGATGGTCTGAAGGCTGTGGAGGGTAAAGCATGACTACTGCAGCGCAAATCCTTCAACAATTTCAGGCGACCGGTGTACAAACCTGTTTTCATGATCGTCATATTCAGCCACAAATTTACGCTGGGCTGAATGGCAGTAATTGGGGGCTGAAAGATTATGAGGCGCGCGGAGGTTATGCGGCGCTCCGAAAAATTCTTGGTGTGGATGGTGGAGATGGGCTAACCCAAGATCAAGTGATTGCAACGGTCAAGGAGTCGGGGCTTCGTGGTCGTGGTGGTGCTGGTTTTCCGACGGGGCTGAAATGGAGTTTCATGCCCAGACAGTTTCCCGGGCAAAAGCATCTCGTTTGTAACTCAGACGAAGGTGAGCCAGGTACATGTAAAGATCGCGATATTTTGATGTTCAACCCTCACATTGTGATTGAGGGGATGATTATTGGTGCCTATGCTATGGGAATTTCACTGGGATACAACTATATCCATGGTGAAATTTTTCAAGTGTATGAGCGTTTTGAGGCTGCGCTGGAAGAGGCGCGTGCTGCTGGCTATCTAGGTGACAATATTTTGGGTAGTGGCTTTAGTTTCCAGCTACATGCTCATCATGGTTTTGGAGCCTATATTTGCGGTGAAGAAACAGCTTTACTGGAGTCATTGGAAGGTAAAAAAGGCCAGCCGCGCTTTAAACCACCATTTCCTGCAAGCTTCGGTCTGTATGGTAAGCCCACAACCATCAACAACACTGAAACTTTTGCTGCTGTTCCATGGATTATTCGTAATGGTGGGCAAGCCTATTTAGAGTGCGGAAAGCCTAATAACGGTGGTACCAAAATTTTCTCGGTCAGTGGCGATGTCGAGCGCCCTGGAAACTACGAGATCCCGCTGGGGACACCTTTCTCAACTTTGTTGGAGTTGGCAGGAGGGATTCGCAAAGGGCGTCAGTTGAAAGCGGTAATTCCTGGGGGATCCTCGTCACCGGTTCTACCCGCTGAAATCATCATGTCCTGCACCATGGATTATGACAGTATTGCCAAAGCTGGTTCGATGCTAGGTTCTGGTGCTGTGATTGTGATGGACGACTCGCGCGATATGGTTGAGTCTTTGCTGCGCTTGTCTTATTTTTACCAACATGAGTCTTGTGGTCAATGCACGCCTTGTCGTGAAGGTACGGGATGGCTGTGGCGCGTGGTGAATCGTATTCAGCACGGGCAAGGACGTCCTGAAGATATAGACCTCCTTGATAATGTTGCATTCAATATCATGGGTCGCACAATTTGTGCTCTTGGTGACGCTGCAGCAATGCCTGTGCGTGCCATGATTAAACATTTCCGCCACGAGTTTGAAGCCAAGATCCAGGCGGCATCTAAAGCCAAAATAGCTTGAGTGCGAGAAAAAATATGGTTGAAATTGAACTCGATGGTCAGAAGGTAGAGGTTGTTGAAGGCAGTATGGTCATTCATGCTGCTGAGAAAGCCAACGTCTATATTCCACATTTTTGTTATCACAAAAAGCTTTCGATTGCCGCCAGCTGCCGGATGTGCTTGGTTGATGTGGAAAAGGCTCCTAAACCAATGCCGGCTTGTGCAACGCCTGTGACGCAAGGCATGGTTGTGCGGACTAAGACTGAAAAAGCTATTAAAGCTCAACAGTCGGTCATGGAATTTCTGCTAATTAACCACCCCTTGGATTGTCCAATTTGCGATCAAGGTGGTGAGTGTCAGTTGCAAGATTTGGCTGTTGGCTATGGTGGTTCAAGCTCACGTTATAGTGAAGAGAAGCGTGTTGTTCAAGCTAAAGATATTGGCCCCCTAATTTCCACTGAGGAGATGACGCGTTGCATTCATTGCACACGTTGTGTCCGTTTCGGTGCTGAAATAGGCGGTGATATGGAGCTGGGCATGATCAATCGTGGTGAGCATTCTGAAATCACTACGATTAAGGGTGACTCTGTTGATTCAGAGCTATCTGGCAACATGATTGATATTTGTCCTGTCGGCGCATTGACAAGTAAGCCATTTCGTTACAGTGCGCGTACGTGGGAATTATCTCGTCGTAAAAGTATTAGCCCGCACGACTCTACAGGCGCTAATTTGATTGTTCAAGTTAAAAACCACAAAGTGATGCGTGTGGTTCCATTAGAGAACGAGGCTGTAAACGAGTGTTGGATTGCAGATCGTGATCGTTTTTCTTACGAGGCTTTAAATGGGCCTGACCGTCTGACGCGGCCTATGCTCAAACAAGGTGGTCAGTGGCAAGAAGTTGATTGGCAAACAGCATTGGAGTACGTGGCCAACGGTATCAAGTCTGTCCGGGAGAAACACGGAGCCGATGCTGTTGCTGCATTGGTGAGTCCACACAGTACGTTGGAGGAGTTATTTCTTGCTTCTCGTTTGATCAGGGGTTTGGGAAGCGACAGCATCGATTACCGTTTGCGTCACGCAGAATTTACACCTTTTGAAGGTGTACGTTGGCTTGGAACATCTATAGCATCGCTATCAACACTGCAGTCTGTGTTGGTGTTCGGCTCTAATTTGCGTAAAGATCACCCTTTGTTTGCGCAGCGTATTCGTCAGGCAGCACGTCATGGGTGTGCTGTTCATGCCGTGAATTCTGTGGCATACGACTGGGCGATGCCTGTGGCTACTTCTGTCGTGGTGCCTGCTTCTGGATGGATGCGGATGCTGGCACAAATTGCTGCGGCTGTGGCTGAAGTAAAAGCAATTCAGTTACCCCAAGATATTGCAGAGACTGTGGGTGAGCCAGCTCGTGCAATAGCTGCTTCTCTGTTGGCTGGTGAGCGTAAAGCTATTTTGTTGGGTAATGGTGCTGCACATCATGCACAAGCGTCTAGCATTTTGGCTCTGGTGCAATGGATTGCAACCCATACAGGTGCTACTTTTGGGTATCTTTCTGAGGCGGCAAACACAGTAGGCGCTCAATTTGTGGGTGCACAGCCTCTAGGGAAGGGGTTCAATGCTGCGGAAATGTTAGCAGGTAAGGTAAAAGCGGCTTTGTTGTTGAATACAGAGCCAACGTTGGATTCAGTAGCAGGGGTGCGTGCAACATTGGATTTGAGTGCTGTAGATATGGTTGTTACGCTCAGTCCTTTCAAAACTAACCTTGAATTCAGCGATGTGCTTTTGCCCATAGCTCCATTTACTGAAACTGCTGGTACTTTTGTTAATGCTGAAGGACGTGTACAAAGTTTTCACGCAGTAGTAAAACCCTTAGGGGAAACTCGTCCAGCATGGAAAGTTTTGCGCGTACTTGGGAATCTTTTGGAGATACCTGATATGGAATGGGAAACAGCGCAAGATGTTTTGTCTACTGTGCTCGGGCAAGAAAATTTGCAGAATTCTCATTTGCCAGTTCACTCGCTTCATAATGAAACAAGCGTGCCAATTAATGCTCAAGCACATGAATGTACAGAGCCTGTAGTAGCTGCTATTTACCAGCTGGACAGTTTGGTTCGTCGTTCTCCTGCTTTGCAGAAAACGGTAGATGCCCATGTCCTTTCCCAAGGAGCTGTTGCATGATTGATGCTCTTTATAGTGGCGGGCTTAATTTGGTGACTGCTTCCTGGTGGTCGGCTGTGGTTTGGCCTGTATTGTGGAATCTCATTAAGATCGTGTGCGTGATCGCACCCTTGATGATTGCCGTGGCTTACCTGACATTGTGGGAACGTAAGCTCTTAGGTTTTATGCAAGTACGGGTCGGGCCTAACCGTGTGGGGCCCTTGGGCCTTCTGCAGCCTCTTGCAGACGGACTGAAATTATTAACCAAAGAAATTATTGCCCCTACTGCAGCGAGTAAAGGGCTATTTTTTCTTGGTCCAGTAATGGCTATCATGCCTGCTCTTGCTGCGTGGGTAGCGATTCCATTTGGCCCAGATGTGGTGTTGGCTGATGTAAATGCGGGTCTATTACTGATTATTGCTATTACTTCGATTGAAGTATATGGTGTTATTATTGCAGGGTGGGCTTCTAACTCTAAATATGCTTTCTTAGGAGCCTTGCGTGCATCTGCGCAAATGGTGAGCTACGAGATAGCAATGGGTTTTTGTTTTTTGGTGGTAATCATGATCACTGGAAGCATGAATCTCACGGATGTAGTGATGTCTCAAGGTAAGGGACAGATGGCTGATATAGGCTTGTCGATCTTGTCTTGGAATTGGCTTCCTTTGCTGCCGATTTTTGTGGTTTATCTTATTTCTGCAGTCGCTGAGACTAACCGCCATCCCTTTGATGTGGTTGAAGGTGAAGCGGAAATTGTTGCAGGTCATATGGTTGAATACTCCGGCATGGGGTTTGCTATTTTCTTCTTGGGGGAATATGCAGCCATGTGGTTGGTTTCGATTTTGGCTGTGTTGATGTTTTTGGGTGGTTGGTTGCCTCCTGTAGATGCGCTGTCCTTTATTCCGGGATGGATATGGCTCGGAATTAAAACATTTTTAGTTGTTTCTTGTTTTATTTGGATTCGCGCTACTTTTCCGCGCTATCGTTATGATCAGATTATGCGTTTGGGTTGGAAGATTTTTATTCCTGTAACGCTTATTTGGTTGCTTATTGTTGGTGCTTGGTTGCATTCGCCATTTAATATTTGGAAATAAGGCGGAAATCACACATGTCTTCTCAGACTGCTCCGTCCTTCTCAATTAAGGACTTCTTTAAAAGTTTCATGCTTTGGGAGCTTGCCAAAGGCATGGCACTTACTGGTCGTTATACCTTTGCACGGAAGGTTACGGTACATTATCCAGAAGAGAAAACGCCTCTCTCTCCAAGGTTTCGTGGCTTACATGCCTTGCGTCGTTATGACAACGGTGAGGAGCGGTGTATTGCTTGCAAACTTTGTGAGGCAGTTTGCCCAGCAATGGCTATTACGATTGAAGCAGGTGTTCGTCAGGACGGAACCCGCCGCACAACTCGCTACGATATTGACTTGACAAAATGTATTTTTTGCGGTTTTTGTGAGGAAAGTTGTCCTACGGATTCCATTGTTGAAACCCAGATATTTGAGTATCATGGGGAAAAGCGAGGCGATTTGTATTTCACTAAAGAAATGCTTTTGGCTGTAGGTGATCGTTACGAGCCACAAATTGCTGCTGCAAAAGCTGCAGATGCTAAGTATCGCTGAAAAGCTTCCCTGAACTGACCTAAAGAAAAGATTCGATTCATGGATGCTAAAACTGCTTTCTTCTATCTGTTCTCGGTTATTTTGCTATTTGCAGCTTTCCGAGTGATCACTGCACGTAATCCCGTACATGCAGTACTTAATTTGATTCTTGCTTTTTCACAAGCTGCTGGAATTTGGCTTTTGTTACGTGCTGAGTTCTTGGGTATTACTTTGGTTCTTGTGTATCTTGGCGCGGTGATGGTTTTATTCCTGTTCGTGGTCATGATGCTGGATATAAGAATCGACAGGATGCGTGAGAATTTTTGGAAGAACTTTCCTTTGGCTGCTCTGGTTGGTGCCGTCATTGCCTTTGAGATGGCATTGGTTTTAATGGGTGGTTTCCGAGGAATTGAAGAGCCCAAGGCTATGCCTGTCATGTTAGATGCTGCAGGGCAGGCGCTTCCTTACTCAAACACCAAGGCTCTTGGAAAATTGCTTTACACAGAATACCTGTACCCAATTGAGGTGGCTGCAGTTATTTTGTTAGTTGGGATGATTGCTGCGATTGCATTGACGCTTCGCAAGCGCAAAGATAGCAAAGTGATAGAGGCTTCAACGCAGATCTATGCGCGTGCTCAAGATCGTGTGCGCTTGGTCAAAATGGAGCCAACGCGCAGCACTAATCCAGCGTCTGTCAATAAAGCGTCGGAGGAAAAATAATGGCGTTGACTTTGGGGCATTTTTTGACCTTGGGCGCAATGTTATTTGCGATCGCGGTGGTGGGAATTTTTCTCAATAGAAAAAATTTGATTGTTCTTTTGATGGCAATTGAGCTAATGCTTTTGGCTGTCAATATGAATTTTGTTGCATTCTCCAGTTATTTGGGTGATATGCACGGTCAAGTGTTTGTGTTTTTTATTCTGACGGTGGCTGCTGCAGAAGCTGCTATCGGTTTGGCGATTTTGGTCTTGTTATTTCGTAGCAAGTCCAGTATCGATGCACAAGACCTCAACACCCTCAGGGGCTGAGATTTGGTCACCTGCTAAGGTTCTGAAAAATGAGTCAAACCCTTTCCGCTTCTACTCTACTTGCCGTACCACTAGCACCTCTAGTGGGCTCTTTGCTTGCTGGTATTTTGGGTACCCAGTTCGCGGGTAATCGCATCGGTCGAGCTACTTCCCATACCGTAACAATTTTGGGTGTTCTGGTGGCTTTTGTGCTATCAGCTATGACCCTACATAGCGTAGTTACGGAGAACGCATTTTTTAACCAAACCATTTATACGTGGATGGTGGTTGGTGACCTCAGGATGGAGGTTGGGTTTCTTGTCGATAGCTTGACAGCCATGATGATGGTTGTGGTTACTTTTGTGTCATTAATGGTGCATTTGTACACCATTGGCTACATGGAAGAAGATGCGGGATATAACCGTTTCTTTGCTTATATTTCCCTGTTTACATTCTCTATGCTCATGCTGGTCATGAGCAACAACCTTTTGCAGTTGTTTTTTGGTTGGGAAGCTGTAGGCTTGGTTTCATATTTGTTGATTGGTTTTTGGTTTAATAAGCCGACAGCAACTTTCGCAAATATGAAGGCTTTCTTGGTGAACCGTGTTGGTGATTTTGGCTTTATTTTGGGTATTGGCCTGATCGCTGCTTACGCCGGAAGTTTGAACTACACAGAAATTTTTTCCAAATCATCCGATCTGGGGAATCTTTATTTCCCTGGTACTGACTGGATGCTTGTTACGGTCGTTGCTATTTGTTTGTTTATCGGAGCCATGGGGAAGAGCGCGCAATTCCCCTTGCACGTTTGGTTGCCAGACTCCATGGAGGGTCCTACTCCGATTTCGGCGTTAATTCATGCCGCCACTATGGTGACTGCTGGAATTTTTATGGTCTCGCGTATGTCTCCGATTTTTGAAATGTCGGATACGGCGCTTAACTTCATTTTGGTAATTGGTGCCATTACTGCCTTGTTTATGGGCTTTTTGGGTATTATTCAAAATGATATCAAGCGAGTGGTTGCCTATTCGACTTTGTCACAATTGGGCTATATGACGGTGGCTTTGGGTGCATCTGCCTATTCGGTTGCTGTTTTTCATTTGATGACCCATGCTTTTTTCAAGGCTTTGCTGTTCTTGGGTGCCGGTTCGGTCATTATGGGGGTGCACCACAATCAAGATATTCGTTGGATGGGTGGTTTGCGTAAATATATGCCTATTACGTGGATTACTTCTTTGCTTGGTTCTTTGGCCTTAATTGGGACTCCTTTATTTTCTGGTTTTTATTCTAAAGATAGCATTATTGAGGCCGTTGCTTTTAGTGATTTGCCGGCGGCTGGATTCGCTAGCTTTGCTGTGTTAGCAGGCGTTTTTGTTACGGCTTTCTATTCTTTTAGAATGTACTTCCTTGTCTTTCATGGTGAGGAGCGTTATGACCAAAATCCGGAGGCGCATCATGATGATCATCATGGTGGCCATTCAGGAAAGCCCCATGAATCCCCATGGGTTGTGACTTTGCCTTTGGTGTTGTTGGCTGTTCCTTCTGTTTTCATTGGGTTCTTGACCGTTCAGCCTATGCTCTTTGGCGAGTTCTTCAAGGATGTGATTTTTGTTGATGCGCGGCACGGTGCGATGGCAGGTTTGGAGGGGATTTTCCACGGCCCTCTTGCTATGGCTGTCCATGCTCTGCAGACAGCACCCTTCTGGTTGGCTTTGGCTGGTGTAGTGACGGCTTACTACATGTATATGATCAACCCAGCACTTCCTGCAGCAATTAAAAAATCGATGCGTCCAATTTATTCTTTGCTCGAGAATAAATATTATATGGATTGGTTTAATGAGAATGTTTTGGCCCGATTTGCTCGTACTTTGGGTGCGGGTTTGTGGAAAGTTGGTGATCAGGCATTGATCGATGGTGCTGTAGTCAATGGCTCATGGAAGTGTGTTGGCTGGATTGCTGGGATTCTTCGTTGGATTCAGTCTGGCTATGTCTTCCATTACGCATTGATCATGCTGCTCGGTGTTTTTGGGCTCATGACGTATTTTGTTTGGCTCAACAAATAGGAGAATAATAATGGGATTGTTGAGTCTTGCTATTTGGTTGCCTATTGTCTTCGGTGTCTTTCTCTTGTTGTTTAAAAGAGAGGATCAGATTGGTTTTGTGCGTTGGTTCGCACTCTTGGCAGCTTTAATTGGGTTCTTTGTAACCGTTCCTCTTTATGCTGGATTTGATAACCAGTCGGCTTCGATGCAGTTTGTTGAGAAGTTGGCTTGGATTGAGCGGTTTAACGTTTTTTATCATCTTGGCGTAGATGGGATTTCTTTTTGGTTTGTGCCGCTCACTGCTTTTATTACGGTGATTGTGGTTATTGCCTCCTGGAAAAATATTACGGAGCGTGTTAATCAGTACATGGGTGCCTTCTTAATCCTCTCGGGGTTGATGATTGGTGTCTTTTCTGCGCTGGATGGCTTGCTTTTTTATGTGTTTTTTGAGGCCACACTAATCCCGATGTATTTGATTATTGGGATCTGGGGTGGGCCAAACAAGATATATGCGGCATTCAAGTTTTTCCTTTATACCTTGTTGGGTTCTTTGCTTACGTTGGTAGCGATTATTTATCTTTATAATCAATCTGGCGGAAGTTTTGATATTTTGACGTGGCACAAAATGCCGCTTTCTGGCTTGGCGCAAACGATGGTTTTCTTTGCCTTCTTTGCTGCCTTTGCTGTGAAAGTTCCTATGTGGCCAGTTCATACTTGGTTGCCCGATGTTCACGTTGAGGCACCTACGGGTGGCTCTGCGGTCTTGGCAGCGATTATGTTGAAGCTGGGTGCCTATGGTTTCTTGCGATTTTCTATGCCTATTGCTCCTGACGCGGCGCGCGAGTGGGCGTGGTTAATCATTGGTCTTTCTTTGATTGCCGTGGTTTATGTTGGTTTGGTTGCCATGGTGCAAAAAGACATGAAGAAGCTGGTGGCTTACTCTTCTGTTGCGCATATGGGTTTTGTGACGTTGGGATTCTTTGTCTTCAATGACCTTGGCGTTTCTGGTGGCTTAGTGCAAATGATTGCCCACGGATTTGTCTCTGGTGCAATGTTCTTGTGCATTGGTGTTCTCTACGATCGTGTTCACTCGCGTGAAATAGCTGCTTACGGTGGTGTTGTTAATACGATGCCAAAGTTTGCTGCTTTTGCCTTGCTCTTTTTCATGGCTAATTGTGGCCTTCCCGGTACTGCAGGTTTTGTCGGTGAGTGGATGGTGATTTTGGCTGCAGTAAAGTTCAATTTTTGGACTGGTTTGGTCGCTGCCACAGCACTGATATGGGGTGCCGCTTATAGCCTTTGGATGTTCAAGCGCGTTTATCTTGGTGTGCCTGCTAATGAAAATGTCAAGGGCTTGAAAGATATTTGTGCTCGAGAGTTTTTGGTTCTGGCCTTGTTGGCTGCAGCGACTCTCTATATGGGTATTCATCCCAAGCCTTTTACTGATGTGATGGATGCTTCTGTGGCTCATTTGCTGCAGCATGTAGCCCACAGCAAACTCCCTTGACCGGATGCAACTGAGAGATTAGAGATGATTGATAACATCAGCTGGCTAGCGGTCTACCCTGAGATCGTTCTTCTGATCATGGGTTGTGTGATTGCTTTGGTTGACTTGGGTGTCCAAAGCGCTCGACGCACTGCAACTTATGCACTAACTTTGCTTACCATGGTTGTCGTCGCTGTGTTGGAAGCGATGTATGCCACCAGTGGTAATACCTTCTATGGGTGGGGAAACATGGTTGTTTCTGATCCCATGGGAAATTGGCTTAAGTGTTTTGCTTCCATTGCTATGGTCATTACGCTTATTTATGGTCGGCCATATGCTGCGGATCGCGGAATGCTGCGAGGTGGTGGAGAACTGTTCACGCTGTCGATTTTTTCGCTGCTGGGCATGTTCGTCATGATCTCAGCGAACAACTTTCTGATGATTTACCTGGGGCTAGAGCTGTTGACGCTGTCAAGTTATGCCTTAGTTGCTTTGCGTCGTGATCATGAGGGTGCTGTAGAAGCGGCCATGAAGTATTTTGTTCTGGGCGCTATGGCCAGTGGCTTTTTACTTTACGGCATGTCGATGTTGTATGGTGCTACGGGATCATTGGATATTGGCGAAGTTTTCAAAGCCATTAACGAAGGACAAATTCGTCACCAAGTTTTAGTATTTGGTTTGGTTTTTGTGGTGGCAGGTTTGGCTTTCAAAATGGGGGCTGTTCCTTTCCACATGTGGATCCCAGACGTGTACCACGGTGCACCGACTGCAGTCACGCTGATCATTGGTGGCGCTCCCAAAATGGCGGCATTTGCTCTTGTGATGCGCCTGCTGGTAGATGGCCTGTTGCCGTTGGCCATTGATTGGCAACAAATGCTGGCTGTTTTGGCTGTCGGTTCGCTTTTCGTAGGGAACGTGATTGGCGTCATGCAAAGTAATCTCAAGCGCATGTTGGCCTATTCCACTATCTCTCACATGGGTTTTATGCTGTTAGGCCTGATGTCTGGTGTTGTCAATGGCCAGGTAGATGCCAATGTTGCAGGTAATGCCTACAGCGCTGCAATGTTCTACGTCATTACTTACGTGCTCACTGCATTGCCTGCTTTCGGAATTATCATTTTGCTTGCTCGTGAAGGTTTTGAAAGCGAAGAGATCTCTGACCTTGCCGGTTTGAATCAGCGTAGTCCACTTTACGCAGGCGTGATGGCTGTGTGCCTATTCTCTTTGGCAGGTATTCCTCCTTTGGTAGGTTTTTATGCTAAATTGGCTGTTCTAGAAGCGCTTATTGCTGCTGGAACTGGATTTCACATAGGGTTAGCAGTCTTTGCCGTCTTGATGTCTTTGATTGGCGCCTTCTACTATCTTCGTGTTGTCAAAGTCATGTACTTTGATCAACCTGCTGCGAATGCACCCGCTATCAAGGCATGTATGGATATACGTTTCACCCTAACGTTGAATGGTGCATTGCTTTTGGTGCTGGGCTTGTTGCCTGGTGGTTTGATGGCGTTGTGCTCCGATGCGATTGTTCGGGCACTCTCTGCCTGAGGTTATGTCGGTTTCTGCCTCTATTTGGTTGGTGATATTTTCAGCGTTCGTCGCTGCAAATTTGCCTTTTGTTAGCCAAAGGCTCTTCTTATTCGGGCCTTTGGTTCAACCCAAAAAATCACTTTGGCTGCGTCTTCTTGAGCTCTTATTGCTCTATTGCACTATCGGTGTGCTTGGTTTTTTGCTTGAAAAGCGTGTAGGACAAATTTCTCCTCAGGGTTGGGAGTTTTATGCTGTCACAGCCACGTTGTTTGTGACTTTTGCTTTTCCGGGTTTTGTTTATCGTTACCTCATGCGTCATCGTGCGTGAGAGAGCTTTCATTCAAGTGCGGTGTGTAGTTCAACCTAACGTAAATCGGTGAAAAAGCTTCCGCTTGAATCACTTCTAGTAAGCGCTCCTTAGTCAACTCCAAAATGGCTATAAAAGTCACTATAAAAATTTTCCTGTCTTGTGATTTTTCAATAAGATAAGAGAAATCTAGGTACTGCTTGTTTTGTAGTAAGCGTAAAACAATCCCCATATACTCTCGAATATTGAGAGATTCCGAAGTAATATGGTGATTTTTTACTAACTTGGCTCTTTCTAGAATATCGTGCCAAGCATCCTGAATATCTTTAGTGGTTATCTCTGGGAGCGCCGCTGTCGTCACATGCTCAACGTGCCCTCGTCCCACTAAAAAATCACGATTTTCTTGTGGTAGCTTGCCTAATTTTTGTGCGGCAAGCTTTATTTTTTCGTATTCCAGCAGACGCTTTACCAATTCTGCTCGAGGGTCATCTGCTTCGTCTGACTGCGCTGATTTTTTTGCAGGCAGCAGCATTCGAGATTTGATTTCAATCAGTGTGGCTGCCATCAGAAGATAATCGGCAGCAAGCTCTAAATTATGACTGCGAATCTTTTCTATGTAGCTTAGGTATTGCTGGGTCACATTGAACATCGGAATATCTAGAATATTGAAATTCTGTTTCCGAATTAAATGAAGCAATAGGTCTAAAGGTCCCTCGAAGGTCTCGAGAAAAATTTCTAGTGCATCTGGTGGTATGTATAGATCATCTGGCAAATAAAAAAGCGGTTCACCATAGAGCCTTGCGAAGGCTATACGGTGATCCGCTTGTGTTTCAGCTCTTGTGTTGATGGAGGGCTGGGGAGGAAGAGGCTCGGTCATTCAGCCGTAGTAGCTTGGTAAGAGTCAGCGTACTTAAGGTTTGTAGGAGTAGTACACGTAAGCGCTTTGAGCAACTTTGCCCGCACGCAAGTCTTCCCACAAATCGCTATCTACTTGTTTGTCCCACAAAAGAGCACGGCCTGCTTGCTGCTCTTTTTCTAAGCTGGGCTTTTGTGTTTTTAGTTGGTTGATAAATTGAGTAGCTTCTGACTGGTAGTCAGGTCGGCGAAAAATAGACATAGCGGGGCACCTCTCAAAACCTGGCATTTTACAAGCCACCGAGGCCGGACTCTCTTATCGATCACTTGGCAGGCTTGGCCCAGTTTGTAATTTGCTGCGTAGCTGTGCAATGCGTTTCCAGGCCTCATCCACTTGGTGCGTACTGAGTTCTCCTCGGTCGATCGCTTCTTGCACTAAAGTGGCTGCGTACTGCCCGATGTCGTAGCGTGGCGCGAAGTCCGGTACGTTTTTAGCAGCTCCCGGATTGTTGGAAAACACCAGTACATCGTTGCCTGCCAAGATGGCACGAACTACCGACTCACGCATGCTATGGTGTTGCTGTATTGCACCCATGTGCAGATCGTCTGTCACGATCACTCCCCTAAAACCATCTCGTACACGCAATTGGGGATAAATGAACCGCTCCGATAGTGTCACTGGCCAGATGGGGTCGATGTTGCGATTGACCAAGTGCGCCGTCATGATGGCATCAGCCAGCCCACGCGTTACCATGTGCTGAAACGGCCATTGTTCGATTGCTTGCGCGGTGTGCGTCGTATCCACCAACCCCAAATGGCTGTCATTTGTGGCCAAGCCATGGCCAGGGTAGTGTTTGAGTGCGGTAAGTACGCCAGCTTCCCGGTGGGCCATCACGAACTGCGTGGCATATTTCACCACTACGGCGGGGTCATCAGAGAAGCTGCGTTTTAGTTGCCCAATCACTGGAGACACCGCATGGTGCTCTGGGTCGAGTGGGTCGCCTCGCAGATCGACTACTGGGCCAAAATTAAAGTTGAAGCCCGCGCTAGCCACCATCCTGGCCATGGTCGAATAGGTGGTGTATGCCTGTGCAGGCGTGAGAGTTGACGCCACTTCTTCGTGTGACGGCGTATCCACAAAACCGTTGGATGCACGCAAACGTTGCACCAATCCACCCTCCTGATCAAGTGCTACTAAGAGGGGTAGCTCCAAAGGGTTTGCTTTATGAAACGCATTGGTCAGTGCCCGCACTTGGGTTGGGCTCGTAATGTTGTAGCGGTAGAGGATGACGCCACCCAGATGGCCTGAGCGCACTTGATCAAGGGCTTGGCGTACGCCCGGAGCGTCTGTTGTGGTTCCATCAACCCCCATCATGACCATTTGGCCGACTTTTTGCTCCAATGTCAGCTGTTCAGAAGGCGCAGAGTTGCCGCCGCACGCTGTTAGCAACGCGAGAGTGAGTAGCCCGGCGATGGACGTTTTGATCTGAGGGGTAAACAGGTAAGTAAGTCGTATATCTCTCATGGGAACTACCAGCAGCGATTTGTGTGCAGAGACAGTTTCGCTGTAGTGCCATGGACTGACAAGAAAAAAGCGCACTACCGAAGGAGTAGTGCGCTTTTGGTATTTGGTGGGCCCTGAAGGATTCGAACCTTCGACCAACGGATTAAGAGTCCGCTGCTCTACCAACTGAGCTAAGAGCCCTTTAGCACGCTTGTTCTGACAAGCTGCTGAAGAAGACCATAATTATGCCTCGTTTTTTTGCCCATTTTGGGAAAAATCAGGTCATGCCATTGCGGTGCGCTAGTTCGACAAACAAGCCGCTCTGATCCAGTCCATCCAGGCCATGTGCTACGGCTTCAGCGTACAGCGATTCGAGCAGCGCTGTGACAGGGGCATCAAAGCCCAGCTCTTGTGCTGTGCTCAGGGCATTGCGCATGTCTTTGAGCTGAACTGTCATGCGGCCACGGGGCGCGAAATCGCGCTCCACCATGCGCTGGCCATGCAGTTGCAAGATGCGGCTGTCGGCAAAGCCGCCGCCCAGGGCCTCGCGCACTTTGGCCATGTCGGCGCCGCCTTTGGCCGCCAGCAGCAGCGCCTCGGCCACGGCGCCGATGGTGATGCCCACAATCATCTGGTTGGCGAGTTTGGTGAGCTGCCCGGTACCGTGGGGGCCTACGTGGGTGGCGCGCCCCAGGGCGGCAAACACAGGCTGCGCGCGGGAAAAATCAGCGGCCTCGCCGCCCACCATGATGGCCAGCGTTCCGGCTTCGGCCCCCACGGTGCCGCCGGAAACTGGGGCGTCCAAGTACGCTGCGCCGCGTGCCATCAACTGCGCCGCGTGCGCGCGCGCTTCAGCAGGCTGGATGGATGCCATGTCGATGAACAGCGCGCCGGGGGCCAGGGCTTCGGCCACGCCCTGGCGAAACAGCACATCAGCCACCACTGGGCCGCTCTCCAGCAGGCTGATAGCCATGTCTGCCTGGCGCACGGCATCAGCTGCCTGCTCATGCACCTGGGCACCATCGTTAACCAGGAGTTCGGCTTTGCTGCGGGTGCGGTTCCATGCGTGTACCTGGTGGCCTGCTTGGCACAGGCGCCGTGCTATTGGTAGGCCCATCATGCCGGTACCCAACACGGCGATGCGCAAGAAAGGGGAGGGAGCAGTCATGTGTTCCTTTGGAGTGCATGCACAGCGTTACATCAGCAAGTGTTCACCCGCGTTGTCACCGCCCAGGATGACGTAGTTCACCTTGCGGATGTCCAGTAGCTTCTTGCCACCGGCGTAGCTGATGGAGCTTTGGATGTCTTGTTGCATCTCTGTCAGCGTGTCGGCAAGGCGGCCCTTGATGGGCTCCAGAATGCGCTTGCCTTCTACGTGCTTGTATTCCCCTTTGTTGAAATCAGATGCCGAGCCGTAATACTCTTTGAACAGCTCGCCATCGACCTCTACCGTTCGGCCAGGTGATTCCTCGTGGCCCGCAAAAAGCGATCCAGCCATCACCATCGTGGCACCAAAGCGAATGCTCTTGGCAATGTCGCCATGGCTGCGAATGCCGCCGTCGGCAATCAAGGGCTTGGTGGCGACCCGCGCGCACCACTTCACGGCAGACAATTGCCAGCCACCTGTACCAAAACCCGTCTTGAGTTTGGTGATGCACACCTTGCCCGGGCCAATGCCCACTTTGGTGGCGTCAGCACCCCAGTTCTCCAGGTCAATCACAGCTTCGGGGGTGCCCACATTGCCTGCAATCACAAATGCGTGGGGTAGCTTGGCCTTGAGGTACTGCACCATGTTTTTCACGCTGTCTGAGTGGCCGTGGGCTACATCGATGGTGATGTATTCGGGCGTGATGCCTTCGGCTACAAAGCGCTCCACCGTCGCGTAGTCGGCGGGTTTGACTCCCAGGGAGATGGAAGCGAAACAGTCTTGACTGTGCATTTTTTTCACAAACTGCACGTTGTCCAGGTCAAAGCGGTGCATCACGTAGAAGTAGCCGTTTTGCGCCAGCCAGGTGCAAATGCGCTCGTCCACTACTGTTTTCATGTTGGCGGGCACCACCGGAATGCGAAAGCTGCGCCCGCCCAGCTCCACACGGGTGTCGCACTCCGAGCGACTCTCTACGCGGCATTTGCGCGGCAGCAGCAGGATGTTGTCGTAGTCAAAAATTTCCATCGGGGTTTAAGCTCCTTGAGATAGACGGCCTGCCAGCAACGATGCAACCCCTGGGGGTACTCCACCCGTCAGTTCATTCTATCGACGCACAGCGTGCCGATGCCCGCGCGCCCACCCGGTGCTGGGACGGGTTTCTACAATCTGCGGATGTATTCCCCTGATCTGCTTTCCGCCTCTAGTGCGCCGCTGTTGCACGGCCTCAACCCCGAGCAGCTTGCTGCTGTCACGCTGCCCTCTGGCCATGCGCTCATCCTGGCTGGTGCGGGCTCGGGCAAGACGCGTGTGCTCACCACACGCATTGCCTGGCTGCTGCAAAACGGCCACGCCACGCCCGGTGGCATCCTGGCCGTCACCTTCACCAACAAGGCCGCCAAAGAAATGGTGGCGCGCCTCACGGCCATGCTGCCGGTGAACGTGCGCGGTATGTGGATTGGCACTTTCCACGGCCTGTGCAACCGGCTGCTGCGCGCGCACCACCAGGCGGCGGGCTTGCCGCAAGCCTTCCAAATTCTGGACACACAAGACCAGCTCTCGGCCATCAAACGTCTGTGCAAGCAGTTCCAGGTGGACGAAGAGAAATTTCCGCCCAAACAGCTGCAGTACTTCATTGCCGGTTGCAAGGAAGAGGGAATGCGCCCACGCGATGTGCCCACGCACGATGCCGACAGCCGCAAGAAGGTGGAGATTTACCAGCTCTACGAAGAGCAATGCCAGCGCGAAGGCGTGGTGGACTTTGGCGAGCTGATGCTGCGCAGCTACGAACTGCTGCGTGACAACGACCCGCTGCGTGCCCACTACCAGCGGCGCTTTCGCTACATCCTGGTCGATGAGTTTCAAGACACCAACCGTTTGCAGTATCTCTGGCTCAAACAGCTGGCGGGTGAAGAAGACGCGGGCCGCCTGCACACCCAGGCCAATGTGATGGCCGTGGGCGACGACGACCAGAGCATCTATGCCTTCCGTGGTGCGCGCGTGGGCAATATGCAGGACTTCGTGCGCGAGTTCGACGTGCAACACCAAATTAAGCTGGAGCAGAACTACCGCAGCTACAGCAACATCCTCGACTCGGCCAACCACCTCATCAGCCACAACAGCCGCCGCCTGGGCAAAAACCTGCGCACCACGCAGGGCGCGGGCGAACCCGTACGCGTGTACGAGGCCAGCTCCGACCTGGGCGAGGCGCAGTGGATGGTCGATGAAATCCAGCAACTGGTGAAAAACGACGGTTTCGCGCGCAAAGAAATTGCCGTGCTCTACCGCAGCAACGCGCAAAGCCGGGTGATTGAATCGGCGCTGTTCAACGCCAGCGTGCCCTACCGCGTGTACGGCGGCCTGCGCTTTTTTGAGCGGGCGGAAATCAAGCACGCGCTGGCCTACCTGCGCCTGCTAGAGAACCCGCACGACAACACCAGCTTTTTGCGCGTGGTGAACTTTCCGCCGCGTGGCATTGGTGCGCGCACGCTGGAAGTGCTGCAAGACGCCGCGCGCAGCGCAGGCTGCTCGCTGCACAACGCCATTACCAGCGTACCCGGCAAAGCGGGCGCCAACCTGGCCGCCTTCGTGGCCCTGGTCGATGTGCTGCGCGAGCAGACGCAGGGCCTGCCGCTGCGCGGCATCATCGAGCAGATGCTGGAATCCAGCGGCCTGCTGCAGCACTACCGCACAGAAAAAGAAGGTGCGGACCGCATTGAAAACTTGCAGGAATTGGTCAACGCGGCGGAAAGTTTCGTCACCCAGGAAGGCTTTGGCCGCGACGCCGTGGCCTTGCCGCTGGACGAGCACGGCCAGCCGCTCACGCAAAGCCCGGCCAGCCAGGGGCTGGACGTGGACGCGCCACTGCCCGATGCACCACCGCAGCCCAGTGGCCCCGCCGGCATCATCTACGCTGACACGGGCGAAACCCTCTCGCCCCTGGTGGCCTTCCTCACCCACGCCGCGCGAGAGGCGGGCGACAACCAGGCCCAGGCCGGGCAAGACGCCGTGCAGCTCATGACCGTGCACGCCAGCAAGGGGCTGGAGTTCGACTGCGTGTTCATCGGCGGGCTGGAAGAGGGCCTGTTCCCGCACGACAACGCCGCCAGCGACCGCGACGGCCTGGAAGAAGAGCGCCGCCTGATGTACGTGGCCATCACCCGCGCGCGCCAGCGCCTGTACCTGAGCCACTCGCAAACGCGCATGTTGCACGGCCAGACACGTTACAACGTCAAGAGCCGCTTCTTTGATGAACTGCCCGAGGAATGCCTCAAATGGTTGATGCCGCAGCATTCGGGTTTTGGCAATTTTGCTCCTAAATCAGTAGCTGCTAGCGCTTATTCTGCGGGCCTTGGAGGCCGATTTGGCTCTCAAAATAACCATGCCCCCAGTGCCCCGCCACCGCCGCCCTCGAAGGCCACATCCCACGGCCTGCGCGCGGGCACGGCGGTGTTTCACACCAAGTTTGGCGAGGGCAAAGTGCTGGCCATAGAAGGCAGCGGCGACGATGCCCGCGCCCAGGTGCATTTCCCGCGCCACGGCACCAAGTGGCTGGCGCTGAGCGTGGCCAAATTGACGGTGGTGCAGTAGCGCGGCGTGCGCTGTGCGTTGCCCTCCACCCCCCCAGCCGTCACCACCTCTCCACCTCATCATTTCACAACATCATGGACATCAAAGCTCAGGTTCACACCATTGAAAGGCTCAGGGATTACCACTTTCTCGTACCCGATTACCAGCGGGAATACGTCTGGGAAGTGGACGACCAGGTGGAGCAGTTCCTCGCTGATATCGCCAATGAGTTTGATCCTGGAGCGAAAGAGCCCAGTAGCTACTTCATTGGCTCGATCATCATTGTGAAAAATGGCCGCAAGTACGACGTGATTGATGGTCAGCAGCGGTTGACCACCACGGTGATCACGATGTGCGCCTTGCGCGATTTGCTGAAGGATCAAGTGCTGGATCAGGTGCAAGAGCACTATCTCAAAACCATTCAGTCCTGGCTTTCCAATTTCGATATGCAATCCAGGCAAGTGCAAGTGCGCCTAGAGTTGCAGTATGAAGAAAGGAAAGACTTTCTTTTGCAATTGATTTTGGGCAAACCGCTGCCACCAAGCAGCACCCGTTCCATTGAGCGTATGCATGCCGCTTACGAGCGCATCAGGCAGCATTTGCAAAGGCATCTGGATGCGGGCCTGGACGTGTTGGCCGAGTATGCGTACTACTTCCTCACCAAAATCGATCTCGTCGTCATCGAGTCGGAAAACCTCAGCAGCGCCCTGAAGATTTTTGAAACCATCAACCAGCGGGGCGCGGGCCTCAACGCGATGGACTTGGTGAAGAACCTGCTCTTCAAAGAGGCCCAGGACAACGACTTCGAGCGTATCAAGGGCAAATGGAAAGAACTCACGGGCCACCTGGAGCGCGCCCGCGAAGGAGACAGACCGCTGCGGTTCCTGCGCTACTTCCTCATGGCGCGCTACTACGACGGCATCTTGCGCGAGGACGAGATTTACAAATGGATCGTCTCGGCTGAAGGCAAGCAGCGCCTGCGCTACGAACAGGCGCCTTATGAATTGGCCGTGGAGCTGGAGAAGGGCGCGCGGCGCTATGCCGATTTGGTGCGCGCCACCGAACTGATGAACGATGGCGGCGATTACCCCAGCGTTACCCGCATCGGCTTCATGAACAAGGTCAAATCGCGCCAGCACTTGGTTTTGCTGCTGGCGCTCGACCACACCAGCACCATCGAAGCTATCAACTACCTGGCCCAGCAAATCGAGAGCTTTTTCTTCTACAGCAACACCTTGGGCATCCAGGCGAAGAACAACGAGCGGTTGTTTGTGCAATGGGCTGCCAAGTTGCGTGGCCTGACATCTGAGGCGGAGATCGCCCCCGTCATTGAAGCCACGCTGGTGCCGTACCTGAAAGACAAGTTGGGCGAGTTTCGCCAGCGCTTTCTGGCCCTGCGCGACAACGACTACCACCCCCTGTACCGCCTGCGCTATGTGCTGGGGCGCATAGAAAACACGCTGCTGGCGCTGTGCCATATCCCCCAGAAAGGCTTGCGCTCCATCGATGGCTTGCAGATTGAACACATCCTGCCCCAGACCCCGCGCGATGGCGTGATTCCCCCCGCCCTGGCCGCAAGCTGGGCGGACTACGCAGGCCACGTGTACCGCCTGGGCAACGTCACCTTGCTGGAGAGCGTCATCAACCAAGCCGTGAGCAAGCACAACGACTTGCAGGGCAGCTGGTTCACCGACAAGCAGGGCGAATACGCCAAATCCGGCCTGCTCAGCACCCAGCTGCTAGACCACACCTTTGCCATTGGTGTGAACACCAAAGTCAACCAGTTATCGGCCTTGCCTGGGGTCAACTTTCGCACTGCCCAGTGGGATGGGCAGGCGATTGCGCAGCGCCAAGCCGCGTTGCTGGAATTGGCCATGGACACCTGGTTGCTCAACGGCCACCGACTGGACGCAGCATGACCCGCGCCACCATTCGCACCGTCCCCTTGCAAAACAAGGTCGATCCGTGGGGGGAGCTGCAGGCCGTGCGTGCTCGTGGCACGCTCATGGGCAACCGGGGCATATTGCACGATGGGCACGATCACATCGTGCGTCGCTGGGCGCACAAGAACTGGGTTTTCTGCTCTTTGCATGTCGATTTTCAAAAGCGCTCACCCTTCACGCAGGGCACCTACTCGGAGCTGTTTTTTCTCGACGAAGCCACCGCTTATGCAGCAGGTCATCGTCCTTGCCGGGTATGTCAGCGCGAAAAGCATCACGATTTCAATACCCACTGGACCGCTGCGAACCGCCCTGATCATGTGGCCACCACCGGCCAAACCCGCTTGCCCATCTCACAGATCGATGCGGTGCTGCACACCGAGCGGGTCACTGCCCAAAAAACCAAGCGTACCCATGTGGCTCGCCTGGCCGACCTGCCGGTTGGCACCCTGTTTACCGATGGCGGGCAGGCACTTCTGGTGGGGCCTGCTGGTTTGTGGGCTTGGTCGTTTGACGGCTACCGTGCGGCGGCACCCTTGCCGCCCGAAACCCAGGTGGAGTTGCTCACGCCGCCCTCCGTGGTTGCAGCTATGCAGCATGGGCTTCGAGTGGATTGCCACCCCTCGGTCACCATGTAACCCACATCACCCGGTGAGCCAGTGTGTCAGCTCTTGGTGTGAGGTAGCGCCAAAAAATCATGCTCAAAAGAGCCTCTAAGCCTTGCTGAGTAAGCGCGAGCAGCTCCTTTTTTAGGAGTATTTTTTGTCGGGGTGGTGTGCTGTGATGGCCCATGGCCGGGGGGGGCTGTCACAACCTTGTCATGCCTGGGGCTAAGCATCGCGCTGCATTCCTTGCGCATACAGAGGCTTATTCACCCATGAACACCACGACTGTTTCCGAGTACGACGACAACGAAATCGTTAACCCTTCGCACAACGCCCATATCGGCAGCATGCTGGCCGCACGACTGAGCCGCCGCAGCGCCCTCAAAGGCAGTCTGGGTGCTACCTCGGCAGCGCTGCTCGGTGCCGTTAGCCTGAGTGCCTGCGGTGGTAGCGACAGCTATGACATCCCCGTGCCTCCCACGCCTGAGGCCAAGCGCCTGAACTTCAACGCCGTGGCCAAGACCAACGCCGATCTGGTCACCGTGCCCGAGGGCTACCAGGTCAGCATCCTGCACGCGCTGGGCGACCCACTGAGCTTTGGTCACGAGTCGTGGAAAGACGACGGCTCGGAAACCCCCGAGTCCTACGATCAGCGCATTGGCGACGGCCACGACGGCATGTATTTCTTCGGCATGAGTGACGATGGCCGTTTCGACGCCAACCGCTCTGACCGTGGCCTGCTGTGCGTGAACCACGAATACGTGGTCGCACCCTACGGCCTGCACCCGACGGGCCGCATCGCCACCGATGGCAAGCGCCCTGCCGACCAAGTGGAAAAAGAAATCCGTGCCCACGGCGCCAGCATCGTCGAAGTCAAGCGCAAGAGCGGCAGCAACGACATGGAGATGGTGCGTGGCTCGCGCTACAACCGCCGCGTCACCTCGGCCACGCCCATGGACTTCGGTGGCCCGGCTGCGGGCAACGCCAAGCTGGTGAACAAGCTCTCGCCCAATGGCACGCAAGCCTTTGGCATGAACAACAACTGCGCCAACGGCTACACCCCCTGGGGCACCTACTTGACCTGCGAAGAGAACTTCCTCAACGTGATTAGCCGCGCCGCCGGTGACGATGCCAAGCGCAGCCCTGCTGAAATCGTTGCCCTCAAGCGCTACGGCCTGCCAGAAAACCGCAAGAGCCCCTACCTGTGGGACACGGCGGAAGGCGAACAGTACGCGCGCTGGAACAGCAAAGTGAGCGGCGCCACGGCGGCCGAAGACCACCGCAACAGCTTCAACACCTTTGGCTGGGTGGTGGAAATTGACCCCTTCCGCCCCGACAGCAAACCCGTCAAGCGCACGGCGCTGGGCCGCTTCAACCACGAAGGCGCCTGGCCTGCACCGGCCAAGGCGGGCGAGCCCATCGTGATTTATTCGGGCGACGATGCGCGCAACGAGTATGTGTACAAATTCGTCTCCGATGCCAAGTGGGATCCCAAAGACATCAACGGCGGCACTGCTGCTGGTGCCAAGTACCTGGACAAGGGCACGCTCTACGTCGCCAAGTTCAACGCTGACGGCACGGGCGAATGGTTGGAGCTGACTTTTGGCAAAAACGGCATTGACGCAGGCAATGCCCTCTACCCCTTTGCCGACCAGGGCGATGTGGTGATGCACTGCCGCCTGGCGGCTGATTCGCGTGGCGCCACCAAAATGGACCGCCCGGAATGGGGCGGTGTGAACCCGTTGAACAACGAGGTTTACATGACCATGACCAACAACTCGCAGCGCGACGGCAGCAAAATTCCGCTGGACGCTGCCAACCCACGCAAGGGCAACACCAACGGCCACATCATCCGCTGGAAGGAAGAGGGCGGCCAGGCGAGTACCCGCTTCCAATGGGATGTGTACCTGTTTGGCGCACGCGTAGACGGCAAACAGAGCGAAAACCTCTCGGGCCTGACCGATGTGAACGACTTTTCCAGCCCCGATGGCTTGCACTTTGACCAACGCACGGGCAACGCCGCTGGCCTGCTGTGGATTCAGACCGATGATGGCTCCTACACCGACGTCACCAACTGCATGATGCTCGCCGCCCTGCCGGGCAAGGTGGGCGACGGCGGCAAGGTCACCACCAAAGACGGCCAGGCCACCCTCATGGGTGCCAAGCCCACCGAGGCCAACGTGCGCCGCTTCCTGGTTGGGCCATTTGACTGCGAAATCACCGGCGTGGTGGCCACGCCCGATGGCAAAACGCTGTTCTTCAACGTGCAGCACCCGGGTGAAGATGCCGACAAGGCCAACTTCGCCACCAACACCTTCACCAGCTACTGGCCCGGCAACCAGCCCGGCATCAGCAGCAGCCATGCAGGCCGCAAGCGCCCACGCTCGGCCACCGTGGTGGTCACGCGCAAAGACGGCGGCACCATCGCCATCTGAGTTGCCACAGCACAGCAAAAAACCGCTCTATGAGCGGTTTTTTTGTGGCCCAGATCTGCTGGCATGGGCACCTTGCCCAGCCAGGCGTCAGGCGTCAGGCGTCGGGGGCTGGGTGGCGGGTGAATCGGACGACTCAGGTGCTTCGGGGGCCTCAAAGCAGTCGCGGAAGGTGAAGACGATGGAGCAAAAAAACATCGCCGCCAACATCATGGCCGAGCCCACCATCACCCCGGCGCCCAGACCCATGCCCAGCAGCACCGAGAGCACGCCCGTCACCAGCGCCACCACCAAACCCGCAGCCAGGAACACGCCCAGCCAGGCCAGGCCGAACACGGTGAAGGCCCAGAAATTGCGCAGGCAGGCCACCAGGCTGAAAAACAGCGCCTTCACCGGCGGCACGCCATGCCAATGCACCAGGCCAGGTGCGTGCCAAAACAGCAGCGACAGCGGCAAGTACAAGGCCATTGACAGCCACATCGCCATCTGAAAATTCTCGTCTTCAGCCACCTCGCGCGTCAGCGGGGCGCCGCCCAGATACACCTGGGCGAATTGCCCGCCATCGATCAGCGCGGACAGGCCCATCAACGCCAGAAACCCCACCGCGTACAGCACGCCCAGCACCCCGAGCGCGCGCAGGCGCTGGCGCCCGGTGCGCAGCGCCATCAGCAGCACGGTGGGGGTGGGCTGCTGGCCTTGTTGCACCTGGGCTGCGGCCACCATCATCACCAGCGAGGCGGTGGGCAGCACCGCCAGCGCCAGGGCAGGCCCCAGCAGGGGCACCAGCGTGAGCACCGACATGGCCGCCATGGTGAGGAAAAACAGCCCCGCCAGGGCCAGGGGCTGGCGCCAGAACACGCGCACGCCCTGTTGTACCCAGGAGACGCCGACATGGGCGCGGACGAGTCGCAGTCGCATGGCGCAGACCTTTCAGTGAAGTTGCAGCGGCTGGGCGATGCGCTGGCGCAGCACGCGCTCGAAGTGCGTAGGGTCGTGGGGCTTGAGCATGCTGGCCTCGCGCGGCAGGTAGAAGTCCCACAGGCGTGAAACCCAAAAGCGCAGCGCCCCGGCGCGCGCCATGGCGGGCAGCAGACGGCGCTCGGCGTCGGTCAGCGGGCGCACGGCCTGGTAGGCCGCCAGCATGGCCTGGGCGCGGGCGCTGTCGTGCTGGCCGCTGGGCAGGTCAATGCACCAGTCGTTCAGGCACACCGCCAGGTCGAACAAAAAGGTGTCAACGCCCGCGAAGTAAAAGTCGAAAAAGCCCGTCAGCCGTTCGCCGTCGAACATCACGTTGTCGCGAAACAGGTCGGCATGGATGGGGCCACGCGGCAGCGCCGCATAGTCGCTGCTGGCGGCCACGGCATTTTGGTAGGCCAGCTCGGCTTGCAGCAGCGCGGCGGCCTGGCTGTCCAGGTGCGGCAACACCAGCGGCACGGTGTCGTTCCACCAGGGCAGGCCGCGCAAATTGGGTTGCTGGCGCTCGTAGCTGCGCCCAGCCAGGTGCATACGCGCCAGCATGTCGCCCACGGCGGCGCAATGCACCGGCTGCGGTGCCAGTTGGCTTTTGCCCGCCAGCCGCTGCACGATGGCCGCTGGCTTGCCGCACACCTCGTGCAGTACGGCGCCGGTGTGGGCGTTGGCCTGGGGGTCGGGCACCGGAATGCCGTGGCGCGCCAGGTGCTGCATCAGGTAGAGGTAAAAGGGCAGTTGCTCGGCGCTCAGGCGCTCGAACAGCGTCAGCACCCACTCGCCCTGGTCGGTGCTCAGAAAGTAGTTGGTGTTTTCAATACCGCCCTCAATGCCACGCAGGCCGGTCAGTTCGCCCAGGGGAACCAGACGCAGCAGCGCGCGCGCTGCCTGTTCAGAGACTTCGGTGAAAACGGCCATGGTGCAAAAAAGGCAAAAAAGCGAAAAAGACGGTCAAAAAAAACCGGCGCACCACAGGGCGCCGGGCGAGGGGAGCGCGGTGCGCTCAGAACTTCAGCACATTCCACACCCGGGGGCCGTTGGTGTCGCTGGTGTCGCTGCGGCTGCGGTTGTGGGGGTTGCTGTTGTGCGGCTGCACTTCGTAGGCAGGTACCTCACCGGTTTTGGGCTGCACGGTGATTTGCTGGGTTTGGCCGCCCACACGCAGCTCATCGACCCGGCTGCCACCATCTTCCACCTGAATGCGCTCGGCTTTCTGGTTCAGCGAATGCTCCTTTTTTGTGAGCTGCTCGCGCTCGTCTGGCGCGGCTTGGGAGGCTTTTTGACCAGAATTTTGTGGCGTTTGTGCCAGGCTGGGGCCAGCCAGCACAGCCGCCAGCAGCACACAGACGGCTGACAGGGGGCGAGAAAAGAGGCGATGGGGGAAGCAAGGGTGGGCGCGCATGGGGCCTGATTGTAGGGCGCGCCTTGCTGTGACAATTGCCGCCCATGACCGAAGAAAAAACCTTGGTGCTGGTCGATGGCTCCAGCTACCTCTACCGCGCCTACCACGCCATGCCCGACCTGCGCGCCGTGCCAGGCGACCCGCACAGCCCGGCCACCGGGGCCATCCGGGGCATGGTGAACATGCTGTCGGCGCTGCAAAAAGAGCAGCCGGCCCAATTTGCCGTGTGCGTGTTCGATGCCAGCGGCCCCACCTTTCGCAATGCGCTGTATGCCGACTACAAGGCGCACCGCCCGCCTATGCCCGACGACTTGCGTGCGCAGATCGAACCCATTCATGAAGTGGTGCGCTTGCTGGGCTGGCCCGTGCTGTCCTTGCCGGGCGTAGAGGCCGATGACGTGATTGGCACGCTGGCTTGCGAAGCCGCACGCCAGGGCCTGCGCGTGGTGATTTCCAGCGGCGACAAAGACCTCTCGCAGCTGGTGAACGAGCGCATCACCATCATCGACACCATGAGCGGCAAGCGCCGCGACGTGGCCGGGGTGCAGGCCGAGTTTGGCGTGCCAGCGCAATTGATGGTGGATTTTCAGGCGTTGGTGGGTGACGCCGTGGACAACGTGCCCGGCGTGCCCAAAGTCGGCCCCAAAACGGCGGCCAAGTGGCTGCATGAGTTTGGTTCGCTGCAGGCGCTGATGGAGCGCGCCGACGAGGTCAAAGGCGTGGCGGGTGCCAACCTGCGCGCCACGCTGCAGTGGCTGCCCATGGCACGCCAGCTCGTCACCATCAAAACCGATTGCGAATTGGCACCGCATCTGCCCGGCTGGCCTGCTCTTGATTCGATAGCTGCTAGCGCGCCCCAGCTGGACGCTTTGGCCGATTTTTATGAAAAATTTGGCTTCAAAACCCTGGCCCGCAGCCTGCCGCGCTCCGCCCCGCGCGCCAGTGCTGCCACGGCCCGCGCTGCTGCGGCGGACCAAAGCAGCGGCGACCTGTTTGCCGACCTCAGCGCCACCCCCGTGGCCGAAGAGGCGCAGCAGCGCCACGTGAGCTACGACACCATCTTGAACTGGGCCGACTTTGACCGCTGGCTGGCCCGCCTGCAGGCCGCGCCGCTGGTGGCGCTGGACACCGAAACCACCTCGCTCGACCCGCTGCGTGCCACGCTGGTGGGCCTGTCGTTCAGCGTGCAACCGGGCGAGGCCGCCTACCTGCCGCTGCACCACAACGGCCCCGACGCACCCACGCAACTGCCCGAAGCCGAGGTGCTGGCGCGCCTCAAGCCCTGGCTGGAAGACCCGCGCCACGCCAAGCTGGGCCAGCACATCAAATACGACCGCCATGTGCTGGCCAACCACGGCATTGAGGTGCGCGGTTACGTGCATGACACCATGCTGCAAAGCTATGTGCTGGAAGTCCACAAGCCGCACAACCTGGCCAGCCTGGCGCTGCGCCACACCGGGCGCAAGGGGCTGGATTACGAAGACCTGTGCGGCAAAGGGGCGCAGCAAATCCCTTTCTCCCAGGTGGCACTGGACAAAGCTGCGGCCTACGCCTGCGAAGACGCCGATCAAACCCTGGAAGTCCACCAGGCGCTGTGGCCGCTGCTGCAGGCGCACGCCGGGCTGCAGCGCACCTACGAGCTGGAGGTGGCGTGCAGCGAGGTGCTCTACCGCATCGAGCGCCATGGCGTGTTGATTGATGCCGCGCTGCTGGCGCAGCAAAGCCATGAACTGGGCCAGCGCATCGTGCAGTTGGAACAAGAGGCCTACGCCCTGGCGGGCCAGCCCTTCAACCTTGCCAGCCCCAAGCAATTGGGCGAGATTTTTTTCGACAAGCTGGGTATGCCGGTGGTGAAAAAAACCGCCACTGGCGCGCGCAGTACCGACGAAGAAGTGCTGGAAAAGCTGGCCGAAGACTACCCACTGCCCGCCAAGCTGCTGGAGCACCGCTCCCTGAGCAAGCTCAAGGGCACCTACACCGACAAGCTGGGCGCCCTGGCGCTGCCGCGCACCGGGCGCGTACACACCCACTACGCTCAGGCCGTGGCCGTGACGGGGCGGCTGTCGAGCAATGAGCCTAATTTGCAAAACATTCCGGTACGCACGGCCGAAGGGCGGCGCGTGCGCGAGGCCTTTGTGGCCGCGCCCGGGCGGGTGATTGCCAGCGCTGACTACAGCCAAATTGAGCTGCGCATCATGGCCCACCTCAGCGGTGACGTGGCGTTGCTGCACGCCTTCCAGCACGGGCACGACGTACACCGTGCCACCGCTGCCGAGGTATTTGGCGTGCCGCTGCGCGACGTCACCAGCGAGCAGCGCCGCTATGCCAAAACCATCAACTTTGGCCTCATCTACGGCATGGGCAGCTTTGGTTTGGCCAAAAGTTTGGGCATCGACAACCAGGCGGCGAAAAACTACATCCAGCGCTATTTCGAGCGCTACCCCGGCGTGCTGCGCTACATGGAAGAAACCAAGGCGCGCGCGAAAGAGCTGGGCTATGTGGAGACGGTGTTTGGCCGCCGCCTGGTACTGCCTGAAATCAACGCTGCCAACGGCCCGCGCCGCGCGGGCGCCGAGCGCGCGGCCATCAATGCGCCCATGCAAGGCACGGCGGCTGACCTCATCAAAATGGCCATGTGCGCCGTGCAGGCGCGCCTGGACGCCGAAAAGCCGCACATTTGGATGGTGATGCAAGTCCACGACGAACTGGTGTTCGAGCTGCCCGAGGACGAAGTGGACTGGCTGCGCCGCGAAATTCCTGCCCTCATGGCCGGGGTGGCCGAACTGCGCGTACCCCTGCTGGCTGAAGTGGGCGTGGGGCCGAACTGGGAAAAAGCGCACTGAGCGGCTGCCGCGCACGCGCCGCAGTGGGCAGGCGCAGCCCCTGCGTGCGTGCGCTCGCATGAATACGGCAAAACAAAAAACCTGTGTTTTGACTCTAAAGCACTGAATTTTTATACTTGCCGCTTCTTTGTAACCTGCAATGCAGGTAATGCGCCCCCACTGCTGGGGCGCATCGCCCCGCCAGCTCTGCGCTGGTGGGACAAGCAAACAAGGGGTGGCGTGGCGCAACCTTCGCCCTGAACGCACCCCCAGGCGGCGCCCGTGCGGCGCCGACGCTGTTGGACAACAGGCCCTTGCGCACCCTTGGCTGGTGCCATTCGGGCCGATTTTGATTGTTTTTTTCTGTGGTTGGCTGCCAAGCCAGCGCGGGTGTGGCTGTGCGCGTGTGCGCAGGCCCCCGCCTGGTCATGGGTCTCGGTGCGAGAGGGCATCGCCGGGACGCAGGGCGGGCACCACCCACCGTGCCCCAGGGGAGAGACGTGGCTGTGGCCCAACAAATCATCATCGACCATGTAGTCAAGGTCTTCGGCGATGCACCCGAGCAGGCGCTGGCGTTGGCGCGCCAGGGCGTGGACAAGCAAGCCATTTTGGAGCGCACCGGCCAGTCGGTGGCCGTGTGGGATGCCAGCCTGCGCATCGAGGCGGGCGAGATTTTCGTCATCATGGGGCTGTCGGGTTCGGGCAAATCGACCCTGGTGCGCCTGCTCAACCGCCTGATCGAGCCTACCAGCGGGCGCATCCTGATCGACGGGCAAGACATCCACCAGCTCAGCGACGCCGCCTTGCGGGCGCTGCGGCGCAAAGACATCTCCATGGTGTTCCAGTCGTTTGCGCTCATGCCGCACATGACGGTGCTGCAAAACACCGCTTTTGGCCTGGAGCTGGCGGGCGTGGAACGTGCCACGCGCGAACAAGCTGCGCTGGCGGCGCTGGAGCAAGTGGGCTTGGCAGGTTGGGGCGCCAGCTACCCCGACGAGCTGTCGGGCGGGATGCAGCAGCGCGTGGGGCTGGCGCGGGCCTTGGCCGCCGATCCGGCCATTTTGCTGATGGATGAGGCCTTTTCTGCGCTCGACCCCATCATCCGCACCGAAATGCAGTCGGAGCTGCTGCGCTTGCAGCAGATGAAGCGCCGCACCATTGTGTTCATCTCGCACGATCTGGACGAGGCCATGCGCATTGGCGACCACATCGCCATCATGAAAGACGGCGAAGTGGTGCAGGTGGGCACACCCGACGAAATTTTGCGCCAGCCCGCCACCGACTACGTGCGCGAATTTGTGCGCGGCGTCGATGCCGCCGCCGTGTTCAAAGCGGGCGACATTGCGCGCCAGGCTTTTACCGTGGTGTCGCAGCAAAGCGATCGGGGCTGCCGCGCCGCGCTGCGCTTGCTGGAAGATTCCGACCGCGATGTGGCCTACGTCGTTGACAGCCGCAAGCACTACCTGGGCGCCGTCTCGGCCGCTTCGCTGCGTGAGGCCCTGCATGGCCACCAGGGGCCTTTGGGCTTGCAGCACGCATTTTTACAGGCCGTGCCCACCCTGGCCGCCGACACCCCGGTGGCCGAGCTGTTCGGCCCCATGGCCAGCGCGCCGTGCCCGCTGCCGGTGTGCGATACCGAAGGCCGTCTGCTGGGCGTGGTCAGCCGCACCACCTTGATGCGCTTTCTTGACCGCACCACCCCGCCCGTGCCGCCCCCGCAAACCGAGCGCGCACCGCTGCACCTGAACCCCGCCTTTCCCCACGCCGCTTCCGAGCCCGTGGTGAGTGCGCCCCTTTCTTCTAGCGCAGGAGCACGCCCATGAGCGATGTGGTGAACCCTCAGACCCCCAGCGACAACCTGAACGACAACCCTTGGGAGAGCGCTGCACCGCCCCCCGCTGCCGACCCGTGGAGCGCTGCTGCGAGCAGCCCCGCCGCGAGTGTCGACCCCTGGAGCGACGCACCAGTGCCAGCCACTGCGCCTGCCGAGGCGCTGGCAGTGGCCGAACCTGCTGCCCCACCCTTGGCATCGGCCAGCACCGACGGTGGCGACTGGTGGCAGCACGGCCCCACGGTGGGCCTGCCGGTGCAAGACTGGATCAACGACGGCCTGCACTGGGCCGTGGCGCACCTGCGGCCCTTTTTTCAGGCCGTGCGTGCGCCCATCGACGCCACGCTCACCGGCATCACCGACGCCCTGCTGGCCCTGCCGTGGCCGTTGATGGTGCTGCTCTTCGCCTTGCTGGCCTGGCAGTTTGCCGGGCGTGCGCTGGCGCTGGGCACGGCGGCTTCGCTGGTGGCTGTGGCGCTGCTGGGCATTTGGAGCGATGCCATGGTCACCCTGGCGCTGGTGCTGACCTCGCTGCTGTTTTGCGTGCTGGTGGGCGTGCCGCTGGGCATTGGCCTGGCTGCCAGCGAGCGCGCCCAGCAGCTCACCCGCCCGCTGCTCGATGCCATGCAGACCACGCCTGCTTTCGTCTATCTGGTGCCGGTGGTGATGCTGTTTGGCATTGGCAACGTGCCGGGGGTGATTGTCACCATCGTCTTTGCGCTGGCGCCGCTGGTGCGATTGACCACCCTGGGCCTGCGCCAGGTGCGCCCCGACCTGATCGAGGCCAGCCGCGCCTACGGTGCCTCGCCCTGGCAGCTGCTGTGGAAAGTGCAGCTGCCGCTGGCCATGCCCTCGATCATGGCCGGGGTGAACCAGGCGCTGATGCTCAGCCTGTCCATGGTGGTCATCGCTTCGATGATTGCAGTGGGTGGCCTGGGGCAGATGGTGCTGCGTGGCATTGGCCGTCTGGACATGGGGCTGGCCAGCGTGGGCGGCCTGGGCATTGTGCTGCTGGCCATCGTGCTCGACCGCATCACCCAGGCCATGGGCGCGCCGCGCCGTGGCGGCCAGCACTGGTGGCGCGGTGGCCCGCTAGGGGCGGTGCTGCGGCTGCTCAAACGCTCCTAAAAAAAGAGCTGCTAGCGCTTGACCAGTAAGGCTTAGAGGCCAATTTGGCTTGATTTTTGATAGATGTTTGATTGATTTTTCCACCCTCACCAAGGAGACCCACCATGTCCTATTCCCTCCATACCCTGCGCCGCTGCGCCGCTGCTGCTGGCTTGGCACTGGCCAGCCTGGTGGCCCAGGCCCAGGCCAACCCTGAGCTGCCCGGCCAGGGCGTGAAAGTGCTGCCGCTGAAAAGCTCGATTGCTGAGGAAACCTTTCAAACCCTGCTGGTGATGAAAGCGCTGCAAAAGCTGGGCTACGACGTGCAGCCCATCCAGGAGGTGGAATACCCCACGGCCCACATTGCCGTGGGCAATGGCGACGCCACCTTCTTGGCCGACCACTGGAACCCGCTGCACGCCGACTATTTCCAGAATGCCGGGGGTGAGGCCAAGCTGTACCGCCAGGGCGTGTACTCGGGCAACGCGGCGCAGGGCTACCTGATCGACAAGAAAACGGCCGACCAGTACAAGATCACCCACCTCGACCAGCTCAAAGACCCCGCCTTGGCGAAAATTTTTGACAGCAACGGCGACGGCAAAGCCGACCTCACCGGCTGCAACCCCGGCTGGGGCTGCGAGGCGGTGATTGAGCACCACCTGAGCGCCTATGGCCTGCGCGCCACCGTGACGCACAACCAGGGCAGCTATGCGGCGCTGATGGCTGACACCATCACGCGCTACAAGGCGGGCAAGCCCGTGCTGTACTACACCTGGACACCCTACTGGGTGAGCAACGAACTCAAGCCCGGCACCGACGTGGTGTGGCTGCAGGTGCCTTTCTCCTCGCTGCCTGGCGAGCAAAAAGGCCTGAACACCCAGCTACCCAACGGCAAGAACTACGGCTTTGTGGTGAACAACCAGCACATCGTGGCCAACCAGGCCTGGGCGAAGGCCAACCCGGCGGCGGCCAAGCTGTTTGCCGTGATGCACCTGCCCGTGGCCGACATCAATGCGCAAAACCACCTCATGAGCCAGGGCCAGAACAAGCCCGCCGACATCGAGCGCCATGTGAACGGCTGGATCAAGGCCCACCAGGCAACGTTTGATGGCTGGCTGGCCCAAGCCCGGGCGGCTGCGGCCACGCCAGCAAAATAAGCCAAAAAGGCCCACAGGCCGCCCCAGTTCAGCGCAAGCAGCTATGAAAGCAGGAGCTTCTTCAGCCCCGGGGGCATGGGCGGGCAAAATTTTGCACAATACCGCCCCCTTTGTTGCCACGCTCGCGCGTCCATCGCCATGACCTTGCTTGCCATTCTTTTTGCCACCCTGTGCGCCGGTATTGGCAGTGTGTGGCTGGCGGCTTTGCTGATGCGCTATGGCCTGGGTGGGCGTTGGCGCGTGGGGCCGCAGCATTTGCTGAGTCTGGCCGCGGGGGCGCTGCTTTCCACCGCCTTCATGCACCTGCTGCCCGAGGCCTTTGAAAGTGGTGCTGAGCCGCATGACCTGTTTGCCATGTTGCTGCTGGGGCTGGTGTTTTTCTTTGTGCTGGAAAAGGCCGAGCTGTGGCACCACGGCCACGCGAATGCGGGTGCCTCTGGGGCGCACGAGCACCACCATGGCCACGGTCACAGCCACGACCACAGCCTGGAACATGGGCGCAGCCACGCGCAGGGCGACGCGCACCATCACCACCATCACCACCACCACGGCAAAGGCAGCTGGACGCTGCTCACCGGCGACAGCGTGCATTGCTTTGGCGACGGCGTGCTGATTGCCTCGGCCTTCGTGGTGGATTGGCACCTGGGGCTGGTGGCTGCGCTGTCGGTGCTGGCGCACGAAGTGCCGCACCATGTGGGTGATTTGGTGGCACTGAGCCACCAAGGGGGTGGCCGCTCCATGGCGCTGCTGAAAGTGTCGCTGGCTGGCTCGGTGACGGCGCTGGGCGGCCTGGCGGGCTACTGGGTGCTGGGCGAGTGGCACGTAGCACAGCCGTATTTCCTGGTGATTGCCTCCAGCAGCTTTATCTATGTGGCCCTGGCGGATTTGATTCCACAGCTGCAAAAGCGCCTGTCTGCGGCGCAATCGCTGGTGCAAATTGGCTGGCTGCTGCTGGGCGTGGGGGCGGTGGTGCTGGTCAGTGGTTTGGTGCACGGCGGCCACGCACATTAACGGCCTGGGGCAGGTTCTGCCGCTGGCTGACCGGGGTGTGCGGGGTAAGATCGCCCCGCTTGCCCTGCGCTGCAATGGCGCGCGACGAATTTTTGTGCATCTTTGCATCTTTTGTGCCCTCCCATGACTGCTGACCTGACCGACCGCGCTTTGCAGCGCATCCGCGCCGATGTGCGCGCCCTGCACGCCTACACCGTGCAAAGTGCGCAGGGCCTGCTCAAGCTCGACGCGATGGAAAACCCCTTCACCCTCTCGCCCGAGCTGCAAGCGGCGCTGGGCCAGCGCCTGGGCGCGCTGGAACTCAACCGCTACCCCGGCCCACGCTACGCCGACCTGCAAGCCGCCCTGGCGGCGCACGCACAGATGCCCGCAGAGTGCGCGCTGGTGCTGGGCAATGGCTCGGACGAACTGATCAGCCTGGTGCAGCTGGCCTGCGCCCAGCCCGGTGGCCAGGCCAAGGTGCTGGCGCCGCTGCCCGGCTTTGTCATGTATGGCATGAGCGCGCAGCTGCAGGGGCTGCAGTTTGTGGGCGTCTCGCTCACGCCCGACTTTGAGCTGGACGAGGCCGCCATGCTCGCCGCCATTGCCGAGCACCGCCCAGCCATCACGTTCTTGGCCTACCCGAACAACCCCACCGCTACGCTGTGGGACAAGGGCGCCATGCAGCGCTGCATCGACGCGGCTGCCGCTGTGGGCGGCATCGTGGTGGTGGATGAGGCCTACCAGCCCTTTGCCAGCCACACCTGGCTCGATGAAATGCGTGCTGAGCCCGCGCGCTACGGCCATGTGCTGTTGATGCGTACCCTGAGCAAGTTTGGCCTGGCGGGCGTGCGCCTGGGCTACATGATCGGCCCGCGCGCCCTGGTGGCCGAGATCGACAAAGTGCGCCCGCCCTACAACGTCAGCAGCCTGAACTGCGAGGCGGCGCTGTTCGCTTTGGAACATGCCGAGGTCTTCGCCCAGCAGGCACACACCCTGCGGGCCGAGCGCGAGCGCCTGGTGGCGGCGCTGCGCACCCTGCCGGGCGTGCTCAAGGTGTGGGACAGCCAGGCCAACATGGTGCTGCTGCGCGTGCGCGATGCCGCCGATACCTTTGAGCGCCTGCGCGCGCGCAAAGTGCTTATCAAGAACGTTTCTACAATGCATCCCTTGCTGGCACAGTGCCTGCGCCTGACGGTGGGCAGCGCCGAGCAAAACGACCTTCTGCTGCAAGCGCTTGCGGCTTCGCTATGACCATGACCTCTGCACTCGTTCCTTCCAGCTTTCCCCAACGCACCGCTGAAGTCAGCCGCACCACGGCGGAGACGCGCATCCATGTGCGCATCGACCTCGACGGCAGTGGCAGCGCGCACCTGAACACCGGCATTGGTTTTTTTGACCACATGCTGGAACAAATTGCCCGCCATGGCCTGATCGACATGGAAGTGCGCTGCGAAGGCGATTTGCACATTGACGGCCACCACACCGTGGAAGACGTGGGCATTACCCTGGGCCAGGCCTTTGCCCGTGCCGTAGGCGACAAAAAAGGCCTGCGCCGCTACGGCCACGCCTACGTGCCGCTGGATGAAGCGCTGTCGCGCGTGGTGGTGGACTTTTCTGGCCGCCCCGGTTTGCACATGGATGTGAAGTTCACCGCAGGCAGCATTGGCCAGCTCGATACGCAGCTGGTGTTCGAGTTTTTCCAGGGCTTCGTCAACCATGCGGGCGTGACGCTGCACATTGACAACCTCAAAGGTTTTAACGCGCACCACCAGTGCGAGTCGATTTTCAAGGCCTTTGCCCGCGCTTTGCGCGCTGCCCTGGAGCGCGATGCGCGCATGGCTGGCGTGATTCCCTCCACCAAAGGTGCCTTGTAATTAATTGAAGTGCCAAAAAGGCCTCTTAGCCTTACCAGGCAAGCGCAAGCAGCTATGAATAATGAAGCAAAAACCGTCGCCGTGGTGGACTATGGCATGGGCAACCTGCGCTCTGTCTCGCAGGCGGTGCGCGCCGCCGCCCAAGACAGCGGCTGGCAAGTAATCGTTACCAGCCAGCCCGACCAGGTGCGTGCCGCGCAGCGCGTGGTGTTGCCAGGCCAGGGCGCCATGCCCGATTGCATGGCCGAGCTGCGTGGCTCGGGTCTGCTGGAAAGTGTGCTGGAGGCCGCTGCCAGCAAGCCGCTGTTTGGCGTGTGCGTGGGGATGCAAATGCTGCTGGAGCACAGCGAAGAGGGCGACACGCCCGGCCTGGGCCTGTTCCCCGGGCGCGTGCGCAAGTTTGATTTGGCCGGGCGCGTGCAGCCCGATGGCAGCCGCTTCAAGGTGCCGCAAATGGGTTGGAACCAGGTCGATCCACAGCGCCATGGGCCGCGCCAGGAGCTGCACCCGCTGTGGAATGGCATTGCGCAAGGGGCGTATTTTTATTTTGTCCACAGCTTCTACGCCCAGCCTAGCAACGCCGCGCATTGCGCCGCCGAGGCCGACTACGGTGGCCGCTTTGCCGCTGCCATTGCGCGCGACAACCTGTTTGCCACGCAATTCCACCCCGAGAAAAGCGCTGCGCACGGTTTGGCCCTGTTTCGCAATTTCCTGCACTGGAACCCCTGAAGGCCTTGGCCTTGCCTGCCGGTGGATTTTTTGGTTTTTTGATTCCTCAACCCTGGGCCGCCTGCCAGCCCATACTTTCACTTTCGCCAGACCATGCTCTTGATTCCCGCCATTGATCTCAAGGACGGCCACTGCGTTCGCCTCAAGCAGGGTGATATGGACCAGTCCACCACCTTTGGAGAAGACCCCGCCGCCATGGCACGCAAATGGGTGGATGCCGGGGCACGGCGTTTGCACCTGGTGGATTTGAACGGTGCTTTTGCCGGTCAGCCGAAAAACAAGGGCGCCATCCAGTCCATCTTGAAAGAGGTGGGTGCCGATATTCCGGTGCAGCTCGGCGGTGGTATCCGCGATCTGGACACGATTGAGAAATACCTCGATGCCGGGATGCGCTACGTCATCATTGGTACGGCTGCGGTGAAGAACCCCGGTTTCCTCAAAGATGCCTGCAGTGCGTTTGGCGGCCACATCATCGTTGGCCTCGATGCCAAAGACGGCAAGGTGGCCACCGATGGCTGGAGCAAGCTCACCGGCCACGAGGTGGTGGATTTGGCCAAAAAGTTCGAGGACTGGGGCGTGGAGTCCATCATCTACACCGACATTGGCCGCGACGGCATGCTCTCGGGCATCAACATTGAGGCTACCGTGAAGCTGGCGCAGGCGCTGACCATTCCGGTGATTGCTTCGGGGGGCCTGGGCAGCATGTGCGACATTGAGCAGCTGTGCGCAGTGGAAGGTGAAGGCGTGCAGGGCGTGATTTGTGGCCGTGCGATTTACTCGGGCGACCTCGATTTTGCGGCAGCGCAAGCGCGTGCCGACGCGCTGAAGGTTTAAGAGTCTTTTTGGCCACCAAGGCGCTTGTAGCAAGCGCGGGCAGCTATCATTTTGAAGGCCCTCTGCCGTGTAAATGGCAGAGGGCCTTGTTGCTTTAGCAATTAGGCAGGGGTTGCTTTTTGTTCAGTGCATCCACCGTACCCAGGAAGGTGTTCCAGTAGGTGGGCAGCTTGGCCCAGGGGTTGCCGGTGTTGGTGGTGTATTCGTAGAGCAGGTCGGTGACGTACACCATGCCAGCATGGGTGCGTGCCAGGTAAGCTGTTTTCAGCGCGTTTTGCATGGAGGTGCAAGAGATGGCGTTGTGTACCAGCATGGCTTGCGCGGTGTTGTCTTTGTTATAGACCCAGGTTTGGTTGGGCTGCGGGTCCACGCTGAGGTAGGCATTTTCCTTGCCTTCGAAAGTCACCAGCGTGTCGGCCACGCCTGCGTACACCGCATCGGGGAACATGCCGGGGTTGCCGACCACGCTGAGGCTGGCGCCCGCTTGGTTTTTCTTGGTCTTGATGTGTTTGTACACCGCTTGGTAGAACTCGATGCGGTTGGGCTTGTTTTGCATCTCGTCGAGGAAGATGCCATCAATTTCGGGGTACAGCGTCAGGTAGTTGTCCACGTTTTTCGTCACTTCCGTGACGGAGCGTTCGCCATCGCCATAGCGTGTGGCAACGTAGCCAATCACTTTGCCGCCGGCTTTTTGCAGCGCCAGCATGGCTGCAGCAAAGTCTTTGTTGCGCTCGGTGAAGACGCCATTGGTGGGGTTGAGGATGGCGGTGATTTTCAGCCCCGGATAGTTCTCCAGGCCCTTGAGCATGGCATCCCAGTCGGAATCCTTGCCCGCGCTGAAGTAAGCAGGCACCAGCACTTCCATGTCTTTGCGCGCAGGGCGAATGTAGAACGTGCGGTTGATGGTGGTCGAGCGCCCAGACACCGTGGCACTGGCTTGCACCTGCAGTGGCCCGACCTGGCTGGCGTTCATGGTGCTGGTGGCGCGTCCACCCACGGTCAACGCTTGTACCGGGGCAAAGCTGGCCGTGGCGGCCGCGAAGGTGACGGGGTTGTTGTTGCCCGCCGGGTTGCCATCGGCTGCCAGATAGGTTTCCAGGTACACCGGGCTGTTGGCATCGAAGACGTTGTCGGCAGCTTTGGGCGCTGTGAAGCTCAGCTCCAGGGTCGGGCTGGGGCCAGGGCCGGGGCCAGGTGGTGGTGCGGGGCTGTCGCTGGAGCCACCGCCGCAACCGGTGAGCAAAGCACCCAGGGTCAGCAGGCTGGCCGTGAGGCGGTACATAGAGGGAGAAGATGGCATGAAAGAAGTCCCTAGAAAGTCAATAAAAATGCAAAAACGCCAGGCAAAGAGGCAGGTGCGATTTTGACGGCAGTCCGCGTGCCTTCACCCCAGCACAACGCCCGAGAAGCCGCGATAGTAGGCGCCGCTTGAGCGCTGCCACTTATTGCAGCATGAAGGTGTGGTACTCCAACTGGTGCAGTCGTCGGCTCAGCAGCCACAAACCTGTGCCCAGGGTGAACAGCGTGGCCAGGGCAAAGCCGTAGCCGTACAGCGCCGCGCCGTACAGCAGGGTGTAGCCGGTGAGGGTGGCATTGAGCAGCACGAACTGCAGGCACAGCCCCACCACAATGCGCCGCTGGTCGAGGTAGAAAAACACGTTCAACACCGCCATCAAGCCCACTTGCAGACCGGCGCCCACCACCTGCACCTGCAGCAGCGGCAGGTACAGGCGTGAAATGCCTAAAAAATCCAGCAATGCCGGGCCAGCGACAAAGGTGACCAAGACGGCCAGAGTTTGGATTTTGGCGATCTCGCCCAGGCCTTGCTGAATGGCGTACACCATTTCGTCGCGCATGTTTTCGATGTATTCCAGCGAGCCACCGCTGCGCACGGCGTCGTAGAACTTGTCGTAGTACTCGACGAAGTCGGTTTCGATGCGCACCAAAAAAACGGCCATACCCGGAATGATGGAAAGGTAAGACAGAAAGACCGGCAGGTCGTAGATGAGCGAGGCGCGCAGCTGGCCGATGATGGCCTGCGAGGTGGGCGGGAAGAACCAGAACATGAACTTGTCTGTCCACACCCCCAGGTTGTAGAGAAAGCCAATCGCCACCAGCGTGACGTACAGGTGCTTGCGCTGCAGGAAATCAAAGCCCACCAGGCGATCGATCGGGCCAAATTCTTTCACCACCATCAGCCACATACCCGCCAGCAGCACGTAGTGGCCGAGCACGAAACCGCCGAGCAGCCCCTCCAAGCCCCAGGGCCGCATCAGCAGCGAGGCGACGACGATCAAACCATAAGACAGCCCAAACAGCGCCACGATGGCCTGGTAGCGTTTCATGCCCGACAGCAGCACCGTCAGCACCCACACACCACACATCAGCGTAAAGCCCGCCAGCATCAGCAGCCGGTACAGCAGCCCTTGGCCTGGCAGCAAAACGAACAGGGCCAGCGTGGCCAAGGCCCCGGCGCCCAGCAGCACCAGCACCAGCAGGCCGTGCAGGTTGGGCAAGATGAGGTGCTTGTTTTTTTCAAACAGGCGGTCAGAGACGAAGCGGGTGAATGCCAATTGCACCAGGCCGGTGTAAATCAGGCTGCCTGCCACCAGGTAGGTGACCGAGGTTTGGAACTGTGTGATGAGGTGAGATGGGATCACCACACTGGCACTGAAAATGCCGACCAGCAAAATGCCCACGATGGACAGCACCCAGGGGCCTGAGCCTATGACACCCGCATAGGCATAGGCCTGTACCAGCCCCATGAGGGTGTTTTTGCGCAGCATGTGCCGCAGCTCAAAGCCTATGCCGGCCATGGGGCCTCCAGGGGGCTGTGGGCGAAGGCGTTTTCATAGACCTTGCGGTAGCGGTCGAACATCATGGTGTCGGTGTAGTAGCGCTCGACCCGGGCAATGGAGGCCTGGCTGGCAGCGTTCCAGGTGGCGGTGTCGGCCAGCAGCGCCAGTGCCGCGTCGGCCAATTGCTGCGGCTGGGCAATCGGCACCACGGCCCCTGAGCAGCCCAGGGCACGGTCTTCTTCGTCCAGGCCTTCGACCAGTTGGCGGCACGAGCCGACGTCGGTGGTGACCGTGGGCACGCCTGCCGCGTAGCCTTCCAGCAGCACCAGGGGCAAGGCTTCGCTGATCGAAGACAGCACCACCAGGCCAATTTGTGGCATCAGCTCCTCAACTTTGCGAAACCCTAAAAAATGCACGTGCTCTTGCAAGCCAAGGCTGCGCACCAGGTTGTGGCATTCCTCGGCGTAGGCGCGGTCTTCGTCTTCGGGGCCCGCAATCCAACCTTGGGCCTCGGGTCGCTGATTGACGACACGGCGCATGGCGCGGATGAAGGTTTTGATGTCCTTGATGGGCACTACCCGGCCAATCAGGCACAGCACAGGGGGCGGATCTGCCGGACGCTGGGCACGCAGCGGGGCAAAGCGGTGCAGTGCAATGCCGTTGGGAATGTTGAAGGTGCGTTCAGGCGCCGCACCGTCTTGGACTTGGCGCAGTCGGTTGGCCTCGTACAGCGCAATGATGGGGTCGGCATGGGCATAGCAGTAGCGCCCCAGCCATTCAAAGAACTGAATCCACATTTGCCGAAAGTAGGACAGTTCGGTGGGGTCGCGCTGGAACACGTTGCGGTTGTCGCGGATCCACTCACTTTTGAACAGGTCGATCTTGCGCTCTTTGGTGTAAATGCCGTGCTCTGACAAGATCAGCGGCACGCCGCGCGTGTGCGCCAGCAGGCCGCCCAAAAATCCCGCATAGCCAGTGCTGGCGCAATGCACCACACGCACGGGAATCAAGCCGTGGGCCACCCGCGCCAGCAGCCACAGCGGCTGGTACATGATGCGCGAGGTCCAGAAAAAATCGACGAACGAGGGGTCGGCGCAGTGCTCGCGGTAGATGTCGCACAGCAGGTTCCAGGCCCGTTCGCTGTACAGAAAGTCTTCCAGCTGCAAGCAGCCACCGGGCAGCATTTGCTGCGCTACCGCATGGAACAGCTCCATGCTTTGGGCGCGGCTATCGCCCCGGCGAAAGGAGTCGATCAGCTCTTGCACCAGCGCGGCGCCTTGGGGGTTGCCCGGGCGGGCGGCAGGTTCGAGGTGCGTTTGCTCGAAAATTTCGTACAGGTAGTGCTCTTCGAAATGCACCACGTTGTCGGGCAGGGTGTAGCGAAATTCAGCGTAGTCCGAGCGGCGACTGCCCAGGAACACCAGGGCAAAGCGGTACTGTGGGTAAGCGCGGATGATTTGATTGATCCAGCTCGACACCCCGCCGCTAACGTAGGGGAACGTGCCTTCCAGCAACAAAGCGATGTCGGCCATCTGTGCTTTGGGGTGGGGTGTGCTCATGGGGCTGTCCAATAGTCAATCACCGGGCGCAGGCGTGGCAGGTCGCTCCATTGGCCTAGCTCTTGCATCAGCGCCCGGGTTTGTACGAAGTCGCGTTGCGCAAAGCACAGCTCGGCCTGGTAGGGCAGGATGCGGGTGGCGGGCAGGCCGAGCGCGCGCGCCCGGGCGTAGGCGCTTTGGGCTTCGTCATGGCGTGCCAAGGCGTGCAGCAGGCGGCCCTGGCGCAATACCAAAGAGGCGTTGTCGGGCTCGCTGCGCAAGACTTCTTCACAGTAGCGCAGGGATTCACGCAAGGCGTGCTGGTGCAAGTCGCCTTGCACCAGGTCTTGGTAAATCAGCTCCCAGTACAAGTCGGACAAGCGTTGGCTGCTTTGCAAAATACGGGCCTCATCGGCTGCCTTTTCGGCGGCTTGGCGGGTGTCCAGTTCGTGGTCGATGGCGCGGTTGATGCGCTTTTCCAGGTTGTCCAGCATGCCGTAGGCCAGCAGCCGCAGGTCTTCGCTGGGGTCACTGAGTACGGTACGCAGCAAGGGCGAGGCGGTGCGGCCAGGCACGTACTGCAGGGCAGCCATGGCGCGCAGGCGTGAGTCCAGTGGTGCCTGGGTATTGCCCAGAAAGGAGCGCAGGCCAACGTGGTGCTGGTTGCTGTGGCGTTTTTGGTGCTGGTCAAATTCAGGCAGTTGCACCGAATCAAAAGCGACGGGGCCCAGTTTTTCGCGGTACAGGTGCAAGGTGATGAATGCCAGCACCACCCCAATGAAGCCGGCAATCGGGATGCCATAGCTGCAGGCGATCATCAACAGCAGCGCCGCCCAGCGTGGCTGGGCAATGCGCTTGGGCACCAGCGGCAGCAGTGACAGTGACAGCAACACACTCGCCCCAGCATGCAGTGCCAGATAGCTCAGCAGGGCACCATCAGAGCGTTCTTGCAGCCACCACGCGGTGCTCCAGGCACTGATTTCCAGCCCCAGGGCTGACAGTCCGAGCTTGAGGTTAAGCATGGGCGATGGTGTGAATTTTTGCCAGGGTGTGCAGGGTGGCGCTGCTGTCGAGCGTCACCACGTGGGCAAACACACCAGCCTGGGACAGGGTCTGGCTATTTTTGTCTTGCATCCAGCCTTCCAATCGGGTGATGTAGCCTTCTGCCGTGCCGGCATCTCCCAGCGGCATGAGCACCGACAGGGCCGCACGCTCTTCGGTAGGCAGCAGCCACACTTCATCGAGTTCGCGCTTCAAGCGCAAAATTTGCTGTGGCAGGTCTTGCGCCAATGCGCGCTCATGAAATTGCAGCGTGACGATGATGCTGGGTACGCCACTTTGCGCATAAATGTGTGCCAAACGTTGCAGCTCGAAGGCAAAGCGCGGTGGACATGCGGGGTAGGCCTCGACCAGCGGACGCGCCAAGGTGTGTGCGGACAGGCCATCGGTGTAGTAGCCCAGCAGCAGGTTCATGGTTTGCAGGTTTTCCGCCTGCAGGGCAAAAAACGGCATGTCTTCAACCACCAGTACGCCGTACAGCTCCCCTGCCAAGTCCAGCAGCGGGGCGGCCACCAGATAGCGTGTGTGCTTTTGCTGTGCCAGCGTTTGGCTGATGTGGCACAGCTTGTAGCTTTGCAGGCATTGCTGTAATAGGGGGTCGTCCATCGTTAAAGCGGTGACGCTGCCAATGCTGGCCAGGGCTTGGACTGAAAGCTGTTCGTCGGTGACGGGGTACAAGGCTGCCGCTTCCAGTTGGCAGTACTGGGCCAAGAGGCGCAGCAGCGTGTCCGGGCCTTGGGCTGCGGTTTCTTCATCGCGGCCCAGATCACGCAAAGTGGACAGTGCATCGCGTATCGACATGGGACGACCAATCAGCTCTTGTTCTAGCCGGTCATGTGACAGGCGCAGCAAATAGTGTTGGCGTACCAGGTGCTCCAGGCGCTGGTCGAGGTACAACTGCAGGGTTTCTGCACGCCGTGTGCGTGCTTGCCACAGGCTGGAAAACTCGCCCACCAGCATCACCAGCACCAAGCCCCCCAAAAAATACAGCTGAGGGAAGGCGTCAAAATGGCCTATGTTGAGGGCTAACCAGCCCACCAGCAGCACAGCCGCTCCTCCCAGGCCGGGGATAGGCCCATAGCGCAGCGCCAGCACCACGGGGGCTAGCCAGGGCCAGGGAAAGCCACTGTCTGTCTGCAGCGGGTCGTGCGGTGCCCAAGCCAGGCCCAGGGCCAACGCGATCAGCGGCAGGATCAGGGTTTCCAGCAGCGTGGCGATGGGGTGGCTGGGGGTCAAGGCCAGCTTGCCCAGCAGGTGGGTGGGAAGATGCAGACCAGGGCGGCCAGTGGAAGCGATAGGGGGGGCGCCTACCTGGCGCCGAGGTGGCTCAGGCGTGTGCTCGGTCACAGACATAGGCACGCAACTTAACGTGCGCCCGCCAGGCCCGCTTGTAGCAGCTTGCGGATGAGCTTTTGTGCCACAGCCGACAAGGCTTCACGGCTCCAGCCACTTTGTCCTCCAGTGCCGCTCCACAGCACGTCACCGCTGGCAACGTCCAGGATTTGCAACGTCACCCCAGCCGCAGGCTCGCCATCTACGCCTACCTTGTAGCGCCACTCTTCTACAGCACCTGCCAGGGCATAACGCACGCCTTGTTCACGTGCCCAGGCCAGGGCTTCATCCATGCGGTTGCTGTCGCCAGCATTAAAGAGGGCTTCTTGCTGGGTGTTGGTCGGCGCACGGCGCACGGTACCTACGCCTTGGGTATGCAAGAGGGCTTGGGCGATGGCTTCGGCACGATGACCTGCCAGAGGGGTTTCGGTGTGGTTGGCGAAAGGCAGGACTACCCAGCTCGCTTGGCGCTCCAGAGAAGGTGGGGTGCCGCGATCCAGGGTGGAGCACGCACTCAGCCAGTACAGCAGGCACAGCACCAGCATCAGGCGCAGCGGGGAGCGAAAGGAGAGAGAGGGTTGCATGGTGTATCTCTGCAATTAAAAATGAAGGCGGTAGGTCATCAGCACGTTGCGGGTCAGGCCCAGGGATTGCTCGCCAGCTTTGCTCAGGCCCCAGCCGAGCATCAGGTGGTCGCTCCCCAGCACACTTCCCACCAGGCCCAGGCGCAGACCGTAGCCTGCACCTGAACTGCTGTGCCAGGTGCGACTGACCAGGGCATAAGGGCGCAGGCCACGGGAATAAGACTGCTCAAAGCGCATATTGGTAGAGAGCTGCAGGCCGTAAAAATGGAAGTTGTCGGGCAAGAAATAGTCCACCCCTGGCGTTTCTGTATCGGGAGGCAGAAAGCGGCGTTGAAAAGCCAGGCCTTGCTCGCCCAATGCCGAAGGTAAACGCCGCTCGTAGCGGTGCATGGAGCCAAAGGCCCCCCACTCCAGCTGGGGGGCGTCTTGGCGATAGGTGTGGGTGTATTGCAAAGAGGTATGGCGCCCGCTGCCCACTTCCTGCCCGGTTTGCAGCTGGTAGCGCTCGCCCCAGTGCGTGGCCACAAATTGGTCTTGCCGGGTAGGTTGGTAGCGCAGGCTGATGCTGGCGCGGGTTTTCATGCCTGCGACGCGCAAGGCCAGGCTGTCTTCACTGGGCAAGGCTTGCCCCCATTCAGCGCGCAGGCTCAGGCGGTTGTCCAGGCGCTGCTCATGTGCCAGCAGCAGCGGCGTGGTGTGGGTATAGCCTTTGCGGTAGCCCAGGTGCACTTGCGTTTCGCCGTCGCGGTGGCGCCAGCGCAGCAGGACGTTTTGCACTTGTTCGTAGGGAATGTTGCGCAGCAGGTCGGGGGAGATGTTGCTGCGGCGCACGCTTTTGAGTTCCAAGTCGAGTGAAAGGCGGGGGCTGATGGCCAGATGCAACGCGCTACCAGCTTGGATTTCATCCATGCCACCCAACTGGTCGTATTGCAGTTTGCCACCAAGGTGGTCGCTGAAAGCGAGCAGGTTGTCCGTCAGCTGCAGGTGCAAAGGTTGGTCGTCGTGCTGGGCGTCTGACGTTTCAAAAGCAGCCGTTTGCGCTCGGCGGGTGTCGTGTATGGCGACGGCAGCGTTGACACGGTCGTAACGTGGCAAGCGTGCGTCGAATTCTTCCAGGAGTTGGCCGGTGGCTGCGGTGTCGTCTTCTGCCAAAGCAACGGTAATGTCTGCCCACAGGGGGCGGTTGCTGCGCAGGCTTTGGCTGCGGGCGTACTGGTGGTGCAAAAAGCCACGTTCTGCGGTGTATTCGCCAGCATCTTGCAGCCAGCCGATGGCGGTTTCCGCCGCAGCGTTGGAGTAGTTGCCTTGGGCGTCTTGGGCATCTTGGTCTAGGCGCAGCAGCTCACGCAGCACCTGCAGGGCGGGGTCTCCGGGTTGCTGGGTCAAGCTCAGGCGGGCGCGTGCGATGCGCCGTGTCGCATCCATCCCTTCTTGGGTCAGCCAGTAGCGGCGTGCCTGTTCCCGGGTCATGCGTTGGCCACCCGCCGCCACGCTGGCTGTTTGCCATTGCTGCGACAGCAAATGACGCCGCAGCCGCCAGGCACGGTCGCTTTGCTGGTTCTGGTCTAGGGCGTCGGCGTAGTTCATCAGCCACAAGAAGTCGTGGGTATGTTCCGCCAAGTGGGGCGTGAGATAGCGGTCGAGTGCCACCTGGGGCAGTGACAGTGCCTGGTAGGCACTGGCCAGGGAGTCGTGGAGGTCTTCGCTGCGACTCCATTCTTTCTCGTACAGCGCCAGCAGGCGGCGGATGGAGGTGGCGTCGTTGCTGTCGATGAACAGCCACAGCAGTGCCTGGCGCATGTCATCGGAGTCAGGTTGGGCACGCAGGCCAGCTTCGTAGTACCGCTGGGCTTGGGCAAAGCGCCCCGCATTTTGGTGGTATGCCCCTACCAAGCGCAAAAATTGCGGCAGTTGTTGCAGTGCCACTGCTGTGCTGGGTTGGGCTTCGATACGTGCCAGAACAGGGCCAAATTCGGCCCACATATTGCGGCCACTCCAAATGGTGAGTGTTTGCACCAAGTGGCGCCATTCGCTGAATTTTTCCCAGGCCAAGAGCGAGACCTGTGCCGCCTCCAGAGGCTGGGAGTGCAATAACAAACGGATCAGGGCGTCGTAGTCGCCCAACTCGGCTTTCGGGCTGTGGATCAGGCTGCGGTAGGCGGCAATCGCTTGGGAGATGTGTTCGCGGCTTTCCGCCAGTCCTCCTGTCATGCGCCAGAAATCCCTGGCTACCTCGACATCTTCCGGGGGCGGCAGTGCCTGGGCCGCCTCCAGCCATTGCAGGCCCAGATCAGGCTGGTTGTGTTCCAGTGCAACGACGGCAGCGTGCATGGCGCGCTCGGGGGTCAGCTCGCCGGGCAGAGCCAGCAGTTTGCTCCAATTCTCCAAGGCCAGTGCAGGTTGGCCCGTGCGCTCGGCCAGCTGGGCCAGCAGTTCGAAGGCCGGTGCGGTGCGACCGTATTTCTGTAGAAAAGCGATGGCCGGTTCGGGCTCGCCCAGGCGTTCTTGGGCAAACACGTAGGCACGCACTTGCTCGATGTCGTCTGGTTTTTTCACCGCGAGGCGGTACAGCGCCTGGCTCAGGGCTGCTTCATCGAATTGGCCAGGGGCGAGGCGCAATACCGACTGCCATGCGGCCTCACTGTCGGTCTGATGCGCCAGGGCCAGCCAGTTGTCCAGGGCAGTTCCTGTACGCAGTGTCCATTCTGAAATTTGTGCCAGGCGCTCGCGCCACACAATGTCATCGGGTCGCTGGCGCACCGCTGCTGCTGCAATCGCCCAGGCATCTTCGGTTTTGCCGTTTTCCAGAAACACTTCGTAGCCCAGGGTGTAGGCCTTGTTGTCAAAGGGCAGGCCAGGGGCGCGGGCTTTGGGCGGGGGATCGGCACTCATGCGCGTGGGCAGCATCTCGCTGGGGCGGCGTAGCAGGCTGGCGCCATCGTCAAACACCGCTGCAGCGGCTGGAGCAAGAGCGGTGTGCGCTTGCCAGTGTTGCCACTGCAGCGATAGAGCCAGGTGCAACAGGCGGCGTACATAGTGCTCGGCAATGTCGGGGCGGCCGGCTGCCCGGGCCAATTCCGTGAGCATGTACAAGGTGGCGATGTCGTCTGACAGCGGGCCAATTTCACGCTCGGCCAGGGCCAGGGCAGCCTGTGGTTTGTTCCCGGCTTGCAGCGTGCGGATGGCCAATTCGTAGTAGTGGCGTGCCTGCTGCGGGTCTGTGCTGTGCTGGCGCGCTGCCAGGTAGAGCTGGGCACTGCCTTCGTAATCTCCCAGGGACAGGGCTTCTTGAGCCGCTTTGTCGTAGAACTGAGGAATTTCTGCCGGGTTTTCTGGCACCAGTTGGCGGCTCAGTGCCAGGGCTTCTTCGGGGGCGTCGAACTGGCTGGCCAAGGCTGCCAGACGCATGATGCGCTCGCGTGGCCAGTTTTCCTGTGCCAGCACGCGGATGTGTTCGCGCAAGGCCTGGTACTGGGCCATGCGCTGGTCGGGTAGCTGGGCAGGCTGGCGCTGGTACTCGTGGTAGAGCAGCTCCCACAAGGCCCACAGGGCGTCGCGGCGCAGCTGGGGGTCATTCGACTGCAGGGCCGGCTCCAGAGTGGCGCGCGCGCTTGTTGTTTCGCCGTGGGCAATCTGGCGCTGCGCCAGCAGCAGGCGCAGTTGGGGGTTGTCAGGATCACTGCGCAGCAAGTTGTCCAGATAAGCGATGGAGAGTGCCGTTTCACCACTGCGAGCCAGGCGTTTTTCCAGGTCTTGGCGTGGGTACAGCAGCCACAGCGCCAAGCAGACGATGACCACCATCGTCAGAATTTGCCAAGTCGGCGCCAGTTGTGGGCGCTCAGCGCGCGTTGCAGCGGACCTGGACGTGAGCAGTGGCATCGGGGAGCTTGAATTGTTGAACGTGGCCAGGCAGCGCGCTGCTGGACTGCGCGCTCAGGCTGCGCTGGCCCGCCTGGACTTGGCAACCTTGGCTGTGTGCCAGGGCAAACACAAGAGGCACATGGCCTGCCAAGGAAAAATCGATGGCTTTTCCACCAGCGCTGGTCTGCCAGCGCGTCAGACGGGCGTTTGCCTCGTACAGCGAGGGGCTGCGACGGTCGGAGGGCGGGGGCTCTGTGCTGGTCTGCAGCAGCGCTTGCGTGCCACTCAGGTGGACATAAGCCCCTTCACTGCCTGCGGACCAACCTGCCACCGCCGTGCTGGCCTGGGGCAGCGGCTGGCCCAAGGATGCGGGCAGGCGCACGGTGCGCAAATGGCCGTCGCCGCGCAAACGCCAGGCGCTGCCTTCGCGGGCAATGGCGAAGCTGAAAAAGTCTTGCACCTTGGCGGCAAACTCGCTGGCATGGACAGGGTGCAGCGGCTGGGCCATGGCCCAGTCATAGACCTTGTGCAAGGCTTTGAGCGCCGCAGGTTTAGAGGCCGAGTAGGTGTGGTAGTAAATGCCCGCAGGCTTGATGCGCCGGGGTTTCTCGGTCAGCTCCATGGTTTCAATGGCGCGCTCGAAACCATAAAACGGCCCGGTCCACAGGTTGGTGTAAATGTTTTCGTTGGTGATGGGGGCGTACACCTGCAAGTAGCCTTGTTTGATGATGCCCAGCGCGCCAATGGCCGTGAGTGACGGGTTGGTGCGGCTGATGGACGTGTCGCCACCGTTGATGTTGTACAGCCCCGCGCGGGCTGTAATTTCCAGCGCCTTGGCATTGGGCGCGGTGTCGCCAGACCATTGCAGCAGGGTGACCGGCTTGTCTTTGGGTGCCAGGCGGCTGTTGATGTACTGACTGGAGCCGACGATTTCGCGCTCCAAGTCCATGGTGTAGCCGGGAATGCTCAGATTTTTGGCCGCGTATTCGTTCTCTTTGAACAAGCCGTGGCTCACCGTGTGGTCCCACAGAAAGGGGTGGGAGTAGGTGTGGCTGCCCACTGCAATGTGCGGCAGCTTGAACATTTCGCGCGCGATCGCTTCGAGCCGGGGGCTGAGTTTGGGGTCTAGCCCATGGGGCGCCACCTCCGCTTCGACGATCGACATGGTTTGCGGAATACGGTATTTCTCAAACACCTGTTTGAGCAGCACCTGAGACGCTGGCGGGCTGCCGGGAAACTCCGCCAGAGAGTTGAAGCCGTCGCCGTCCACGTGCGCCAACAGCAGGCGCCTGCCGTTTTCGGTAGTGGTATCAGGCACCGGAAAGGCTTGCAGGCGCAGGCTGCGCTGCAAGAAGGCAAAGGGGTCGAGCACCCAGCGCGCGCTGTCCGTGCCTGGGATTTCTGTGAGCACGTTGGGATCGAGCGCGATACCGCCCCAGGGCGTGATGGCACCGCCCAGGTAAGGTTGGTTGCGCTGGTCACGCAGTTCCAGCAAAGCCTCAGACTGGCCCGCCATGGCGGGGGTGAGCTGGAACAAATCGGTTTGCCGCCCAGGCAAAGGGGGCGCCGTTTCCAGCCCCATCATGGCGTGCTGCTGGCTGGGGCGCAGGGGCAGGCGGGGGTCTTCGGTGGCAGGCTGTAGGCCGAATTTGCGTGCCAGCCCCCGCTCGGGCACAAAGCCCATGTCGCCAATGATGGCCAGGGGCATGGCCTCGTCCAGGCGTGCGCTCAACCACTGGCCCACCTCTTTGCGCCGAGCGGTAGGAATGAAGCCGGAAAACCACGTCACCACACCGGCGTAACGGTCGGCCTGCACGTTGGCAGGCAGCGGCTCGCGCACATCGGCATAGTCCACCACATAGCCCATGTGGTTGAGCGGCATTTGCAGATAGCGGTGCGGGTTGGCGTAGTTCAGTGCAGGCGACTCATCGCCGTTGTAGAGCACCAACACGCGCCGCGCCACCGCCTCCACACTGCCCACGCCCACGCTGGACAGGGCGGCGTCTGTGACCCACGCAATGATGCCGTGCTCTTGAATGCGCTGCGCCGTGCTGCGTGCCAGGGCGCGATCGTGTGTGGGCACGTAGTCAATGGCCAGCACCGGCACGCCATCGCGCTGCTGGATGGTGCGCAGCTGCCCCAACAGCCATGCGCGGCTGGCTTCAGGCACCTCTTCGTAGCGCTGGGTTTTGGCATTCCAGCTGCGGTAGAGCGATTCCGCCGCCACCATGGCCACTTTGCCGGGCAGTTGGGGCACCAGCTCAAAGCCCCGGTTGAAGATCAGTTGGATGCCGGGAAAGCGCTGGTGCAGCGCCTCTATCACGCGCACCAGGCCTTGCTGCTGGGCCTGTTCGTCAAACGTGGTGGCCAGGCGGTAGCTGTCGAGCGTATCGAGGAAAAACCCCCGGTAGCCCCGCTGCCATAGGGGTGCAACCACCCGCTCAGCAAAGAAGGCAGGCCATTCCGGCTGGCTTTGGTCGATCACTTCCGACTGCCAGTCTTGGTTGCGCGCCAGCTTCCAGGTGTCTGGAATATCGCGGTAATAGGCCCGCGATGGCAGCACCTCGGTGACCGATACGTAGGCATAAAACTGGGTGTCTGGCAGCGTGGCGGCGGCGGCAGCAGGTTCGTGGTCGGGCTCAATCACCACGATGTCAAACGCCCGAAAGTCCGTGCGTGGCAAATCCTTGCCGTAATACAGCGCCACGGCCGGTGGTGGTGCGGCCTGGACAGCCATGGGCCACAGCAGCCATGTGGCGTAGCGTGCCCAGCGGCCCATGCGCCGCAGCAGGCGCTGAATGGGTGGCAAAGCAGGTGCGAAAGGGGTACGCGCAGGCATCGCTGGATGATTCAAAATGTATCGAGGGCCGAATTATAGGTAGATAAGTAGTCCACTGCAACCGCCGTGGAAGACCTGAGTGCTGTGGTAACTTTGCACGATGCCAGACCTTGCTTGTCCTGCCCCCTGCTCGTTACCTGAGTGCACCGATACTTGCCATGCAGCGACGGCGCAGGAGTTACCC
>JAYRPZ010000151.1:0-30642 GCA_041910915.1 Acidovorax sp.
AGCGGTCAGCGACTTGATTTGGTTGGTTTCAAGCTCTGCAATTTGTGCAGTGCCCAGCTGTTTGATCTGGTCGGTGCTCAGGGCTTTGATTTGCGCGTCTTGCAAGCCCTTGACCTGGTCGGTGCTCAAGGCCTTGATTTGGTCAGTGCTCATGCCCTTGACCTGGGCAGCGCTGAGTGCGGCGATTTGCTCGGTGCTGAACTTGGCCAGATCGGCAGTCTCGATGGCAGCAACCTGTGCGGTGCTCAGGGCTTTGATTTGTGTAGCACTGAGTTTTTCGACTTGGGTGGTGCTCAAGCCTTTGATCTGGTCAGTGGTCAAGCCCTTGAGTTGGGTGGCACTCAGGACGGCGACATCATCGCCGAGTGCTTGAATTTGAGTGGTATCCAAACCCACCAACTGCTTCGCATCCAATGCTTTGACTTGGTCAGATGTCAGTTTTTGGATTGCCTGGGTTCCTAGCACAGACAACTGTGCCGTGGTCAAACCCTTGATCTGATTCTCTTTCAGCACGTCGATGTCATACGTCAGCATGCCATCTTTGAACTGATTGGCATCAAACGCAGCCATTTGTTGGGCACTGAAATACACCACATCGCGTGTTTCAATTGCCTTGATCTGATCCGAGGTCAAGGCGTTGACCTGAGCAGTGGTCAACGCCTTGATATCGCTAGAAGACAAGTCTTGAATTTGTTTGGTGGTGAGCGCCTTGACTTGCGTTGGCGACATTCCGGTGACGACGGAGACTGACATGTGCTACCCCTTTACTGGTGAATTCCACGAAAAGCTGCATGGAGACCCAAGATCGCCGGTACGAAAGATCGCACGTAAAACCATGCATTCACGGCAGCTTATCGGCATACGCAAAAAGTCCCTTAAGGTTTTTTTGTTGCACTTGCTTGCATCGCTGTTGATGAAAGTATGCTTACTTACCTTAGCAACGGGTCTTTCTGTTGCGCACAGTCTATGCGTCAGGGGGGCGCAAAGGCAATGGTTGCTTGAAGAGGGTAGCCTTCTTGCAGGCATGAAAAAAAGGCCATTTTGACTAATCAAAATGGCCTTTTCGCTTTGCGTGGTAAGCGTGAGCAGCTCCTTTTTTAGGAGCGACTCATTTGTTGTGAGATTACTTCAGCAGTGACAGCACGCCCTGCGGGATTTGGTTGGCTTGCGCCACCATGGCCGTGCCCGCTTGTTGCAGGATCTGGGTGCGCGAGAGGTTGGCTGTTTCTGCTGCAAAGTCTGCATCTTGGATGCGACTGCGCGAGGCAGACATGTTTTCCGACGAAATGTTCAAGTTGGCAATCGTCGTTTCAAAGCGCGACTGCAAGGCACCATAGTTGGCACGTTGGGCACTGATAGAGGCAATGGCCGCGTCAACGATGGCCAACGTGCGGTTGGCAGCATCCACGGTGCTAATGTCCATGTCCTGCACTTTTTGCAGTTGGCTCGCGGATGGATCGGTATTGATGAGAAAGCCCCCAGGGTCAGCACCTGACGCATCGGTGGCACTGAAAGATTTCGAGGAATCCAGGGTGATGTTGCCGGTAATGACGTTGGCAACGGTGTCGTCCCAAATAGTAACGCTGGGGTCGGCAGACAAAGTGCCCCCAGTGATTGCTGTGGGTGTGTTTGCATTGGGTTGGTAGATGCCCAAGTGATTCCCAGCGATGGAGCTGTTAATGACACGGATATCATTGCCCGCAGCGTTGGTCAGAACCAAGCCCTGCCCATCATTGCTGACGCGAGCCGTAATCCCGGTTTTGGCAGCCGCATCGTTGAATGCTTTCGCTGTGTCGCTCAAACCATCGGCATTGAGTGGTGCGGCGCCCACCGTGAATGAAATACTGATGGCCTGGTTGGTGTCGTTATCCGAAGACAACATGAGGGTGTACGACTGCCCCGGTGTGAAGTTGCGCATTTCGACTTCAGTGCGGGCGGATGCACTCACCCCTGTTTTTTCTGTTTGTGCATTGATCAAGGCCGCCATGTCTTTGGCGGAGGTTCCGGCAGCGTAGGGAATGCTAGCCTTGCCAAAAGCACCGTTGATGTCGATGGGGCCGGGGCCTGTGATTGCCGAGGCACCTGCATTGACTTGTGCCAATACGGCGCCTGGGGTGCTCCCGATGGTCAGATCACCTGCCGTGTTGTCAGCCAAAGCGGCGCGTGCACCGACACGGTAATTGCCATAGGCGTTGGTGCTGTAGTTGGCTGATGTGGCGGTGATTGTTTGATGTGCATTCGCCCCCACTTGGAATTGCGCACTGGTGAAAGAGCCATCCAGGAGGTTACGACCGTTGAAATTGGTGGTCTTGGCGATGCGATCCAATTCGGATGTCAGTTGGTTCACTTCGGCATTCAGTGCCTGACGATCGGAAGCGCTGTTGGTTGCGTTGGCCGATTGCACGGCCAGTTCGCGAATGCGCTGCAGGATGTCGCCTGAACTTTTGAGGGCACCTTCTGCCACCTGGGCCAGCGAAATGCCATCGTTGGCATTGCGCGCAGCTTGGTTCATGCCACGAATTTGCGTGGTAAAGCGCTCGGAAATGGCCAAACCTGCCGCATCGTCCTTGGCACTGTTAATGCGCAGGCCCGAAGACAGGCGGTTGATCGTGGTGTTCAACGAAGCTTGGCTGATGCCAAGGTTGCGCTGTGCGGTAAGCGATGCAATGTTGGTGTTGATCGTCGATGCCATAGCGGAACTCCTGCGTGGCTGGGTACAAAGCTTTTTGCCGGTTCAAGCGTTGCCCCATCCGGCGAACTGAGTGGGAACGTGGGGCGATTGTGGGCAAAGCGCTTTTTGCTGTTACGGCGATAAGGCGCAAAAAAACCGGCCAATCTCTGTCTTTGCTCCTAAAGTTTGGCGCCGGTTGTCCGAAAATCTCTGCAACGGGTTGCTTGAGATGCCCAGTGCAGAGCAAGCGGTTCGCCGTTCACCAGGAAGCCATTGCTGGCGCTGTGAACGCTGCGGTCAGAGGTTTCTGGCCTCGGTTGGCGGCAACGCCCTTTTGTTTAATGTTCATCCTTCAAGGAGAGTAGCTATGGCAGCCACGATCAACACTAACGTTCCCTCGCTGACCGCACAGCGCAACCTGGGCATCAGCCAGAACGCGCTGAACACGTCTATCAACCGCTTGTCTTCGGGTCTGCGCATTAACAGTGCCAAAGACGATGCGGCAGGTTTGGCCATTTCTGAGCGTTTTTCTAGCCAGATTCGCGGTTTGAACCAGGCAGTGCGCAATGCCAACGATGGCATTTCTATGGCGCAAACGGCGGAAGGTGCGCTCAAAGCTTCGGGCGACATCTTGCAGCGTATTCGTGAACTGGCTGTGCAGTCGACCAACGCAACCAACAGCGCTTCTGATCGCCAGGCACTGAATGCCGAAGTGAACCAGCTTACTGCCGAGTTGGATCGCATCGCTAAAACTACTGACTTCAACGGTCGCAAACTCTTGGATGGCTCTTTCACCAGTGCGCAATTCCAAGTGGGGGCGAATGCACATCAAACAATCACCGCAACTTCGTCTAACTTCAGCACCAGTGCCTATGGCAACTACCGCATTGGTGGTAAGGCTGCGACGACTACTGGCGGTGCTGGTGATTTGACGGCTGGTAGCACTGCCAACGCTGTGGTGGCGCAAGGTGCTATTGGTACTTCGGCCATTACTGCTGGCACGCTGGACATCAAAGGCGCCTACGGTACGGCGACTGTGACTATTAACGCTGGTGATTCCGCTAAGACGGCTGCTGCTGCGGTGAATGCGCAAACCGAAAAAACAGGTGTGACGGCCACAGCTCGTACAGAGGTTGGGTTGTCTGGCCTGCTAGCAAATAATTCCTACACCTTGAAGATTGCGTCTGACAACAAGACGACTCAGCCCGTGACAATTTCGTTCACGGTAGGTAGTACCGTCAACTCCGACGGTTTGAGCGATGCTGTGAAGGCATTCAACGACGCAGCAGCTAAGACAGGTGTGACCGCGCGCGTCAATGAGGGTGGTACCGGTCTGATTCTTACCAACGCTTCTGGCAACGATATTCGTCTCGTCAATGATTCTGTTGTTGCCAACACTATCAGTGTGACTGATGCGTCTGGTGGGACGCTGGTTGGTGCAGCCGGTGCTGGTATCGCGGGTGCTGATGGGGCTGGTGCTTTTGGAGCGGTTGATCTGGTGATTACCGGCCAACTGACCCTGGACTCTTCCAAATCGTTCAGTGTTGTAGATAGCCAAGGCGCTGCTGGTGGTGGTGGTTTCTTGACAATTGCCACTTCTGCTGCGAGCCAAATGCAAGCAGTTCAAAACATGGACGTGAGCAGTGTCGATGCTGCTAACCGTACCTTGGCCATGGTTGACTCGGCAATTTCTGCCATTGCCAGCCAGCGTGCTAGCTACGGTGCTTTGCAATCGCGCTTTGAAACCACTGTCGCGAACTTGCAGACCACGTCGGAAAACATGTCTGCGTCGCGTAGCCGCATTCAGGATGCTGACTTCGCTTCGGAAACTGCCGCACTTTCGCGTGCTCAAATTCTGCAGCAGGCAGGCACTGCCATGGTGGCCCAGGCCAACCAGCTGCCTCAGGGTGTGTTGGCTCTGCTGCGCGGCTAAGGAGCACAAAGGCGCAGGCGGGAAGTTCTCTTCCTGCTTGCGCTCTCAGGATGGGCGGTGGCAGCATCAAGCGCCACCGCCTTTTTTGTTTGGCCGATAGGTGCAGGGCGTGGCCTGCATGGCTGCTGCAACAGTTGGATTGGGGGGCTTCTTCGGTCTTTTTCCTTAGGACAGCACAGAAGAAGTTTTCCATAATGGAAAAAGTGCGGTTCTGTAGCTCCTTTCGTTGTCGGTAGGGGCGGCGGCACATTAGGCTTTCAGGAGGTTGCCATGGCAGGCTTTTCATCCCTTGGTATTGGTTTGGGCGGAGGTGTGGACGTCAATAAGTTGATTGACGCCTCCAAAGAGATGGCGCGTCTGCCCATCACGCGGCGCAATGGCTTGACCGATCAGGTCAAGATGGCCGAGGCCAAGATTTCCACCTATGGGCAGATCAAGTCGTTGGTGGCCACTTTGGCCGATACGGTGAGCAAGCTCACCAGTGTCACCGGCTGGAATGCAGTCACCGCTAGCTCGTCGGATAGCGCGTTCGTTACTGCTTCGGCGGTGGGTGGCACGGTGGCCACTTCGTTCTCGGTGGAGGTGCAAGGTTTGGCCAAAGCGCAAAACACCACCTCTGCTGGATTGACGCCACCTGCTTTGCCGGTAGGTGCAGGAACCCTGCGCTTAGAGGTGGGTGGCAAGTGGAGTGCTGATCGCTCTACGTTTGATTTGGCAGCGGGCAAAAGCCCTGTTGATATCGACATCAGTGCGACCGACAAGCTGTCCGATGTGGCCAGCAAAATCAACGGTGCCAAGGCAGGCGTCACCGCGACCATCGTCTCCGACGCCTCCGGCGAACGCTTGCTGCTGCGCAGTAATGCAACCGGTGAGGAGTCAGGCTTTCGTATGACGGTGAAAACCGATGCTGACGGCAATGCTGCTGACACTGCCGGGCTGTCGCGCCTGGTGGCGGGTGCCACGACCGAGTACGGCGCGAATGCGCGTGCCAAGGTCAACGGTATTGATGTCACATCCTCGTCGAATGTGTTTGCCAACACGGTAGCCGGGGTGACGTTCACCGCAGTGAAAGAAACCACAGCACCCATTACCGTGACGGTTGCCAAAGACTCCTCGGCAGTCAAGGCCAACCTGGAAAATTTCGTCAAAGCCTACAACGCTGTCAACCAAGCACTGAATCAAATCACAGCGTACGACAAAGATACCCAAACGGCCGGCCTGCTGCAGGGTGATACCACTGCGGTAGCCCTGCAAAACACCCTGCGCATGGCTATCCAGTCGGTTGCTGGTGGCAGTGGCAATAGAGGGTTGCGCTCATTGTCAGACGTTGGTGTCATGGTGTCCAAGGGCACGGGTGTACGCCCTACCGGTGATTTGGAGCTTGACACGAAAAAACTTGAAACTGCGCTGGCTGACCCCGATGCGGTGAAGGCCCTGTTCCGTGGGCCCGATGGTGGCAGCCTGACCGATGGTGTGGCAGGCAAGATCAAGGCCGCCACAGACAGCCTGCTCAGCGGCGATGGTTTTTTTGCTTCCAAAGACAAACTGCTCAAGAAAACGCTGGACAACGTACAAAAAGAAATCACCCGTGTAGAAGACCGCGCCGATAGCGTAGAGAAAAACCTCAAGGTGCGCTACACCGCTTTGGATACGCAAATGAGCCGACTCAATGCGCTGAATGCCTATGTGGCGCAGCAGGTCACCACCTGGAACAAATCTTCCGGTTGATCTTCAGTTTTTTGCGTACGTGTCGATACATAGAGCAGTCAGTTGGAAGGAAAGATTGCCATGTTTGCCGCCTACAGCCCCCGTGCCGCTTCTGCATACCAGCGCATCAATGTTGAGACCAGTATGCACACCATAGACCAGCACCAGCTGGTCAGCTTGTTGTACCAGGGTGTGCTTACTTCAATTGCAGCGGCGCGTGGTGCGATTGCCCGTGGCGATGTGTTGACCAAGTGCAACAGCATCGCAAAGGCCGTTCGCATCATTGAAGAAGGTCTGCTTACCGCGTTGGATCGCCAGGCGGGGGGCGAGTTGGCTAGCAATCTAGAGGCCTTGTACGACTACAGCCTGCGCCAGTTGATTTCTGCCAATGCACACAACGATGATGCCAAGTTGGCAGAAGTTGCAAGTTTGTTCGACACCATTGCCCAAAGTTGGGACCAGATTAAAAAAACTACCGCATCACCTTCTCCAGCCGCTGTGGATGCCTCTGTGACTACAGCGCCACGCGCAGAAATGCGTTTTGCCATGGCGGGGAGCTAAAAACCATGTCCGATATGCTGATTGATTACTACAAAGCCATCGAAGACAGCAGCGCCAAGATGTTGGAAGCTGCCAAGTTGAAAGATTGGGATGGCGTGGTGCGCTACGAGGGCACCTGTGCGGTGCTGATTGAGCAGTTGCGTAACCAGTCGCGCAACCAGGAATTGTTGCCTGAGCATCGACGCGAGAAAGTGCGCATCATGCAGCGTATCTTGCGCAACGATGCGCAAATCCGTTGTTTGGCCGAGCCTTGGATTGCGCAGTTTGAGCATTTGTTTGACGGTCAGCCACACCGTATGCATTGATGTGTGCCCAGCGCTTTCACTATAAGCGTTGGGCATCAAAATGGCTTCTAGGCCTTGCTAGTCAAGCGCGAGCAGCTATTTAAAAAATAGCAAAATTATTTAAATAAACAACAAAAAAGCCAACCGTGTGTGCGGTTGGCTTTTTTGTTGCTTGTCGCTCAGGTGCGGGAAAGCACTGCTGCGAGATGTGTGGCAGCGGCGCTCAGGTGGCGCCTGAATGTTCTACACCTGCATGTTCATGATGTCGGTGTAGGCTTGCACCATACGGTTGCGCACATGCAAAGTGGCTTGGAAGCCAATTTGTGCTTTCTGGATGGCAACCATTGTTTGCTCCAGACTCACAGCAGGGTTTTCCATCTGTACTTCACGTTGCAGGTCGCCGGCGTGGTTCTGCGCTTGGCTGACTGATTGCAGGGCATTTTTAAAGGCGGTGGAAAATCCTTCGCTGCTCGCTGGCGTCTCGACGCCTGTGGCACGGCGTGTGAGGCCTGTGCCCAGTTGAGGTGAAGGGATGCTAGTGTTGATACGCAGGTCCATGGCAAGTCCAAGCAAAGAACTTTAGATGGGTGCATCGTAGAAGTTTTGTGGGGTTGGGGTCTGCAGGAATAGAGTGGCAAAGAGGCGCCTTATTTGCTGAATGCGCTGTGGGCTTGGTCGAATAATCGCGGCACTGCGCTTTATCCTTGCGCCCTGTGCTCACGCACGATTGGCCCTACTGTCTTGCGTTTTTTTACTGGGTTTGCAAAGTACACCACGCCATGTCTGCCGTCGCTGAAGTTTCTGACAACCTGCCCGCTGCACCGGTCGCAGCCCCTGCAGCTCCCGCTGCCGGGCTGCCCGCCTTGCGTCAGCGTCTGGGTGCGCTTGACCGCAGCCAGCGCATGCGCTTGGGTGCCGGGGTGGCCCTTCTGGTAGCGGTGGTGGTGGCTGCCATCCTGCTCAATCGCCAGCCCGATTACCGTGTCTTGTTCGCCAATTTGAGCGACAAAGATGGCGGTGCCATCGTGGCCCAGCTGGCGCAAATGAATGTGCCTTACAAGTACACCGAAGGCGGTGGTGCTATTTTGGTGCCTACGGAGCGTGTGCACGACGTGCGTCTGCGTCTGGCTACTTTGGGCCTGCCCAAGGGCTCGGTGACAGGCTTTGAATCCATGGAAAGTGGTGCCAAATTTGGTGTCACTCAGTTTCAGGAGCGGCTGAACTTTCAGCGTGGTCTTGAGGGCGAGTTGACCCGCTCCATCCAGGCCTTGTCATCCGTGCAGAGTGCGCGGGTGCACTTGGCGTTGCCCAATCAGAACGGTTTTTTCCGCGAACAGCAAAAGCCTTCGGCTTCGGTGCTCGTGAGTTTGTATCCTGGTCGTATCTTGGACAAAGCCCAGCTGGCCGGGATCGTGCACTTGGTGGCATCGAGTGTGCCTGAGTTGCTGCCCTCGGCAGTGAGTGTGCTGGACGATACGGGTAAGTTGCTGTCGCAAACGCCTGATGGTGCTGGGGGTGGCTCCAGCATTGACGTGCAGCAAGTGCAGTACGTGCAAAAACTCGAAGAGCAGTACCAGCGGCGCATTCTGGACATCCTGGCACCCGTGGTCGGTAGCGCTAACGTCAAAGCCCAGGTCACTGCAGAAGTTGATTTCAGTATTTCGGAGCAAACTTCAGAGCAGCATCGTCCTAACCAAACGGCTGATGCTGGTGTAGTGCGCAGCCAGCAATTGCTGGAAAGTGGTGGTCAGCCTGGCAGCCCATTGCCCTCAGGCGTTCCGGGGGCCGTGAGTAATCAGCCGCCGCAAACGTCCAATGCCCCGGTCAATGGTGCCAATCCGGCCCCAGGCACGGCGAATAGCCAAACCGCCTTGGGTGTTGGTGCCAAGCGTGAATTGATCACCAATTACGAGGTGGATAAAACCGTGCGTGTCACCCGTGCTGGCGCGGGCACTGGCACCATCAAGCGGTTGACGGCAGCCGTTGTGGTGAACTACGCACCGGGTCTGGATGCCAAAGGCCAACCTGAGGCCAAAGCGTTCACACCTGAGCAACTCGAGCAAATGACGGCATTGGTGCGCGAGACGATTGGCTATAACAAAGACCGCGGCGACTCTGTCAACCTGATGAATACGCCGTTCCTGGCAGACAGCAAATCGGCGGAGCCTGTACCGTTTTGGAAGCAACCCGAGGTTATTGAGCTGGCCAAGACCTTTGCCTGGCCGATTGGCATGGTGCTCTTTGCACTCGTGGTGCTGCTGGGGTTGGTGTGGCCGGTTTTGCGCCCGCCCAAACCCAAGCCTGCGGATGACAAGTTGCTGGCGTCTGGCGTGCAGATTGATGCGCTGGAGGGTGAGATGGTGGATCGGCCCGCACTGCCACCGAAAAAAGTGGTCAATGCTGGCCCTACTCCCGAGGAGCTGCGTTTGGAAGAAGCGCGTTTGCTGGCCCTGGAAAATCCGATGGCCGTCGCCAACATCCTGAAAACCTGGGTCAATGGCGAAGCGTGACGCACGCACTGGCCTCTGTCGTAACGCAAGGCCTGCACAGGCAGGCAGCTAAAAGGGTGAACGAGCCATGGATGAAGAAGGCCTCAATAAAGCAGCCATTTTGCTGATCTCTCTGGGGGAGGAAGCAGCTGGTGAGGTGTTTAAGCACCTCTCGCCCAAAGAAGTGCAAAAACTGGGCGAAACCATTGCCCGTATGCGTGCGATTTCGCGGGACAAAGTCGATGAGATCGTGGCGCAGTTCTCTGAGGACGCTGCCGCACAAAGCCTGCTGGTCTCCGATACGGGGAACTATGTGCGCTCTGTTCTCAAGCGTGCGCTGGGTGACGATAAGGCTTCGCTGCTGATTGACCGCATTTTGCAAGGCGGTGACGTCTCTGGCATTGAGAGCTTGAAGTGGATGGATCCGCTGTCGGTGGCCGAATTGTTGCGCAACGAGCATCCGCAGATCGTCGCCGCCATCTTGGTGCACTTGGATGCGGAGCAGTGTGCCGCGGTGTTGATGCAGCTGTCTGACCGCCAGCGCGCCGAGATCATGCTGCGCGTAGCGACTTTGGAGGGGATTCAGCCGACGGCGTTGAAAGACTTGAACGAGGTGCTCTACAAGGTCTTGGCCGGCGGCGATAAGGTGCGCAAGAGTTCGCTCGGTGGGGTTAAAACAGCGGCTGAAATTATTAACTTGCTGGGCTCGGGGGTTGATGCCTCGGTGCTGGAGTCGATCCGCAGCTACGACGCTGATCTGGCCCAGAAGATCATGGACAAGATGTTCGTCTTCGAGGACATCGGCAAGCTGGACTCCCGTTCGATCCAGACGGTGTTGCGCGAGGTGGCTTCCGAGACCTTGATCGTGGCACTGAAGGCTGCTTCCAACGAGATGAAGGAAACCATTCTCAGCAACATGTCTTCGCGTGCGGCCGAGGCGCTGCGCGAGGACTTGGAGGCGCGCGGGCCCATGCGTCTGTCCGAGGTCGAAGCACAGCAGCGCGAAATCATCAAAATCGTGCGCCGTTTGGCCGAGGAGGGCCAGATTGTGCTCGGCGGAGGTGCCGACGATGCCTTGGTGTAACCCTCTGCACCCGATTCGCTTGGCCAGGAGGTCGCTGTGAGTTCATCGAGTTCCCGCTCGTACAACCGCTTTATTCCGAAGGAAGAGCTTGATTCGGCCAGCGTGACCCAATGGAGCTTTGGTGCCGTAGGAGAAAACGCTGCGGGTGCAGTTCTGCCCGAGCCACCACCACCTGAAGTGCCACCAGAGCCCGAACCGTTACCTCAGGAAGAGGCGCCCCCTGTGCCGATGGTGCCTGAGGCGGAGCACTTTTCCATCGTGCAGCAGACCCGCGAGCAAGCCTATGCCGAGGGGCAGGCTGCCGGTCATGCGGCTGGTGTGGCGCAGGCCACCCAAGAGTGGCAGCAGCGCATGGATGAGTACGTGGGTGGAGCGGGCCAGGAGGTAGCACATCAGTTGGCACACCTGTTGCAAACCATGGACGAGAGTCTGAATGAGCTGCAGCAGCGCATGGCACGTGAGTTGCTGCAACTGGCCTGTGATATTGCGCGCCAGGTGGTGCGTCGGGAGCTGACCAACCAACCCCAGGCTCTGTTGCCTGTGGTTCGTGAAGCACTGGATATGTTGGTCAACGAAGGGCGGGTGGCTACTGTGCGTTTGCACCCGCACGACTTGTCTGCTGTCGAAAACCATTTGCGTGGTACCTACGCCCAGGGGCGCGTGCAGTGGCAGGCGGACCCTGCGGTGGCGCCGGGTGATTGCCTGGTGGAGTCCGCAGGGACAGTGATCGATGGCAGCATGGAAAAACGCTGGCGCCGTGCCGTTGCCGCTTTGGGTTTGGTGTCGTCATGGCAGGAGGGCGACGACGATGGCGATTGAGCCTGGCACTTCTTGGGGCCAGTTTTTGGCCAATGCACGGGCTCGTGCCCAACAGCCCCAGGGGTTGGAGTCACGTGGCACTTTGACGCGGCTGACAGGTTTGGTTTTGGAGGCCTCGGGCATCCGTGTGCCGGTGGGATCGCAGTGCCAAGTGCAGATGCCTGGCCAGGAGCCTGTGCTTGCTGAGGTGGTTGGCTTTTCTGAAGGGCGGGCGTTTTTGATGCCTGCTGGGGATGTCCATGGCTTGTCCAGTGGTGCCAGTGTGTTACCTGCCCAGCCCTACGTTCCGGCACCGCAATTGGGCGACACCGATGTGCCTTCGCTCGCGGTGGGCGTACTGCGCCTGCCTTTGGGTGAGGGCTTGCTCGGGCGGGTGGTGGATTCGCAGGGCATACCGTTAGACCATGGAGGGCCCTTGCGCGATGTGGTGGCGCAGCCTATGGATCGCAGTCCGATCAACGCCATGGAGCGCGATCCGGTGCGTGAAACGCTGGACACGGGGGTGCGCGCCATTAATTCCTTGCTCACCGTCGGTCGTGGGCAGCGCCTGGGTCTGTTCGCGGGTTCGGGTGTGGGCAAGAGCGTGTTGCTAGGCATGATGGCCCGCTACACCCAGGCCGATGTGATCGTGGTGGGCCTGATTGGTGAGCGTGGCCGTGAAGTCAAAGAATTTGTCGAAGATATTTTGGGTGTGCAAGATCGCAGCCGTGCAGTGGTGGTCGCTGCGCCTGCCGATGCGCCACCGTTGCTGCGTATGCAAGGTGCTGCATACGCTACAGCTGTGGCCGAATATTTCCGAGACCAAGGCAAGCACGTGTTGCTGCTGATGGACTCGCTCACCCGTTATGCCATGGCGCAGCGTGAGATTGCGTTGGCGATTGGTGAGCCTCCAGCGACCAAGGGCTATCCACCATCATGCTTTGCCAAGCTGCCTGCACTGGTGGAGCGCAGTGGCAACGGCCTCAATGGCGTGGGCTCCATCACGGCCTTCTACACTGTGCTTTCAGAGGGTGATGACCAGCAAGATCCGATTGCAGATGCTGCACGGGCGATTTTGGATGGTCACATTGTGCTTTCGCGTGCCTTGGCCGAAACAGGACACTTTCCCGCCATCGACATCGAGCAGTCCGCTTCACGTGTGATGCACAACGTGGTCACGCGTGAGCATTTTGAGATGGCACGCCAGTTTCGGGCGATTTATTCCCGTTACCAAAAAAGCCGTGATTTAGTGCAGGTGGGGGCCTATATGAGCGGCTCCGATCCGCAGTTGGATCAGGCCATTCGCTTGCAGCCCAGCATGGCTGCCTTTTTGCAGCAAAGCATGTTTGAAGGCGCACCCATGCAAGACAGTTTGCATGCGATGGCCAGCGTTCTGGCGCAGTAGCGTCGCACTGCACGCCGCACCTTGAAAGCCCGCCATGTCTTCCCTCAGTGCACTCAAAGTCGCGGTTGATTTGGCCACGCGCCAGCGTGACCAGGCCCGCCAGGTGCTGTTGGAGACCCAGCGCATTCAGCAAGCTGGGCAGGCTCAGCTCAGTCAGCTCACAGGCTATGCTGAAGAAACCCAGCAGCGTTGGGGCGTGCGTGAAAATGCCGTCCTCAAGCCTGAGGTCATGTTCCACCAGCGACAGTTCCAAGGACGCCTGGAGCACGCCATCGGACTGCAAACCGACACAGTGCAAGGCCAGGAGCAGCGTGTAGAGAAAGCCCGGCAGACGCTCCTGGCGGCGGAGCTGCGCTTGCAAAGCTTACAAAAATTGGTGGAGCGCAAGCAGCAAGAGCAGGCGTTGGCGCAGATGCGGCGCGAACAAAAACAAACCGATGAGCGTGCCTCGCTGCGCTTGTCTATCCATCCATCAGGCCCTGCGGGGCAGGCGTAAGCCAGGAGGTTGCTCATGGAATCTGTACAAACATCCAGCCAACGTAGTCCTGCGGCAGCCCAGAGCGTGCGCCATGCCAAGGGTGCAGGCAAAGCTGCGGGAGCCGATGGCTTGAGCCCCACTCCCGGCCAAGGCCCGCAGGATGCGTTTGCTGCACTTTTGGGCGCTTTGGGTGAGGGCGACTCCTTGGCGTCACCCGAGCCAGGAGCCGAGGCGGCATCAGCGTCCACAACGTTGGCGCTGACTGACCCCCCTGCGCAGGGCCTGGCAGCCGCCATGGGCTGGACGCCGACTCTGTGGGCTGCACAAGCAGGCAAGATGGATGCAGGTACACCGGGTCAGGCGGCAGCATCCGCCTTGTCTACGTTGGCCAGCTCAGTCACCGCTGGAGGAGCCAGTGCGTTGAGCCGCCTGGCTGAAGGCTTGGCTGCACCAGGTGAAGGGCCATTGGGCCGGGCGCTGATGGAGGGGGCTGCGGTTGCCGATGGCTTGGTGGCGCAAACTGCATTGCTCGACAAGGGTGGCGAGCTGTCACAACTGCGCAGCGCTGTGTCGGCCACGGTGCTCTCAGCAGCTGCGCAGGTCAGGGCACGGGGCATGGCACAGGCAGCAAGTTTGGGTGGCGTCGCGGCTGTTCCGGGGTTGGCCACAGCGTCTGGTGTTGCGCCCGCTTCTGCTTCCTCGGTGGCCAGTGCCCTGGGCGTGCAGGCTACGGCACAGCTCGGTCAGGTTGAGCAACGTCTGCAGGCGGCAGCGCTGCAGGTGCACGAGCAGGTCAAGGCGGTACACGACGTTGCGGCTTCTTTGAGTGATCCAGCGTGGGCTGCGACGGCACAGGAGCTGCTGCCAGAGCGGTTGGCGCCTGACGCTGGCATGGGTGAACTTCAGTCTCCTGTGGCCCAACAGCCTGGCACGCTGCTCAGTGCGGGCGGGGAGCCTCTCGATCACGCCACGCACGCCGTGCCCGATGGCAGCGGCGTGGCTGCCGATGCATCTCAGGCGGCTGCCGAGGAGCAACTGGCCGAGCAGGTGGCGTTTTGGGTGAACCAGCAAACCCAGAGCGCTGAAATGACGCTGGACCGCGAAGGCCAGCCGGTGCAGGTGCGGGTGGAGCTGACGGGCAATGAAGCGCGCATCACCTTTTTGAGTGACCAGGCGCAAACGCGCGAGGCCCTCGATGCCGGCATGGCGCAATTGCGCGAGCTGCTGGAGCAGCAGGGCATGGTCTTGGCGGGCGTGACGGTGGGCGGTGGGGGCGCCGCAGGCACCTCGGCCCAGGGCCAGGGCGGTGGGGCCGAAGGGCGCCCGGCAGGCCGACCCAGCGGTCGTGCTCAGGTCGCCGTACCAGCAGTTGAGTCTGCACCCGTGCGCCGTACTCCTGCGGGGCCTCAGCCTGGCGTGGATCTCTTTGTCTGAGGGCGCAGCGACTTGCGCTGCCCTGCTCTTGCGGGGCGGCTCAAGCCTTGGTAAAGCGCCCGTTTGGGGCTTTTATTCTGGCTATTATTCGACGCTTCGCGCCCAATAATGGGCACCAGCAGGCCCTTGGCCTTTCGCTTTACCGCAAGGAAACTCCACTGTGTCCGATAAAAACGCTGCCGCGCCAGGCAAGGAAAAAGCGTCGAGCAAAAAGTTGATCGTGATCGGTGCCATCGTGGCTGTCTTGGTCGTCGGTGCGGGCGCGGCCTGGTTTGTGTTGGGCCAAAAAGCCGCTCAAGGCGAGCAGGGCGGTGGTGCCAGCGCCAAGGCCGCCGTGAAGGCACCCCCCACGTTCTTGCCTATCGAGAACATGGTGGTCAACTTGGCCGATCCAGGGGGTGATCGTTTTGCCCAGATTGGCATCACCTTGGAGCTGGACGAGGCTAAAACAGCCGACCAGATCAAGCTGTACCTGCCCTCGATTCGCAGTGCTGTGCTGGTGTTGGTGTCTCAGCGCACGGCCGATGAACTGCTCACGCGCGAAGGCAAAGAAAAGCTCTCCACCGATATCTTGCGCGAAGTGCTCAAGCCGCTGGGCTACAAGTTGCCCAAAAATCGCAAAGCCGTGCAAGAAGATCCGCCGCCAGAGGATGAGGACGAGGAAGATGCACCGCGCCGTCCTAAACCTTTGCCTGTGCGCCAGGTACTTTTCTCCAGTTTCATCATCCAATGACCGCTAACCACTGTGGCCACCTTGGGAGTCAAGCATGAGTGATGCTTTTCTTTCACAAGAAGAAGTCGATGCCCTGTTGGAGGGGGTGACGGGCGAGAGCCAGAAGTCGGTGCAAGAGCATGTCGAAGTCGGTGCCATCCGCAACTACGACATTTCCAGCCAAGAGCGCATTGTGCGTGGCCGGATGCCGACGATGGAAATCGTCAACGAGCGCTTTGCCCGCAACTTTCGCATCGGCTTGTTTAACTTTATTCGCCGCAGCCCCGAGATTTCTGTGGGCACGGTGCAGGTGCACCGCTACAGCGCGTTTTTGCGCGAACTGGCAGTGCCCACCAACTTCAATATCGTGGCCATTCGGCCACTGCGCGGCAGCGGCTTGGTGGTGTGCGAGCCGTCGCTGGTGTTTGGCGTGATCGACACCCTGTTCGGCGGCGTTGGCAAGTTCCAAACCCGTATTGAAGGGCGTGACTTCTCGCCCACCGAGCAGCGTGTGATCAATCGGCTGGTCGATGTGATCTGCACCGAATACAAAAAAGCGTGGCAAGGGATTTACCCGCTGGAGCTGGCCTACCAGCGTTCGGAAATGCAGCCGCAGTTCGCCAACATTGCCACGCCCAGCGAAATTGTGGTCTCTACCGCCTTCCAATTGGAAATTGGTGATTTGACCGGGGCCATCCACGTGTGCATGCCCTATGCCACGCTCGAGCCCATTCGCGACGTGCTGTACTCGTCGGTGCAAGGCGATGCGATTGAAGTCGATCGCCGTTGGGTCAAGCTGTTGACGCGTGAAATCCAGGCTGCTGAGGTGACCCTGGTGGCTGAGTTGGCTCGCGCTGACGCTACTGTGGAGCAGCTGCTGGCCATGAAGCCTGGTGACTTCATTGAGCTAGACCGCGAGCCGCGCATTCGCGCCACCATTGGCGGCGTGCCTGTGTTCGAGTGCCAGTACGGTACGCACAACGACAAATACGCCATCCGTATCGAAGAATGCCTGCGTGGTACCGATCCGGGTTGGATGGGAGAAAAAAATGGCAATTGACAACAACGATCAAGACAACGCAGACGATCCTTTTGCCGGTTGGGCTGAAGCGCTAGAGGAACAAAAAACCTCTGACAACAAGGCCCCGCTGGACGACGAGCAGGGTGGCCCTCTGTCGGGCCAACCCGCGCGTGCGGGCTACAACAACGCGGGTGGTGATATCCCCGTCAGCGACATCAACATGGTGCTGGATATTCCAGTGCAGCTGTCGGTGGAGTTGGGGCGCACCAAGGTACCCATTAAATACATCTTGCAATTGGCTCAGGGGTCGGTGGTGGAGCTTGATGCCTTGGCGGGCGAGCCCATGGACGTGCTGGTCAACGGCTACCTGATTGCCCAGGGCGAGGTGGTGGTGGTGAACGACAAGTTCGGTATCCGCCTGACCGATGTGGTCACCCCCTCGGAGCGTCTGCGCCGCGTCAGTCGTGGTGGCTGAGCAGGGTGCAGCCATGGGCATGTCACAAACCTGGGCCGTCGTGGTTTTGTTCATGCTGGGCATGGCTGCCTTACCTTGGCTGGTGCGTCGGCTGCAGCAGCGCCAGGCAGCAGCGGGTGCGGGCCAGTCGGCCAGCCGGGTGCTGTCTCAGGTCGCGGTGGGGCCGCACCAGCGTGTGGTCACCGTGCAGGTGCAGCACGAAGGCGCGCAGGCCGTGCTGGTGCTGGGGGTGACGGCGCAGCAGGTGCAGTGTTTGCACGTCTTGCAAGCTGCTCCTGTAGGTGCGGCATTTAGCCATGCGCTGGCGCAAGCCCAAGGCAGTGCCTTGGACACCACGGCGGAGCGCTGAACACCATGGCATGGCTTTTTTCTGCGCCTGGGGCGGCGCTCCTGCGCACCGTTTTGCGCTGTGCTGTGGGCACTGCTTTGCTCGGTGTGGCTGGGTGGGCTGCCGCACAGTCCAGTGCCGCAGCGGCACCCGGCAGTTTGCCCCTGGTACTAGGTTCGGGCAGTGGCGCCAGCACCTATTCGGTGCCCATCCAGACGCTGCTGTTTTTTACCGCACTGTCATTTTTGCCCGCAGTGTTGCTGATGATGACGGGCTTTACCCGCATCGTCATCGTGCTGTCGCTGCTGCGCCAGGCCTTGGGCACGCAGGCATCGCCGCCGAACCAGGTGGTGATCGGGCTGTCGCTGTTTCTGACGTTTTTCGTCATGGGGCCCACCTTTGATCGGGTGTACCAAGAGGCCTACGTGCCGTACTCCACCAATGCCATCACGTTTGAGCAGGCCGTGGACAAGGCCCAGGCGCCTATGCGCGCCTTCATGCTCAAGCAAACGCGTCAGTCGGACTTCGCGCTGTTTGCTCGCCTGGCCCGGCTGGAGCCAGAGGTGACGGCAGAGAAAGCGCCCTTTCGCGTCATCGTGCCGGCCTTTGTGATCAGCGAGTTGAAAACGGCTTTCCAGATCGGTTTCATGATCTTCATTCCGTTTCTGGTCATCGACATGGTGGTGGCCAGTATTTTGATGTCGCTGGGCATGATGATGCTCTCGCCCGTGCTGGTGGCGTTGCCTTTCAAGCTGATGCTGTTTGTGCTGGCCGATGGCTGGAATCTGCTGATTGGCTCGCTGGCGGCGAGTTTTGCCACCTAGTTGCAACGCTGACGTTGAATACACCGTGCTAACCGCCCGCTGAGGGCCTGAGGAAACTGCCATGACCGCCCAAATGGTGCTGACGATAGGTCACGATGCCTTGACCTTGCTGCTGATGGTGGCCATGCCCATGCTGGGCACCATCATGGCCGTGGGTTTGACGGTGAGTGTGTTCCAGGCCGTGACGCAAATCCACGAGGCCACGCTGGCCTTCGTGCCCAAGATGGTGGCGGCGTTGGCCGTGTTCGCCATCGCAGGGCCTTGGATGCTCACCACGCTGGTGGACTACCTGCGCCGTACCCTCGAATCGCTGCCCATGGCTTTGGGCTGAGCCCGTGTTCACTTTCTCTGAAGGCCAGATCATGGCCTGGGTGTCGCCCATCTTGTGGCCGTTTTTGCGCGTGCTGGCGCTGTTTTCCACGGCGCCGGTGTTTTCTATGCGCGCCATTCCCACGCGGGCCAAGGTGGCTCTGGCCTTCTTGGTGGCACTGTGTGCCCAGGCGTCGTTGGGCGATATGCCCGTGATCGACCTCAACAGCCGCGCGGCCTTGGGCGCAGTAGCCCAGCAGGTGGCAGTGGGCATGGCCATTGGCTTTGCCGTGCGCGTGGTGTTTGCCAGCGTGGAGTTGGCTGGCGAAGTGATTGGTCTGCAAATGGGGCTGAACTTCGCCGCCTTCTTTGACCCCGCCAGCGGTGGCCAGCTCAGTGCCGTAGGTCGCACGTTCGGTAACCTGGGCTTGCTGTTGTTCATCGTCATCAACGGCCACCTGGTGGTGCTGCTGGCCTTGCTGCGCAGTTTTGAGCGCTTTCCGGTGGATGGCCATTTTCTGCAGTCGATTGCGCAGATGCGCTTGTACGAGCTGGGCTCGGCGCTGTTTTCCAGTGCCTTCTGGATTGCCTTGCCCTTGATTGGCCTGCTGATGTTCGTCAACCTGACGCTGGGCATCATCTCGCGCGTGGCACCGCAGATGAACATTTACGCCGTGGGTTTTCCCGTCACCCTGACGGTGGGCATGATTGGCATTACCGCCACCTTGCCTGCGCTGGATCAGCCCATCTTGCGCCTGCTGGATCAGGTGATTACGATTTTTCAAAAATAATAGCTGCTTGCGCTTGGCTAGCAAGGTTTTGAGAGCTTTTTGACTCTCAAAGTGTTGCGTGGCAAGCGCAAGCAGCTATGAAAAAAGGAGTGCGTGCTGAAGCCCCGGCTGGGCCCGGCAGCTCATACCAGTTGGTTGCGGATGGCGTACACCGTGAGTTCCGCGTTGTTGCTCAGTTGCAGCTTCTCTAGCACCCGGGCGCGGTACACGCTCACGGTTTTGGGGCTGAGCATCAGCTCCTCGGCAATGTCAGACAGGCGCTTGCCCGAGGCGATTTTCACCAGGGTTTGCAGCTCGCGCTCTGACAGGGCAGCGTGCGGCGTCTCGGGGCTGGTGTCGGCCAGGCTGTCGGCCATCATTTGCGCCACCTCGGGGGTGAGGTATTTGCGCCCTTGCGCAATGGTGTGCACGGCGGTGATGAGCTGGGTGGGATCGCCCGCTTTGTTGGCGTAGCCATGGGCGCCAGCCTTGAGGCTGCGCAGCGCGTACTGGTCTTCCGGGTACATCGACACCATCAGCACGCGGATGTGTGGGTGCGTCTCGCGCAGCGAGGCCAGCACCTCCAGGCCGTTGCGTCCGGGCATGTTGATGTCCAGCAGCAAAACGTCGCAGGCGGCCTGGCGCAGTGTTTCGCGCAGCTCGGCGTAGCCGCTGGCTTCGGCAGTGACGCTGATCAGCGGGTCTTCCAGCAGGGTGTCGCGGATGCCTCGGCGCAAGATGGCGTGGTCATCGCACAGCACGACATGGATCACGGGGCTATCTCCTGGGCAGTGGTGGGTGCGCCGTGTGGCGGCAGTGGAATGGAGACGATGACGCTGGTGCCCTGGCCGGGGCGGCTGCTCACATCCAGCCAGCCGCCCACGGTGCGCGCGCGCTCTTGCAGGCCGCGCAAACCAAAGGCCTTGGCTTTGGCACGTGCCTCGCTGGACAGGCCTTGGCCGTCGTCGCTCACTTCCAGGGTGAGGACGTTTTCATCGTCCGACAACTCAATGCGCACATGTGTGGCTTGGGCGTGTTTACTGACGTTGGTGAGCGCTTCTTGCGCCGTGCGGTAAGCCACTAATTGCACGTCAGGGGCCATGGGAATACGTGCCGCACTGCTGCGCAGCTGCACGGTGATGCCGGTGCGGCGCTCGAAATTTTTGGCCAGCCACTGCACGGCGGCTACCAGGCCTTGGTCGAGCACGGGGGGGCGCAGGTTCATCATGATGCGCTGGCTGGCCCCCAGGGCGTGCTGCAGCATGTCCAGCGCAGTGTGGGTGCGGCTGCGGATGCCGCCTTCTTCGGGGGCGTGGCGGTCAATCCAGGCCAGGTCGAACTTTACGGCGGTGAGGGCGCCGCCAATGTCGTCGTGGATTTCGCGCGCAATCGCGGCGCGCTCGGCTTCGATGGAGCTTTGCAGGTGCTCGGCCAGCTCGGCCAGGCGGCGCTCGGACTCGGCCAGCTCGGCCACCGCCTGCTCGCGTGCACGGCGCGCCTCATGCACTTCCAGCGCGCGTGTGAGCACGTGGGGCAGGCGCGCGATGTCTTCTTTCAGCAGGTAATCGCTAAAACCCAGGCGCATGGCATCGACGGCGGCAGCCTCGCCAATCGCTCCAGACAGCAAGATGCACGGCGGATGCCCCGCTTGCGCCGCGACGTGCTGCCAGACGTCGATGGCGGTGAAGCCGGGTAGGCGGTAGTCGGCCAGCACGGCGTCAAAGCTGTGCAGCGTGCAGGCGTGCAGCGCTGGCAGGGTGTCTATGTGGGTGAGCTGGCAGGCCAGGCCACTGCGTTGCAAGGTGATGCGGGCCAGTTGGTGGTCGGCCAGCGAGTCCTCAATGTGCAGAATACGCAACGCCACCGTCATGAGGTACGCTCTAAGGGTCGATCCGGTATTGCTGTGCCCATGGGGCGCTATCATAGGATACAACTTGGAACACCCTGTCTGGTGCCTGCGGGCCCGCCGCCGGTGTCCGGGCGGACACTCACAACAAGCCCCAAGCAGGGGAGGAACGATGCAAGCTTCGTCAACAACATCCCAGGGGCCCGCAGTCCAGATGCCCGTCATGGTGGCTGCTGAGCTGCAGGACTCTCTGTTGGTCGTGATGCACGATCTGCAGCGGCTTGAAGGTTTGCTCAGCCACGCGACGGACAATCTGCTGGAGCGCTTCGGCGAGGCCAACAGCTTGCTGACCGATGGTGTGGTGGGTGCATCGCCCGAGTTGCAGGCAGCGCGTGCCGCGTTGCGCAGTGCCGTCACCGAGTTGCAGTTCCATGACATGGCGACCCAATTGATCTGGCACACCACCAAGGTGCTGCAAGGCTGCGCGTTTCGACTGGCGGCAGAGGCCATGGGGCTGGACGAAGGCGAGGAAGAGGCCTCTTGTGGGGACATCATGCCCGAGCGTCCCAACCCCGTGACCCAAAGCGAAATGGACGCCGGCTCCATCGATTTGTTCTGACAAGCCGTGCTTCCCTGGTCTGCGCACCTCTTACCAAACCATTTCTAAGAAACCCGTTGGAGTCCTACATGCTGTCGATTCTTGCTGTTGATGATTCACCCTCCATGCGCAAGATGGTGAACTTCACCCTTACGAGTGCGGGCTATCGCGTGGTCGAGGCCGTGGATGGGCAAGACGCACTGGAGAAAGCAGAGACGCATGAAGTGGCCCTGGTGCTGGCCGACCAGAACATGCCTCGGCTCGATGGCATTGGCCTGACGCGCAAGCTGCGCGAGCATCCGCGCTACAAAACTACGCCGATTTTGATTTTGACCACCGAATCCAGCGATCAAATGAAGCAGGCCGGTCGCGCTGCGGGGGCGACTGGCTGGCTGGTTAAGCCCTTTGACCCGACACGTTTGATTGAAGTCATCCAAAAAGTGATCCGCTGACGGGCATAGCACCCACGTATCACCGTACCGACACACCGCACCCCAGAACACCGCAGGAACTGCAGGAGCCCCCATGGCTGACAACTCCAACGAAGGCACAGGCGCCGATTTCGACCTGAGCCAGTTCTACCAAATTTTCTTCGAGGAGGCTGGCGAAAATCTGGATCAGATGGAGCAGATGCTGCTCAACCTTGATCTGAGCAACGCCAACGATGAAGAGCTGAACGGTATTTTTCGCTGCGCCCATTCGATCAAAGGTGGTGCTGCCACCTTTGGTTTTTCCGATGTGGCGGAGCTGACGCACCAGATGGAGTCGCTGCTGGACAAGCTGCGTCGCCATGAAATTCAGCCTATTCCGGCCATGGTCGATGTGCTGCTGGATTCGGCTGATGCTTCGCGCAGCCTGTTGGCGCGCCACCAGGCGGGGGGGCAGGGCGAGGCGCTGTCCACCACCGAGCTGGTACAACGCATTGTGGAGCTGGCCTCTGGGCAGTCGGATGCAGGGGGTGCCAGCGTGGCACAGGCGGCAGTTTTTGCCATGGACGAGCTGCCAACGCCTACCCAGGAGGCTGCTCCCGCACCTGCTCCGCAGCCCGCACCAGCCCCTGCTGTGACTTCGGCCATGCCGCGCGCTGCGGCGCCGGGCCAAATGCGCACGCTGCATATCCAAATTGGCCCGATGGAGCGCCTGGAGCATGCCGATGCCATCAAGAGCCTGTTCCAAGACATTGCCGGTCTGGGAACGATCCAGGATTTGCCTGCCAAGCAGCCCCAAACCCGGCTGTATGAAGTGCAAACCGCTTCCAGCGAAGAGGATTTGCTCGACCTGTTTGCCTTCCATGTCGCCAAAGAGCAGGTGCAAATTGTTGTGGCCTCGGAGGCTGGACAGCCAAGCAGCACGGAGCCGGGTGAGCCCGTGGCGCCCAACGCCGGGGCGTATGGCTTTTTCCCTGGGGCCCCGGGGGCTCCTCAGGAAGCTGGCGCCGGTGCTGCTGCGGTGGTCCAGGCACCTGCAGCGGGTACACGTCCTGCCGGCGGTGCAGCACGTGCTGGCGAAGCCAAAGCGGCTCAAATGGAGTCGACCACCATTCGTGTGGCGGTGAACAAGGTCGATCAGCTCATCAACCTGGTGGGCGAGTTGGTCATCACCCAGGCCATGCTGGCACAAAACAGCCAAGGCCTTGATGCGGCGCAGTACCAGCAGCTGCTGGCAGGATTGGCGGACTTGGATCGCAATACCCGCGATCTGCAGGAATCGGTCATGTCCATCCGCATGATCCCGATGGCTACAGTGTTCAGCCGCTTTCCGCGCATGTTGCGCGATGTGGCCAACAAGTTGGGCAAAAAGGTTGAGCTGGTCACGCAGGGCGAGGCCACTGAGCTGGACAAGGGCCTGGTGGAAAAAATCACCGATCCGCTGACCCACTTGGTGCGCAACAGCGTGGACCACGGTATCGAAGCGCCAGCAGATCGTTTGGCTGTGGGCAAGTCTGAGCACGGCACGATCACCCTGTCGGCCTCGCACCAAGGCGGCTCCATCGTCATCGAAGTGCGTGATGACGGCAAAGGCATGTCGCGCGAAAAAATTCTGCGCAAAGCACGTGAGCGTGGCATGGATGTCTCGGACAGCATGCCCGATAGCGAAGTCTGGCAGCTTATTTTTGCCCCAGGCTTTTCCACGGCTGAGGTGGTGACCGATGTGTCTGGGCGCGGCGTTGGCATGGATGTGGTGAAGAAAAACATTGCCGCCCTCAATGGCTCGGTGGAGATCGATTCCGCTGAGGGCTACGGTATGCGTGTCGCTGTGCGCCTGCCGCTGACGCTGGCCATCATGGACGGCATGTCGGTAGGGGTGGGCAACGAGGTGTATATCCTGCCGTTGTCTTCGGTGGTCGAGTCCTTCCAGGTGAATGCCGACGACGTCAGCACCGTGGCCCAGGGCTCGCAGCTGGTGAAAGTGCGCGATGAGTACATGCCGGTGATTTCGCTGGAAAAAGTCTTCCAGGTACCACGCCACGGCGAAGACAAAACCAGCACCATCATGGTGGTAGTGGAGTCTGATGGCAGCCGCATCGCCTTGCTGGTCGATGAGCTGCTAGGCCAGCACCAGGTGGTGGTGAAAAACTTGGAGACCAATTACCGCAAGGTGGCCAACGTCTCGGGCGCCACAATTTTGGGCGACGGCACAGTGGCTTTGATTCTGGACACCAGCAGCCTGGTGCGCCGTGCGCGCTACTGAGCTGCAGCTGATTGCCAAGCAGCTGTGCCCGCAGCACAGCTTTGCACAACCACGGGAAGATACCGGACCCAAGGCAGGTGCCCGGTGTAGCGACAAGGAGAAAACACTATGACGGTGGTGACCCAACAGGGGGCGCAAACCAGCACAAGCGCAGCACGTGAGTATTTGACCTTCCGTCTCGATCAGGAGGAGTACGGCATCGATATTCTCAAGGTGCAGGAAATTCGTGGCTACGAGCCGCCCACGCGCATTGCGCACGCGCCGGAATTCATCAAAGGGGTGGTCAACCTGCGCGGCACCATCGTGCCGATTGTGGACATGCGCCTCAAATTCAACTGTTCCAAAGCTGAATACAACAGCTTCACGGTCGTCATCATCTTGAATTTGCACCGCCGTGTGGTCGGCATTGTGGTGGACTCGGTCAGTGACGTGATGGAACTGGCAGCAGACAACGTGCGCAGCGCCCCAGACATCGAGAGTGCCATCGATAGCAGCTGCATTGTGGGTTTGGGGTCGGTGGCCGAGCGCATGTTGATCCTGTTGGACATCGAAAAACTCATGTCCAGCGTGGACATGGGTTTGGTGACGGCTGACGACTGACATTCCTACCGCTGTGCTCAAGCCCTCTGCTTCCACCCTGCACGCCAAGCCTGCGTCCGCGCGCATCGACGATGACGATGACGCCAGTGGCGCAGCGCTGCAAGGACGTGAATTTGCCTGGACCAATGCCGACTTTGCGCGCGTTCAGGCGCTGATTTACCAACGTGCCGGCATTAGCCTGCACGACGGCAAGCACGCCATGGTGTACAGCCGTCTGTCGCGGCGCTTGCGCGAAACTGGCCACACCAGCTTCAGCAGTTATCTGGGCTGGCTGGAGCAGCAAGGCGACGGGGTCGAGTGGCAAGAGTTCGTCAATGCGCTGACGACCAACTTGACGGCGTTTTTCCGCGAAAACCACCACTTTGAAATTTTTGCGACCCATTTGCGCAGCAAGCCTACAGGCACACCCTGGCGCGTGTGGTGCAACGCCGCTTCGACGGGGGAGGAGCCGTACTCGATCGTCATCACGGCACTGGAAACCTTGGGAGCTAATGCCTCGCTCAAGCTCACGGCCAGCGATATTGATTCGCGCGTGCTGGCCAAGGCTGCCGAAGGCGTGTACCGCATGGAGGCGGCGCGCGGCCTGAGTCAGGAGCGTTTGCAGCGCTTTTTCTTGCGCGGCAAGGCTGGCAATGCAGGACTGATCCGTGCCAAGCCGGAGCTGCGCCGCATGATCGAGTTCATGAGCGTCAACCTCATCCGTGATGATTGGCCCTTTCGTGAACCGTTTGATGTGGTGTTTTGCCGTAACGTCATGATTTACTTTGATGCGCCTACCCAGCGCCGGGTGCTCGAGCGCATCCACCGCGTACTGAAGCCGGGCGGAATGCTTTTTGTGGGCCATGCGGAAAACTTCAGCGAATCGCGTGACCTGTTCACACTGCGCGGAAAGACCGTGTATGAGCGCCGCTAACCCTTGGTTTTTTTGTTGGGCGCAAAGGTCATCATGAGCACCACACACACCGGTTCGGTTTTGTCGGCGATGGCTTCTTCATCGGCTGCGCCAGGTCTTGAGCGTCGCAGCGCACCGCGCATCGCACCTTTGAGTGCCGATATTTACAAACAGCCTGCTGTCATCCCGCCGCAAGTCTCGCTGCAAGAACTCAAGTCGCGTGCACGCAAACCCGGTGAGGCCTCGTTTTTCTATTTCGACCATCACTTTCAGTACAACGCTGTGAAAGTGCTGCCAGGCGAGTATTTCGTGTCGAACGAGAACCTGGTCATCATGACCGTGCTGGGTTCGTGCATTGCCGCTTGCTTGTGGGATAGCCGCATGCGTGTGGGCGGTATGAACCATTTCATGCTGCCCGCTGGCGGCGCCGATGACACCTCCGGGCGCTATGGCTCGTACGCCATGGAATTGTTGATCAACGAAATGCTCAAACTGGGTGCGCGGCGCGAGACCCTGCAGGCAAAAATTTTTGGTGGTGGGCAGGTGATGTCCAACTTCACCACCATGAACGTGGGCGAACGCAACACCAGCTTTGTCGTCAGCTATTTACAAACCGAGCGCATTCCCATTGTTTCTGAAGATGTGCTCGACATCTATCCACGCAAAGTGGTGTTTTTTCCCGTCACTGGCAAGGCCATGGTCAAGCGCCTGGCGCATGCTCATCCTGATGCCTTGGCGCATGAATCGCGCGGCAATGCTGCCCAGGTGGCTAAAACCACGGCGGGTGGTTCCGTGGATCTGTTTTGAAAGAGGAATGAAAGGCCATGAGCAAGAAGATCCGGGTCATCGTGGTGGACGATTCAGCGTTGGTGCGCAGCTTGCTTGCCGAAATCATCAACCGCCAGCACGACATGGAGTGCATCGGTACCGCCAACGACCCATTGGTGGCGCGCGAAATGATCCGTGAGCTCGATCCTGACGTCATCACCCTGGACGTGGAAATGCCGCGCATGGACGGTATCGACTTTCTGGGCCGCCTGATGCGCCTGCGCCCCATGCCGGTGGTGATGATTTCCACCCTGACAGAGCGTGGTGCCGAGGTGACCATGCGTGCGCTGGAACTGGGGGCGGTTGATTTCGTGGCCAAACCGCGCGTCGGGCTGGCCAATGGCCTGAATGAGTTGGCCACGCAGATCGTGGACAAAATCCGCGTGGCGGCTGTGGCCCATGTGCGCCGCATCAGTGCTGTGCCTGCGGGTTCTGCGGCAAACGCTGGGGCAGCTGCCGGGGCACCAGCGGCAGCGTCTAGCACCAGTTTGCTGGGGCGGCTATCGACCGAAAAAATCATTGCCATTGGCGCCTCCACCGGTGGCACCGAGGCCATCCGTGAAGTGTTGGTGCGCCTGCCTGCCGACTCGCCTGCTATCGTCATCACCCAGCATATGCCGCCGGGCTTTACCACCAGCTTTGCCGCGCGCTTGAACAGCCTGTGCCAAATCACGGTGAAAGAGGCCGTGAATGGCGAGCGCATCTTGCCTGGCCACGCCTACATTGCGCCGGGGGGCTTGCAGTTTCGCATTGCCCGCAGTGGTGCTAACTATGTGGCTGTGGTGGAAGATGCCCCGCCGGTCAATCGCCACAAGCCCTCGGTGGAGGTGCTGTTCAAGTCAGTGGCGGCTGTGGCGGGGCGCAATGCCTACGGCATCATGCTCACGGGCATGGGAGCCGATGGCGCTGCCGCTATGCGCGAGATGAAAGACGCCGGCAGTTACAACTACGTGCAGGACGAAGCCAGTTGCATCGTTTTCGGTATGCCGCGCGAGGCGATTGCCCATGGTGCGGCTGATGAAGTGCTGCCGCTGACGCAAATTGCGGGCGCCTTGGTCACCAAGCTGCGCGGTGCCACCGACCGGCTGCACCACCGCATCTGATCTCCCACCTCCGTTTGTCTGGTCAGCTGGCTTTGCTCTCTTTTTAAGAGCTGCTTGCGCTTGCTACACAAGGGTTTGAGCGGCTTTTGATACTTCAAAAGCTGGCCCTGACCACGGGTGGGCACTCACCAGCCGCTTGTGCGCTGTGGCTGCTGGGCTCTCAGCTTTTTTTGAGGGTAAAAAATGGCTCCAAGCCCCACTGGGCAAGCGCAAGCAGCTATCAATTGATGAGCGGTTAAGTGGCTCACCTGCCTCAACTGCCGTCCGACAGCTCGGTCCAACGCTCCAAAGCCTGCATCAGCAGCTCATCAATGTCGGCATCGCGCTGTAGCAAGGCGGCAGCGCGCTGGCCATCGGTGGTGTAGAGCGTGCCATCTTCTAAGGTGGCGCGGATGGTGTGTTGTTCGGCTTCTAGCGCTGCAATCTGTGCGGGAAGCTGCTCCAGTTCCCGTTGCTCTTTGTAGCTAAGCTTCTTTTTTGATAGCTGCTCGCGCTTGACTGGAGGGGCTTTCGCTTCGATTTTCTTGTTATTTTGTGGCGTAGCCGCAGCAGCCAGGGCGCGGCTGCGTTGCATCTGCGTGAGCCAGTCTTGCACGCCGCCTTCGTATTCACGCCATAGCCCTTCGCCTTCCCAGGCAATGGTGCTGGTGACCACGTTGTCCAAAAAGCTGCGGTCGTGGCTGACCAAAAACACTGTGCCGTCGTAGGTTTGCAAGAGTTCTTCGAGCAGCTCCAGGGTGTCGATATCCAGATCGTTGGTGGGTTCGTCCAGCACCAGCACGTTGGCCGGGCGGGCAAAGAGGCGTGCCAGCAGCAGGCGGTTGCGCTCGCCGCCCGAGAGTGAGCGCACCGGCGAGTGCGCCCGCGCCGGGGAGAACAAGAAGTCGCCCAGGTAGCTTTTGACGTGTTTGCGCTGGTTGCCAATTTCTATCCACTCGCTGCCTGGGCTGATGAAGTCTTCCAGCGTGGCATCCAGGTCAATGGCGTGGCGCATTTGGTCGAAGTAGGCAATCTGCAGGTTGCTGCCTTGGCGGATGTCGCCGCTGTCGGGCGGCAGCTGGCCGAGGATCATTTTCAGCAGCGTGGTTTTACCCGCGCCATTGGGGCCGATCAGGCCGACCTTGTCGCCTCGCAAGATGGTGGCGGTGAAGTCGCGCACGATGGGCTTGTCGCCAAAAGCTTTGTGGATGCCAGTGAGCTGCGCCACCACTTTGCCCTGGTAGCTGCTGCCCGCACCGCTGGCAACGTCCATCTTGACGCTGCCCAGGGCATCACGCCGAGCGCTGCGGTTGGCGCGCAGCTGCTCCAGGCGCGAGATGCGGCTTTGGCTGCGCGTGCGCCGTGCTTCAACACCCTTGCGAATCCACACTTCTTCCTGGGCCAATAGCTTGTCCGCACGTGCGTTGATGACGGCCTCTTGTGCCAGTTGTTCTTCTTTCTGCAGCTGGTACTGTGCAAAGTTACCTGGATAGGAGCGCAGTTGGCCTCGATCCAGCTCCACGATGCGCGTGGCAATGCGGTCTAGAAACGCGCGGTCATGGGTGATGGTGACCACGCTGCCTTTGAAGGCCAGCAGCAAATCTTCCAGCCAGGTGATGGAGTCGAGGTCGAGGTGGTTGGTGGGTTCGTCCAGCAGCAGCACATCAGGGCGTGCCACCAGCGCTTGTGCCAGAGCAACGCGCTTTTTCATGCCTCCCGAGAGCGTGCCTACCAGTGCTTGCCCGTTTAAGTGCAGGCGCTGCAGGGTTTCTTCGACGCGCTGCTCCCAGTTCCAGGCGTCCAGGGCCTCAATTTGCGACTGCAGGGCGTCCAGGTCAAGGCCACTGGCACCGCTGAGGTACTGCTCGCGCAGGGCGATAGCAGTTTCTAAACCCACGCAAGCCGCTTGAAAGATGGTGGCCTGTGCGTCGAGCTGCGGCTCTTGGGCTACATAAGCGATACGCAAGCCTTGTTGTACTTGCATGGAGCCATCGTCCGGCTTGGACAGCTCCCCCAAAATTTTGAGCAACGATGACTTGCCTGCACCGTTGCGACCGATCAGGCCAATGCGTTCGCCACTTTCCAATGAAAAGTCAGCATGATCCAGCAGTGCCACATGCCCAAAAGCGAGCTGGGCGTCCAAGAGAGTAATGAGTGCCATATAAGAGAGGCATTATCCAGGGCGTCCTGCGGGAAGAAGGTGTGCCCATAGTGGAAGTTTTGCATTTTTCTTCGCTGCGTCGATTTTTTGTGCTACATTTGCGCCTCTTCGCGATTTGGGGCTTCTTTGGAGGCTGTTGGTTGCGAAGTGTTGAGAAAGTTTGGTTTTTTGCTTTTACCGCTTAAAAGCTGTGTTAAAGTAGAGAGCTTCGCTGATAAAGCTGCTTGCAGCAAGTTGGTGAAAAAACTTTCGGTCTTGTTTGTAATCGAGTAAAAATTCGGTATACAATTCAAGGCTTCGCTAACAACAAGCTGCTTGCAGTAAGTTGAAAGCAAAACAAAAAAGTTTTTCAGTTCTTAAAAAACTGTGCTACAATTCAAGGCTTCGCTGATCACAGCAAGTATGCAAAGAAAGAAGAAATTCACTTTGCGCGGTACGTTAAAAACATACAGCCGATAAGCGTGGGCGTTTGATGGTTTTGAGGCCATAGTTCTTCGGAACAACAAATGCTCATGAGAAAAGAAGTGAAGTTCACTTCAATTCCGTTTTATGAGTGAAAGTCGAAAGACTTTAAATTTTCAAGATCGAACTGTAGAGTTTGATCCTGGCTCAGATTGAACGCTGGCGGCATGCCTTACACATGCAAGTCGAACGGTAACAG
>JAYRPZ010000152.1:0-2470 GCA_041910915.1 Acidovorax sp.
CGGGTAGCGTCTTGCGCTGCACACGCGGCCAGGTAGTCCGCCAGCCAGGCCCCCGGCTGGTGCGCCAGCGCACAGCCTTGGCCGCTGCCGTCCAGCACCCGCACCGGTTGCCCGGCAGGCGCCGCCCACAGCGCATCGCCCGGGCGCAGCACCGGGTCACGCGCCGGCACACCCTCCAGCCATGGCGCCACCGGGGCTGACAGCACCACGCGCCCCGTCACCGGGGCCGATGCCAGCCAGCGCCACAGCGCCGAATCGCCCGGCCTCAGCAAGGCATGGCGCAGCCAGGCCACATCGGCATTGCGTTGCGCCGCATGCCGCTGGCGCTCTTCGGGGGTGGCCCAGGCCAGACCCAGCGGCTCGGTGCCCTGCAGGGCACCGGCGTGGCTGCCCAGCCAGTTGCTCAGGCGCTGCGGGGCCTGCACCTCAAAATCCAAGCGTTTGCCGACATCTTGCGCATGCAGGCCATTGGCTGTGCCCATGGCCGCCAGTGCCGTCAGCACCGCCAGCCGGCCCCTGCTCACCCTGAAATTCATTGCACGCGCCCCAGCCGTGTGAGCGCCAGGCACAAGTCCCGCGCTATGCATTGTTCGCTGTAAACCACCTGCCCCTGCCACAGCGCAAAGCGCTGCACATGGGGCCAGCGCCGGCCTTCGGCATCGGTGGCCTGCACATCGTCTTCAAACCATTGGGCCTGCGGCCAGCCCTGCACAGCGGCCCGGGCCGCCTTGTCGGCAGGCGCAGTCAAAAGCCGCCGGGTGCTGACCTGCTCCACCTCTGCCCAGCGGTAACCGGGCATGCGGTCCACCTGCCGCACCCAAGTCAGCGCCTCGCCACTGGCCGGCACATCGCTCCAGGCGGGCGGCTGGCTGTGCTGCCCACGCCATTCGGTGGTCATGCCCAGCACACGCCACAGGCGGCCGTCGCGCAAGTGCAGCAGCTCGGACTGCGCGCTGTACCAGAACTCGTCTTCGCCCTGCGCAGGCTCATTGGCAGCACCGGCCGCGCGCCGCTGGCCCAGCACCATCAGCGCCTGCCGGCTGCCCACCCCCACCTGCAAATATTCAAAGCCTGCAGACAGGCGCGCACTGTTGGGCGCAGCCGCAGGCTGGATGGCGTAGCGCAATGCCTCGCCCGCGGGGCCCAAACCACCCACGGCTTCGGCCAATGGTGCACACCCTGCCAGCCAAGCCAAGCTCAGCAAAAGAGGCCACTGCAAAGCAAAACGCCCCCTAGGGGGCGTTTTCACAAAACCCGACACTGATTAACGTGCAGTAGCTGTAGTGTTGGTGGTGCTGGTGGCACTGGTGTTGTCGTTGTTGGAGGCCACAGCAGCCACAGCGGCCACGGTGGCCACGGTGGCTGCAGCCACACCAACGCTCACTCCAGCGATGGTGCCGGCGGTAGCAGCGGTGGTAGCGGCCGTCACGGCCGTGGTGGTGGCTGCAGTACCGGCAGCGGTGCCAGCGGCAGTACCGGCAGTACCTGCTGCAGTGCCGGTAGTACCGGTGGTTGCAGCACCGCCAGTAGCACTTTGGGCAAAGGCCACGCCAGAAGTGGCCATGGCAGCAACGAGAAGAGCGGAAACAAACTTGGACATGGAAAACTCCTTAAAAAAATCGGTTACCCCGGAAACTACGCCAATTTATAACATTAAAACCACTTCCGGCAGTCAAGCCAGAAGTTTAATTTGTTGATCTGGATCGTCAAGCCCCAAGCCAGCAGCACGCCAACCGCATCGGCCGCCCGATCAGCCCACGCGGCAAACCGCCAGCCTACCGCCCATTCCGCCAGTTCTATGACGGCGCCAAAGATCAGCATGCCCAGCACTGCATGCACTACTGCCCGTGGCCGCAACCATATAGCCCATCCGGTCAACACCGCAAAAGCAAGCGCGTGTTGTGCCTTATCCCACCAGTCCAACTCGGGCAATTGCAGATGCTCTACAGGCAATAGCGCCAAAAGGGCGATGCCAAGCGTGGTCAGACACCAAATGATTACGGCAAAGGTGCGCAGGAAAGGGAATTTCATCTCTGGCTTCATCACCAAGTACTGATCTGAATTTTTGAACTGTAGACATGCGTCCAGGGGCGACTGCACAAGCCTGAACGCATCAATCAATTCATCCATCGCAAAAAGGCGAAATCAGTGTGCGCTGGCGCCCACCTGTGCGTCGGGTTTGACCTCGCGCAGCAAGGCCAGCATTTCGGCCTCGATGCGGTGCAGCGCGGCTTCGGTCTGGCCTTCAAAACGAAGCACCAGCACCGGCGTGGTGTTGGACGCGCGGATCAGGCCAAAACCGTCGGGCCAGTCCACCCGCAGGCCGTCGATGATGAACACCCTGGCGGGCGCCTTGAAACGTTCGCCGGCCAGCGCCTGCAAGGCCTGCGTGACCGCATGGGGTTCGCCCTCGGCGCAGGCCACATTGAGCTCGGGCGTGGAAAAGCTGGTGGGCAGACCATTGAGCACG